>JBOFTS010000001.1:0-1373 GCA_051652185.1 Aeromonas sp.
AACAATACTATCAGAAGCATTCACGGAAATGGTAATAGTAAAAAAGATACTAATTGGTTTAACATTTCTACTAATTCATAACTCATTGGATTCACTTGTGTTGTTTATGAGACCTGCTAACATCGATGAATGGAAGCGATGTTATTGAGTAATCCAATAATAGAGAGACTATATTAACTCCGACATTAGCAATGAGTACTACTGACTACCTGAAAATAGTCCGCCTTTTCATACAAGAACATCAAACCAGAAGATTCTGTCGCTGCAACAGTTGGTTTGTATTGTGTGTTTTAGTGTGACTAAGTCTTCGCCTTTTATCCAAACTTAAAAATCTCTAACCGGCTTACTTGAAAAAAGGTATCATACTACAGTGTAGTCGGCATTGGAGTATTGTAAAGCCATGCTGGCGAATATGGATGTTGAGATCTATCAACCCAACTTCAATGTATGGACTTTGTGGAGCAACCATGTGACTGCGTGGGCGAGGAAAGGTCACTGCTAGATTTGGTTGATTAAAATTTGACCGCCAGAGCTGCCGGAAAACGCACGACACATTATACGGTAAACTGAACATCCACTTGTTTGCCGAACGGCCGTCCCGGTAATTGGACACAGCACACCAAGGTGGATTAAAAACAGCGCGCTGGCCTATTTTAGTTGAAAAAGACTGATAATACTGCCGACTGGCTAGATATTATGTCAAATAATTTGGATAACTCCGTGTCTCGATATGCTAGTCCCGGCATGTCTCCGCGTAACCTGTCGTGGCTCGACATGCGCGACCCGGCATGAGGATATGGATACATCCTCATGCATCGTGTCTCAGTGTCAAAAGTAGGCTCAACAAGTTTAATCATCAAAGGACAAAGAGAGTGCTTAAGAACACTGGTCCGACAAAGGGTTTAAGTTGTTAATCGGTGCGCAGCATTCAACGAATATACCTTCCAGTGGTGCTTCATCTGTTCGGCGGCGTTACTGTGACGAGAAGTGGTCTTATGATACTTTAACCGCCTCGTCTCTAGACAGACCTAACAAGATCTGGAGTCAGGGAGACGTGCACAGACTAACCATCCCTCTGTCTGGAGAAGCACAAAATGTAATCTATAAATATTAATGCAATCAATCAAGATCGTCTACGGACGGACCAGCTCCTGGAGCTGCGCCGCCTGCTGGTGGGCCACCAGCTCCTGGGAATCCGCCTGGGAAGCCTGCGGGCATGCCGCCTGGCATTCCTCCTGGCATTCCTCCGGGCATACCGCCAGCACCCTGATGCTTTGCCATGATGGGATAAATGATACCCTCGAACTCCTTCTTCTTCTCCTCGTACTCTGTCTGGGATGAGTTCTTGTTGGATTCCATCCAAGCCTGGAGCT
>JBOFTS010000002.1:0-3118 GCA_051652185.1 Aeromonas sp.
GTCCTCAGGCTGTGGTGGTGGGGGAGGTGGAGTGGTGTTGTTCTCCTCAGGCTCTGGGACAGTGTTGTTCTCTTCGGGGGCTGGTGGTGTGGTGGTGTTGTTTTCAACTGGAGGTGGGACGGTATTGTTCTCCTCTGGCTCGGGAACGGAAGTGTCACCAAGCCCATAATCAACGCACTTAGGACCGGAGCAGTCTTCAACAATAGATATTGATGGGAAGTGAGAGAGGAGGCATGCCTTGTAGTTTCCTTTAACGGAGGCTGGGTGCTCAGTGCCCCATGTGACAAGTTCACACTCGTAATACTCGTTGTTAGGGCGGGTTTGGCTCCAACCCCAAACACGAGTCCAGTACATGTTTGCCGAGTTGCTGTTTGCAGCAAGAGCTTTGCGCTCTAGAGTCTCAACATCAGCAGCTTTAATGAGAATGTCTCCACCAGTGGGAGGCGGTGGTTGTGTGTTGTTCTCCTCTGGCTCTGGGACAGTGTTGTTCTCTTCAGGGGCTGGTGGTGGTGTGGTGGTGTTGTTTTCAACCGGAGGTTGGGGAGGAGGGGTAGTATCGTTGCCGAAGCTGGGAGGTGCTGGTTTTGGAGGAAGAACAACATTCTAGGCCTCTGGACAGTTGGTGTTAGCAATGTCCTTGCACTGACCAGCTGGGCAGTTCTCAATGACCTGGACAGATGGGAAGTGGTGTTCGACACATCTGCGGTAGCCATAAGGATCCATGGGTGTAAAGGCAGTGGCATAGTTGACAAGCTGGCATGAAAAGCTATTGGGGTCCCAGTTCTGAACAAGATAGATGTTGACCGCACCGGAGCTGTTGGCATCGAATTACTTCATTCCAATGCAGCTGGTTGGTTCGTCGGCTGGAATCTGGAGCTTGAAGTGCTCGACGAAGGAACTGAAATACTTGATACGATTGGCAGCGGTAGCAACCTCTGCGTTCTGACCGCACTCAAGACCACCGTTGATGACCATGATGGTGGAACCAAAACCGAGAACACGCCCGGCCGCCTTGTCGGCTGCGTTGGGTACCCAGGTGCGATCGATGACGTGGAGCATAGATGGTTTGGGAGGTTGTGGGTTAACCAGGAAGAAGATGGCAGAGGCGAGATTCAGCCAGGTGTCCGCGACGAGTGCTGGGTCTTCAAGAAGATAAGACACGTCGCCGAACATGTAGCTGGAGAAGGGGCCATAGTTGTATGGGTGGGAGAGTTATTTGGCACCGCGGCCGAAATAGCTTCTGTACTGGCCGTTGGGGAGCTTGGGGCAAGGATAGAAGATGTTCCAGTTGGGATCGACACAACCTTCGGTGTATCGGCCTCCGGTCTCCTCGGTATGCATGTACTCACGGACGAAGTACAGACCCTGACGCCACTCAGGAGGGGATCCTGGGGCGTGCTCTCCGGTCTCCTGAGCGAAGTGGGCAAAGGTGGTGGCGAGAATCTTCTTGCAAACCTGGTCGGAGTCCTGACCTTCGTAGTTCTTACACATAGCGGTGAACTTGCCTACCGCCATCAGGAATCCCTGATATGTGTAGCTTGGGTTGCGCTTGGGGAAAAGGAACTCGAAGTCCTGTTCTGTGACAAGGCGTTCAACGCGCTTGACATTCTCCGGGTTCGTGTAGGCTCCAGGGCGGATGGAGTTGACAAGGTCATTGCTGTTCATGGTCATGGATTCTATGACTGGAGCGAGCGATTTGTCGACTGCGGCGACGCATCTTCCCTGCTTTGATAGGGCAAGAGCATCGATCTTGGTGTTTTGAAGTGACTGGCTGATGAAGTTCATTGTGGTGGAGTGGTAAGATTGATTCCTCTACATTATTTTATCTCAGCAATAGCATTAATAAGTAAATGTAGTGATTGGTGATTTTTCTTAAAAAACTAGATGTTGTTGTGAGTTAAAAAACTTTTTGATTTATGCTTTTGAGACTAATTAGAGATTCTCGTTACAGGATATACCAAAGATATATGCTGGCTAAAAATAGACAAAGACAAAATTTTCATGATAACATCATATCACTGTTTGATATTTAATTATTTTGTTTCAAAATTACGCGTGATTTTTGTCTGATGAATAACGTTCAGATTGGTTGTTCTCTGATCTTCGTCCAAACGAAAAGACTATTTATCCAGCAGACTTCAACAGGTTCTTCGTCGTCGCTGTCAAATCCTTTAGAGCTTTAAACGCAGTGAAACTAAAATAAATATTGTTGAGCTTTATAGTTTGGGAGCGTTAACATAGTGCCGCCAGTTTATAGATCTACGTAACAATAAAACTACAGAGTTAAGTTAAACTAGTTATGTTTATTCACTAGAAAAGTTTCCGGCGTTCACAACCATCTGATCGTTTGATCTTTTGTAAGCTAGACATATGTTTTGATCACAGCAAATCTGATTTTTGTATACATAAATATTATAAGAACTCTTATTACTAATTTAAAACTTTATGGAATAGCAGACTTCGATGCCACATCTAGATGATTTTCTACTAAGGTAGTGTGTGAGTAGTAACTGACTCCATTACATTCACCTCATCGATCATTGTTTTTAGTAGTTTGTTCGGTGGAACTACACTGGATCGATGTGTCAAAACGACAAAACAGACCTGGGACAAACTATTAGAATCTGCATTATAAATTACCTGTGAACGTAACTTTTCAGTAGTGAATATTAGTCGTCAGCTTTAACCAGTTTGGACATGAAATAAAAACTCACTCTTTCACAACAAGCCGGAGTATTTTAATTATTCGGCAATCATGTAAACTTAAGTACGTCTCCCAAAACAGTAGCAGATTAAAGATGTTTGACACTGAAAACTGCTCAGTAAAGTATAATTTTGCAAAAACACGTTCATAAATATAAACTTTTATATTCACTTTTATTGGTGTGTCGGTCATTCGTATTAATATCATAGAAACTAAGTTATGATTTAATTTAATCCCATTAAATGAGTACGATCAAGCCTTTATTAGTTTTCTTGAACGTATCATGGCACGTAGTCCTAGTTGCACAAAAAAGAGAACGGTAAGTTCCTGCGTAGATTGCACCATTCATATTTTTTGAGAACATTATGTCATTATAGTTGCTATTCGGATTTTGTAACAAATAAATATACACGT
>JBOFTS010000003.1:0-22027 GCA_051652185.1 Aeromonas sp.
GCCGCTTGCCCTGTCGATGGGGCGCATTATAGAGAGCTGGCTCACATTGGCAAGCGTTTAAAGCAATTAAATTGCTAAAAAATGCATTATCTTAGTTATTCATATCAACCCACAGCTTTTATACAGACTTATCCACAAATCCGTACTTGGACAATGATTCTCTCTCACGAATGAGGCTCGAATGAATTACACATTTAGATCTTATAAAGGAAAATTCCCGCAATTGGGCCAACGCGTTTATATCGACCTCTGCGCAATACTGGTGGGTGATATCCAGCTGGCCGATGGTCGTGGCTCCGGGAGATGTTCATCATATTCAGATCGGCGCTCGTAGTAATATTCAAGATGGCACTGTATTGCACGTCACCAGTAGGCGTGTCGGCCAACTAAATTGTCATCCGTTACACATTGGTGAAGATGTGACTGTCGGTCATAAGGCGATACTACATGGCTGCACCATCGGTAATCGGGTGCTGGTCGGTATGGGGGCCATTATTCTAGATGGTGCCGTCATCGAAGATGAGGTGATGATTGGGGCAGGCTCTCTCGTCCCACCAGGCAAGCAACTTAAGTCAGGCTTTCTATATATGGGCAATCCTGCCAAGCAGGCTCGCCCGCTCAAGCCTGTCGAAATTGCCTTTCTCAAAACCTCGGCTGACAACTATGTCCGACTCAAGGATGAGTATCTGCAAGAGACCTTATAGGATCTGAAAATGTAAAAAGCCCAGCATGATGCTGGGCTTCTCTTCTTATATAGCTATTAATATCGCGATATTGCCGTTCAAAACAGCTGACCACTGATCAATGAGCTTGATCCCAGTTGTCACCAGTACCCGCTTCAACCAGCAAGGGCACATGCAATTCAGCCGCGGCCGACATCTTCTCCTTGATGATGGCGGTGTACTCCTCCCGCTTCTCTTCGCGGATTTCAAACACCAGTTCATCGTGCACCTGCATCAGCATGCGGATCGACTCATCCTCAATACCGCGGATCCAGCAATCTACGTTGATCATGGCACGCTTGATGATATCGGCGGCCGTGCCCTGCATCGGGGCGTTAATCGCTGCCCGCTCTGCACCTTTACGTAACCCCGCATTACGGGATGCTAACTCTGGCAGATAGAGACGACGACCAAACAGGGTTTCAACATAGCCCTGATCTTGCGCTTGTTGGCGGGTACGCTCCATATACTCCAGCACCCCTGGATAGCGCTCAAAGTAGAGATCCAGATACTTTTGCGCCTCGGCGCGCCCAATCCCCAGTTGCTTGGCCAATCCGAAGGCGCTCATGCCATAGATAAGGCCAAAGTTGATCGCCTTGGCGCTACGGCGCATATCGGTAGTGACGGCATCGAGTGCTACGCCAAACACCTCAGCAGCGGTCGCTTTGTGGATATCTTTACCCTCGGCGAAAGCTGTTAGTAGCCCCTTATCGCCAGAGAGGTGCGCCATGATCCGCAGCTCAATTTGTGAATAATCAGCCGCAACTAATGTGTAACCCTCGCTTGGGATAAAGGCTTGCCGGATCCGGCGCCCCTGCTCGTTGCGCACCGGAATATTCTGCAAGTTAGGATCGGAAGAGGACAACCGCCCCGTGGCCGCAATGGCTTGATGATAGGAGGTGTGTACCCGCCCGGTTTGGGGCTTGATCATCAAAGGCAACTTGTCGGTATAGGTGGACTTGAGCTTGGCCAGACCGCGATGCTCCATCAGGAGACGCGGCAGCTCATAGGTCTGCGCCAACTCAGCCAGCACCTCTTCTGCTGTAGAGGGCGCCCCTTTGGGGGTCTTTTTGATGATCGGCAGACCCAGCTTGGTGAAGAGAACCTCCCCTAATTGCTTGGGTGAGGAGAGGTTGAACTCTTGCCCCGCCAGCCCATGGGCTTGCTGTTCCAACTCAGCTAAGCGTAGGGTGATCTCTTGGCTCTGCTGATGTAATAGCTTGGGATCAATCGTGGTGCCAAGTAACTCCATTCGTGCCAATACGGGTAGCAGCGGTAACTCAATGTCTTCAAATACCTGAACAAGGCCAGGCACAGCGGCGAGCTGGCTCCACAACGTCTGATGCAGACGCAGAGTAATATCGGCATCTTCTGCGGCATAGGGGGCTGCCTGCTCTAACTCAATCTGATTGAAGGTGAGCTGCTTGGCCCCTTTACCCGCAATATCTTCAAAAGAAGTGGTCTCGACCCCGAGGTAGCGCTTGGCCAGCGAATCCATGTCGTGACGAGTGGCAGTGGAGTTGAGCACATAGGATTCGAGCATGGTGTCGTAGGCAATACCTTGCAGGTCGATGCCATGGTTAAGCAGCACGTTACGATCGTACTTAAGGTTTTGCCCAACTTTACGCTGAGTCGGATCTTCTAGCAGCGGCTTGAGCTTACCGAGCACCACCGCTTCGCTCAGCTGTACTGGCGCGCCAAGATAGTCGTGACCAAATGGCACGTACGCAGCTTTGCCCGGTTCAGCTGCGAAGGAGACACCGACAATTCGCGCCTCCATATAGTCAAGACTGGTGGTTTCGGTATCGAAGGCAAACAGCGGTGCCGCTTTCAACTGCTCCAGCCAACCGTCAAACTCGGCTTCGTCCAGAATGCAGCGGTAGTCGGTTTCGATGGCGGCAACCGGCGCGGCACTGTCATCGCCAGCCTCGACCTGTCCAGCACGCTCGCTGCCCTCTTCATCACCAGACTCCAGCTCCTTGATCAGGTTGCGCAGCTCATATTCGCGGTAGACCGCCAGCAGGGACGCCTTGTCGATCGGCTTAAGCAGCAGTTGTTCCAAATCCTGATCCAAGATCACATCAGTCTTGATGGTGGCGAGTACATAGGAGAGGCGCACCTGCTCTTTCTGCTCGCGAAACTTGTCGGCAAACGCCTTCGAGCCACGAAAACCAAGCGCGGCCACCTTGTCGAGGTTGGCGGCAATCTGGTCGATGCTGCCAATCCCCTGCAGCAGAGCCAGCGCGGTCTTCTCGCCGACACCCGTCATGCCAGGAATGTTGTCGACCTTGTCACCCATCAGGGCCAGATAGTCGATGATGAGCTCGGGCGGCACACCAAACTTCTCGATCACCCCTTCCCGATCGGTCTTTATATCTTTCATGGTATCGATCAAGGAGACATGGTCAGAGACCAGCTGGGCCATATCCTTATCACCCGTGCTGATCACCACGGGTAACTGTTTTTCCGTTGCCTGACGGGCCAAGGTACCAATGACATCATCGGCCTCAACCCCCTCAACCATCAAAAAGGGAAAACCCATTGCCTTAATCATCTGGTGGATAGGGCCAACCTGACTGCGCAGATCGTCCGGCATGCTAGGACGGTTAGCTTTGTATTCAGAATAGAGATCGTCACGAAAAGTCTTGCCCTTGGCATCAAACACCACGGCGACATGACAATCAGGGTATTGCTTTTGCAAGCTGCGCATCATGCTCGCCATGACACGGACGGCACCACTTGGTAAACCAGTCGATGTGCGCAGATCCGCCTGCTGAGAGGCATAGAAAGCACGATAAAGATAAGAAGAGCCATCGACCAGAATAAGAGGATTGCTAGAGGCCATGAAATCGTCCTGCCAAAGATAAATAGCGGCTAGGATGCCACAGCGGCCCCTTCACACCAAGGGATGTAATGCCACCCTCAACATCTCATCTGCACCACTAAATCTGTGGATAAGTCTGTGTTCAAAAATCGCCGGCTACGCAACCAGCAGTGTCAAAGCTGTGCACAATAACTGAAATATCATTACAAAACAAAGACTTAAAATTTATCAGATAGATGAAAATAGGATTAAAGTGATCTCGATCAATGTGGAAAAAGATTTAAGGGAGTACAGCAACAGGATCCAAAGCGAAGCAATTCACGCTCAATAAGATGACTTGACCTATGGATCACCAGCGATAACCATACATAAACACAACAATGGGTCTTCACGCTGATTTTCAACAACAAAGGAGCAAACCATGCAAAAAGTAGCGGTGATTTTGAGTGGCTGTGGCGTATTGGACGGAACTGAAATTCATGAAGCCGTTATTAGCCTACTGGCGCTAGCTCGCCAGGGCGCGACTGTTCAATGTTTTGCACCCAACATCCCACAACTTCATGTCATCAATCATCTAACCGGTACCGTAAGCGAGGGAGAGAGCCGTAACGTACTGGTTGAGGCGGCCCGTATTTGCCGCGGCCAAATCAAAGATGTCGCTGAGCTAGATGCCGCCGATTACGACGCGTTGCTGGTGCCTGGTGGCTTTGGCGCCGCCAAGAATTTGTGCGATTTTGCAATCCAGGGGGCTGACGCTCAGATCCAACCTGATGTGCTAAAAGCCTGCCGCAGCTTTGCCAAGGCAAATAAACCGGCGGCTTACATTTGCATTTCCCCTACCATGATCCCACTTATTTATGGCGCAGGAACTCTGGCAACCATTGGTCATGATGAAGATACCGCCAAGGCGATTGAAGCCATGGGTGGCCATCATCAATCTTGCCCGGTGAATGAATGTGTCGTGGATCAGCAACGCAAGGTCATTTCTACCCCAGCTTATATGCTGGCTAACAACATTGTTGAAGCGGCAGATGGGATTGAAATGGCAGTCAAACAGCTGCTGGCGCTCTAGATTTTTGGTTCTAAATTTTAAGTGCTTAGTTTTAAGTGCTAGCAACAACAAAACGGGCCACTCATGGAGTGGCCCGTTTTTAATGCTGCTTGATGCTGACAGATTAGATAGCTTCGCCCATCTGATCCATCTTACCTAGCAACGCGTGCAAACGTTCTTGCCATGCTACGTGCTCGGTACGCAGCTGACTATTTTCATCTTGCAGTTTACCGTTTTGCTCTTTTAACTCGTCCAACTCCATTTTCAGCAGGGCGATGTTATCAACAGCGGATTGTACTTTGGATTCAAGTTGCTCAAGGACTTCTAATGACATATGTGTACCTATTTGTTCAATTGCGATGCCCACAAGGGCGATTCGAGCGCGTAGAGTCAGCATACATCGAGCGCATTAGCACAAACAAGCCAGTGCACTGCAAATTGCGTGATCTGGCACTGAATTGTCTAAATATGCGTCTATTTTTCTCGCACCCCCCCTTAAATCGGATCAACACCCGTCAGCGCTGATCGATTTAGCCGGTTTATTGCGCCGATTGACCACGTTGACATAGGCGCTCTCACTCCCCTGAATTAAGGGGCTAGATGGCCGGAGTCAAGGGACCCAAGTCCCTGATCCATATCCAATGACGGCTTATCGCACCCCGGACGGCCAACAATTTTGGCAGGAACCCCTACAACCGTGGTATGGGGTGGCACTGGGTTTATCACCACGCTTCCCGCGCCAATTTTAGCGCCTCTGCCCACTTCAATATTGCCAAGGACTTTAGCGCCGGCTCCAATCATCACGCCTTCACGGATCTTAGGGTGACGATCACCGCTCTCATTACCCGTCCCGCCCAGGGTCACGTTTTGCAAAATAGACACATCATCTTCGATAACCGCGGTCTCACCGATCACGATCCCTGTGGCATGGTCAAACATGATGCCTTTACCAATCCGAGCAGCAGGGTGCACATCGACCCCAAAGACGACCGAAATTTGGTTCTGCAAATAGAGCGCTAATGAGCGGCGTCCCTGACTCCATAGCCAGTTAGCGACCCGATAACCTTGCAAGGCATGAAAGCCCTTAAGATAAAGCAGCGGTGTAGAAAAAAGATCGACGGCCGGATCTCGCTGCTGTACGGCGCAGATATCGGCAGCGACGACCGCCAGTAGTCCGGGCTCACTGCGCAGTGCTAACTCAATCACTTCGCGCAGCGCAATGGCAGGCATGGTAGCGCTGTCTAACTTGTTCGCTAACTGAAAACTCAGCGCTGAGCGTAAATTTTTATGGTTAAGAATGGTGGAGTGAAAAAAGCTCGCCAGCATGGGCTCTTGCGTTGCCATGCACTGTGCTTCTTGCTGAATTTTTTGCCACGTGTGGGCAACCAGTTCATCCATGTTGCAGCCTACTGTTGTTCAAGGTGTGAGTGCGGTTGGGTTGTGGTGCATTCGGCGGTGAGCTCGCTCGTCAGTGCCGAGATCGGGTCCATGTGAATAATCACATCCATCCGCTCAAACGCTTGACGTATGGCCAACTCAGCTTGATCGGCGATCTGATGGGCTTGCACCAAGGGAAGTTGATCATCTAACTCAAGATGAAGCTGCACAAAACGGGTTGGACCAGATTGACGGGTACGTAAATCATGCACACCGTGAACGCCAGCTACATCGCAGCAAAGGGCGATTATTTTCGCCTGATCTTCTGCTGGCAACTGACGGTCAAGTAGAGCCTGCACCGAGTCATAGCCGATATGGCCCGCGCCCCACAATAAGAACAAACCAATTAAGATGGCAAACAGCCCATCAGCCCAATACCATCCCTGTCCTGCCAGCACTAATGCAAGCAACACGCCCGCATTGAGCAGCAGATCGGAGCGGTAATGCAACATATCGGCCTTGATGGCCACACTGTTGGTCTTGCGCACCACCATGCTTTGGAAGCTAACTAGCAGCAACGTCAGCACAATCGATCCTGCACTGACCCAAAGTCCTGCAGCTAGCTGCAAGATTGGCGCTTGATTTAACAACGAAGAGATCCCGTGCATAACTAGCAGTAGCGCTGAGCCGCTGATAAAAGCAGATTGGATCAGCCCAGCCAGCGACTCTGCCTTACCATGGCCAAAACGGTGTTCATCATCGGCTGGGGCTAACGCGTAGCGAATGGCCAGCAGATTGATGACCGAGGCACTGACATCCATAAACGAGTCGGTCAGTGACGCAAGTAAGCTCGATGAATCGGTCATTAACCAAGCCACTAACTTGGCGATGATAAGCACAGTTCCTGTGGCGACGGCGGCTACGCTGGCAAAGGTAACCCAACGAGAATATTGTTGATGGCTCAAAACTGGCTTTCCTCTGACAATTAAAAACTTATTATACCCTGACCCCCGTGCCAACTTGGCGCGAAAATCCGCGGAATCACTCCAGATGAACAAAATCCTCTTGGTCGATGACGATCTTGAATTAACCCTACTCCTACACGAAATTCTGACCCTAGAGGGATTTCAGGTCACCGTCGCTGAAGATGGTGAAGAGGGGTTACAACGACTAGCAGAGCAACATTTTGATCTGGTGCTGCTAGACGTCATGATGCCCAAGCTTAACGGCTTTGCCATGCTCACCACCCTGCGCAAAACCCAAGATATCCCGGTGCTGATGTTAACGGCCCGTGGCGATAGCCACGATCGGGTCAGCGGTCTTGAAGCTGGGGCCGATGACTATCTTGCCAAGCCATTCGACGATAGGGAATTACTGGCCAGAATACGGGCGATTTTACGGCGTACCCATAGTACGCCGCTCCAACGGGGGAGTGCCTGCGATGAAATTCATTTTATGGATATCGTATTACAACCCGGTCTCCAGCAAGCCCGTTGCGGAGCGCAACTACTGGAGTTAACCGCCACTGAGTTTGCATTACTTGAGTGCTTGCTGCGTAATCCCGGTCAAATTGTCACTAAAAGCCACCTCTCAGAACAGGTTCTCGGCAAAAAGCTAGAAGCGTTCGACCGCGCCATTGATATGCATCTCAGTAATTTGCGCAAGAAATTGCCCGAACGGATGGATGGCCAACCTCGCTTTAAAACGGTACGGGGGCGTGGTTATCTGTGGCTAGAGCAAGAATAAAGAGCCCTAATGCCCTTCATGGGCTATCGACCCATATTTTTCTCTGGTTCTGGTTCATGCTGCTGTTGATCCTAGCAGCCGTGATCAGCTTACCGACGCTGGATCCGCGCAACCAAATTCCATTGCCGACCCACGAGGCGGCGCGCATGCAAAACAATGTGCAGACTCTGCTCAATAGTGCGGTGCCCGATCAAGATTTCGATCTTGCCAAGGTGATGGATAAGATTGCCATGTTACCCGTAGACAACGTGTACATTCGCGATGAACAAGGGAAAATCCAATCCACCACTCCCCCGCGCAAGTTTGTCGTGCGGTTCATGGTGGATGCAGACAGTGCGGCTCACCCCATGCTGGGTCACGAAAATCGCAAGGCGATCGCGGGCCCCTTCTTAATGAAGCACCATGGTCATCGCTACCATGTCTATTTCGGCCTAGATGCTGAAAATCCCTATCTGTTTTTGTTTATTCAAGTGCTAGACCATCCACTCCACATTCTGGCCATCTCAATGCTGGTCAGCACCCCCCTGTGTTTGCTACTGGCTTGGCGACTCACTCGCCCCATCTTGCAATTACAAAAGTCGGTGTCCCAGCTCGCTGCCGGCAATTTAGAGATGCAGATCCCCAACTTGGGGCGAGGTGATGAGATTGGCCAGCTAGCAGATAGCGTCAGTCACATGGTTGATACGCTCAAGAACATGATCCAAAAGCAAAAACAGCTGTTATCGGATATCTCTCATGAGTTACGTAGCCCCTTAACCCGCATGCAATTGGCACAGGCATTGATCCGCCGCAAGCAAGGTGATAGCAACGAACTGGCGCGTATCGGATCAGAGATCGGCCGACTGGATAAATTGATCGGTGACCTGCTCGACCTATCGCGGGTACAGCAACATGTTGAAGCGCCAGAGATACTGCCGCTTGCTGCACTGCTCGAACCCATCCTCGAAGATGCCATGTTTGAGGCTAACCAACGTGGCAAACAGCTTCGGCTGCCCCCTTTACCCGTTGATGCCATCCAAATGTGGCCAGAACTACTGGCCCGCGCGGTGGAAAATCCACTGCGAAATGCTCTGAAATATGCCGATGAGTTCATCTGGGTCGACTGGTATCGGGAAGGGTTAGAGTGGGTCATGATCATTCGAGATGATGGACCCGGCGTGCCTCACCAGCTGCAAACCCTGCTGTTTCAGCCCTTCTTTCGCGTTGATGATGCCCGCAATGCTAAAACGGGTGGCACAGGATTGGGGCTGGCTATCGCCTCGGAGGCCATCCACCGCCATGGTGGCACCATCATGGCCTCAAATAATCCCCCCACTGGGCTGACGATCACCATTCGATTACCGCTCGCATGATCCTTTTCATCTAGGCGAGTGCTGGGTATGCTGCCGCACTCGCTGCCCATACAGGAGCTATTTATGCTCGATATCGTGCTCTACCAACCCGAAATTCCGCCCAATACTGGCAACATTATTCGACTCTGTGCCAATACCGGTTTTCGACTCCACCTGATCGAGCCCCTTGGATTTGATTGGGATGACAAGCGTGTTAAGCGAGCGGGACTCGACTACCACGAATTTGCAAAGGTAAAACGCTGGCCAAATTATGAGACCTTTTTGGCTGCCGTCGCGCCCACACGGCTCTTCGCCTGTACCACCAAGGGGCGCACTGCCCATTCGGCAGCACAATTTGCCCTTGGTGATGCCTTGCTGTTTGGCCCTGAGAGCCGGGGTTTGCCCGCTGACATTATCGAAAGCTTGCCGTTCGAGCAGCGACTGCGCATCCCAATGCTGCCACAAAGTCGCAGCATGAATCTGTCTAACGCCGTCTCGGTGTTCGTCTATGAAAGCTGGCGCCAGCTAGGTTATGACGGCGCCATGTAAGCGTGATTAACTGTCAGTAATGGGCGTCAAACAGGCGTCCATTACGCTCCAACCGCCAGCAACTAACCCCAAGCGACACGCCTCGTCCCACCATCAGTGCGGCCATTGCTGCCCACAATGCGGCAATACCCCACCCCTGACAAAGCCACCAGATCGGAAAAAAACCGCCAAAGACGGCCCACAACATGCTGTTGCGCATCTCCCGTGCTCGCGTTGCCCCAATAAACACCCCATCTAGCAAAAAACACCACACCGCCAACAACGGCATGGCAATCAGCCACGGTAATTGACGGCTCGCGGCCGTCACCACCGCAGGAATATCGGTTATCTGCTCCACCAGGGTGCGGCCCAATACAGCAAAACCAAGGGTAAACAGTGCGGCGATGAAGGCAGCCCAACCCACATTAAGCACGATGGCCTCTCGCAGTTTTTGCCGATCTCGCAGACCAATCGCACGGCCTACCATGGCTTCGACCGCATAAGCAAAGCCATCTAACCCAAAAGAAATCAGCATTAAAAAGTTAAGCAATACTGCGTTAGCCGCAACCGCCACATCTCCTAACCGGGCCCCCTGCAAGGTCATAAAGGCAAAACAAAGCTGCAAACAGAGGGATCGCAAAAAGATATCGCGATTTAGACCCAGCAACCGCCTCATCGGTGCCAGTTGTCGCCAGCGCTGCCAACCTCCTTGCCACACGGAGGGTGCCAGTTGCTGCAATTGACGGCGCACCAGCCAAATGCCAACCACTAACGCACCGTAATCGGCTAACACCGAGGCTGCAGCCACCCCCTGCACCTGCCAACCGAGTCCTAACACAAACAAGGCATCGAGCGCCATATTGACCAAATTGGTGAAGATCAGCATCACCATTGGACTGCGGGCATTTTGCATACCGAGTAGCCAACCCATGATCACTAAATTGCACAGCGCCGCGGGTGCACTCCAGATCCGCAGCGCTACATATTGGCCGGCATAAAACTGCACCTCAGCCGAGCCACCACTTAAGGCGATGAGCTGCGAAAGCAAAGGGAAGAGCAACAATAACAGCCCCCCTCCTATGGCTATCGCTAACCCAAGCGCCCGTAACAAGGTATCAAGCTGGGCCTGACCGTCCGCCGCCCCTTGCGCTTGCGCGGTTAATCCCGTGGTCGACATCCGCAAAAAACCCAGCAACCAGAAGATGAGATTGATCAAGGTCGCCCCAACTGACACACCGCCTAAAAACCACGCGTGCCCAAGATGACCGATCACCCAGGTGTCCACCAGCCCAAGCAACGGGGTGGTGATATTGGAGCAAACCATCGGTAGCGCGAGGGCAAACACCGCGCGGTGGCGAGCTGGATCGCGCCACCAGTGGGCCGGAGATATCACGTTCAATGGCCTGCCAGTGTCAGCATGCGGGAAAAGTCAGAGAGCAATGCCGCCATTTGAACCCTTGGCGCCTGCCCTGACACCACCCGCGGGCGAAATACTCCCTGCAGCTTGCCTTGGGGGTTAATCAGCACAATGGAGGCGGAGTGATTGACCATATAATCTTGCTTACCCGTATTAACGATGGCGTAAACCAACCCTAAATTACGCACGAAGGGAAACAGCTTATCGTGAGGGGCGGTTGCAGCCTTGAATTCGGGATTAAAAAAGGCGGTGTAGGTTTTAAGCCGAGGGAGGGTATCGCGCTGGGGATCTGCCGAAATAAACACCACCTGACTGGTAGGGGCTATCTGTTTAAGCTCAGCATAAATTGAGCGCAAATCGGCCAAGGTCGTAGGGCAAATATCGGGACAAAAGGTGTAACCCACAAACAGCAAGGTCCAATGCCCATGCAAACTGGCAGGCGTAAAGGGCTGGTTATTGGCATCTGTTAGAGCAAAGTCATTGATATCTCGCCCTGCAGGGTAATAGTCAGCGAACTCTGGTTGTGCGGGCTGGGTAGCATAGATAGCGAGGATCAGGCCGCCAATGAGTAGTAGAAAAAGCAGAGGGTAACGGAGCTTCATCATTACTAGAGACCTATTTAATTAAGATCAATAACCCACAATAGCGAGCCAAGCGCGTACATGGCACCCCAAGCAAATGAGCATTTATCCCGATTAGCGGATTTGCAACTCACCCAGACACCACCGCCACCACGTACGCCTCTTGCTAGATCGGATCTCAACGAGCCTTGTTATAGTGGCCTGTTATAGTGGCCCGCTATAATGGCCCGTTATAGCAGACCGTTATGAGCCTGCAAAACACCACCGCCTCCAAAGAGGCAGTGGTGTAGCACAACGATAAACGAGACATTTATAGCCAATGACTATATCCAATCAGCGTTACGGATAACGCCCACCGCAAGCCCTTCAATAGCGAGCTGCTGACAAGAGAGATCCACTTCAATGGGGGCTAACGTTTCATTCTCTGGCAGTAGCCATACTTGGCTACCTTTGCGCTGAAAGCGTTTAACTGTGACATCATCATCTAAACGCGCCACCACCACTTGGCCATTACGGGCCTCTTGGGTCTTGTGCACAGCTAGCAGGTCACCATCTAGGATGCCGATATTTTTCATGCTCATACCCTGTACCCGCAGCAAAAAATCAGCCCGCGGATGGAACAGCGTAGGATCAACCTGATAGTGGCTCTCGATATGCTCTTGGGCGAGAATAGGTTCACCCGCAGCGACTTTGCCGATCAGCGGTAAACCGCTCTCTTCAAGTACCACCTCTTCCTCAAGTAGCAAACGAATACCGCGAGAGGTGCCCGGTATAATCTCAATGACCCCTTTTTTAGCCAGGGCCTTTAAATGTTCTTCAGCCGCATTGGCCGACTTGAAACCCAGCTTTTGGGCAATTTCGGCACGGGTTGGCGGCATCCCGGTCTCACTCATATTGACCTTGATAAGCTCCAGCACTTCGGCCTGGCGGGCGGTAAGGGGTTTCATAGCATTGGCACCTGTTTTTTTATACAGCACACTGGCAGTATATACAGTGTGCGAGCCAAGGCAAGGCGCAGCGCATATTTGTCATAGCCACAGCCCCATTTAGCACGTATTTGTCCGGCGCTGCCGACTCATCGTACCTCTCGGCGACAAGGCCGCGGCGATTTGCTATGCTCACGCCGCATTTTTTGGAGAGCAGACACCCATGTCCCTAGGGCAGAACATATCCAGAGCCATCTTGCAGTGGCCGGTCAATGGCTTGGTCAATCACAAAAGCCTGCCAGAAAACCCTATTACTGAGCTCAATCTGGACCCGGCCAGACCGATCGTCTACGCCCTGAAAACCAGTTCGATCACCGATTTAATGACGTTGCAGCAGTGCTGTGAAGATCTCGGCCTACCCGGCCCATTTACGCCACTTGAACTAAACGGCCAACAGCTGCCCCGTTATGTCTGCCTTGATCGTCCGCCACCCCTATTTGGCAAACGCAGCAAGCCGCTGCCTTTTTTGCAAGAGTTTCACCAGCTGCTGGATCGGCACAAACAAGACCCAGATCTTGATATTCAGGTCGTCCCCGTCACCTTGTTTTGGGGACGAGCCCCTGGCCGAGAGGGAGAAGAGGCCGCCGGCCTCAATGTCATCAGTAGCTTGGCGCCAAATTTGCTGAAAAAAGCACTGATCGTGATCCTCAAAGGTCGCGAGAATTTAGTGCGCTTTTCGCCCCCGCTCTCCTTGCGCTACATGGCCGACAAGCACGGTACCGATGAGGCTATTGCTCACAAATTAGCGCGGGTAGCTCGCACCCATTTCAGTCGTCAGCAATTGGCTGCAACGGGGCCTAAGCTGCCGAACCGCAACCTGCTGTTCAAACAGCTACTGGATTCGAGCGCGATTCAACACGCGATTGAAGAAGAGGCCCAACGAGAAGGGATCAGCCTTGAGAAGGCGCAAAAACGTGCCCACGGCTATATGGATGAGATTGCCTCTGACTTCTCCTACCGGCTGATCCGCCTTGGTGAGAGTTTTCTTGGTTGGTTATGGAACAAACTCTATCGCGGTCTCTCAGTAAACGGCGCCGAAAAGGTCCGTCAGCTAGCGCAAGAGGGGCACGAAATAGTCTATATTCCCTGCCATCGTAGTCATATGGACTACCTGCTGCTCTCTTACGTCATCTATCACCAAGGGATGGTGCCGCCCCATATTGCGGCAGGTATTAACCTTAATTTCTGGCCAGCAGGCCCGATCTTTCGCCATGGCGGCGCCTTCTTCATTCGCCGCACCTTTAAGGGTAATCCCCTCTACAGCATGGTTTTTCGCGAATATCTGAATCTGCTGTTTGCAAAAGGTTATTCCGTTGAGTTCTTCACCGAAGGGGGCCGATCACGCACGGGGCGCTTGCTGCCGCCTAAAACGGGCATGCTGGCCATGACGCTGCAAACCATGATGCGTGGATTAGATCGCCCCGTTACCTTGGTGCCGGTCTATTTAGGCTATGAGCATGTGATGGAGGTCAACACCTACCACAGCGAACTCAAAGGTAGCCGCAAAGAAAAAGAGAGTGTTTGGCAAGTTCTCGGCATCTTGCGCAAGCTGCGTAACTATGGCCGCGGCTTCGTCAATTTTGGTGAGCCACTGACTCTTAATAACTACCTCAATGAACACATCCCAGACTGGAAACAGCACATTGGGACAGAAGAGCGTCCAGAATGGATGGCCGCCACGGTCAATGATCTGGCTGAGCGATTGATGACTCGCATCAACTCTGCCGCCGCGGTCAATGGCCTGACCCTAAGCTCGCTGGCACTACTAGCAGCGGAGCGCCACGCTCTGACCCGCGACGAATTGCAGGGGCAGCTCAACACCTATCTGGATCTACTCAAAGCGGTGCCCTATAGCGCTCAAAGCACCCTGCCAGATGAAGACGCCAAAACCCTATTAGATGAGGCGCTGGCTCTCAACAAGTTCGAGGTTAATGAAGATAAGCTCGGCCAAATCATCAGCCTAGACCGCTATCAAGCCATCTTATTGACCTACTACCGCAACAATATCCTCCACCTCTTTACCATGCCATCGCTGGTCGCGGCACTCATCGAGCATTGTGAAGGCATCTGCCGCGATGAGCTGATCGCGCGCTGTATTGAGATCTATCCGCTGCTCAAGACAGAGCTCTTTTTGCGTTATGAGATCGACGAACTCCCTGAGCTAGTCGATAGCCTGCTCGGCGCGCTGCAAGTCCAGCAACTGATCGATATCCGTGATGGTGGCTACTGGGTCAACCCAGCGAACCAAATGCGTCTATTATTGCTGGCTCAGAGCATTCAAGAGACCCTACAACGCTACGCCATCGTGCTTACCCGAGTGCTGACCCAGCCTGCCATTGAAGCCGAGCAGCTCGAAGCGGATGGCTTGATGATGGCTGAACGACTTGGCACGCTACATGGCATCAATGCCCCCGAGTTCTTTGACCAAAAACTCTTTAGCACCTTGATCAATACCCTGCGCAAAGAAGGTTATCTCTCTTGTGAGAGCAAACCTGATCTTGAACGGGTTCAAGGGTTGGTCAATAACATTGTGCCGCTGCTAAGCAACAAGATCCGCCGCACCATTGCTGCGGGAAATCAAGATTAAACCACAACCTCAAATAAAGAAGGCCGCACGATGCGGCCTTCTTTGTTAGCGGGGATCTCATCTGAGCAGGTAATCGAGCGCCAACCCCATAAACACCAGCGCCCCCACATAATTATTGTTAAGAAAGGCCTGAAAACAGGCTTCTCGCTGTCGCTCACGGATCAGTCGTTGCTGGTAGACAAATAACACCGCAGCTCCCAGCAGCCCCCAATAATAGCTCTGTCCCAGCGCCATCAACTGCCCGACCGCCAATAGCAATAACAGCGTTGACAGCTGCAACCCCCCAATCATCCGCTTGTCATAGCGGCCAAATAAGATGGCGCTAGATTTTAGGCCAAGCTTGAGGTCGTCATCTCGATCCACCATGGCGTATTGAGTGTCGTAAGCGATGGTCCACAGTAGATTGGCGAAAAATAACAACCAAGCCACCAGCGGTAGCGCCCCGGCTTGTGCCGCATAAGCCATCGGGATCGACCAAGAAAACGCCATACCAAGCACCAGCTGGGGATTGGAGATAAACCGCTTCATGAAGGGGTAGCTCACCGCCAATAACAGGCCACCAAACGATAGCCCCACCGTGAGTGGATTGAGCGTCAGCACTAAACCAAATGAAATGATCACTAACCCTAAGAACAGGACTAATGCCTCGCGAGGATCCACTTTACCGCTTGGCAAAGGGCGGGCAGCGGTACGTTTGACGTGGCCGTCAAAGTTGCGATCGGCATAGTCATTAATAACGCATCCCGCTGAGCGCATCAGAAACACCCCCACGACAAATACGCTCAATACCCAAACATTTGGCAAGCCCCCTGCCGCAAGCCATAGCGCCCACAAGGTAGGCCACAGCAGCAACAGAGAACCGATGGGTTTATCTACGCGGGCCAATTGTATATAAGCCAGTCCCCGCTCCTTGGTTAACAGATTCACTCCAGCTCCTTGTCATAGACGAGATCGGGCAATAGTAGCTCGTGCACCAGCAAGGGCCACGGCCCTAAAAACAGCCGAGAACGACGCCCCCACACAGAGGTGGCAGGATGGTGTGAGTTAGCGGCGAGATTAAAACGGGCCAGCTGCAGATGATCTCGGCGGGCAGGTCCCTTGGCAAAAACCCGCTCACCCAATGGCTGGTTACCAAGTAGCGCAATGCCACTCCCTTGCCCCGCTCCATCGGCAAACAGCGTCCACCCTAACACAGCCGGTCCACGATCACCGTGTAAGATCACCTCTCGGCAGGTTCCCATCGGCGTGGCTGAATCCACCAGCCACTGCTCGTCAACACCGAGGGCGACAGGATAATTGCCCACCCACTCCAACGAAAAATGACGATGATATTGGCGCAAACGCTGAGTCATGGAGCCCGCATCTAACAGCCAAGGGCGCAGATGTGCGGGCAACTCGCACTCGTTAGGAGCTTGCCACCCACATAATGGGGTGAGGGGTACTGTCAATCTCGACGTCACAACGGCACCATCCAGAGATTTTTGCGTGTTAAGTTAAAATTCGGTTGATTATCCGTAAACCACCGGCGAAATGTAACCATATCTGCGCGTGATGTGCCCGCGATCACCCGATCGCCCCACCACCATTTGGCCTCATTGATCGGTCCAGCCTTGGCGACCCTGCGCAAACAATCTGCGAGCCTGACTATCGTTAGGGCAAATACCTCGGTATTCACTGCCCGCGCGACCCGCTAGATAAAGATGTTCAGGACGGCAATACCAGGCCAAACCCTTTTGATAGCCCTGTATCCAGAGTTTGACCTCAACCTTGTCACCACACTGCGTTTGATGAACCTCAACCCGTTCAGCGGTAAATCCCAGCTTGCCGTCGGCCTCCCCAATCTCACTCCATACCTGCTCGCACGGATCATCGTTAGCAACGCAACCGCCCAATAGGGCGGCCAACAGCATGATGGTGAGTCGCATAATCATCCTTGAGGGTCATTTGAGCTGCTTATTTTACTCAGTGGCTTAACATAGACCAAGGGTGTTACATCAATGTTGTGAACTCGATAAACAAAACAGGCGGGTTTGTGACCCGCCTGCTTATTCAAAATACTGATCTAACATGCTGACTCATCGGTTATCGAAAGGGTCATTATCTTCCCAACCCTCATCTTCCCACTCATCGAGCTCCTCTTCCCAAAATTCCCGATCCCACTCTTCATCGGGGTAATCGTAATCTGGTTTGTATCCAGCCATCTTCGCTCTCCTTGAACGGTGTACCGCCCTCCAATTTTATCTGCAATTGTCGGGCTCGCCAGTCAACGAGCGCTCAAAGTTTAATCATCCCAACCCATCACCTGACTCCGCATCCAGCCTAGGTGAGGAGCCATTTAGTCATTTTCTAGCGCCGCTAAACAGTGGGAGAGGGTCCGCGCCAATGCCCCTTGATTGCGTAGCACCACGGCCCGGGCCTGCTCACCCATTGCCCGTCGAACTGGCTCGTGCTCAAACAGTTGGTTCAGCTGCTCGCCTAATTCGGCCGCATCGGTCACGATGGCCGCGCCACCCTGCGCGACCAGCTGGCGGGTAATATCGCTGAAGTTGAAGTAAGTGGGGCCACTTAAGCACGGTTTACCCAATGCCGCTGGTTCTAAGAGATTGTGGCCACCCACGTTAACCAAACTTCCCCCAACGAATGCGACATCTGCCGCCGCAAGCATCAACGGCAGCTCGCCCATGGTATCGCCAAGATAAACCTTGTGGTCTACCCCCACCCGAGCACCCTGCGCCTGGCAATGAGTGCGCCGAATGCAACCATAAGGGGCGCACAACTGCGCCACTCGATCAAATCGCTCGGGGTGACGGGGCACCAATATCAACAAGGCGTTCGGATGCCGCGCCAGCAACAGATCAAAGGCGGCTAACACTTGTTCATCCTCCCCTTGATGGGTGCTAGCTGCAATCCACACTGGCCGATCTACCCCCAATAACTGGCGCAAGGCTCGTCCTTGTGTTTGCACCTCATCACCAAACTGAATATCAAACTTGATAGATCCTGTTACCGCTAACCGCGCACGGCCAATACCAAGGCGAGCAAAGCGCTCTGCATCCTCTTGATGTTGGCAAAGCAGATGCGTCAGTGGCCGACTCAAGGTATCGAAGGCCCCATGAAAGCGAGCATAACGCTGACAAGATCGCTCAGAAAGACGGGCATTAATAATGGTCACCGGCACATGCCGTGCGTCACACGCGGCTAGCCAATTGGGCCACAATTCGGTCTCCACCACCCAAAGCGCCCGTGGCTGGCAGGTATTGAGAAAAGCGCCAATCGCCCAAGGATAATCAAGTGGCGCATAACGATGCACCACCAGATCCCCAAGCTTTGCCGCCTGCGCTGCACCGGTTTGGGTAGTGGTGGTAAGCAAGATCGGCAAAGACGGTTGCGCAGCGTTAAGGGCCCGGATCAGAGGCGAGATGGCGAGCACCTCCCCTACACTCACCGCATGGATCCACAATGGCGCCTCTTGGCCAGTGGCCGGGAGTCGGCCCACATGTTCGGCCCAGCGTTTGCCAAAGCCCAACTTCCCTCTCTTGGGTCGGTAAAGTGCGAGCAACGCCAGTGGTAATCCCAGATGGATCAGCAGGTTATAGAGCAAGCGGTACGGCATCTTACTGGCTCTGCTCCAACTTTTTACAGGCATCCATGACCTGTTTTGGGGCCAACTCCGTCAGGCATTTGAGGTGACCAAATTTGCAGGTACGTTTGAAGCAAGGACGGCACTCAATATCGGTGTGAACAATCTCAACCCGATCTGCCAGTGGTGGGGTGTAGCGCGGCGAGGTAGAGCCATACACCCCCACCAGTGGCCGATTGAGCGCGGCGGCAATGTGCATCAAGCCAGAATCGTTGGCGATCACTCGGCCTGCCAGCGCCATCAGGTCAATCGCTTCGTGCAAGCTGGTCTTACCCGCTAACACATGGCAATTGGGGCGGGTGAGCGGATTGACCCGCTCTCGAATGATATTGGCGACCGGTACATCTTTGTTAGAGCCAAAGATCCACACCTGCCACCCCTCATCGAGGTGCTGCTGAGCCACATCGGCGTAATGCCCCTCGGGCCAACGCTTGGCGGGGCCAAACTCGGCGCCCGGGCAGAGCACCAATACGGGCCTCGCACCATCTAACCCAAGTCGCTCCATCACCTGACTTTGGTTAATCAGATCAACATGCAGCGCCGGATGAGGAATGGCCGGAATATCGGCCTGACTTTGCATCTGCGCCTTGGGATACGCCAACGCCAAATAGCCTTCCACCATCAGTGGAAAAGCCGATTTGTTGCTGCGCAAGTCATTGAGTAGTCCAAACCGGTGCTCACCTTTCCAGCCAGTGCGCAGCGCAATGTTAGCAAACCATGGGATCAGCGCCGATTTCATCGAGTTAGGCTGCACGATCGCCTGATCGTACTGTTCGGCCGCCAGCTGCTTACCGAGACGGCGGCGGGCGAGTAATTTGAGATCCCCATGACCAATTGGCATTGGAATGGCGCGATCCACCTCTGGCATCCGCGTCAATAAATCGCAGCACCATAATGGCGCCATCACATGCAATTCACACTCAGGGTGATTGGCTTTAATTGCCTTATAGAGGCTCTGGGACATCACCATATCACCGACCCAAGAGGGGCCGATCACCAATATCTTCATTAGGTTTTTCTCTCGGGGCGAACCCGGTCATTAATCATCACTGGGCGAGATTATGCCCCAAGAGCGGCTGGATAAATAACAGAAGATCCATCGCTGCCGCCGCAGCCTTGGGTCGCTAGACCCAGACGGATTACTCTCATGAGCTAAGATGCAGCGCGCTAGATTAAACCCAAACGCGGGCGGCACAAGTGACGGCAGATCTTCGCGATCACGCTCTCACTCCCCCTGACCAAGCACAGACCTTGGCCCACTTTTAGGCTAGAATAAGCGCCCATTCGAGCATGCCCCACCTGCTGGGCAATAACCGTGAGCCCACATTCGTGAAAAAACCGACGCTGGCTGCCGTTCTGATCGTCAAGAATGAAGCCGATAATCTGCGCAAATGTCTTGCCTCTTTAGGGGATCTGGTAGACGAGATCGTTATTCTCGACTCTGGCAGCCAAGATGAGACCCCCACCATCGCTGCTGAATTTGGCGCTCGCTTTTTCATCAATGAGCAGTGGCCAGGTTTTGGCAAACAGCGTCAACTGGCCCAATCCTACGTGCAATCAGAGTGGGTGCTGTGGCTGGATGCCGATGAACGGCTCACCCCTGAGCTCAACGCCGCCATTACTCAGGTCATGGCGAATCTAGCCAGCGATACCCTCTACTCGATCCCGCGTCTCTCTTGGGCATTTGGCCGCTTTATTCGCCACAGTGGTTGGTATCCAGATCGGGTGCTACGGCTCTATCCCAAGGCGCTCACCCACTATAACGATGCCTTAGTGCACGAAAAAGTAGAGGTGCGGGCCAACATGAAGATCGTCAATATTCAAGGTGATCTGCTGCATTTTACCTACCGAGATCTCGAGCATTATTTGGTGAAATCAGCGGGGTATGCACGGGCATGGGCCGATCAGCGCACCGCCCGCGGCAAAAAGGGCTCCCTCAGTCAGGGGCTACTCCATGGGCTGGGTTGCTTTTTAAAGATGTACCTCCTCAAGGCTGGCTTTCTCGATGGCAAGCAGGGGTTACTACTGGCCATTCTCTCCGCTCACTCCACCTTCGTTAAATACGCAGACCTTTGGGTGCGCCAGCAGCCGCAGCAGCCAAAATAATCCTCACACTAAACAGGGCCCCACTGGGTCTAATGCCGATCAGTTAAGGATCCATTGACCGATCCTTCTGATGTGTAAAAATCCGAAACCTGTTGATTTGGTTTCGGATTTTTTATGCGTATCGCTCAAGCTCTCGACTTCCTCCACGCCAGCAATGCCGCCCGGTTTGAGTCACTCTCCGACCTCATTCCCCCTGCGCTCATCACCTCCCTGCTCAGCGAAGAGGGCGTTGCTACCCTGCGCCGTCGCCGCATGCCCATGGAGAGATTGGTCTGGGCCATTATCGGCATGGCCATCTTCCGCAACGTCCCCATGACTCAGCTGGTCAATCAGCTCGATATCCTGTTACCCGGTGACCGCCCATTTGTCGCCCCCAGCGCCTTCCTGCAAGCTCGCCAGAAGCTTGGTCACAAGAGCATCGAGCGGCTGTTTCACGAGACCGCCTCGCTCTGACACCAGCAGGCCAATCACCCAGGTTGGGCCGGGCTGCAACTGCTCGCCGTCGATGGCGTGATGTGGCGCACGCCCGATACCACGGACAATGCTGCTGCTTTTGCCAAGCCCGGCACCCAGCATGGCGAGACCGCTTACCCGCAGGTGCGCATGCTCTGCCAGATGGAGCTGACCAGCCACCTGCTTGTTCAAGCGGTGATGGAGAGCTGCGCCGTCAACGAGATGGTGCTGGCCGAGCAGCTTATCGCGCGTACGCCAGACCACTCGCTGACTCTGTTCGATAAGGGGTTCTATTCGCTTGGTCTGCTCCACGCTTGGCAAACCGCTGGCGTTGAGCGGCACTGGCTGCTGCCGCTCAAAAAGGGCACCCAATACGAGGTGGTACGCAAGCTGGGGCGCCAAGATGCGCTGGTCTTGCTGAAAACCAGTCCACAGGCACGCAAGAAGTGGCCGCACCTGCCGGACACGGTGGAAGCCCGTTTGCTGACCCGCAACATCAACGGCAAGGAGCGTCAGGTGTTGACCTCGATGGTCGACCCGATGCGCTTCCCGGGGGCTGACATCGGCGAGCTCTACAGCCATCGCTGGGAGATAGAGCTGGGCTATCGGGAGATGAAGCACAGCCTGCAGCAACACCGATTGACCCTGCGCAGCAAGAAGGCGGCGGGAATACGGCAG
>JBOFTS010000004.1:0-1202 GCA_051652185.1 Aeromonas sp.
CCTGGGTATGACAGCTGTTCAGATATTTTAATGGCACACTCGTAGTATAAATTTTCCAGCAGGCTCAAAGATAGTCCCACGTGCCCAATAATTTTTTTACTATGTGTGCTTTGACAGCTTAAAGGCTAACATACTACGCTCTAGCAACAAAGAACTTATCGTCTTACAACCAGCCTAGCATGTTGCTCGAAGAGCTCTCATCGTCATAGAAAAACTACAGTGTCATCGTTATTTAATTGAAGTAAAAGACCAGTGTGGAAAACACAATTAGTCATGCACTACAATGAAATACACAATAGTTACATCGATTTTAAATTGATAAATAATTTAATGGATCGCAAAAGGCATCCAATAAAATATTTTGTTTGAACATGGTAAAACCGTGGCATATAAATGGAGAATATACTCTGCAACCACTCATTGGGCTATTAATATTTTTGCCCTAGAATTTCGATCTCCTTCTCCGTAATTATCCATACATTGATACCAGAAAAATGTTCAACATTTGAAAGCGACGTTTGCTGCTTCACATGAGCATTCATAATAATGCTTCATTAGTTTGGTTAGTGCACTGATAAGCGTTGGTGTTGAGTTAAAAGCTTAATGTACTTGATATGCTATGGTTCCGATGAATATGTTAATTTAGTTCTCAAATAGATCGAGAAAGGACATTGAAATTTGGGCATCACAAATTAGTATTACTTCTTAACATTAACGGTGTTAGTCAGATCGCTGACTACTGAAACATTTTCGCAATTTCATTATCTAGGTTAACTGGTACCCTGTTAAATGTGTTTAGTTTAAATAGTGAACGGGCCGACATAATGACTTTCTGTTTCATGTGTCTTTTTCAAAACACTGACTTACCTTTGCTACTTGACATCACGCTGAAATTCTGCGCAACATTCTGCTCCAGTCATAACACGTAATGACAGATACTTTTTTGTGCTAATATTATCCTAAACTGTTAGTTGGTAGTACAGCTACGGTGACTTGTTGGGTTCACTAGTGATGATTAAAGCATGGATAAGTTTTTTAAGCAGCGACATCACACGTTGGTTTAACTTGTAACGACATAGGAATCTTTAAAAGTTAAAGAATCCAGATTCAATATAGATTATTAAAATTAAAAGGAAATCAGAAGAGACACTTGACATCAGAGCAGTCGTCGACAACGACAACGCCAGCGTAGGTGCTTATGA
>JBOFTS010000005.1:0-1189 GCA_051652185.1 Aeromonas sp.
GCCGTGTTTCCCGCCCCCGCCGCCGGCAGTGCCGCCAACCGCGCGGTCGTTGAGTCGCAGCGTGCACTCCGGCATTCCAGAAAGTTTGCAGTTGCACTCGATCTGGCCGGACACGTCCGTGTGGAGCACCGTCCCGTCCGCGGCGAAGAGCGTGTTCAGAGTCTCGTTCGCGTCCACGTAGAACTCGTTCTTCTTGTAGACTATCCCGTCCTGGCGGTAGTTCGTCTGCTTCGTGGCCTGGATCGTGACCTGCTGCTCCTCCATCTTCTTCATGTTCGGCTGGCCAGATTGAATGGAAAGTGCCAGCGTGTCGGGTCAGTTGTTATCAAGTCTTCAGGCGCCCGTTAAGCGAATTTCTCGCCCCCGCGAGGCCGTATTGCGGGACGAACTGGAGCACGTTCCCGCCGGCCTGCAGCTGGCCGAAGATCAGGCGGTTGTTCGGGAGGACTCGGAACGCGTGCGTGATCGGGTTTCGCAGCGACGGCGGAACCACTTTGAACTGGTGCATTGGAAAGAAAAAGTAAAATCACCACTTGATCGCGTAGTTCCCGGCCTGGGTCAGGCTGCGCATCCACTTGTTCGGGCTGTAGCCCTCGCGGCTCACGATGTCGACCGACTGCACCTCCACGCCGCTGGCCGTGAACAGCGGCAGCTCGAAGCGGACCGTGATCGGAGGGCGCTTCCAGTCCTTCAGGTCCACCTGGTCCGCGATGTTCGCCCCCGTGCCGACGATGAAGTCAACCGTGAACTCGGCCTGCGAGCGGCCGGAGTGCGACGTGAGCTTCCACTCGACCGCGCTGCCGTCCTTCAAAAACCGGCTGTTCCCCGCCGTCCGCTCCATCTTCGCCTCCTGCGTGTTCGCGGGCGCCGGGACGCGGACGATGATCGACGTCGCCGCGATGTTCTCCGAGTACAGCGAGTCGAGCGTGAGGCGGAGCTGCGCCCGGTGCCTGCCCGCGGGCTTGAAAAACGGCCGGACGATCAGCGGCTGCTTGATGTTGTCGGTGATTCGAAACTGCATCAGCGTGAACTTTCCGTCCGGGGGCAAGAAAACAATCGCGCGCGTCTTCTAGAAGTCCTGCACCTTGACGCAGTGGTGGAAGCTCGCGTCGTCCAGCACCACGATGCTGCTGCCGCCGTGTTTCCCGCCCCCGCCGCCGGCAGTGCCGCCAACCGCGCGGTCGTTGAG
>JBOFTS010000006.1:0-1814 GCA_051652185.1 Aeromonas sp.
GTAAATAGAGACAAGTTAAAAACCTTATAAATAATGCCTTATGACGGTTTCATCTATAGAGTAACTCCTTATGCAGACGGATCTCTCATATATCTTATAATAATACATTGTAGAAATTATCAGCTCCCCGTATGCACAAGAGCTTGTTATTATAGTGTATGCATTTAAGTTCGTATAAAATGTATCATATGGTTATATTAGAGACCTTGCGCTCTATCTAGTCAGACTTACAGATATACATTCAAATAAAATTTTCTCTCTTGTCTGGTGTGTTGGGTGTCCTTAAGCCAGACCTTTCTTGAAAAATGTATTTTTGCAGTTACCGCCAAGTTGGTTGCTTCGCATGCGACTTCATGTTATTAGACCATTTGTAACCTTTGATGCCTATGCAAAATGCTTTGCTTCAAAAATTCATGATATGACTACATATGCCAGTCTGTTAGATGTACAGACTAGTCTAAACGATATTATAATAAACGACGATGTTTTACGTTAGGAACGAGAAATTTTATGATCTTATTATATCGTATATGTTAATGAGTTCTTTAGTATAATATTATATACATACATTAAATCTAGTATAATTAAATATATTTCTGAAGATCAGACTACAAGTTTAGCATGTAGTAATTCAACAACCTCAACTGCCTGCCGGAGAATCTGTATTGATTCTTCGTCAACTGGGTCTACGCGAACAAGATTTTCTCCGTCGATCCGATATGGAAGTTTTCCCTGTATGATCAGCTCGATTACAAGTTGTCGCAGACGTCCTGCCTCAAGTTGAGTGAGTCGTTGGAGTTGGTTGAGCTAAATTGCAGAATAAGGGTCGAGCACACCTTTGACAAACTGAAAAAGTTCTCTGCGGACGAAAAGACGCCGAATTTCACCCACGAAAATATCGCCCCGTACCGTCGCAAGAAGCTCGTCAACCTGGCGCAGATAGTCGCGACCTCGCGCAATCTGAGAAATACGCAAACATGCGGAAACCGCGCTCGCCTCACCGGCGTCCGCCTTCTGCGCACGCTCCATTACCGCCGGTAGTTCGCGCCCTAAACCAGCACACAGCTTGCAAAGCGCTAGCGGCACCAGCGCACCAGCCTCTTGGAAGTATCCAGCGGCGCCTGCGAACTCTTACGAGAGTGCGAAAGCACACCCCGAGATATAATCCAGTGTGCGCTGCACCGAAGCAGAAAGTCTACACCGCACAGCACGCGCCGCCATTGTAAGCGCTCTGGCCTTCTGCAAGTTACCTGCAGCGAGATTCGCGCCGATTGAAACTGAGTACATACGAACCAGGCGAGCCGGTTGTTCTTCACGCTTGAACAGCGTCAATAATTCGTCAATATCTATCAGTCGACTTACGGATTTGTCTGGAAAATGTTAGTTAAGCGACTCTAACTCTTCAAGATTGATCTAGTGTCTTACAGCATCTGGAAAATGATGATGATGATGATGATGATGATGATGATGATGATGATGATGATGATGATGATGATGATGGCGAACAAGAGTTAAAATTAAAAAATATAAACCGAAAACCAACCAACCATAATTTCACTGTTCGGACGACCGAATTGTGTTCTTGCTGTTGTGCATTAGTGTGAATGATACTGTCGGAGTTACACCAACCAGTTACGCTAGACCTTCACTTATTATTTTCATTAACTGATGAAATTCTGATACTTTATCCACATCATAGTAGCGATGTTTGCTTGGGATTCAGCAGAATCAACGCTAGAGCCAATTCTTATAGCTTTAAACCAAAGATAAGTTTTCGATTAATTATAAAGTGCACCACCGACCCTTTCGAAGAA
>JBOFTS010000007.1:0-9600 GCA_051652185.1 Aeromonas sp.
CCTGTTGTATTGAGGCCAGTTGCTGATGGGATGAAGCGCTTTGCCCATGATGGATACTTGAAAAGGGATGATAGTGATCAGATCACCGGATCTTCAATTAGTTCCATGCACGTTGCATCGATTTGGGAAACAACGCCGCTATGTGCAGAAAGATATCCGCCAATCAAGGCTTGATTGGCGGATATCTCATGCTGGTTAGTGTGTATCTTCCTGTTTGATCTTAAAGCCCATGGCGATAATAACAAATAGGATCGGGCCAATGATGGTCCAAATACCGGTGGAAAAATCCCCAGAGATAAAGGGTGAAACGACGGTGAAGATGTTACCGAAGGCGACCAAGATCAGGCTGATGATGGTGGCAAGTAGTACTGAACGCTTACTTTTGAAAAAGATCAGATCTTTACTTAACGTGGGGTTGTTGCGATAGCGATACCACGCATAGATAAGGAACATATAAGGCAGCGTCATGCTGACGTTCGTCATGGTGATGATGAGCTCATAAAGTGTGGCGGCCCCTTCTGGATTGATCAGCGTAAAGAGCGATTTAGCCGCGATGAATAAACAGACTACCCAAGCTTGCATTTTGAGGGCTTCAATACGCACGCCATTTTCGTTTTCTCGCTGGAAGCGCTTTGGCCAAAAATAGCTTGGCGTACCGGTAATGCATTGGCGCAGTGGTGCGTAGGAGAGGGCGATAAAAGCCCCAAGATAGCTTAGAAACATGCCAAGCCCTGCAAAGCGCATGAACACTTGCCCCAACCACTCACCACCGAGATGACGGCCAAGCTCCAACATGATAATAAAAAGTGCAGAGAGAGAGGTGATCCCCTCAGTTGGAAAGTCACTCCAGCTCATGATGGAGCCGACAGCCAAAAAACCAATGATGTAGCAAAGTACGATGAAGGCACCCGCAAGGAAGATCCCGCGTTTAAGATCGCGCTCTGGATCTTCGAGTTCATCTGCGACCCCTGCCATGGCTTCGACCCCACCATAAGCAAAGATGGCGAATACCATGAAGCCCAGAAAAGGAATGGTGTCGTTAAACGCAGCGTTAGGAGAGGTGGTGAGGGCGGCTTGGGTGAAGGGCTCTTGCAGCGTCATACCACTGACTGCAAAGCTGATAACCCCCCCCACTAACAGCAGCACGTTAAGAACAACCACAGATAAACCGCCGATCGCAGCCACCTTAGCAAAGCGGGCGCTACCAAAGGTGATGAGTTTGGTCACGCCAAGCACCAATACGATCGCAACCATGCCCAACATAAAGGGGCCAAAATCAATGCTGCTACCAAATGTGATAGGGACGACAGTGATATCGCGGCCAAACAACATAAAGGAGAGCGGTACCCACATTGAGAGTGCTTTACCGAACATCCAGATAACGTAGGAGGCGAACCACATAGTCAGACCGATAAAGGCATATCGGGTGGAGACAGAGTGGCGCATCCACGTAAAAATGCCGCCCACTTCTTTGCGAAACCCGGTGCCAAATTCGATCATCATGAGGATGAATGGGATGAAGAAGAACAACCCGCCGATGACGAACATTGGGATTGCAGCATATCCCATTCGATAAAAACCGATCCCGATATTAGTTACGCCAAATACTGATGTTAAAATCATCAATATAAAGGCACCTAACTTCAGCTTTTTTGCTGACATGTGTGAAACTCCCTGATGGTGCTGGATGAAAAATTATAAATCCTGCCAATATGATTAATTAACAACCTAAGTCATGCTATTTCACTTCGCATCTAGGCATCTAAATAAAGATGCGAGCTTTAGCAAAGTAAGGGTTATTTGAGCGTTGAATGAGTACTAAAACTGAGTGCTAGTCGTGCAACAACGGCGCAAAATGACAAACGTAGTGACAAATATAGTGATAAAACTAGCGATGAAAACAGTGATAAAAAGAGCCGTATTCATCCTAGCTCACTCTAGTTTTATATCACCGAGAGATAAATGTATGCTCAACGGGTGGACGAAATACAAGAGCAACACTGCTCAAATATCGTTCATTTTTATCTCTCTATCTTTGAGCAACTCATCTGCCATCGTTAACTCTACTTTGATCTGGGTCAAATATTATCAATCAATTACGTTAGATCAGCGGGCCAATACGCTTGGCCGCCACACAAATAATGCCTTTAAAATGTAAAGTTTTTTTGTGAGCAAGCAGTCTGCCATACTTTGGGCACCATTCAAAATATGGGTTAACCAAACGTACTATTTATGACCGTGTTCGCAACAAAATTGACTGGGCGAAGTGTTGCTGTGCAGTAAATAAATAGTAACAAAAAAGAGGTGTCACTGATGAATGTTGGCAACATTATCTATAGTTAGCTGCATGAGTTGCACCCGCTTAAAAATCAAACAACTCTCTATCAATCATCAATCATCAATCATCAATCATCAATCATCAATCATCAATCATCAAACGCGACGTGTTGTTGGCTCAAATAAAGGCTCTTTTTTACTGAGTCATGTGTTTTATTTTTGCTCACTCATGCTCTCACCCAGAGCCGTTCTGTTCTTTCTCTTCGATGATTTTTACTTCTTCGCTTCTGTTAAACGTATCCATCTCTCCATCTGTGTTATTTCCACGTTAGCGTCAGCTGCTCTGGTCTGAGCATCCTCATGGTCTCCCAGCAGAAAGACCGGAAGCTGTGACCGGAAGGTTTTTCTGGGGGTCTTTACGTCAGGGGAGGGGGTGGGGGCTTGGTTTAGGCTAACGCGGGATCAATTCAGAGTTGAATTCGGGGTTAAACCGACCGGATAGGGACTGGAGCTTTTGTTAATGGAATGTGAGCTAAAAATTAGATTGAGGGTGGTTTATCAGGTTTAAAGAGGGCAATAGTGGACGATTAGTACCCTCGGTGAGTCATGGTATGAAGTTGATAGCCCAAATAGACAGATTATATAAGCGGTCATGCTCGGGTAATATTACCCGAGCACATTGCGTTATTTATGCTCAGCCATCCGCTCTGTCACGGCATAGATAAGTGCAGCAGTAGAGAAGGCAAGAAAGACGATGACTGACCATTTCATCTCAACTTCATTGGTGATCCCATCTTCTAAGAAGACTTTCAATACTTCTACCCCAGCAATGGTGACCAGGGAGTTGATAACAATGAGCTTTAATGAAGCAAAATTAATTTTGCTTAGCCAGTTACTGCCAAGCTCTTCGCGCTGCTGCTGGGTTTGGACAAACTGAACATAGCCACAAATGGCTACGAGAATAAGCATTTGAGCGACGAGTACGAAGTCAACCAGGGTTAATATTCCAGTGATGAGATCCATATAATGGATTTCGATGATGTTGACGCAAAGCTCATAAAACTGCATAGCGAACTTGACCATCAGCAGTACCACACAGATGAGGGTGCCAACATAGAAGGGGAACATCAGCCATCGGCTACTCGTCAGCATGAAGTTAAATCGGCGCATGAGCACTCCTAGATGGGGGATGATTAGGTTAGAAGTAGGGCAACCTACAGGGACAAGATTAAACGATGAATAGCAGTGATGAAAAGGGGATAACAAAAAGCCCAGCCATAAGGCTGGGCTTTAGAATGTGGCTCCCTCGACTGGACTTGAACCAGTGACATACGGATTAACAGTCCGCCGTTCTACCGACTGAACTACGAGGGAATTGGCTCCTCCTACTGGACTTGAACCAGTGACATACGGATTAACAGTCCGCCGTTCTACCGACTGAACTAAGGAGGAATTGCCTGTCTCGTTGAGACGGAGCAAATATTAATGACCCAAGGCGCAGGTGTCAACCAGAGATCGACTAGAAAAGAGGGTTTTTAGATTGTTTGACCAAAATATATGCTGAGTGGTTCATTTTCAGCACAATTTTTCTGCTCACACATCCGCTGGTCGCTATCAAATAGCGTACTGAGGGCTTGCTCTGCTTTTTTTGATCACCATTACACAGGGATGTGAGATAGGGGATCCCATCACTTGGGTATTTATGGGCATTATTTTGCCAAACTGCTGCATATCTTGATGAGAAGGCGTCATGTGTGAGAAATGAATGCCACTGATGCTATAGACGTAACCGAAGGTGTCTGGACTTTCATTGATCTTGCCCAGCATGCTGATTGGGCATTTTGGGTAAAGTAGCGAGAAATACCATCGCCGTGTCGACAGCCTTGCCGGCCCTTGATGATAATTGGGCGCTGGTTTGCTCCAGCCTTTATCTCCTTATTTTGGTATTGCCCTATCTATGTTTAAGTCAGTTTTTGTTAATAAGGTGAAGCTTGGGATAGCGTTACGCCAATCCTGCATTGATGAACCATACAATATGGCCCGCTTTGGGCGCGATTTAATCGCAGGGGTGACGGTAGGCGTCATTGCTATTCCCCTTTCGATGGCATTGGCTATTGCCAGTGGTGTGGCGCCGCAACATGGCCTTTATACGGCAATTATCGCCGGTATTGTTATTGCTATAACGGGCGGCTCTCGCTTCTCTATTTCGGGGCCTACCGCCGCATTTGTGGTGATCCTTTATCCGGTCGCTCAGCAATTTGGGGTCGGTGGCCTGTTGATGGCAACATTTATTTCCGGCTTATTTTTGGTTGCGATGGGATTGGCCCGTTTGGGGCGACTGATTGAGTATATTCCCCCTTCCGTTACGTTAGGTTTCACCGGGGGGATCGCCATCGTAATCGCGACCTTACAGATCAAAGACTTCTTTGGTTTGAGCGTACCTAAGATGCCAGAAACTTATCTTGGTAAGGTTGAGGTGCTAGCCAGTGCGCTGCCTAGTTGGCAATGGGGCGATACCTTGGTTGGCGTTGTCACGCTGGCGGTGCTATTGCTTTGGCCGCGATTACGATTGCCGGTACCGGGCCATTTGCCTGCCGTGCTGGTCGGGGTGGGGTTGGGTGTGTGCTTACATAGGATGGGTGTCGATGTGGCGACTATCGGTAGTCAGTTTAGTTTCACGCTGGCAGATGGTAGCCAAGGGGCAGGGATCCCGTCTATTGCACCTACTTGGGTGATGCCTTGGGCGTTACCTGGGCCAGATGGCTTGCCGGTGGCGTGGGATCTGGCTGCCATTGAGCGGTTGCTGCCTGCGGCTTTTTCCATGGCGATGCTGGGGGCAATTGAATCGCTCCTGTGCGCGGTGGTGCTCGATGGCATGACCGGTCGCAAGCACAGCTCTAACGCCGAGTTAGTGGGGCAGGGGCTTGGTAATATTGTGGCCCCCTTCTTTGGGGGAATTACAGCTACGGCCGCGATTGCCCGCTCGGCGGCTAACGTGCGTGCTGGCGCAACGTCACCCATTTCAGGGATTGTGCATGGACTGGTGGTGTTAGCGGCTATTTTGGTGCTGGCGCCGTGGTTATCTTGGTTACCACTCTCGGCGATGGCCGCATTGCTGCTGTTGGTTGCTTGGAATATGAGTGAGGCCCATAAGGTTGTCGTGCTGATCCGCCGAGCGCCTAGATCCGATGTGTTAGTGCTCTTCGTCTGTTTGTCGCTCACGGTCATTTTTGACATGGTTATCGCCATTACCTTTGGCGTGATCTTGGCGGCTTTGCTCTTTATGCGAGAGATAGCCAAAATGACCAAGTTGCACGATTTGGCTGAGCACAAGCGCTATGCCATTGATATACCAGAAAATACTCTGCTCTATCAGATCAATGGGCCACTCTTTTTTGCTGCTGCCGAGCGGATCTTTGTTGAACTGGCTGCGCAAGTTGAAGCCAAATTCAACGCTAAAGTGCACACAAAAGTACACGCAAAAGAGCAAATAAAAGCAGACATTAACGTGAAAGCCAATGAGAAGGGAGCGCAGATATTGGTTTTGCAGATGGAGGCGGTCTCTATCCTCGATGCCGGAGGCCTTGCTGCCTTTTTGCATTTTACCAAGCAGATGGCGAGCGCAGGCATTGAGGTGCGGATAGCCGAAGTGCAGTTTCAGCCTCTTAAGACCTTGGCCCGTGCCAAAGTACTCCCACAGCCTGGTGCATTGGTATTTTTTGCCTCCCTAGAAGAGGCGCTCAAAGGTGAGCATCTGCAAGCATGAATAACGGGTGATGAAAAAAAAGCCATCTTGGTAGGTTTATGGTCATTTCGTTGATATTTCGAGCAGTAACATGCAAAAAGTAAAAAATTGAATTGACCAAAACTTATCGGATCTATTATATTTCGCCCCGTCCTTACGGCATGGCTGCAAGGCGATGTGCAACTCAAGCACATAAATAAAAGAGCAAGAATTTGGTGAGGTGTCCGAGTGGCTGAAGGAGCACGCCTGGAAAGCGTGTATACGGCAACGTATCGAGGGTTCGAATCCCTCCCTCACCGCCAAATATAACCCGTTGAATTTCAACGGGTTTTTTCATTTCTAGACTTACGTGATTTTTTTCCTGGGTCAACTGGGTGGAACAATCATGTATCTGAGTAAAAATGCCTCCGGCACCAACTACACTCGTCTCCCGCTGCCTAAGTCATTACGTGACCGTGGCTTGCCCTTCGCTATCCGTACTTCCCTTTGCACCAAAGATCGCCGGGTCGCCGTAGATAGAAATCTGGCTGTGGCAGCTCGCACTCGCGCACTTATCGCGGCTACCCCTGCTGATACTTCCCCTCGCAGTTTCTATCGCTGGATCCGCACCGATCTAGACGCTTTCAAAGCTGCGGGATTTGCTGCATCTCTTACGCCCTCCCAATCCATTGCTTCCCCCATCGAGTCCTCGACTTGCCCCGCCAAGGGGATTGCCCTTACCCAGGCGTTGACACAGTTTCTCGACGCCAAATCGAGTGAGGGGATCCAACATAAATCCGTGGGCCAGCTCCAACTTCGGATCAACGCCTTCGTCACCTGGGCCAAAGGGGTCAAAGCCGATCAGGTGACCCCAACCTTGGCGCAGGAGTACCGCAACATCTTGCTGCGCAAGAGCGACATCAGTTTCAAAACTAAGACCGATTATCTGGCAGCCCTGAAACAGTTCTTCCGTTGGTGCGTGGCACTGGACTATTGCAGTCGCAACCCTTTCGATGGGCTGACGGCAGGTAAAAGACCGAACAAACGGGCGGATGAAAAGCGAGTGCGCTGGCATAGCCCTCAACTGGCCCAACTGTTTGCCAGCCTGCGCAGCAAACAAACCCAGAAAGGCAAAAAATTGAAAATGCAAGACTGGTGGGTACCGCTCTTGTGCCTGTACGCAGGGCTGCGTCCCTCTGAGGTCTGTCAGCTCAAAACTCTGAACGTCAAACAGGTCGAGGGGATTTAGTGTCTGATGGTTGATGCGGGAGAGGTGGATCAGCAGCTCAAGAGTGCCAATGCGTACCGTACCGTGCCGCTACATAGTGCGTTGATCGGACATCAATTCCTGGACTATGTGGAGAATCGTCGCGGTCAGGGGCAGGTATTTTTGTTCGACGACAAACCATCAGGCAAAGACGACGACTGGGCGCATAACATCACCTGTCGCTTCCAACGCCACCTCAATGACGCTGGCATCACAGGCAAAGGCCGTCCGACCATTTACGGGATAAGGCACACCTTTATCGATGAGCGGCGTTGCTTCCCAAATCAACCATCAAGCCATAACTGCCCCAGCCCCAAGTGACCGCTACACTCTGGGCTTTCTTACAGGCAGACCAAGGGTGTTCAGTTTGTTTATCGCGCTCACATACGCCATCACTTCTCCCACTTGCCCGTTGTAGTTACGCAGACTGATTTTCCCCGTCAGCAACTGCTTGGACCGATACATAGCTGTCTCTGCCAGCGAACGACGGTGATACCCCGAGGTCTTCTTCCAGTGCGCCAGCCCTTCCTTGCGCATCACCAGCACCGCCTCATTTCTCGGATGGCCCTTTTTCCATAGTCCTGCGTTCTTGCGAGGCGGGATACACGCCGTCGCCCCTTTACGCGCAATCAACCGATGGCTGGCTTTGCTGTCGCGCCATCCGCGTAAACACGCCCCAGCTTGCGACGCAGCGGATTGAGCAAGGTCGGCAACACCTCTGCGTCATGCACATTCTCCAGCGACACTTCTGCCGCCACGATATCGTGAGTCACCGGGTCTACCGCCAGATGCAACTTGCGCCAGACTCGACGTTTCTCAGCGCCGTGTTTTCTGACTTTCCACTCGCCTTCACCAAACACTTTCAGACCCGTCGAGTCGATAACCTGGTCGGTAATACGCCCCTTAGGGGGCTGCCGATAGGCCACCTTCACTGTGCGTGCGCGCTTGCTGACACAGCTGTAGTCCGGGGCACACAGCGGCACATTCATCAGCTCGAACAGGGAATCGAGTAGCCCCTGAGTGGCTCGCAGCGTGAGGCTGAAAATCCCTTTGAGCATGAGAAAGGTACAGATGCTCTGGTCGGTGTAGAGCTAGCTGCGTCCCCGTTTTCCGTGATGGTCTTGGTGAAACCAGTTATCCATGGCCTCGGCATCAACCCAGAAAGTGAGAGAGCCACGGTTGATCAAAGACCTGTTGTATTGAGGCCAATTGGTGATGGGGTGAAGCGCTTTACCCATGATGCAGACTTGAGGGGGATGGTGGTAATCAGATCACTGGGTTTTCAATTAGTTCCATTCAAGCTGCATCGATTTAGGAAACAACGCCATACAACCGGTAACGCCAGATTTGCTGTTATCGAGTTGGCTGCGGCAGCTGATGTTGAGAGCCTCAATGCGGTCCTTGACTGGAGCTGGAGTGCAGGCCGTTTGTCTCAGACAGATCCTGAGCAACTGCGCCAGTTTTGGCTGGAGGTAAGGGAGCGCTATGAGTCAGGAGCAACGTGGTTTCTGGATGATGCAACAGCTGCATCGGAAAACGATGCTCACACAGACAAGGGTCCATATTATGAGGTTATTTACCACCACCATCTATCGCGTCCACTGGCCTCATCTGAATGGCTCACGGCGAGCGAGCTGTGCGCCCGCCACGGTGAGAGGCTGAGCATGGCGAGTAGTTGGGGTAAGGCACTCCGGTTGCTCGCTAGCGAGGGCAAGCTCCAGAGCCGCAGGGCGCGTTCTAATAGGACCGAGTACCTGCTGCCCGTCGATAGCCCCAAAGAGAAGGGTAAAGCCGATAAGTGACTCTTAAGCCCTGCCGATAAGGCGGGGCTTTTTCTGCCCGTCTATTGGGAAAAAGATTAATTGGCTAAGTGCATGTTAAGTGGTTTTTTTAGCTCCTTAACCAGCCTCACACCCTCGCCATTACTGACCTACAGTGGTTTTTGGTTAATTGATTAAGGTGATTTATATATAAACACTGAATAAACCTTGATAAGAGCCCATCCAGCACTCACCACGCTTCATAGCAACGTCCCTTACTCAGCTTAACCATCATTACCTCAAACGCAGTCATGGCAAGGGTCTGAGGTTGATTAAGAGGGGATTCACTCGCTTAACCGCATCTAACCAAAGTAACCCATGACATTCAATAAAGATTACCGATCACCACCACTCGACAGGTGAATTAGGGCATGAGGTGGCGTTGTTTCCCAAATCAGCTAGCAATTCATGACTCCCCCAGCCCCAAGTGACTGCTACACTCGGGGCTTTCTTACAGGCAGACCAAGGGTGTTCAGTTTGTTTATTGCGCTCACATACGCCATCACTTCTCC
>JBOFTS010000008.1:0-118689 GCA_051652185.1 Aeromonas sp.
GCCGCTTGCCCTGTCGATGGGGCGCATTATAGAGAGCTGGCTCACATTGGCAAGCGTTTAAAGCAATTAAATTGCTAAAAAATGCATTATCTTAGTTATTCATATCAACCCACAGCTTTTATACAGACTTATCCACAAAAATGACTTCTAACTCTAAATTAACTTGTAATAAGAAGAGCAAAACTCAGTGGCTACTGAGAACCCAGCAAGGAGTAATACCCGTCGCTAAAGAATTCGTACATTGTTAGTCCGACTAGCCCAGCTAGATGAATAGAACGAACCGACGTTATGCAATGAAATAAAATAGGTAAGTAAACCATTCCCCTATTTTTCTTTTCTTATTGGGCTCTGAGACATCTATTAGTTCATACATCAAACTCCAAAATAGAGGCAGTTGAGGCAGTTGAGGCAGTTGAGGCAGTTGAGGCAGTTGAGGCAGTTGAGGCAGTTGAGGCAGTTGAGGCAGTTGAGGCAGTTGAGGCAGTATTAAAATCCATTAAAAGAAAAGCCGGGACAAGCCCGGCTTTTTCTTTATCACTCAGCTGCTTCAGCAGCGGCTGGGCGGTCTACCAGCTCAATATAAGCCATAGGGGCGTTATCGCCTGCACGGAAACCGCATTTCAGAATGCGAGTATAACCGCCGGCACGCTCCAGGTAGCGTGGACCCAGTTCATTGAACAGCTTAGCCACGATCTCGTTATCACGAGTACGGGCAAATGCCAGGCGACGATTAGCAACGCTATCAGTCTTGGCAAGGGTGATCAGCGGTTCAACAACACGGCGCAGCTCTTTTGCCTTAGGCACTGTCGTCTTGATGATCTCATGACGAACCAGTGAGCTGGCCATGTTGCGGAACATAGCCTGACGATGGCTGCTGTTCCGATTCAGTTGACGACCACTCAAACGATGGCGCATGACCTTATCCTTCTAACTAAATCTGTGAAACCCGTAATCTGGATTACTCGTCAGCGATGCTGGCGGGCGGCCAATTCTCAAGGCGCATGCCAAGAGACAGACCACGGGAGGCCAACACATCCTTGATCTCAGTCAGGGACTTCTTACCGAGGTTAGGAGTTTTAAGCAACTCAACTTCGGTACGCTGTACCAGATCACCAATATAGTGGATAGCTTCTGCCTTCAGACAGTTCGCAGAACGAACTGTCAGCTCCAAATCATCGACAGGACGTAGCAGAATCGGATCAAACTCGGGTTTCTCTTCTTTCTTCTCGGGCACGCTAACATCGCGTAGATCCACAAAAGCTTCTAGTTGCTCAGCCAAAATAGTGGCGGAGCGACGGATAGCTTCTTCAGGATCCAGAGTACCATTGGTCTCCATGTCGATGACTAACTTGTCCAAGTCGGTTCGCTGTTCCACACGAGCTGCCTCAACATTGTAGGCAATACGAATAATGGGGCTGAACGCAGAGTCCAGCAGCAAGCGACCGATTGGACGCTCCTCATCATCGTTGTGAACACGAGCAGAAGCAGGCACATAACCACGACCGCGCTGAACTTTCAGGCGCATGCTGATGTCAGCATTGGCACCCGTCAGGTGGCAGATTACATGCTCCGGGTTTACGATCTCGACTTCATCACCGTGAGTGATATCACCTGCGGTAACGGGGCCTGTTCCAGACTTGGTCAGGGACAGAGTTACCTCGTCCTTGCCTTCCAGCTTCACAGCGATACCTTTCAGGTTAAGCAGGATTTCTAGAATGTCTTCCTGCACACCTTCTTTGCTGCTGTACTCATGCAGTACCCCGTCAATTTCGACTTCAGTAACTGCACAACCGGGCATAGATGACAGCAAAATACGACGCAGAGCATTGCCCAGCGTGTGGCCAAAGCCACGCTCAAGTGGCTCAAGAGTCACTTTCGCATGAGTCGGGCTAACTTGCTCGATGTCAACTAGCCGCGGTTTAAGAAAATCTGTTACAGAACCCAGCATTGTGTCCTCTCTTTAGAAGCTAGCTTTACTTAGAGTAAAGCTCGACGATCAGCTGTTCGTTAATGTCGGCAGACAAGTCGGAACGCTCTGGTAGACGCTTATAAGCACCTTCCATTTTAGCGGCATCAACTTCTACCCAAGTCGGCTTCTCACGCTGACCAGCAACCTCAAGGGATGCTTTGATACGCGCTTGCTTCTTAGCCTTCTCACGAACGCAGATCACGTCCTCAGGGGAAACCTGGAAAGAAGGAATATTCACAACGCGACCGTTTACCATAATGGCCTTGTGGCTCACCAGCTGACGAGATTCAGCACGGGTAGCGCCGAAGCCCATACGGTAAACAACGTTGTCCAAACGACCTTCTAGCAGCTGCAGCAGATTTTCACCGGTGTTACCTTTTTGACGGGCAGCATCGCGATAGTAATTGCGGAACTGTTTTTCTAATACGCCGTAGATACGACGAACTTTTTGTTTCTCGCGCAGTTGAACACCGTAGTCAGACAGACGCGCTTTACGCGCACCATGTTGACCAGGAGCAGTGTCAATCTTGCACTTAGAATCAATCGCTCGAACACCAGACTTCAGGAAGAGGTCGGTGCCCTCACGACGGCTAAGCTTAAGCTTAGGACCGGTATATCTTGCCATCTTCTTTCTCCAACAATCCTAGACCAAGTTGCAACAGCGTTATACGCGGCGCTTCTTGGGAGGACGACAACCGTTGTGCGGAATCGGAGTCACATCAGTAATATTAGTGATGCGGAAACCAGCCGCGTTCAGAGCGCGGATGGATGACTCACGACCGGGGCCCGGACCTTTAACCATGACTTCCAGGTTCTTCACGCCGTATTCTTTGGCGATCTCACCAGCACGCTCTGCAGCTACCTGGGCAGCAAACGGAGTGGACTTACGGGAACCACGGAAACCTGAACCACCAGAGGTAGCCCATGACAGAGCATTGCCCTGACGGTCAGTAATGGTCACGATTGTGTTGTTGAAAGATGCATGAACGTGCGCAATACCGTCGCTCACTTGCTTTTTAACGCGCTTGCGAGCACGAGTCGGAGTTTTAGCCATTTTCTACCTTCCCGTTACTTCTTGATAGCCTTGCGCGGACCCTTACGGGTACGAGCATTGGTCTTGGTACGTTGACCACGAACAGGCAGGCTACGACGGTGACGCAAACCACGGTAGCAACCCAGATCCATCAATCGCTTGATGTTCATGGAAATCTGACGACGTAGGTCACCTTCAACAGTGAATTTACCTACCTGTTCGCGCAGACTTTCAATCTGAGCTTCGTCCAGGTCTTTAATTTTTACATTCTCGGCGATACCGGCTGCGGCACAAATGGCCTTAGAGCGGGTACGACCGACGCCATAAATCGCAGTCAACGCGATGACTGCATGCTTATGGTCAGGAATGTTAATGCCAGCGATACGGGCCACTGTTCACTCCTACATATAGTAGATAACGACCACCACAAAGCCCGTGAGCGGATACGTGGCGGTCAACCAATACACAACAAAAGTTGGCTGGCTATATTAGCCAGCACAACTGATTGTTGCAAGTACTAACCGTAAAAAATTAGCCTTGGCGCTGTTTATGCTTTGGCTCGCTGCAAATCACACGCACCACACCGTGACGCTTGATGATTTTGCAGTTACGGCAGATTGCCTTAACGGAAGCACGAACTTTCATTGCTTAACTCCGTAACTACGCCGACCTTTAACGGCCGTAGCCCTTCAGGTTGGCCTTCCTCAGAACGTCGCCATATTGATGAGACATCATATGGGTTTGTACCTGAGCCATGAAGTCCATGATAACTACTACGATAATCAGCAGCGAAGTGCCACCAAAATAGAACTGTACGTTCCAAGCAGTCATCAAGAACTGGGGTACCAGACAGATAAAGGTTATATAGAGCGCGCCTGCTAATGTCAGACGGGTCATAACCTTATCGATGTAACGCGCTGTCTGCTCGCCCGGGCGGATCCCCGGGATAAAGGCTCCACTCTTCTTCAAATTATCCGCTGTCTCGCGTGGGTTAAACACCAACGCAGTATAGAAGAAGCAGAAGAAGATAATGGCTGCTGCATACAGCATCTCGTAAAGCGGCTGACCTGGCTGCAGGACCATAGAGACCTGTTGCAAAACATCAGCTACTTTACCTTCTCCCTGACCAAACCACGAGGTAATAGTCCCTGGGAACAAGATAATACTGGATGCGAAAATCGCAGGAATCACACCAGCCATATTTACTTTCAATGGCAGGTGTGTGCTTTGCGCGGCGAATACTTGGCGGCCTTGTTGACGTTTTGCATAGTTAACAACGATACGACGCTGACCACGCTCGACGAACACCACAAAATAAGTCACTGCGAAAACAATCAAGCCTAGCAACAACAACAGCAGGATGTGTAATTCCCCTTGACGTGCCTGTTCGGCCGTAGCGCCAATGGCATGCGGTAGACCAGCAACAATACCTGTGAAAATTATCAGCGAGATACCATTACCAATCCCACGCTCGGTAATCTGCTCACCTAACCACATTAAAAACATGGTCCCGGTAACCAAACTCACAACAGCCGTAAAATAGAAACCAAGACCCGGATGAGAAACGAGCCCTTGCATCATATTTGGCAGACCTGTTGCGATACCAATGGCCTGGAACGTTCCCAAAACCAGCGTGCCCCAACGAGTATATTGGTTAATCTTGCGACGGCCCGACTCCCCCTCCTTCTTGAGTTCAGCAAGAGCAGGGTGAACTACTGTCAGCAGCTGGATAATGATCGATGCCGAAATATACGGCATGATCCCAAGCGCAAGAATAGAAGCACGCGAGAGTGCACCACCACTGAACATGTTAAACATCTCAATGATGGTGCCCTTCTGTTGTTGGAACAACTCGGCCAGTACGGCGGCGTCAATACCAGGAATCGGCACATAAGAGCCTGCACGGAAAACGATAATCGCCCCGAGAACAAAGAGCAGACGGCTCTTTAGTTCACTCAGACCACCCTGTGCTTTAACATCCAATCCTGGTTTCTTAGCCATTGTACTGATTATTCCTCGATTTTACCGCCCGCGGCCTCGATGGCTGCACGTGCACCTTTGGTGACGGACACTCCACGAACAGTCACAGCACGGTCAATGTTGCCAGACAGAACAACTTTAGCGAACACGATGTTTTTAGTAACAACACCGGCTTGCTTCAAAGTGCTCAAATCGACCACATCACCTTCTACCATAGCGATTTCGTTCAGACGCACTTCAGCAGAGATCAGTGATTTGCGTGAGAAGAAACCAAATTTTGGCAGACGGATTTTCAAAGGCATCTGACCACCTTCGAAACCAGCGCGGACTTTACCGCCACCGGAACGAGAGGTTTGGCCTTTAACACCACGACCACCAGTCTTGCCTAAGCCGGAGCCGATACCACGACCACGACGTTGTTTTTCAGGCTTAGACCCAGCGGCCGGAGACAGAGTGTTCAGACGCATGCTTAGCCCTCCACCTTAACCATGTAATAAACCTGGTTGATCATACCGCGTACGCAAGGAGTATCTTCCAGCTCAACGGTGTGACCAATGCGACGCAGACCCAGACCACGCAGAGTCGCCTTATGCTTTGGCAGACGGCCGATAGAGCTGCGAGTTTGAGTTACTTTTACAGTGTTAGCCATGTCGCATTACCCCAGAATTTCTTCAACGCGCAGACCACGCTTAGCAGCGATCTGGGCTGGGGATTGACCCTGTACCAGAGCGTCTACAGTTGCGCGAACAACGTTGATTGGGTTGGTGGAACCGTAGGTCTTAGCCAGCACGTTGTGAATACCAGCAACTTCCAGAACAGCACGCATAGCGCCGCCTGCAATGATACCAGTACCTTGTGAGGCCGGCTTCATGAACACGGAAGAACCTGAGTGAACACCACGCACCGGATGGTGCAGAGTGCCATTATTCAGCTCAACTTTGCTCAGGTTACGCTTAGCCTGTTCCATTGCTTTTTGAATAGCAGCCGGAACTTCACGGGCTTTACCGTAACCGTAACCTACACGGCCGTTACCATCACCTACCACGGTCAACGCCGTGAAGGACATGATACGACCACCTTTAACAGTTTTCGAAACACGGTTGACTGCAATCAGCTTTTCTTGCAGTTCGCCGGCTTGAGATTCGACTTTAGCCATCTTCGACTCCTAGCTTAGAACTGAAGACCAGCGTCACGTGCAGCAGTTGCCAGAGCGGCAATGCGACCATGATACTTGAAACCGGAACGATCGAAAGATACGTTCTGAACGCCTTTGGCAATAGCACGCTCAGCGATTGCTTTACCCACTGCGGTAGCTGCATCAGCATTACCGGAGTGTTTGAGCCCTTCACTGATGGCTTTCTCTACTGTGGAAGCAGAGGCCAGAACTTCGGAACCGTTGGCTGCGATTACCTGCGCGTAGATATGACGCGGGGTACGGTGAACAACCAAACGGGTAGCTCCCAGTTCCTGCATCTTCTTCCGAGCACGAGTAGCACGACGGAGACGAGCTGCTTTCTTGTCCATAGTGTTACCTTACTTCTTCTTAGCTTCTTTAGTACGCACTTGCTCATTAGCATAGCGTACACCCTTGCCCTTGTAGGGCTCCGGAGCGCGGTAAGCACGGATATCGGCGGCGACTTGGCCAACCATCTGCTTGTCGACGCCACGCAGAACAATTTCTGTAGCAGTCGGGCACTCAGCGGTTACACCAGCCGGCAGCGCATGCTCTACCGGGTGAGAGAAGCCCAGAGCCAGCGCAACAGCATTGCCCTTGATGGAGGCTTTATAACCTACACCAACCAGCTGCAGCTTACGCTCGAAGCCTTGGGTAACACCGATTACCATGTTGTTGACCAATGCACGTGCAGTTCCTGCCTGAGCGTCAGCACCAGCGATGCTGTCACGCGGGACGAACTTCAGTACATTGTCTTCTTTGGTCACTTCTACACCGGCGTGAATAGAACGAGTCAGAGAACCTTTACCACCTTTGATGGTCAGTTCTTGGCCGTTCAGAGTCACCTCTACGCCAGCAGGGATAGTGACGGGTGCCTTAGCAACACGAGACATGTCCTACCTCCTATTAAGCGACGTAGCAGATGATCTCACCGCCCATGCTTGCTTTGCGAGCAGCACGGTCAGTCATCACACCTTTAGACGTGGACACGATAGCAACACCGAGACCGCCCATAACTTTTGGCAGATCAGTAGTGCGCTTATAAATACGCAGGCCGGGACGGCTTACGCGTTGGATCAGTTCTACAACTGGCTTGCCCTGGAAATATTTCAATTCAATTTCCAGTTCCGGCTTCACATCACCAGCTACTGAGTAGCCTGCGATGTAACCTTCTTCTTTCAGCACGTTGGCAATAGCCACTTTCAGCTTGGAAGAAGGCATGGAAACCGCAACTTTGCTCGCCGCCTGACCGTTACGGATGCGGGTCAGCATATCCGCGATCGGATCTTGCATGCTCATAAGTCTAACTCCCGAGATTCGTTACCAAGAAGCCTTCTTCAGGCCCGGAATTTCGCCCTTCATGGCATGCTCACGCACCTTGATGCGAGACAAACCAAACTTGCGCAGGAAACCGTGCGGACGACCAGTAATATTGCAACGGTTACGCTGGCGGGACGGACTGGAATCACGGGGCAGCTGTTGCAGTTGCAGTACAGCATCCCAACGCGCTTCTTCAGAAGCGTTCATATCAACGATGATAGCTTTCAGCTCGGTACGCTTAGTTGCGTACTTGGCTACCAGCTTCGCGCGCTTTGCTTCACGCGCTTTCATGGATGTTTTAGCCATAACCCTAACCTTACTTGCGGAATGGGAAGTTAAAGGCAGCCAGCAGAGCACGGCCTTCTTCATCGGTATTCGCGGAAGTGGTGATGGTGATATCCAGACCACGGACGCGATCGACTTTGTCATAGTCGATTTCCGGGAAGATGATTTGCTCACGCACGCCCATGGAGTAGTTACCACGACCATCGAATGCTTTAGCATTCAGGCCACGGAAGTCACGGATACGCGGTACGGAGATGCAAATCAGCCGTTCCAGGAACTCCCACATACGCTCGCCACGCAGGGTTACTTTACAACCTATCGGGTAGCCTTCACGAATCTTGAAGCCCGCAACAGATTTGCGAGCTTTGGTGATCAGTGGCTTCTGACCGGAAATAGCAGCCATATCAGCAGCCGCATTTTCCAGCAGTTTCTTGTCAGAAATCGCCTCACCAACACCCATATTCAGGGTGATTTTCTCGATCCGAGGGACTTGCATGATAGTCTTGTAACCGAACTGTTTGGCCAGTTCATTTACTACATCAGATTTGTAGTAATCATGCAGTTTCGCCATCGTTAAACTCCAATTACTTCACAAGTTCGCCGGTGGATTTGAAGAAACGAGCTTTTTTGCCGTCTTCAATCCGGAAACCAACGCGGTCAGCTTTGCCAGTGGCAGAGTTGAACAGCGCTACGTTTGATACATCGATCGGGGCTTCTTTGGTGATGATACCGCCAGCCTGACCCAATGCGGGTACCGGCTTCTGGTGCTTCTTCACCTGGTTGATGCCTTCGACGATTACCTTACCTTTAGCAATCAGGACTTGAGTGACTTTGCCACGCTTGCCCTTGTCTTTGCCGGTAAGAACAATCACTTCGTCTTCGCGACGGATTTTAGCTGCCATCGTTCGACTCCTTACAGTACTTCGGGTGCCAGGGACACAATCTTCATGAACTTCTCATTACGCAGTTCACGGGTCACCGGGCCAAAGATACGAGTACCGATTGGCTGTTGGTTGCCGTTAAGCAAAACAGCCGCATTGTTGTCGAAACGGATGACTGAGCCGTCCGGACGACGAACGCCTTTACGGGTGCGTACGACCACCGCGTTATACACATCACCTTTCTTCACTTTACCGCGAGGAATGGCTTCCTTAATGGAAACTTTGATGATGTCGCCGATGCCGGCGTAACGGCGGTGCGAGCCACCCAGAACCTTAATACACATTACACTGCGAGCGCCGGAGTTGTCGGCTACGCCCAGCATACTTTGCATCTGGATCATTTTAGTGCTCCGCTTTGTTTACTTCTTATCCCTTACGGGATCTGGCTGCCCTCAAAAGGCGCGAAACTATAACATAGCTTTTTAAGAAAAGGTAGCCTAAAAAACAAACGGCCCCGTAAAGGGACCGTTTGAAGTACAAAGTACCGATTAGGCCTTTTCTAAGATACCAACCAGGGTCCAGGACTTAGTCTTGGACAGCGGACGGCACTCGCGGATTTCCACGAGATCGCCAGCTTTACACTCGTTGTTCTCATCGTGTACGTGCAGCTTGGTAGTGCGCTTGATGATCTTACCGTAGATCGGGTGCTTTACCTTACGCTCGATAGCAACAGTGATGGATTTCTCCATCTTGTCGCCAATTACACGACCTTGCAGAGTACGGGTTTTATCAGTCATTACGCACCTGCCTTCTCAGTCAGTACAGTCTTGATACGTGCGGCGTCACGACGCACTTGTTTCAGAGTGTGAGTCTGAGTCAGTTGGCCGGTTGATGCTTGCATGCGCATGTTGAATTGCTCACGCAGCAGACCCAGCAGCTCCTGGTTCAGTTCTTCGACGCTCTTTTGACGCAGATCTTGAGCTTTCATCACATCACCGTCTTAATTACGAAAGTGGTCTGAACGGACAGCTTAGCAGCAGCCAAGGCAAACGCTTCACGCGCCAGAGCCTCAGGTACACCATCCATCTCATACAGGACCTTGCCAGGTTGGATCGGGCAGACCCAATATTCCACGTTACCCTTACCTTTACCCATACGAACTTCGAGGGGCTTTTCAGTGATGGGCTTGTCCGGGAACACACGGATCCAGATCTTACCTTGACGCTTAACGTGACGGGTCATGGCACGACGGGCTGCTTCGATTTGACGAGCAGTCAGCTGACCACGGGATGTCGCCTTCAGGCCAAAGGTACCGAAGGATACTTCGTTACCAGTGTTGGCCAGACCGCGGTTACGACCCTTATGGGTCTTGCGGAATTTGGTACGCTTAGGTTGCAACATTTACCGAATCTCCTTACTTAGCAGCGCGGCGCTTGTTGTCACGCTTGGGCTTTGCAGGAGCTTGCTCTTGAGCAGCAGCGGCAGCAATCGCAGCCAAACCGCCCAGAACTTCACCCTTGAAGATCCAAACTTTAACGCCGATCACACCGTAAGTGGTGTGGGCTTCAGAAGTTGCATAGTCGATGTCGGCACGCAGGGTGTGCAATGGCACACGACCTTCACGGTACCATTCGGTACGCGCGATTTCAGCGCCGCCAAGACGACCGGAAACTTCCACTTTGATGCCCTTGGCACCCAGGCGCATTGCGTTTTGCACGGCACGCTTCATAGCGCGACGGAACATTACACGACGTTCCAGCTGGGAAGTAATGCTGTCAGCAACAAGTTTGCTGTCCAGCTCCGGCTTGCGGACTTCGGAAATGTTGATCTGAGCAGGCACGCCAGCAATAACGGCTACAGCTTTGCGCAGTTTCTCAACGTCTTCGCCTTTCTTACCAATCACGATGCCCGGACGAGCGGTGTGAATAGTCACACGGATGCTCTTGGCTGGACGCTCGATAGTGATCTTGGACAAGGACGCGTTTTTCAGTTCCTTGGTTAGGAACTGGCGCACTTGAAAATCGCTGAACAAGTTGTCAGCAAAATCTTTGGTGTTCGCGAACCAGGTAGAATTCCAAGGCTTGGTAATACCCAGGCGAATGCCATTAGGATGTACTTTCTGACCCATTGCTTATCTCCCAGCCTTAGCGTCGGATACCACTACAGTGATGTGAGCGGTACGCTTGAGGATACGATCCGCGCGACCTTTGGCACGAGGACGGATGCGCTTCATGGAGGGACCTTCGTCTACCATGATAGTAGCAACACGCAGCGCGTCGATATCGGCGCCTTCGTTGTGCTCAGCGTTTGCAATGGCAGATTCCAGCACTTTCTTAACCAGCACAGCAGCCTTTTTCGGGCTGAAGGTCAGGATAGTCAGAGCCTTGTCTACAGACAGACCACGTACTTGATCGGCTACCAGACGAGCTTTCTGGGCAGAAGTACGGGCATAACGGTGTTTAGCGATAGCTTCCATCATTTATCCCTTAGCGCTTCTTAGCCTTCTTATCAGCAGCATGGCCGCGATAAGTACGAGTCGGTGCGAATTCACCCAGTTTGTGACCGATCATTTCTTCGGTAACAAATACTGGAACGTGCTGACGACCATTATGGACAGCGATGGTCAAACCGATCATGTTCGGGATGATCATTGAACGACGGGACCAGGTTTTAACCGGCTTTTTATCCCCGCTTTCCACCGCTTTCTCTACCTTCTTCAGCAAGTGCAGGTCAATAAATGGACCCTTCTTGAGAGAACGTGGCATGGTGATTCCTCTATGTTAACAATTACTTGTTACGACGACGTACGATGTACTTGTCGGTACGCTTGTTCTTACGGGTCTTAAAGCCTTTAGCCTTCTGGCCCCATGGGGACACAGGCTGCATGCCTTTGTTACGACCCTCACCACCACCGTGCGGGTGATCGACTGGGTTCATCGCCATACCGCGAACGGTCGGACGAATACCACGCCAGCGGTTGGCACCGGCTTTACCCAGTTGACGCAACATGTGCTCGGAGTTACCGACTTCACCGATAGTGGCGCGGCACTCGGCCAGAACTTTACGTACTTCGCCGGAACGCAGACGCAGAGTTACATAGTTCCCGTCACGAGCCAGAATCTGGATGAAAGTACCAGCGGAACGAGCCAACTGAGCACCTTTACCAGGCTTCATCTCTACTGCGTGAACAGTGGAACCTACTGGGATGTTGCGCATCGGCAGGCAGTTACCTACCTTGATGGCTGCATCAGCACCAGACGCGATTGCGTCACCAGCTTTCAGGCCTTTCGGAGCCAGGATATAACGACGCTCACCGTCTGCATACAACACCAAAGCGATGTTAGCGGTACGGTTAGGATCGTATTCCAGGCGCTCTACTTTAGCCGGGATACCGTCTTTGTTACGCTTGAAGTCAACGATACGGTAGTGCTGCTTGTGACCACCACCGATATGACGAGTGGTAATACGGCCGTTGTTGTTACGACCACCGGACTTGCTTTTGCTGTCCAGCAGAGCGGCAAAAGGCTTACCCTTGTACAGCTCTTCATTGACGATCTTGACGACGTGACGGCGGCCCGGAGAGGTAGGCTTGCACTTAACGATTGCCATTTTTGAGAACTCCTCTTACTCGGCTGCGCCCATGAAGTCGATGTCCTGACCAGCTTTCAGGGTCACGTAAGCCTTTTTCCAGTCGGAACGACGGCCTACACGGGCACCTGAGCGCTTGGTTTTACCCTTCATATTCAGGGTACGGACGGTCTCAACTTCGACCTCGAACAGTTTCGCAACTGCAGCTTTGACTTCCGCTTTGGTAGCATCAACAGCAATTTTGAACACGATAGTGTTCTGCTTTTCTGCGACCATAGTGCTCTTTTCAGAGATGTGCGGAGCCTTCAGAACTTTCAACAGACGCTCTTCGCGGATCATGCCAGCATCTCCTCGATTTGCTTAACTGCATCAGCAGTCATCAGAACCTTGTCGAAAGCGATCAAGCTGACCGGGTCGATACCGGCAACATCACGCACGTCAACTTTGTACAGGTTGCGAGCAGCCAGGAACAGGTTCTCATCGACTTCAGCTGTCACGATCAGAACGTCTTTCAGTTCCATCTCTTTCAGCTTGGCGATCAGTTCTTTAGTCTTAGGCGCGTCGATGCCGAATTTCTCGACAATGATCAAGCGCTCTTGACGTACCAACTCGGACAGGATGCTACGAATAGCGCCGCGGTACATCTTCTTGTTTACTTTTTGGCTGTGATCTTGCGGCTTAGCTGCAAAAGTCACACCACCGGAACGCCAAATAGGCGAACGGATGGAGCCAGCACGGGCACGACCAGTACCCTTCTGACGCCACGGCTTTTTGCCGCCACCAGACACTTCAGAGCGAGTCAGCTGCGCACGAGTACCCTGACGGGCACCTGCGGCATATGCAACGACGACCTGGTGAACCAGAGCTTCGTTGAATTCGCGCCCGAAGGTAGTCTCGGAAACTTCAAGAGCGCTCTTGGCGTCTTTCATTACCAATTCCATTACTATCTCCTCAGACGTTACGCTTTGACGGCAGGTTTAACGATCACGTTGCCGTTGGTTGCACCTGGAACTGCACCTTTAATGAGCAGCAGGTTACGTTCAGCGTCAACACGAACCAGTTCTAGGTTCTGAGTCGTTACACGCTCAGCACCCATGTGACCAGCCATCTTTTTGCCCTTGAATACACGGCCCGGAGTCTGGTTCTGACCAATAGAACCAGGAGCACGGTGAGACAAGGAGTTACCGTGGGTCATATCCTGAGTGCGGAAGTTGTGGCGCTTAACAGTACCAGCAAAACCTTTACCCTTGGATGTACCAGTAACATCAACAAGCTTAACGTCAGCGAGAAGATCTACTTTCAGCTCGCTACCAACAGTGAAAGTTTCACCGTTGTTCAGACGGAACTCCCACAGACCGCGACCGGCTTCTACACCAGCTTTGGCAAAGTGACCAGCTTCCGGTTTAGTTACACGACTGGCTTTTTTAGCACCAGTGGTAATCTGAATAGCGTTGTAGCCGTCGGTTTCTACAGATTTGACCTGAGTTACACGGTTAGCTTCAACTTCGATAACAGTCACCGGGATAGAAACGCCATCTTCAGTGAAGATGCGAGTCATACCCACTTTGCGACCTACAAGACCGATTGTCATTGTTATCAACCTCTTTCCGTAATTAACCCAGGCTGATCTGGACGTCTACACCAGCGGCAAGATCCAGACGCATTAATGCATCTACAGTCTTGTCAGTTGGCTCAACGATGTCTACCAGACGCTTGTGAGTGCGGATCTCATACTGATCACGCGCGTCTTTGTTAACGTGCGGTGAAGTCAGAATGGTGAAGCGCTCTTTGCGAGTCGGCAGCGGGATAGGACCGCGAACCTGCGCGCCAGTGCGCTTTGCAGTTTCAACGATTTCCGCTGTAGATTGATCAATCAGGCGATGATCAAAAGCCTTCAGGCGAATACGGATTCTTTGGTTCTGCATTGACAGAGCTCCAATAGATAAAAGAACATAAACCATCACCGCCAGACAGAGAATAATCCCGTCAGAGGTGTGATTTTTCACGTTTCCTCCCATATCGGGAGGACTGTATGGCTGGCGATCCTAAACGGGTCGCTCAGCAGCAGACATATCGTCTGACTTACCTCATGGGTAAGCGGGAGCAAGTATACGGATTTTTCTCATTTGCGCAAGCGAGAATGAACAGATTATGCGCAATGTCATGAAACATTAAGATCATGGCTGCAGCGCCTTATCCCGACTGTTATGACCACACCACCGCATCGCTACGCGTTCAATCTTTTCACTCCTGATGACCGGCCTAATGCTCTTCTATTGCTGACACTCAAAATGACAAGGCAGCCCTTAGGGCTGGCGACTGACCCCTCTTTACCGCTCTCTCGATTTCCCTCGACAGCGACATTACAGTCGCTAATATTTCGCTCCAGTGCGTATTGCACCATTTTTTTGACTAGGCCAGATCCCATGAAGACAAAGCTAATCACCCGCGAAGGCTACAACAAGCTAAAAGAAGAGCTCGATTTTCTCTGGCGTCAGGAGCGCCCTGAGGTCACCAAGAAGGTGGCATGGGCTGCCAGTCTGGGGGATCGCAGCGAAAATGCCGATTACCAATACAACAAGAAGCGGCTGCGGGAGATCGACCGGCGGGTGCGCTACCTGCGTAAATGCCTCGAAGAGCTGGGGATCGTCGACTATGCCCCCGCCCAAGAGGGTAAGGTCTTCTTCGGTGCTTGGGTTGACGTGGAAAATGATGACGAAGAGATCAAGCGCTTTCGCATCGTCGGCTATGACGAGATCTTTGAGCGCAAAGATTACATCTCCATCGACTCCCCCATGGCCCGCGCACTGCTCAAAAAAGAGGTGGGCGACGAAGCTATCGTGCGTACCCCCATTGGTAAAGTTAGCTGGTATATCAACGCCATCAGCTACGTGTCATTGCCTGAGCGCTAACACTCTTTTTGTGCAATAAGATGGTGCTATGCGCACAATGCGACCAGCCAGAACCCCCTCTCCCTCTAAGCCTAGTGCGCCCGCATTACCATGACAGCGGATGCCTCCACCGAGTGACCACCGGCTACATGACCCCATATTGTGCCCTCACGAGTAGCACACTGGTATAGTGCTCACACTTGGCGCCCACTGGCGCAGACTCGACCACAGAGACCCTCAACAACATCATGATGCAAACCATAGAAAGACAGATTGCCAGTGAGCTCAATGCTCGCCCAGAGCAGGTGCAGGCTGCGGTGCGCCTGCTGGATGAAGGCTCCACGGTGCCCTTTATTTCTCGTTACCGTAAAGAGGCGACTGGCGGTCTAGATGACAGTCAGCTGCGTACATTAGAAAGTCGCCTTAGCTATCTGCGCGAGCTCGAAGATCGCCGGCAAGTGATCATTCGCTCCATCGAAGAGCAGGGCAAGCTGACCCCTGAGCTGATGCGCGAGTTAAAGGGCGCTGATAGCAAGACTCGGCTAGAAGATCTCTACCTCCCCTACAAGCCCAAGCGCCGCACCAAGGGGCAGATGGCCATCGAAGCGGGGCTAGAGCCGCTAGCCACCTTGCTGCTCAGCGACCCCATACAAGATCCTGAGCAAGCAGCCGCCACCTTCCTCAATGCCGAACAAGGGATTACCGACAGCAAGGCCGCCCTCGATGGCGCCCGCTATATCCTGATGGAACGCTTCGCCGAGCAGGCCGACCTGCTGGAGAAGCTGCGCGACTACCTGTGGCAGAACGCCACCCTGCGCGCCCGCGTGGTGGCAGGCAAGGAGCAGGAAGGGGCCAAGTTCAAGGACTATTTCGAACACGACGAACCCCTGCACAAGGCCCCCTCTCACCGGGTGCTGGCCATGCTGCGCGGCCGCAATGAGGGGATCCTCAATCTGGCGCTGGTCACCGGTGACGACGAGAGTGCCAGCCCCTGCGAAGGGATCATTGCCCACCACCTCAAGCTCAATCTGCAGAACCGCCCGGCCGACAAATGGCTGCTGGGGGTAGTGAGCTGGACCTGGAAGATTAAGTTATCGCTTCAGATGGAGACCGAGCTGATCGGCCGCATCCGCGAATCGGCAGAGGAGGAGGCGATCAAGGTGTTCGCCATGAACCTCAAGGATCTGCTGATGGCGGCTCCGGCTGGCATGCGCTGCACCATGGGGCTGGATCCGGGTATTCGCACCGGGGTTAAAGTGGCTGTAGTCGATGCCACCGGTAAGCTGGTTGATTATGCCACCATCTATCCGTTCGAACCAAAGCGCCAAATTGATCAAAGCCTTAAAACATTGAGTGAACTGTGCCAAAAGCACCACGTTGACCTTATCAGCATCGGCAACGGCACCGCCTCGCGGGAGACCGACCGGCTGGTGAGCGATCTGTTCGAGCGCTATCCCGCCGCCAAGGCGCAGAAGATAGTCGTGAGCGAAGCGGGGGCCTCGGTTTACTCCGCCTCCGAGCTCGCCTCTCAGGAGTTCCCGGATCTCGACGTCTCAATTCGTGGCGCCGTTTCCATCGCCCGTCGCCTGCAAGACCCGCTAGCCGAGCTCGTTAAGATCGACCCTAAGAGTATCGGGGTGGGCCAATATCAGCACGACGTAGGTCAAAGCCAGCTGGCCCGCCGGCTCGATGCGGTGGTCGAAGATTGTGTAAACGCAGTTGGAGTGGATGCAAATACCGCCTCGGTCGCCCTGCTCAACCGGGTTTCCGGCCTCTCCCAAACGCTGGCCCAGAACATCGTCGCCTACCGGGATGAGCACGGCGCCTTCAAGAGCCGTCAGCAATTGCTGAAAGTGAGCCGCCTCGGCCCCAAAGCCTTCGAACAGTGCGCGGGTTTTTTGCGTATTCGCAGCGGCAACAACCCTCTTGACAGCTCGGCGGTGCACCCAGAGTCCTATCCGGTGGTAGAGCGGATCCTCGCCCAGCTGGAACAGACCGTGGAGAGCCTGCTAGGCAACAGCAGCCTGCTGCGCAGCCTGAAACCGGCCGATTACACCGATGAACAATTCGGCGTACCTACCGTCACTGACATCATCGGTGAGCTGGACAAGCCAGGCCGCGACCCGCGCCCCGAGTTCAAAACTGCCACCTTCAAGGAAGGGGTAGAGAAGATCAGCGACCTAGTGCCTGAGATGGTACTGGAAGGGGTGGTCACCAACGTCACCAACTTCGGCGCCTTCGTCGACATCGGGGTCCATCAGGATGGACTGGTGCATATCTCCTCCCTAACCGACCGTTTCATCAAGGATCCTCGTGAGGTGGTCAAGGCGGGCGACATTGTGCGGGTCAAAGTGTTGGAAGTGGACGCGCCGCGCAAACGGATCAGCCTCACCATGCGCCTTGATGAAAAAGCGGGGCAACCTACGACTAAACCGGCGCAATCACGCCCATCAACCACTGGGAGCAGTAAAGCGACTCACCCGCCGCGCCAGAGTCCACCCATTGGCGGAGCTATGGGTAACGCCTTCGCGGCCGCTCTCTCAAAACCAAAGAAATAGACCAAGCCCCGCAAGGGGCTTTTTAGTCCCTCTCTTTTAGCCTCTTATCGCGCATCACCTTGATGATGAAAAGCCATTGGATTCATCCTTACCTCAGTAAAATCCACGACTGATGCACCCATGACCCTCAACTAGACTCAAACTCTGAATGCATGTCGTTGGAGTCGGTATGTTGAAACAGCTGATGACTCAAGCACAGTTGTTACTTGGTAGCCGTCATGACTGGCAAGGCAGTTGTCTACTCTGCCATCAATGGTGTGACACCGAGCCTTTGCTTTGCAGCTGGTGTCGTATGGCACTACAGCAGTCACCCCATCGCTGCCGTCTTTGTGCGGCTCCACTTCCTGATGATCTAGATCCACAGGTGTTGGTCTGCGGAGATTGTCAACGCAGACCGCCCCCTTGGGAGCGACTCCAGGTGATTGGTGACTATCTCCTCCCCTACCCCATGCTGATCCCCCAACTAAAATACTCTGGCCAAATATTGCTGGCACCCGTGCTGGCCCGCCTATTAGCGGATCACCTAGATTGCAGTGAGCCACCGCAGGCTATTATTCCGGTACCTTTACACTGGTGGCGCCAATGGCGACGCGGCTTTAATCAGGCACAAGAAATTGCCCAGGCTTTGGCAGCGATAACGGAGATCCCCTGCGATAACGCCTTGTTACAACGGATCAAAGCGACCCCACAGCAAACCACACTCAGCGCTGGGCAACGGCGGCGTAATTTACGCGGGGCATTTCAAATCCGACCTCACCACTATCACCATGTCGCCTTGCTTGATGATGTCGTGACGACCGGGGCTACCGCAGGTCAACTCACCCGTCTACTCCATGAAAGCGGCATCACCAAGGTGGAAGTGTGGGCAATTTGCCGTACCCTGCGGCACGATAAGTAGCCGTCGGTATGCTACCCAAGCATTCATAACCGCGTTATTATGAATACCCTAGTCGTACACTCAGGTTTATGAGGATAGTGATGATCAGCATTTCCGACGCCGCCCAGGCTCATTTTTGTAAACTTCTGGAAAAACAACCAGATGGCACTAACATCCGGGTGTTTGTGGTCAATCCCGGAACCCCGAATGCCGAGTGTGGCGTATCCTATTGCCCACCCGATGCCATTGATCCGGAAGATCAACATCTCTCCTTTAGTGGCTTCGACTGCATGGTCGACCCGCTAAGTGCTCCCTTCTTAGTCGATGCCACTATCGACTTTGTCACCGACCAAATGGGTTCTCAGCTCACTCTGAAAGCGCCCAATGCCAAGATGCGTAAAGTCGCTGACGACGCCCCCCTCATCGAACGTATCGAATACGTGTTGATGTCCGAGGTGAATCCTATGCTGGCCGGTCACGGTGGCAAGGTCACTCTGGTTGAGCTGACCGAGGACAAACTGGCCATCCTGCAGTTTGGCGGCGGTTGCAACGGGTGCTCCATGGTTGATTACACCCTAAAAGAGGGGATTGAAAAGCAACTATTGGAAAAATTCCCAGACGAGCTCAATGGCGTGAAAGATGCCACCGAGCATCAACGCGGCGACCACTCTTACTACTAATTGATGGCTGTCGTGACTTGGATATACGGCAAAGAAAAGGCCCCGCCAGTTGACGGGGCCTTTTGCATAAACAGATTGCAGACCGATCTTATATCGACAATTTGCAGATTATTCGTCCTTCTTGCCTCGCGACAACAGGGCAATTGCCGCATCTTTTGGGTTCTGACCCTGATAGAGCACGGCATAAATCTGTTCGCAGATCGGCATCTCAACTCCCCAACGGGCGGCTAACAAATGCACCTCTTTGGTGTTGCGATACCCTTCCACGACCTGACCAATCTCAGCCATGGCCGTCTCGACGTCCTCGCCTGCCCCAAGGGCCAGCCCGAAACGGCGGTTGCGAGATTGATTGTCAGTGCAGGTCAACACTAAATCGCCAAGCCCCGCCATTCCCATAAAAGTTTTAGCATCAGCCCCTAGCGCCGCACCAAGACGCTGCATTTCTACCAGCCCCCTGGTGATCAGCGCCGTTCTGGCATTAGCACCAAACCCGAGCCCATCAGATAGACCTGCGCCAATTGCAATGACGTTTTTTACCGCACCACCGAGTTGCAAACCCACAAAATCTGGATTGGTATAAACCCGAAATGAACGCTCACAGTGCAGCAATTTAGAGAGATCGTTGGCAAAGTCATCGTGGGTAGCGGCAACTGAAATAGCTGTTGGCAAACCCGCGGCTAGCTCTTTTGCAAAAGTGGGACCCGAAATTGCGGCAAGGGGGATCTCATCGCCTAACACTTCACGGGCAACATCTTGTAGCAGACGGCCACTGTCTGGCTCGAGTCCTTTGGTGGCCCATGCAATCCGAGTATCAGGGCGCAAAAAAGGTTTAACTTGGGCCAACACGCGACCAAAGACATGGCTCGGCACGACTAACAGCAAGACGGGTGCCGCTTGCACCGCACGTTGTAGATCAGCCGTCAGCTGTAGATCGGCAGGAAAAGGAACATCCGGCAAAAATGCCTTGTTGCAGCGATCTTGTTCTAACACAGCAATATGAGCAGGATCATGACCCCACAACAGGGTCGGATGCCCATTGCGTGCCAGAGAAATAGCAAGGGCCGAGCCATAAGACCCCGCCCCCAAGACCGAGATAGCGATCTGTGCAGCCATTATCAGGCTTCCGCTGTCGCCTGCTGGGCCTCTGCCTGCGCCATATGCTGGGCAAACAGCGCATCGAAGTTAACCGGTGCCAGGTTCAGCTGCGGGAAGGAGCCTTTGCTCACCATATTGGCTACCGCTTCGCGGGCATAGGGGAACAAAATATTTGGGCAGAACGCAGCCAAGCAATGGGCTAGCTGTGGCTCTGGCAGATTACCGACAGTGAAGATACCAGCCTGCTGTACTTCGCACAGGAAGGCGGTCTCATCGCCTAATGTGCAGGTAACGGTCAAGGTCAGCACAACTTCATATACATCATCAGCCAGGATATTGGTCTTGGTATCCATATCCAGCTTTACGTCCGGCTGCCACTCTTTTTGGAAGATGTGCGGAGTATTGGGCGCTTCGAAAGAGATATCCTTGGTGTAGACACGCTGGATATTAAATTCAGGTTGAACTTCCTGGTTGTTGATTTCGTCAGCCATTTCGTTTGATTCCTATATATATGAATAAGTGGGCATCAGCCCATCAATCAGCGTTTTTTGGTTACTGGCAGATTCTCTGCGCGCCACTGGGCAATACCACCGCTGAGCACATAGACCCGCAAAAAGCCGGCCTTACTCAACAAACGACCGGCGCCGCCAGCAGTCATACCTGAGTCGCATACCACTATGATGGGGGCATCTTTATGCTTTTCAACCAAACCCAAGTTATTGCTCTGGATCTGGGCAAGCGGTAGATGCTGAGCGCCAGCCAGATGGCCTTTGGCAAACTCGTCCTGACTACGAATGTCGATCACGATGGCATTTTCACGGTTGATCAACAGTGTGGCCGCGTGGTTATTAACGGTTTTCACCGGCGAAAAACGAGCCCGCACACTGGTATAAACCAAGGTGCCAGCGAGACCAAACCAAGCTGCCGTCAGCAGTGGGTTACGGGTCGCAAAATCTAAATACTCTTGCATCTTCTACTATCCAGGGACCAAGACAAGGGCCCGAGTATACATGGGGGTATTAATAAGATCAGCCATCTTGGCGGCAAAGCGCGAGCAGGCTCCCATCATCAGTACACCACAAAGCGGGCAGCATAGGGCCAAATGGCGTTGCATAAGCACCCCTTGGCTATCAGGTGACTATTTCAACAAATGTAGTAATATTACGTTCGTTTCATTTCCCGCATTTTCCAATCCAAGAGGAAATAGTCTCATGTCAACAGCTAAGAAGCCTTTGGTTCTGGTCATCATGGATGGCTGGGGCTACAGCACCAAGCAACAGTACAACGCTGTCGCAGCCGCCAAGACTCCCAACCTCGATCGCCTGGCCCATGATTATGCCAGCACCCTGATCTCAGGCTCAGGCCTAGATGTGGGTCTGCCAGATGGCCAGATGGGCAACTCCGAAGTGGGTCACGTCAACATCGGTGCCGGTCGTATCGTTTATCAAGAACTGACCCGCATCTCTAAAGACATTCAAGATGGCGACTTCTTCCAAAACGTTGAGCTAGCCAAAGCGGTTGACTCCGCGGTTAGCCATGGTAAAGCCGTTCATATCATGGGTTTGATGTCACCAGGTGGCGTCCACAGCCATGAAGAGCACATCATGGGCATGATCGAAATGGCCGCCAAGCGTGGCGCCGAGAAGATCTACCTGCACGCTTTCCTCGATGGCCGTGACGTACCACCACGCTCTGCGCAATCCTCTATCGAGTTGTTCGACGCCCTGTTCGCCAAGCTAGGCAAGGGTCGTTTCGCCTCCATGATCGGCCGTTACTTCGCCATGGACCGTGACAACCGCTGGGATCGCGTGCAGCAAGCCTATGACCTGATGACCCAGGGCAAGGGCGAGTTCACCGCCGAGAGCGCCACCGAAGCACTGGCTGCCGGTTATGCGCGCGGCGAGAACGACGAGTTCGTCAAAGCCACCCGCATCGGCGAAGCTGCACCGATGATCGACGGCGATGCGCTGATTTTCATGAACTTCCGTGCTGACCGTGCCCGTGAAATCACCCGCGCCTTCGTTGACGCTGACTTCACCGGTTTCGCCCGTGCAGCCACCCCGGCACTGAACTTCGTGATGCTGACCGAATACGCAGCCGACATCAAAACGGCCTGTGCCTACCCGCCAACTGCCTTAGTCAACACCTTAGGCGAGTGGCTGGCCAAGCAGGGTAAGACCCAGCTGCGCATCTCTGAAACCGAGAAGTACGCTCACGTTACCTTCTTCTTCAACGGCGGCGAAGAGTCTTGCTTCACTGGTGAAGATCGCGAGATCGTCGCTAGCCCGAAAGTTGCGACCTATGACCTGCAGCCAGAAATGAGCTCTGAAGCGCTGACCGACAAACTAGTTGCAGCCATCAAGAGCGGCAAATATGACGTCATCATCTGTAACTACCCAAATGGCGACATGGTTGGTCACACTGGGATGTTCGATGCCGCCGTGCAAGCTTGCGAAGCCGTTGACCACTGCGTAGGTCGCGTAACCCAAGCGCTGGCCGAAGTAGGTGGTGAGTGCCTGATCACTGCGGATCATGGCAATGCTGAGAAGATGCTGGATGAAGAAACGGGTCAAGCTCACACCGCTCATACCAGCCTGCCGGTACCGCTGATCTATGTGGGTCGTAAGGCCGAAATGATCGAAGGTGGCAAGTTATCTGATCTGGCGCCAACCATGCTGACCCTGATGGGTCTACCGGTACCGCCGGAAATGACTGGCAAGCCTCTGATGATTCTGAAATAATCCATCCCCATGCGGGGATGTAATGTTATTTCACAGAAAACCAGTCGCGTCGGCCTGTTGGCCGGCGCGCTGTTTTTTTGCCTGCTCGGCAGCGCCACTGATGCCATGGCTACCACTGCGCAGCTTGGCAACATGCAAAACCAGATCCAAGCGCAGAAAAAAACCATCACTTATAGCAGGCGAGAATTAGCCAAGCTCAATAGCCAGCTTCGAACTGACGAGATCGCCATTTCTGCGGCTGCTGCCAAGCTTGAGCAAACTAAGCAGCTGCTAGAACAAAGTCAGCAAACACTGGTACGCCTGCAACAAGATAAGCAAGAGCTAGAACAACAAGCCGCACATCAGCAACGATTACTGGCTAAACAGGCAGAAAGTGCCTTTATAGCGGGTAAGCACGACTACCTAAAACTGCTGCTCAACCAGCAGGACCCGGCCAAAGTCAGCCGATCCCTTGATTATTACGACTATCTCAATAAAGCCCGCATCGCGGCTATCGATACCTTGCGCGCCACTCGCGACAAGCTGGCACAAAATCAGCTGGCCACCCAAGAGACCGAAGCGCAGCTACAAATCTTGCTGACAGAACAAAAAGAGCACCATCAGACGCTGTTAGCCAGCCAACAGAGTCGCGCCAAAGTGCGTAATAAGCTGCAGCAAGCGGTGCAAAATGGCGAACAGCAGCTCACCCAAATGGTCAATACTGAGCGCTCCCTCAAAGCCCAATTAGAACGATTGCGCCGCCAGCGGGAACAACAAGAGCGCCGTGAGCGCGCCGAGCAAGAGCGGGATGACCAGGCGGAGCAAACCCGGTTAACCGAACTCAACACTGAACAGCGACGCCAGCACCGCCAAGAAATGCAGCGCTTAGCCGATGAGCAGCAGCGCCTTGCGGTACAACAGCGGATCGCCGAACAACAACAAGAGGTAGGCGAGCAACGACGCCTCGCCGCCGAACAGCAAAGAATCGCTAAGCAGCAAAAAGCGGCGCAACAGGCCGCAGAACAAGCGCCTCTGCCGCGTAAATCTAAGCGCCGCATAGGTAACTACGGTGGCCTCAAAGGCAATACCCGCCTGAGCTGGCCAGTAAAGGGACCAATCCTTATCCCTTATGGCTCACCTCGTACCGCTCAGCTCAAGTGGAAAGGCACCTTGATCGGCGCCCGTGAAGGGGCCCAGGTTAAAGCGGTGGCACCGGGCCAAGTGGTCTACGCCAACTGGCTAGACGGTTTTGGTATGCTGCTGGTGATTGACCATGGTAAAGGCTATATGAGCCTTTATGGCCACAATCAGTCGCTATTACGGCGGGTAGGCCAAAATGTGGAGCAAGGTGAGCCGGTAGCGTTAGTGGGTGACAGTGGTGGCCTGGATAAATCGGGCCTCTACTTCGAAATTCGTCATCAAGGTGAGGCGATCAACCCCGCTAAATTATTGCGCTAAACATTGCGCTACATAATGCGCAAAAAATGGAACAGCGTCGCGCTAGCCCCTTAAGCCAATCCCCTAAGCCCATGATCAAACAGCCTGCAATTTGCAGGCTGTTTGGTATTTTTAACTGCGCTTTAGCAGCGCAACGGAGGCACGGGTAAGCCGCGTGACCTCTTGCCAGTTACCGCTATGGACAATATCGGCAGGCAACATCCAAGACCCGCCCACCGCCGCCACACATTCAAGCGCAAGATAGTCGGCAAGGTTATGGGGGCCAATGCCGCCAGTGGGGCAAAACGTCACCGGAGGAAGCGCCGCCGCGATAGCACTCAGTCCATTGGGACCGCCATTTATCTGGGCGGGGAAGAACTTGACATGCTGATACCCCGCATCTAGCGCTTGCATGACTTCAGACGGTGTCGCCACGCCTGGGATCAGCGCCGTTCGACTGCAGGCCCCGTGTGCCAATAAGGTCGGCGTCATCCCTGGGGAGATAATAAAGCGAGCCCCCGCCGCCACGGCTGCATCAAATTGCGCGGCGTTGAGTACGGTGCCCGCCCCCACCATCGCATCTGGCATCGCCTGACGAATGAGGGCGATGGCATCGAGCGCCACTGGCGTGCGCAGCGCAATCTCAAAAACCGAGATGCCACCTGCTTGCAAGGCTCTGACCATCGGCAAGGCCTGATCCAGCTGATTAATCACCATCACCGGGATCAGTGCAGACGTGGCAAATACCTCGTCAGGCGTCACGTTCCAATTTTGCATAACAGCTCCTTAGATTGCAGATGGCCACGGCAGGCGCGGGTAGCGATGATAGTGTGTAGATGACCGCGGGCAGGCCGCGATGGGTAGATAGCAACATGTGCATCGCCGCCGACCAATCAGGCTCCTTGCTTAGCGCCGAAAATCCCTCTTAGCCGAAGGTTCACACCACCGAACCCAACGCGAAGGCACCTATGATCGCAAAAAAGACCCCGTGGGCATCTGATCATCCACAACTTTCACCCATTGGGGTACCTATCTGATAAAAAGATCTCACTTGTGAGGCCTTTTTCACCTTTCTGATGATTCTTTCTTTGGCTCAGCGGGCGAGGTTGTTAGAATCGCCTATTCATCGCTCCGAGTGGAACGCTTAACCCCGTAATCTCAGGTTTCTCTATGCATTCATCGGCCCATTATCGACAACTACTGGCACGGCTACCTCAGATTGCCGTACAAGCAGATCAGTTTGAAGTGCTCCATAGCGCCCAAGATTTCAAACGCCGGATCCTCACACTTATTGCCAGTGCGACCCAACGCATCTATTTAGTTGCGCTCTATCTGCAAGATGACGAGGCTGGCCGAGAGATCCTCGCTGCCCTCTATGGGGCGAAACAGCGTAACCCCGCGCTAGACATCAAGCTGTGCGTTGACTTTCACCGTGCCCAACGTGGCCTGATCGGTAAAGGCAAGCAAGGTGGCAACCACCTGATGTATCAGGAAATGGCCGCCAACCACCAGCACCAGATTGAAATTTACGGCGTCCCTGTTAAGGGCCGTGAGCTGCTTGGCGTGTTGCATCTCAAAGGTTTTATCTTTGATGATGTGGTGCTTTACTCCGGCGCCAGCCTCAACGACATCTATTTGCATCAGCACGATCGCTACCGCTTCGATCGCTATCACCAAATTACCAGCGCGCAACTGGCCAACAGCATGGTCAGCTACGTGGATGATCTGTTTGTTAAAAGCGAGGCGGTGCAGCGGCTCGATCACCAGGACATCCCTAGCGCTAAACAGCTCAAAGGGCAGATCCGCCGCTTTAAGCAGAGTTTGCGCCAGAGCCAGTACCGCTTTAGTGCCATGCCGGTCAACACCCAAGAAATTGCCGTCACTCCCATGGTGGGGTTGGGTAAACGCAATAACCAGCTCAACTTGATGATCCGCAATTTGGTGCGATCTACCGAGCGGGAGATCTTCATCTGTACCCCTTATTTCAACCCCCCGAAGGAGTTGAGCAAGGATATTGAGGATTTGTTGCAACGGGGCTGTAAAGTCACCATCGTAGTGGGCGATAAGACCGCCAATGACTTTTTCATCCCGCCCCAAGAGACATTCTCAACCATTGGTGGCCTGCCCTATCTCTACGAGACCAACCTGCGCAAATTTGCCGAGCAAAATCAGCACCATATCGATGAGGGCCGGCTCAACCTGATGCTTTGGTGTAGCGAGCGCAACTCCTACCATCTCAAAGGCATTTTCGTTGATGACGAATGGGCGCTGTTGACCGGTAACAATCTCAACCCCCGCGCGTGGACCCTCGATCTAGAAAATGGTCTGCTGGTGCACGATCGTCGTCATCTGCTACACCCTCAGTACCTCGCTGAGCGGGATAACATTTTGGCCAACACCATTCGGATCAACCGCTTCGATCAGGTAGAACAGCTTGAAGACTACCCAGAACAGGTGCGCAAGCTGCTAGGGCGGATCCACCGGGTCAAGGCTCATTTACTGCTTAAACGCATCATCTGACCTCCCCTCGCCTCGTTTTACGAATCAAACAAAGGCCTGCCATGTTCGGCAGGCCTTTGTTATATCTGCAGTTTCCCACCCAGCAGACAACCGGTAAACCGCAACTTGGCTTGCATCTGGCCATCAACACCCCCTATCATCTGGACATATTTACAGTGTTTTTGGGCATCTAATTGATGAAATTGGATAAAATCTCCCTCGACAGCCTCAAGGGTGTCGGCAGCAAGATGCAAGAAAAACTCGAGCGCCTTGGGCTCGCTACGGTACAAGATCTGCTGTTTCACCTCCCCTCGCGTTACGAGGACCGCACTCAGGTGTGGCCCATTGGCGATTTGCCGCCAGGGCTGCATGGCGCCGTCGAGGGCGAAATCCAAGACACTCAACTGATCATGGGCCGCCGCCGCATGTTGGTTTGCCGTATCAGTGATGGCACCGGTACCCTCACCCTGCGCTTTTTTAACTTTACCGCCGCCCAAAAAAACAGCATGGCCAGCGGCCGAGTGATGCACTGCTTTGGTGAAATTCGCCCCGGCCAATATGGGCTAGAAATGGTCCACCCCGAATACAAACTATTAGGGGAGGAGCAAGTTGGCCAAACTGAAGCGACGCTCACCCCGGTCTACCCCACTACCGAAGGGCTGCGCCAACTCACTCTGCGTAGCCTGACGGATCAAGCGTTGGCCCAGCTCGACCTCTATGGCGTAGAGGAGCTGCTGCCTGCGGGGCTCTATCCCCATCAGATTGAACTGGCCGCCGCCCTCAAGTTGTTACACCGTCCGCCCCCCTCGGTGGCGCTGCCGCTACTTGAAAGTGGCCAGCATCCGGCCCAGCAACGGCTGGTACTCGAAGAGCTCCTTGCCCATAACCTGTCGGTGCTCAAAGTGCGGGCGCAAGCACAAACTCAGCTCGCCCGTGCCCTAAAACCCGCCCCCGCGCTCGTCTCCGGGCTACTCGGCGCACTGCCATTTATGCCAACGGGCGCCCAAAGCCGTGTGGTTGCCGAGATCAGCCACGATCTGCAGCAAAGCCACCCCATGATGCGGTTGGTGCAAGGGGATGTGGGCTCTGGCAAAACCTTGGTCGCGGCATTGGCCGCCCTCCAAGCCATTGGCAATGATTGTCAGGTGGGGCTGATGGCGCCGACTGAACTACTGGCCGAGCAGCATGCGATTAACTTTGCTAAGTGGCTAGCCCCCCTTGGTATTGGGGTCGGTTGGTTGGCAGGTAAACAAAAAGGCAAAGCCCGCGAAGAGGCGCTGGCCAGTATCGCCGAAGGCCGCGTCAAGATGGTGGTGGGCACCCATGCTATCTTCCAGCAGCACGTGGTATTTCAGCGATTAGCGCTGGTCATCATCGATGAGCAGCACCGATTCGGGGTGCATCAGCGGTTAGCTCTGCGAGAAAAAGGGGAGCGTGAGGGAGTCCACCCCCATCAGCTCATCATGACCGCCACACCGATCCCCCGTACCTTAGCGATGACTGCCTACGCCGATCTCGATACTTCGGTCATCGACGAACTGCCACCGGGCCGAACCCCCATTACCACAGTGGCACTGCCCGACAGTCGCCGTGGTGATGTGATCGAACGGGTCAAACTCGCGTGCACCGAAGGTAAACAGGCCTATTGGGTCTGTACCCTCATTGACGAATCAGATGTGTTGGAGTGCCAAGCGGCTGAAGATACCGCCATTGAGCTGCAGGCCCAGCTACCGGGCCTGCATATTGGGTTAGTCCATGGCCGCATGCGTCCCGCAGAAAAACAGCGGGTGATGGAAGAGTTCAAGGCTGGGATATTGCAACTGCTGGTTGCAACCACCGTGATCGAGGTGGGGGTGGATGTACCCAACGCCAGTTTAATGATCATCGAAAACCCTGAGCGACTAGGACTGGCGCAGCTACACCAACTGCGTGGCCGCGTTGGCCGAGGGTCGGTAGCCTCCCACTGCGTACTGCTCTATCATGCCCCCCTCTCAAAGACGGCTCAAAGCCGGCTTGGGGTGCTACGAGAAACCAACGATGGTTTTCTGATTGCGCAACGGGATCTGGAACTGCGGGGACCAGGGGAGCTGCTTGGCACTCGCCAAACGGGCTTGGCGGATCTCAAGATCGCCGACCTAGTACGAGATCAAGCACTGATCCCTCACGTGCAGAAGATGGCCCGCTTTTTGATGGATCGGCACCCTCATCATATTGAGCCACTGATCCGTCGCTGGCTTGGGCTGCGCGATCACTACTCCAACGCCTGATACCCCATCCACAGGAGGAACGCATTCATGAATTCTTGGCTACGGGCACTGCTCTATACCTTCGCCTTCCTGCTGTTATTGATTTGGGTTGCCCTTAGCCTGTTCGATGCCGAACGGGCCAAAGGCCCTATCGCCGACTGGATCAGCCAGCAGACCGGGGTGCCCGTCACCATTGGTCAGCTCACATTCAACCCGCTGCACCCATACACCTTGCTCGCTGAGCACGTGAGCTACGGCCAAGCCATTACCCTCGACAAGCTCTATCTTGAAATTGACAGCATTGATTGGCTACGCCGTGATGTGCACATCGCTCATCTTGACGTGATCCGCCCCACCATCAAGCTACCACTGCCCAATCAGTTACCAAGCTTGCCGCTACACAGCCTGACCATTCATGACAGCACCATCGATCGCCTGAGCCTAACAAGCCCCGAGCTGAACTTGCATGGCCTTAATGCCTCCTTAACGGACTGGGCACTGATCGACCCGCAGCGTCAGCAACAGGCCAACCTGAGCCTCAATATCGGCCAGCTAGAGACCCCACAACTCACCGTCACCCAGCTGAATTTACAAGGGCAGCTGGCCGGGCAGGTATTGCGCACCGACAAACTGGTGGCCAACCTCTTTGACGGCCTGCTCGAAACCGGCATGGTACTAGACTGGCCTGCCCGCACTCTGCAGTTGCACGATCTTAAAGCCCGCGGCATCGGGCTAGAGCTGGCAGAGCTGGCCCAGCACGACTTCCCACTCCAGCAGGTATCGCTAGATCGAGGGGAGCTAAACGATGTGAGCCTCAATGACACCAATAAAGAGCTGGCGCTCAATAACTTCAACGGTGAGCTCACCGGCTTTCACTGGCAAGCGGGTAACCGGCCTACCGGTTATCTAGTGGGCACCTTGGGGGATATGGGGCGTGGCCTCTTCCAACTCGAGGCGATCAAGGGAAAACTGGCTTTTTCCCCCCAACAGATTGATGGCGAACTGCAAGGTAAAGCCTATGAGGGGGAGTTCAACGTCAATCTCACCCTCAATACCGAACGCCAACAGCTGATCATCAAAGATCTGACGCTAACCGGTATGGACATCAGTCTGCCGCAGGGATGGTGGCAAGATTGGCAACGCTGGCGAGTGCCGCAAATCGACATCCGCAAGCTGGCATTTAACCAGCTCAAGGTGCTTTCGTTCGATGATACCCTCCCTCTGTCACTGACAGGCTGGCAGCTCAACCTGAGCAATCTAGGCTGGCAAGGCAATCAACCTACCCCTCTGTTTGGCCGCGCCCAATTTCAGAGCAAATGGTTCGAACTGGTGTGGGATGGCCTTAGCGCCCGCAATGGCGAGTTAAGTGGCGAGCTCACCCCTGCCCTATGGCAATTAAACCAGCTCACTAGCACCTTACCCGATGAGGGCAACCTTAACCTGAGCGGTCAATGGGGCCGAGAGCCCGGCCAAACTAGCCGACTACACCTACAGGGGAGCAAGCTCGATTTGGCGCAGTGGGGCAAGTTGCTGCACTCCCCTCTCGCGTTTTCTGGTCACGCAGATATCAGCGCCGATTTGCAAGCGGAGTATTCCGCCATTCCCAATGAGTGGAGTCAAACGCTACAAGGTAATATTGCCCTCGATGCCAACGAACCATTTTGGGATAAGGTGCAGCTAGATCCGTTATTGGATCAGTGGTTTAAGGAGCCAACCCCGCCAACACTCACGGCTGATGAGTTATGGCAAACCATACAACAAGGGGATACCGCGTTCTCCCATATCAAGCTCCTTGGCAAAATTGAAAAGGGGCAGCTGCAAATTGAGCAGGCGGGCGCGGCCACCACGACCCATCTGCTGGCTCTGCAAGGTGGGGTAGATCTGGTTAATGGGCAGTGGCTACTCGATTTAGGGATCCTCAACGGTAACCGCTGCGCCGAGTTGGTCGGCCAGTGGCGGGGGCCACTTACCGCCCCCACGCTGAACTGGCAGTTTGCTGCCGGGCAGGACTCGTGTGGCTGGGAAGTGGGGATGAGCTATCCACCGCAAGGGAACAGCGCCCCACTCTGGCGACCACAGCCCGACCCTCGCCTGCCATCGCTGCCCACCGCCCAAGATGAGCCCCTCACAGCGCCGCTGCCGACAGCACCATCGACAGAGCAAGCCGTAGAACAAATCCCAGCGCAACCGGCACCGCTGCCCGCGGCATTGCCGACAGCACCATCCACAGAACAAGCCACAGAACAAACTACAGAACAAACTACAGAACAAACTACAGAACAAACTACAGAACAAACTACAGAACAAACTACAGAGCAACCTGCACCGCCGCCCGTGGCATTGCCAACAGCACCATCCGCAGAGCAAGCCGCGGAGCAACCTGCACCGCCGCCCGCGGCATTGCCGACAGCACCATCCGCAGAACAAGCCGCAGAGCAACCTGCACCGCCGCCCGTGGCATTGCCGACAACACCATCCGCAGAACAAGCCGCAGAACAACCCTCAGCACTGCTGGATCAAATAACCGAATAAATCGGGACACAATCGCAACAAGGCCTCATCAAGAGGCCTTGTTGCTAAACACGCTGTGATGACTTAGGTCATGACCCTCGTTATGTCACTACCCCTCTCACACGGTGACGATATGACAATAGAGGGCCAAGCAGGTACATAGCGGCGCCCTTGGGTTACACTGACAAAAATCATTTTCTGTGTACATTCATGGACTTCAATTTACCCGCGGATCAACCCCACCACCCGCAGCCCCTGATCTTGCACCGCAGTACCCAAGCGGGACGACAGCTAACTGTGCAAGAAAATGCCGAGCACCGCTGGCTAGAAATTGACGACGTCGTGCAATCGGCCATGTCATTGCGCAATCCTGCGGCGTTGTGCCTACCCCATCAGCACCAGATCGCAGCGTTACTGCCAACGCAAGGGGAGCAGATCCTTGAGCTGGGGCTTGGGGGCGGCGATCTTACCCGCTATCTTCAGCACCGCTGGCCGCAGGCACAGCACCACTGCGTCGATCTCGATGAAGAGGTCATTAGCCTCTATCGGCGCTTCTTTCAGCCCCCGCAGCAAGGTAATAGTGATGGTTATGGCGATGGCGATGGCCCCATCTTGCATCACGCCGATGCCCTGCGCTTTTTAGAACACAGCGAGCAGCAATTTGATCTGATCTTGCTGGATCTATTTCGCCACGATGGCAATCCACTGCAGCTATTTCAGCAGCAGCTTTATCATGCCCTGGCACCCAGGCTCGCGGGTACCCTGATCGTCAATCTGCTACCTCGCACCGCCATTGAACTAAAGCAGGCACTCACGCTGCTAGAGCGCTGGATTGGCCCCACTACCACCTATCACGTGCCTGGCTACGTGAACGTAATTGCAAGGGCTCACGCGCGCCACACTTCGCGCCATATCCCACACCACATTTCGCACCCGATCCCGTGATCAGACCTGCAGCCAAAATGTAACTGGGCCATCGTTCACCAGCGCCACCTGCATATCGGCGCCAAAACGCCCCATGTGAGTGGGAATGCCACTGACCGCCGCCTGGGCAACCCAGTAGTCATAGAGCCGCTCGGCTTCACTGGGGTGAGCGCCACACGAAAAGCTGGGTCGCATCCCGCTTTTGGTGTCAGCCGCCAGCGTGAATTGAGAAACCACCAACAACGCACCGCCTATCTGGCTCACGTTGAGATTCATCTTGCCATGCTCGTCGCTAAACACCCGATACCCTTTCACCTTGTGCAGCAACTTATCAGCCTTGGCCTCATCGTCGCCCTGCTCGACGCCAAGCAATACCAATAACCCCTGACCGATAGCGCCAATAACGTCCCCCTCTACGGTGACACTTGCCTCACTCACCCGCTGGATCAATGCAATCACGGCTCTCTCCTGTGAAAATAACATGCCCACCCTCCCATTATCGCAAGGGTGTTTGATGCGTCATTTTTAATGCCCCATGCCTAACGCCTAATGCAATAAATAATCCTGCAATAAATAATCCGCGAACCCAGCAGACGGATTAACTCTGTCCAATAGCCACGGGTTTCTCATATTCCCCAAGACATGCGGTGGCCTCGGCACCAAATAGCACCACCAGCCAACTGAGATAGACCCAAACAAAGAGGATCGGGATCATCGCGAGCGCTCCATAGATCGCCTGATAGGAGGGGAAATTGGTGATATAGATGGCAAAACTGCGCTTGGCTAACTCAAATAAGCTGGCCGCGAGCAAGGCCCCAATCAAAGCATGGGTCAGCCGCACCTTACAGTTGGGCACCACGGTATAGACCAAAAAGAACGTCAATACGGAAAACAGAAACGGCAGCCCCCGCAGCAACAGATAACCAATCCCAAACAGGCTCTGTGCCCCAAACAGCCGCAACGAAAAAATATAAGAAGAGATGGCGATGCTGGCCCCAATTAACACTGGCCCTAGGGTCAAGATCATCCAATACATGGCAAACGCTTGGGCCAGCGGGCGGCTCTGAGTGGAGCGCCAAATGTAATTAAGGTTTTTATCGATCGCTGAGATGAGCATCAGGGCCACGACCACCAGCGCCCCAACCCCGACTGCCGTGGTATTGGTGGCATTTGCCACGAAACCGTCGATATAAACCTTGAGGGTATCCCCCGCGGTGGGCACGACGTTGTGATAAACAAACTGCTCCATCGCCTGTTTGAGACTCAAAAAGACGGGAAAGGCCGACATCATGCCAAACACGACCGCGATCATGGGGACCAGTGACAGCAAGGTGACATAAGCCAGATAACCGGCGGTGACCGTCAACCTATCTTGCTGAAAACGGCCCCACACAAATTGGGCAAAATGACGCCCATCGTGGTGCAAAAAAAAGAGGGCGTGGGCCAAACGGCCGCGGATTTGCTGCTGCATATTGATTCTCATCAGGATCGTCTGAGGAGCATTGTCTCAGAGGGGGTCTTAGAGGGGAATGGGGAATGGGGAATGGGGAATGGGGAATCGGGAATCAGGAATCGGGAATGGGGAGCCGGGAGCTGGGAATTGGGAGCTGGAGTGAGCTCAATCGTCCCACTCCATCATCCACTCCATCATCTACTCAATCAACGCACGCACTCACTGACAGCCTTCAATCACACGGCTCGGTTACCGCACTCGGTCATAGCACCCAATCACGCAAGGTGTATTCCAAACGGTGTACCCGTCCTTGCAAGATCAAGGTTTGGCCAGTGTTACTTAACTGAGCGCCATCGGCAAGGGTCGTCAGCACCGCTTGCTCGATGGTATCTAGCGGCGCCTTGCAAGCCATCTCGGTGCCACCCAAGCTGCTGACCCAAAAACGGTCATTTTTTAGGTGTCCTTGACCGAAGTAGCGATTGCAACCCGCAACCCCATTCACGGTAAAGTGCTCCCCAAACTCCAAATCGGGCGGATCTGCGCGCAACGATGCCACCGGCTGATTATCGACCTTGCTCAATACCCAGTGGTGATGTTGCAGATCTTGCGTAATAGATGCGCTCGAACTGCAGCCAGCGAGCAATAACAGGGGGGTCAGCAAAAATAGCAATCTAGCCATGAAGGGGCTCCGGTTGGGGGAGCGGCAAGGATACGTATCTTATGGGCCTCGCATAGGGGCAAAGAGCGGGCGACCGACCACTTCTGTCGCCCCGCTAGTCGCCCAAGCATTGAGCTTACCGTCTTAACATGGCAACCCCTTGGCCGGGACGCCCTTCACTTTGTGCTTTTATTCCCTCTTTATGAGGTAAATAGCCGCTCGGCATAGCGGGCAAGCCCCGCCGCAACCGACCCAAAATCATCCCCCCCTTCGAGTGGAATGGCCGGGAGCTTTTGATGAATAAAGCGCGCGATCAAAGGTGACTTGGCGCTCCCTCCGGTCACAAAGATGCGATCTGGCTGCACCCCTGCCGCAGTAATCGCCTCATCCATCAGCTCGCCAATTTTCTCTAATAGCACGGCGGAGGCATTAGCCAATTGCTCACGGGTGAGCTCTGCTTCTAACCCTTTTTCTAGCTCAGCGAGGGACTGCCGATTTTGCGCCTGCTCAGAGAGGGCAATTTTGCCCTGTTCGGCTCGCCAAACTAGCTGATGGCTCAGCTTATGGATGCGCAAATTGGCCAGTCGCCCCAGCTTGCTGCCTGGTAGGCTATCGAGCTGCAAATCTTGCAGCTGGCGGGCGGTATCAAGACTGTAAAAACGTCCTTGGGCACTGACATCATTGATGGCGGCGGCATCCCAAAATAACGGGTGAGGCAGTGGTTTGCCCGTTTTGAGGTGCTCGTGCATGCCAAGCAGCGGCATCATCCCCTCCATCGTCAGGCGAATATCAAAGTCATTGCCTCCGATCCGCTGCCCACTGTGGCCAAGTAGATCGCCACTGCGATCGAGCTGATGGCGATAGCTCGGGCCCATGCGCAGCATCGAACAGTCGGTGGTCCCGCCGCCGATATCAACTACCAGCACCACGGCATCTTCAGTGAGGCGGGCCTCAAATTCAAAGCCCGCAGCAACCGGCTCATACAAAAACTCTACCTGCTCAAACCCAGCTAACCGCGCCGCCTCACTCAAGATAGCGATGGCCTGACGGTTGCTCTCCTCCCCTGCTAATCCTTGAAAGTTAACCGGGCGACCAATGACCGCCTTGCTCACCGTGCAGCCAAGCTGCTGCTCAGCCTGCTGGCGAACATGGAGCATCATGGCACAGACGATATCTTCAAACAGGGCAATTTGAGGCGCTTTAAGGCCGTAGGCGCCAAGAAAGGATTTAGGCGACTTGATGTAGTAGCCGTCATCTGGCTCTTCTAAATAGCGCGCTAGCGCCGCACCACCAAAACTGAGCTCGTCGATCAGCCCCTCTTCACGCATGGTGCGCCGTACCGCTTGGGCGCGAGTGACCATTGGACCACGCAATTTGAGATATTCCGCCTGCTGGGGCGCGGCTAATTCTTGCGCTAAGAGACCGGCGATGGCATCCCGATGAGGGGCATGCAACGTAGAGGGGAGATAGCGAGAAGGACCGAGATTGAGCAGCCGGGGGCTACCTTGTTCCATCACTGCCACAGCACAGTTAGAGGTGCCGTAATCAAATCCGATGAACATGCTTGCCAGATCCCTAAATAAAAAAGGGGTCTAGCCTAGCCGATGGCGCCGGGTCTCACAACCCAGCACCATCGGATTACTCTAACCACCCAGACCGACAAGATGGCCAAAAAGAGGGGATTATTCTACTTCGTTGACGCAGTGACCATCGGCTGTAATCGCCCGCAGGTTACTAAACGTGGTGTCTGCAATGGCGTGCAAGGCTTCCCGGGTCAAAAAGGCTTGGTGGCCGGTAAAGAGCACGTTATGACAGGCCGATAGACGACGGAATACGTCATCCGTGATCACCTCGTTGGACTTGTCAGAGAAGAACAGATCCTCTTCTTCTTCGTAAACATCGAGCCCGAGCGCGCCGATGCGAGAGGTTTTAAGCGCCTCAATGGCGGCGTTAGCATCAAGCAAGCCACCACGACTGGTATTGATGATCATCACCCCATCTTTCATCTTGGCGAATGCCTCTTGATTTAACAGGTGATAGTTCTCTTTAAACAACGGGCAGTGCAGGCTGATAATGTGAGATTGACGGAACAAGGTATCAAGATCGACGTATTCAGCCCCCAGCTCAATGGCCGCAGGATTGGGATAAGGATCATTGACCAATAGCCGCACCCCAAATCCTTTCAAAATACGCAAGGCTGCCAAACCAATTTTGCCGGTGCCGACTATCCCCACCGTTTTGCCATGCATATTAAACCCCACCAGCCCTTCTAACGAAAAATTGGCATCCCGGGTACGTTGATAGGCTTTATGGATCCGCCGATTGAGGCACATCATCATGCCAACCGCATGCTCGGCGGTCGCCTCAGGGGAGTAGGCAGGCACCCGCACCACTTTTAGCCCTAACTCTTTGGCCGCAACCAGATCCACGTTGTTATAACCGGCGCAGCGCAGCGCAATCACTTGGGTACCGTTAGCGGCTAACTCAGTCAGCACATCACGGTCCGCATCGTCATTAACGAACACACAGACTACTGGGAAGCCATAGGCCAACCGAGCGGTCTTGGCTTCTAGTCGCACGTCGAAAAATTCCAAATCAAAGCCATATTGGCTGTTGGCTTGATTGAAATGCTCTTTGTCGTAGCTTTTGGTACTAAATACCGCAACCTTCATAGTCTGAACTCCGCAGAATGTGTTTCGTGAAATTACAACAAAATGAACCGGTTATCACCGGACAAAGGGTCGGGTTATTGCCCCCATGGCATGATCGGTACCGCACTGACGGCACTTTTGTACGAACCATCGACCAATTTGGTGCTGTAAGTTAAGTAAACCAAGGTATTACGCTTGTCATCGAAAAAGCGCACCACTTTTTGCTCTTTAAATACCAGTGAGGTGCTGACGTCGAACACCTCCTCTCCTGCTTTCAATTTCTCAGGTAAGGTGATGGGGCCAATCTGATGGCACGATAAGGACGCGTGGGACGGATCTTCTGCCAGGCCCAGCCCGCCTTTGAGGCCACCAGTTTTAGGCCGCGCCAAATAGCACGCCACCCCTTCAATACGAGGGTCATCAAAGGCCTCGACCAAAATCTTATGGTTAGGGCCCACTAGCTTGAAGGCGGTACTCACTTCACCAATGATTTCACCACTGTCTGCCACCGCTGGCAGGGCCAATACACAACTCGCTAGCAGCAGCGAACGTTGCAATACATTCATCTTTTCCTCACTTGCCGATTTTAGTTGTGACTGATAGCAGCCTGTATATCGGCCTGCCTAGCCACGATTAGAGAGATAATTGCGAAGATAATGACCCGCCTCAATCCCACCTTACCCCAGCCGGAGGTTTAGCGATGAGATCAGCTCGCCTTAAGCTTGGCGATGATAACCCGTTATGCCCCATGAGTGCGGCCTTTACGCCTAAGTGGAGGTAGCGGGTGTCGTGATGCTGCGAGATGCGCCAAGAATGAACGTCTATCGACCGTAGGTGGGAGTGAAATCAGTGGGGTTATAGATTGGGGTTATAAATTGCGGTTATAAATTGAGGTTGCAGATATGCGTGCCCGATTAAAAAAACCGCAAGCCTCAAACCTGTGCTTGTGCCAGCATAGGTAGACACAAACACAGTTTGATGAGCCGTTGCACGCGCCGTTCTCCTACCCATGTTGGGACCTTGCCCGCCATCTAACAGAACGTGCTCCCCCTCTTACTGGCGAGGGGTCACGGCTGGCTATGATCGTCACTAACCAGATCAAGCAACCCGACGAAACACGTGGGTGTCGTTAAATTCCTTGGTACTCTGGCATTCAACACAAAAACGAGACTCAGGACGAGCCTGCAGTCGCTTCAGCGAGATCTCATCACCGCACGATTCGCAGTAACCAAAATCCCCATCATTCATTCGCTTCAATGCACCCCGTAACTTGCGTAGGTGCAACTTATCGTGCTCGATACGGTTCAGCTCCAAACGGCGGGCCTCCTCGATACTGGCACGGTCAATTTCATCAGCCATCTCGTTGGTGTCGGTGGCGATGGCCTGGCTAGCCTGAGAGTTGAGGCGTTCTTCGAGCTCGACGATTTGTTGCTCGATCTGCCCCTTATAAAAGGCCAGTTGGTCTTCAGTCATGAAATCACACATACGATTAACTACCAGTCAGTTTGCTAACCCAATAAATCCTATTGATAGGGTGGTCTGCCGGCAGACGCTCCCCTCGTATCCTCACTCGTACCCATTTCATGCAAGAGAGTACAAATCAGGGCGGGCCTTGTACCAAAAAAATGCAGCTAAGCAAAGCAAATAGCATAAGGATTGTGCGTTCTTGCAAAAAAAGACCGATTTAACCGCGCGTTTGTGCGATTTTTAGCCAGCTCATTCCAACTGGTCATGATGAATTTTCACGCTGATTTCTGCCACCGATCGCCCCTCTTTGCTTATCACCATCTGAGGGTCACTCGCCCCTCTTACCCGAGTAAACCGGGTAGTCCCCCCGCCATCCTCGCACCAGGGTCACAATGGTAGGTTTATTGTCAGCGGCGGCTGCTTTAGAATGGCGCCCCCAAAGGAGAGCCCATGACCGCCATAGCCGAAACCTTGCCTGTTCCTCAGCCAGAGAGTCCGCTTGCCTTGTTGCAGTCGGTATTTGGTTACCAGCAATTTCGGCCGGGCCAACTTGAGATCATCGAACAAATTGTGGCGGGGCGCGATGCGCTAGTCCTTAAGCCTACCGGTGGTGGTAAATCGCTGTGCTTTCAGATCCCAGCGCTCCTGCGACCCGGACTTGGGGTGGTAGTTTCTCCCCTTATTTCGTTGATGAAAGATCAGGTCGATAGCCTGCGCGCCAACGGGGTGGCCGCCATTTATATCAACTCCGCCCTCAGCCGGGAGGAGATGATCCAAAACTTTGCCGCCATGCGCCGCGGCGAAATCAAACTGCTCTACGTCTCTCCTGAGCGGTTGCTGCAGCATGACTTTATGGATCGCCTATCTGAGCTTCCCCTTGGTCTATTTGCCATTGACGAAGCTCACTGCGTGTCGCAGTGGGGCCACGATTTTCGGCCAGAATACGCCGCCCTCGGTCGGCTCAAACAGTGGTTTCCCCACGTGCCAGTAGTGGCGCTCACCGCCACCGCTGACGATGCCACCCGCCGCGATATGCTGCACCGACTCGAATTGCACGATCCGTTTATCCATACCGCCAGCTTTGATCGCCCCAATATCCGCTACAGCTTGGTCGAAAAATTCAAAGCCGCTGAGCAGCTGCTGCGCTACGTGCTGAGCCAAAAGGGTAACTGCGGCATTGTTTATTGCTCTAGTCGTAATCGCGTAGAAGAGGTCGCCGAGCGGCTCGTTCGCCATGGCTGCAAAGCGGCGCCCTATCATGCTGGATTGCCCCTTGAGCAGCGGCAGCAAACCCAAGATGACTTTCTTAAAGATGATGTTGAGATAGTGGTGGCCACGGTAGCCTTTGGCATGGGGATCGATAAGCCCAACGTGCGCTTTGTGGTGCACTACGACATTCCCAAAAACATCGAGTCTTATTATCAAGAGACCGGTCGTGCTGGGCGCGATGGCACCCCGGCAGAAGCCTTATTACTGTACGATCCTGCCGATATCGGCCGAGTACGGCGGCTGCTTGATAACATTGAAAATCCACATCAATTACAGGTGGAGCAATACAAGCTCAACGTCATGGCCGCGTTTGCCGAGGCACAAACCTGCCGCCGTCAGGTGCTGCTTAACTATTTTGGCGAATACAACGATAAGCCATGCGGTAACTGCGATATCTGTCTCGATCCACCCAAGAGTTATGACGGCACCCAAGATGCCCAAAAGGCGCTCTCATGCGTGTGGCGAGTGGGGCAAAATTTTGGGGTGGGGTATGTGGTCGAGGTGCTGCGCGGCTCCCTCAACCAGCGCATCAAAGATTACGGACACGATAAACTCTCAACCTATGGCATCGGTAAGGATCAGAGCCACGAATATTGGCTAAGCGTGATCCGCCAACTGATCCACAAGGGGCTGCTCACTCAGAACATCACCCGCAATTTGGTGCTGCAACTCACCGAGGCCGCACGCCCCGTGCTGCGTGGTGAAACGACCTTGGCGCTGGCAGTGCCCCGCTTGCAGCCCATCTCCAGTCGCAAAGAGAAGCGCAACGATAAACTCGATAACGCAAATTACGACAAGCGGTTATTTAAAGAGCTGCGGGGCTTGCGCAAAAAAATTGCCGAGCATGACGAGGTGCCGCCCTACGTGGTGTTCAACGATGCCACCTTGGTCGAGATGGCCCAACTGATGCCGATGACAGAAGATGAGCTGCTCGCGATCAATGGCGTTGGCCAGCGCAAACTCGAGCGCTTTGGTGAGGCGTTTATGGATCTCATCATCCGCTACTGCCAGCGTTAACGCAGCGTAGCGTGCATCCACCGTGGCGGTTCGCCTGGCTCGCTCTACGCGTTCGCCGCAACTGATGCGGGCAGCCGATGTGACCGCATAAAGATTGAACTATCGATTTGGGTGGGTATAATCGCGCCCCTCAATTATCGCCAATGGTGGCGATATGGGTTCCCTAACCCCATTAACCAAAAAGGTCACAACATGAATTTGACCCCAGCTCAGCACCATACGGCGCTGGTCCGCCTCTCGTTGTTCCACATTTTGATCATTGCTAGCAGCAACTATTTGGTGCAGCTACCCATCACTGTCTTTGGCTTTCATACCACTTGGGGCGCGTTCAGCTTCCCGTTTATCTTTCTTGCGACGGATTTAACGGTACGGATCTTTGGGGCTGGGTTGGCGCGCAAGATTATTCAAACCGTGATGCTACCGGCATTAGCTGTCTCTTATATCCTCTCTGTGCTGTTTTTTGAGGGGAGCTTTCAAGGCATTGGCCATCTGGCCCAGTTCAATCTGTTCGTCGCCCGTATCGCACTAGCCAGCTTTATGGCCTATCTGGTCGGGCAATTCATGGACGTGGTGGTGTTTAACCGACTGCGATTGATGAAGGCGTGGTGGGTGGCGCCGGCGGCATCGACCTTATTTGGTAATTTGGTCGACACCCTAACCTTCTTTAGCGTGGCGTTCTGGCGCACCACCGACCCTTTTATGGCCGAACACTGGATTGAGATTGCGACCGTAGATTACGTCTTTAAGCTACTCATTAGCTTGGGATTATTCGTGCCGCTCTATGGCCTATTGCTGCGCTATCTTAGCCGTAAATTGGTCGGCGAAGCCGGGCTCGCCGCGCTGCAAACCACGCTTCGCTAAATCAGATTAGCCTTGACCACCTTCGCCGGTGGTCACGCTTTTCCCTTTGCGATCAGCGGCAAAGAGTCAGCAACAGACACAAAAAACGGGAGCATGGCTCCCGCTTGTCATGGTGGCGAGCGCCTAAATGCCAATCTCTAACTTCGTCTGTCTGTGTCACGCACGCAGCCGTCGTGGTGATCTCGCTATCGATTAAGGCCCCAGCCCACCTCACCTAGCTTTACTTGAAGATGATGTTCTTTGACCAACATTTGCTATGTGTGCGCAAAACTCGTGTTTGTAGCACCTCGTCTCTGACATCTGCACCACTAGCAACAGAAGCGGCAACATTCGGCACATCGTGGCCATAAAAAAAGCGCCCATTGGGCGCCTTTTTAGAATTCGTCAGAAGTAAGATTACTTCTTGGCAGTCAAACCACCGAAACGCTTGTTGAACTTGTCTACGCGGCCGCCGCTAGAAACTTCTTTCTGCTTACCGGTGTAGAATGGGTGGCATGCAGAGCATACGTCCAAGCTCATGTCTTTACCTAGGGTAGAGAAAGTGTTGATGACGTTACCGCAAGAGCACTTGCAGGTGATAGCTACGTACTCAGGATGGATACCAGTTTTCATAGACAACCTCAATTAATAGGCCGTGTCGCCATCCGATCTCTTGTCGGACACCACACGATTGTTGAACACAGTTTCAAAGGCTGCGAATAATATAGGAAATGTCTGAGTTCAGGCAAGTAGCTTCGCAGAAAAAATAGGCAACCTCTGGTGAATTGTTCGCAAATGCTCGCTCTGGTTCGTGTCGCTGTCCCGGTACCGTTACGCCGTCACTTCGATTATCTCTCATCGCTACCGTTACCGGCTCCCGGTTGTCGGGTCGAGATCCCCTTTGGCTTTCAGACGCTGGTCGGGTTAGTGGTTGATCACCCCCACGAGACTGACGTGCCCCATGACAAGCTCAAACCCATCAAGCGGGTGCTCGACGCCACCCCTGTGCTTGGGCCCGACATTCTGGCGCTGATGACCTGGAGCGCAAATTACTACCAATATCCGCTCGGGGAAGTGTTGCCCCATGCCTTACCTGTGCTGGTGCGCAAAGGGGAGCCCGCAGCCTATCGGGCGCTGGCATTTTGGTTTGCCACCGACACTGGTATGGCATGCGATCTCAATGAGCTAAAGCGAGCCCCTAAGCAGCAACAAGCCCTCGCACTGCTGTGCAAAGGCCCACAAACCCCATCAGCCCTGAAACAAGAAGAGATCCAAGCTGCCACACTCACCACCTTAGAAAAAAAAGGCCTACTAGAAAAACGCAGCCTAGAGCCCAGTCATGACAGCGAGTGGGCAGCCGGCTTTGACGCCACCGAGGGGCTGCGCCTCAATGGTGAGCAGGCGTTGGCGGTGTCAGCTGTGACCAGCCAGAGCAACAAGTTTGGGGCGTTTTTACTCGACGGGATCACCGGTTCTGGCAAGACCGAGGTATACCTCAGCATCCTTGAACCCTTGCTGCGCGCCGGCAAACAGGCCTTGGTGATGGTGCCAGAAATTGGCCTCACCCCGCAGACCATCAACCGCTTTCGGCGCCGCTTCAAGGTGCCGGTGGTGGCCATGAACTCGGCGATGAACGATCAAGAGCGGCTCGATGCCTGGCTCGCCTGTCGCGACGGCGGCGCCGCTATTTTGATCGGCACCCGCTCGGCGGTGTTCACCCCGTTTAACGATCTTGGCATCATCATCATTGATGAAGAGCATGATGGCTCCTTTAAGCAGCAAGATGGCTTTCGCTACCACGCGCGCGATTTGGCGGTAATGCGGGCCCATCGAGCGGGCATTCCTATTTTACTCGGATCTGCCACTCCCTCACTCGAGACGCTGCACAACGCCCGCAGCGGCAAGTATCACCACCTCACCCTAACCCGCCGCGCGGGTAATGCCCAAACGGCTCGCCAAGTGATCCTCGATCTCAAGAGCGTACGCTTGCAGGCAGGCGTCTCCCCCCAGTTAGAGCAGCTGATGGCAGAGCATTTAGCCGCGGGCAACCAAGTGATGCTGTTTCTTAACCGCCGTGGTTATGCGCCGTCGCTCATTTGCCACCAGTGCGGCTGGAGCGCCGCCTGCGAGCGTTGCGATGCGTGGTATACCTGGCATCAAGCAGGGCGACGACTGCATTGTCACCACTGCGACAGCGTACGCCCCCTGCCACGCAGCTGCCCCGAATGCGGCAGTCACGAGCTAGTGGGGTCTGGCGTTGGCACAGAACAGCTAGAGCAGCACCTCACCACCCTCTTTCCCCAATATCCGGTGGTGCGCATCGATCGGGACAACACCCGCCGCAAAGGAGAGCTAGAAACCCATCTCACTGACATCAAAGCGGGCAAATACAAGATCTTGATTGGCACCCAAATGCTCGCCAAAGGCCATCATTTTCCGGATGTGACCTTAGTTGGCCTGCTCGATGTGGATGGCGCCCTGTTTAGCGCCGATTTTCGCGCCGCTGAAAAACTGGCTCAGCTCTATATCCAAGTGGCTGGCCGTGCGGGACGGGCCAGTAAACCTGGCTTGGTGGTGCTGCAAAGCCATCACCCAGAGCATGCCCTGCTGCAGGATTTGACCCAAAACGGTTACGGCCATTTTGCTGATACCGCGCTCAAAGAGCGCCGCTTATTGGGGCTGCCGCCGTTTAGCTATCAAGCCTTATTTCGGGCGGAGGCCACGGGCCGCGACTCAGTGCAACAGTTTCTGGCCCGTCTTGCCGACACCTTGCGCAGCGCCCATTATCCCAACGTGCTGGTGCTAGGGCCCATCAGTGGTTTTATGGAGCGCAAGGCGGGTCAATTTCGCATGCAATTGCTGGTGCAAGGGCCCAACCGAGCACCACTGGCTCAGTTGCTCGATTGGGCAGTCAAAGAGCTAGCAAGCTGGCCCGAGACTAAACGGGTGCGCTGGAGTCTAGATATCGACCCGACCGAGCTCAACTGATCACCCCGCTTCGCCGCCCAGCCCTTGGGCGGCGACTTGTCATCTCCTCCTCACGCGCCGTCGCCCTTTCTCGCTAACGCAACCCGTTATGGCTCACGCGGCCCTGCCGCTTTGGCCCTTACTGAGACGATGGGTGCATGAGTTAATACATGGGTTAATGGATTGCTTAGTGCATTGGTTAGCTCAATGTTGCATTGTGGTAACGAAAAATCACAAAACCACCGCATAACCAAATCGCAGAAGGGCCACAGCATCTGGCCTATGGGCGCGAGTCAAACAGGTTCAGGCAAACAAGTTCAAGCCAAACCGGTTCCAGCCAAACGGAGCCAAGCAAAAGGAGTGTTGCATGAGAAATTGTCTGGTGATGGGGGCGGCAGGCTACATCGGCTCTTATTTAGTGCCTCACTTACAGGCGCAGGGGTATCAGGTGATCGCAGGGGCGCGCCACAGCTGTCGCTTGCCTGCGGGGGTTGAGTTTCGTCTTGCTGACAGCCTTAAACCCAGCACCTTGCCTGCTGCCCTAGCAGGCATTGACACTGTTTTTTATCTGGTCCATGCCATGGGGGCTGGGGCTGATTTTGACCGATTAGAGCAGCAAGGCGTGAACAACTTTGCCGCCGCGGCGCGGGCTGCAGGGGTACGCCGCATCATCTATTTAGGGGCGATCCAACCAACGCCGTGCCATAGCCGGCATCTCAATTCACGCCGTCGCTGCGGCGAGCTATTTCGTGATGCTGGCGTTCCGGTGGTAGAGCTGCGCGCCGGTATCATCATTGGGCCAGGTTCTGCGGCGTTTGAGGTGATGCGCGATTTGGTGTTCAATCTGCCGCTCATGATCACGCCAAAGTGGGTGCGATCTCGCACTCCCCCGATTGCCCTTTCTAATCTGCTGCACTACCTCAGCGGGTTAATCGAAGCCAAAGGGGTAGAAGGTCACATCTTCAATGCGGTAGGCCCTGAGCTGCTCAGCTATCAACAGCAGTTACAAAAATTTGCCGCTCACATTGGCAAACGCTGCCCCATTATTCCGATCCCCTTGTTAAGCCCTACGTTATCGTCTTGGTGGCTGCAGTTTGTCACCTCAGTACCACAGCCGGTGGCCAAGGCCTTGGTCGGCGGGCTCAAACACGATATTCCTGCCGACGATGGCCCGTTACGGGCGCTGTTACCCCAAACCTTGCTCAGCTTTGATGACGCCATTGCAGAAAGTTTGGCCCTCGAGCAGCGCCTTGGGGCCGAACAGCAGGGCCAAGAGACAGCGCTTGGCTTGCGCTGGCGTCACCCTGAATATGGTTTTTATGATCGCACCGCAAGCGGCACCGCCATCAGCCTCGCCTCGACCGATGCGCTATGGCAGGTATTGCAGCAACTAGGGGGCGAGTCACGCTACTTCTACATGGACTCGCTGTGGACGATCCGTGAATGGATGGATCACCTCATTGGCGGCCCGGCGCGCACCCGTGGCCGCACTAACCCCGATCGATTTATCAAAGGCGATATGATCGACTCTTGGCAGATCCTAGGGGTCGATGAGGGCCGCCGCCTCGATCTGCTGTTCAATATGAAGGCCCCAGGCGTTGGGCGCTTAGCCTTCACCATTACCCCAGAAGAGTCGGGCCTGACTCGGCTCACCGTCACCGCGCACTGGCATCCCCAAGGGGCGTGGGGGCTGGCTTATTGGCTGGTGATGCTGCCGTTTCACCGGTTCATCTTTCAAGGAATGACTGAGGCTATCGCCAAACAGGCAGAGATTAACGCCGGCGTTGCGATGAGTGATTAAGTGATGCGGCTCGTTAAGGGACGGTTGTAGTGGTCTGGTCTGGTCTGGTCTACTCAATCCTGAAGGGCGCCAACCGGGGCAGACATAAGATCAGCCCCTTGCACCACACATCTTATCGACCCAGCCATCAACCCCGCTTTGCCCTCTAGCTCCCCAATTATTGCTGGGCGTTAGGTGCCAAAGGCTGGCATCATGGCCCGCTATTTATGTGATGAACGTTAGGCGTGTCGCTGATTAAAACAGAAGGATCTATGAAGAAAAAGCCATCAATTTTAGGCGGTGCCTGCATCATCGCTAGCGTCTGCGTCGGTGCAGGTATGTTGGGATTACCCAGTGCCGGCGCCGGTGCATGGACTCTCTGGTCGATACTGGTGCTCACGCTCACCATGGTGATGATGACGCTCTCTGGCTGGATGCTGCTGGAGTCATTTCAGCACTATGGAATGCGCGCATCGTTTAACACCGTGACCCATGAACTCTTGGGCAAGCCACTTAATTTTCTCAATAATCTCTCGGTCTATTTTGTGGGCGGCATTTTGCTTTATGCCTATATCACCTCCTCTGGCCACATCTTGCAGGCGCAGCTCGACATCGACAGCAAACTGGCCTCGGTACTGTTTGTGGCAATTTTTTCGCTGGTGATCTGGCATTCGACCCACGCCGTCGATCGCATCTCGGTAGTCTTGATTGCTTTTATGATTTTTAGTTTTGCCTTTGGGGTAACCGGGCTGCTCAGTGATATCAAACTGCCCACCCTGCTGGATTTGACCGGTCATGAAAGCCACTACGCCCCCTATGCCATGGCGATGCTACCGGTGGCACTTACCTCATTTGGCTACCACCACTCGGTGGCCTCGCTGCGCGCCCATTACCAAAATGAACAGCAAGCCAAATGGGCTATTTTAGGCGGCACCCTGATCGCGCTCGCCCTCTATGTGCTGTGGCTACTGGGGATCTTTGGCAACTTGCCGCGCCAAGATTTTGCCAACGTGATCGCCCAAGGGGGCGATGTGAACGTGCTGCTCTCTGCGCTCTCTGGGGTGATCAAATCAAAGCACATCGCCAACATCATCAATGCGTTCTCTATGGCGGCGATCCTCTCGTCATTTATTGGGGTGGGGCTGGGGGTGTTTGACTATTTGGCCGATCTGTTCAAGTTCGACAACAGCCGCACTGGGCGCAGCAAAACGTGGGCAATCACCTTTTTACCCCCGCTAGTGCTGTCGTTACTGTTTCCGTTTGGTTTCTTACTGGCGATCGGCTATGCCGGTGCAGCCGCAACCATTTGGACCTGTATCATCCCTGCACTGCTGGTTTTGCGCACCCGCGCACGGGCAAACAGTGGCGAGATCCACTCACAATTTGTAACGCCAGGTGGCAACGTTGTGGTGTGGTTATTGATCGTATTTGGGCTAGCCACTGCGCTATTTCACATCTTGTCGATGGCTCATCTGTTGCCGGTGTATCTTGGCCACTAAGGTGCGCTGCACCGTGAACTAAACCCCAACAACTAGGGAGGCATCACGCCTCCCTGGTTGTTTAGTGCTGCTGTTTAGCGCTGTTGCTTACTGCCCGCGCACTCCCTGCAGCTTTCAATAATTAATGCTGACGTAGGGCACCTCTGGCACCTGCCAGCGCTGCTTGAGGTAGACCGTCAGCACAAAAAAGAAGTTGGCGAGCACATTGGCAAAGCGATACAGGATCGGGTCAAACCGCACCAGGCTCTCTTCAAGGCGAACCAACAATCGCACCACCTTCTTACTGCCACAGCGACATAAATGCAGAGTCGGGATCGGCTGCGGCCCTTGCGGCAACACAAAGCTCGTTACGCAGCCCCGGCTGACCTCGTTGTAGTGATCGTAACGGCCCTTGAGCCAATCCACATCGGCCTCAAAAATGCCCAACTTGCCGCGCACTGAGCCATTGAGGTTATAAATGAGTCGCTGCAATGCCGCTAAATCCGCCACCACCTCTTGAGTTGCAGGGTCCGCGGGCAACAATGCCAGCACGGCCCCCACCTGACAGCAAAGCTCATCGGTGGCGATTTCAAAATCACACTTATAAGAGGTTTCAAAAATAAACGGATAACAAAGCTCCCGCTTATCCTTTGGCTTTTTGGGATTGTGGTTCATTGCGCTGCCAGATCGAAAAAAGAGCCAGTTTGCCAGCCGCAGGGACCCGAGGCAAACCGCCCCCCTATTCGGGCCTCTATCACCTCCACCACCCTCATCCTGCCAAATCCAACGCCGCCCTCCCTTTTGCGCGACAAATTGCGCCACCATTGGTCTGACTGCACACTTCTTGACCACAAAAAACTGGACAATCTGTAGCTGGCTTTTAAAATCGAGCCCCTTTGGGTGGCCTGTTGCCTTCCCCCGATTTCGACCCGGCCAGGCCGGCGTGCATGTGAGGTAAATCATGACCCAATCCCAATCCGCTGACGCACCCGTTGTGGCACCAAAAACCCCTGCCGACTATCAAGCCCAGCTTGATGAAAAGAGTGCTCGCCTGCGTGCGCTCTTTGCCCCCTTCTCCCTCCCAGAATTAGAGGTGCATGCCTCACCGGTGGAGCATTATCGGATGCGGGCTGAATTTCGTATCTGGCACGAAGGGGACGATCTCTTTCATTGCATGTATACCCCGGCAACCAAAGAGATTATTCGGGTTGAGCAGTTCCCGACCGCAAGCCGCCTTATCAATCAGCTAATGCCACGGCTGCTCGAAGGGCTGCGCCCACACCCGGTGCTGCGCCGTAAACTGTTTCAAATCGACTACCTCTCGACCCAATCTGGCCAGCTCATCGTCAGCTTGCTCTACCATCGCAAACTAGAGGCCGACTGGCAGCTCGTCGCCAGCACATTGCAAGCCGACCTATGCGCCCAAGGCTTTGATTTACGGCTAATTGGCCGTGCTCATAAGCAAAAAGTCTGCTTAGGGGATGATTTTGTCATTGAGCAGCTCAAGGTAGCGGGCCGCACCCTCACCTACAAGCAGGTAGAAAACAGCTTCACCCAACCCAACGCCGTCATCAATGAGCAGATGCTGGCCTGGGCGCTGGACGTAACCAAAGGAAGCCAAGGGGACCTACTAGAGCTCTATTGCGGCAACGGCAATTTTTCAATCGCGCTGGCGCAAAATTTTCGCAAAGTGCTGGCGACCGAGATCGCTAAGCCGAGCGTTGATTCTGCCCAATTCAATATCGCCGCCAATGGCATTGATAATTTGATCATCCTGCGGATGTCAGCCGAAGAGTTCACCATGGCGATGCGGGGCGAGCGAGAGTTCAACCGCCTCAAGGGGGTCGATCTTAAGAGCTACCAGTGCAACACCATCTTCGTTGACCCACCCCGTGCCGGCCTTGACGATGCCACCGTCAAATTGGTGCAGGAGTACGACAACATTCTCTATATCTCTTGTAATCCTGAAACCCTGCAAGCCAACATGGCGGTGCTTGGGGAAACCCACGACATCGCCCGCTTCGCCCTGTTTGACCAGTTCCCTTGGACCCATCACATGGAGTCAGGCGTTTACCTGCGCCGCAAGCGCGGTTAATTTGGCACATGACTGCAACGCGAAAATAAAAACAGGGCCGGATGGCCCTGTTTTTATTCTGGATCCCATTGATGATAGGGCGATAAATAGTTTTTTAATAAAATGTAACTGTGATGTAATATCGTTCACAGATCACAATAACCCAGAGAGAGGTATGATTTTTTAAAAAAGATATTTTTAAAATCAAGTATTGAATTAAAGTGAAAAAAGTACTCTGCTTTACTCAGCAGCGCGAATTATATTTATGCTGACGGCAGTCAGGTTTACCTATTCACCCATTTTTAGGTTAGTGAGCTCTCACCATGATAATAACAAAATTACGCTGTAATTATAGCAGTAAAGCTTTACAGCTATTCGCGTAACAGCTTCTATCAACCAAGTAATTTATCACTTTTTATACATATTGTACTTGCATGCTATTATTTTTATGAATCTACTTACTCTAACTTATTTATTAAAAATCGTCACCTTATCTTATTAACTAATGACCAGAATCGAAGAGTTTATAAAAAACATGTTCACTATACAATCATACCATTATAGATATATAAAATAATCATTTACAAACAGCCATGACAATTAATTTCGACACACCTACAGCCAGTTAACAAATAATCTTGCACTTACACCTAATTCATTAACATATGACTGTTTGACAAACTACATCAATATATTATACGGTCCAATACATACATTTTTCCAAAATTATGGGCACCATTTATATGAAAGTAAATTTTTATGTTTCTTGTATTGGTGATGTCGTAAAAGCCAATATGGCCCGTGATAGCGTATTGCTGCTAGAGCAGCTAGGTTGTGAAGTGCTTTTTCCTGAGCGTCAGGGATGCTGTGGCCAACCGGTGCTTAACAGTGGATATGTCAATGATGCCAAACCAGCAATGAAATTATTGATTTCAACCTTCGAGGCTAACGATTACCCGATAGTATCTCCTGCTGCTTCCTGTACCTATGCCATTAAAACCTATCCTACTTACCTAGCTGATGAACCTGAATGGGCTGCAAGGGCGCAAGCGGTGGCTAACCGTATGCATGATTTAACTAGTTTTATCGTCCACCAACTTGGCGTAGTAAATGTAGGAGCTCGCTTACCAGGAAAAGCGGTTTATCACCCATCATGTAGTCTATTTCGCAAACTTGGGGTGAAAGATGAGCCTATTGCGCTGCTAAATAATGTTGAAGGTTTAGAACTATTGCCTATTGCCAACCAAAAAACATGTTGTGGTTTTGGTGGTACTTTCTCTGTCAAGATGGCTGAAATCTCTGGTGAAATGGTAAAAGAAAAAGTTAAACACATTATGGATGTTACACCAGACTACCTCATTGGTGCAGATGTAAGTTGCTTAATAAATATTGGTGGACGTTTATCACGTGAAAATCGTCAAGTAAAAGTAATGCATATCGCTGAAGTATTGATGAGCCGCTAAGGATATTTCTCATGTCGATGAAAACCAGCAATGTAGATTTTAAACCTCGCATCAAAGCCGAGATGGAAAATACCGTCATGCGTAAAGCGGTGGCAATGGCTCAAGAACGTATCGGTGCCAACCGTCAGATTATGGTGAATGAATTAGGTCACTGGGAAGAGTGGCGTGATCGTGCAGAGCAGATCCGTAATCATGTGCTTGAAAATCTTGATGCCTATCTATATCAGCTTTCAGAAAAAGTGACACAAAACGGCGGGCATGTCTATTTTGCAAAAACTAAAGAGGATGCGACCAGTTACATTCGAGATATTGCTATAAAAAAACAAGCAAAAAAAATAGTAAAATCAAAATCGATGGTCACTGAGGAAATTGGCTTAACCCCTATATTACAAGCTGAAGGTATTGAGGTTATAGAGACTGACCTTGGTGAATATATTCTTCAGATAGATCATGATACCCCATCCCATATTGTGGTCCCGGCAATCCATAGAGATCGCTATCAGATCCAAAAAATCTTACATGACAAGTTAGGATATGACGGGTCGGAATCACCTGAAGCAATGACCAAGTTTATTCGTGGGAATATTCGTAAATATTTTTTAGAAGCTGATATTGGAATCAGTGGTTGTAACTTTGCAGTTGCGGAAACCGGCAGTATTTGTCTGGTTACCAATGAAGGCAACTTACGCATGGCTACAACCTTGCCTAAGACCCATATCGCAGTAATGGGAATGGAGCGTATAGCACCAACTTTTGAAGAAGTTGATGTGCTTATTACCCTGCTATGCCGTAGTGCAGTCGGTTCTCGCTTAACTACTTATAATACTTGGCTAACCGGTCCTCGCGAAGCCGGACATATTGATGGCCCAGAAGAGTTCCATTTAGTCATCCTTGATAATGGTCGATCTAAAATTCTGGGTTCAGAATTTAAGGATGTCTTGCGCTGTATTCGCTGTGGAGCCTGTATGAATACCTGCCCAGCCTATCGCCAGATTGGTGGTCATGGCTATGGCTCTATCTATCCGGGTCCCATTGGTACAGTTATTTCACCTCTACTTGGTGGCTATGACGATTTTCATGATCTTCCTTACGCTTGTTCATTGTGTACTGCCTGTAATCAAGTATGCCCAGTAAAAATACCTTTGGCTCAATTGATTCTAAAGCACCGCCAGATTATGGCGGAAGGTGGTCTAACACCAAAAGGCGAACGCCGATTTACCCGTCTATTTAATTATGCAAATGCCCATCCAGCTCTGTGGAAAGTGGGTATGACTATAGGCGCCAAAATGGCTAGCCGGATAGTTAAAGATGGTAAGGTGCCGCTTAATATTGATGTGGTCAACGAATGGACTGAAGCACGTGATTTACCAGTACCAGACGGCGAAGGCTTTCGTAGTTGGTTTAAGCGTCATCAGGCTGAGAGGAATAAATAATTATGTTAATTAACCAACAAAATAGAACTGCATTTCTCGATGAGATCGCTTGTCAATTAGGGCGAGCAATGCGTAAAACTCCAGCAGCATGTGAGATGCCAGTAAATAGCTATCCACAAACTCGCCTGACAGATAAAACTCAGGATGAGCTTTGCCAAGAGTTTATGGAATTTGCCAGCACCCAGAAAGTAAAATGTGTATTAAGCCATCCTGAAAATATAATTGACGACCTTATATTATTGTGCGCTGAATACGGTGGAATGCCAGTCATTATCAGTGGCGATCAACGTTTAGCTGATTTAGGTATGACAACCGCATTAAAAGAGCAATTTGATGCCTGGGTATGGGATCCAAAAAATGGGAATGATAATATCCAGATGGCCGAAAAGGCAAAAGTAGGCATTACTTATGCCGAAGCAGGTCTAACCGAATCAGGTGGTGTAGTACTTTTCTCTGCCCTAGAACAAGGGCGTTCTGTTAGTCTGTTGCCAGAAACCTCTATCTTTGTTCTACGTAAAAGCACTATTTTGCCACGTGTGGCTCAAATGGCTCAACGCCTTCATCATATGGCTCAAGCAGGTGAAAGAATGCCATCTTGCATTAATATAATTGGCGGGCCAAGCTCTACCGCAGATATTGAATTAATAAAGGTTTTTGGTGTACATGGGCCAGTGAACACTGCCTATGTAGTACTAGAAGATTGCTAATCTGTAAATTCAGATAGTAAGTGAAATTCCCATAATAGTGCATAGAGGAGAAGAGGCTAACCGCTGGTTTGGTATGCTTCTTCTCACTAAAGAAACAAAGCGATACACAATGAGATAGCAACAGTTTCCTAAAAATACACGATGCCAAGTTGCCTATATTTATAACTATAGCTTGACGTAAATATACATTTCAAAAAAGCTTAGTATTCATCCATCTACCATGACTCGTGAGCTTTGGCATAATTATAATAAAAGAGCGATTTACAACGCACACTCAACTACCCAGTAACCAATTCAATATATAATAAATTCGTATAAGTAGCCTATGGGTTATATGTAGTCAGAAAAACTTTATTTTTATTTTCTCATCAACTTAGCGGGGTTTCTGGCTAAAAAACAAACAAAAAATGCCCGTACCAGATAATAATTAACATTTAATCAACACAATCTAGGCGCGTGAAAAAGTATTACATTAACATTTCATTTTTTTATGAAATCTGTATCCTGAAACGAGCTTATTTTACTAATTAAAGGTCGATTGCGATGCAAGTAGCACCTAATAGTAAGAGTCCATTATCTGACTCACACGCTCTCATTTGGCAGCTCACCGAGATTGTGGGTAAATCCCATATTCTGACCGATGCACGCAAGACCGAACGCTATCGCAAGGGATTTCGATCCGGACAAGGCGATGCCCTAGCCGTCGTTTTTCCGGGCAGTTTGCTAGAACAATGGAAGGTATTTAAGGCCTGTATTGAAGCCGATAAAATCATCTTGATGCAGGCTGCGAATACCGGACTTACCGAAGGGTCTACCCCAAATGGTAATGACTATGACCGAGAGATCGTCATTATCAGCACTCAACGTTTAGATAAAGTGCAATTACTAGACGAAGGAAAACAGGTCGTCGCTTTACCCGGAAGCACCCTGTGGCATCTGACCCGGGTATTAAAACCCCTCGGACGTGAACCCCATTCGGTCATCGGCTCTTCATGTATCGGCGCTTCAGTCGTAGGCGGGATCTGCAATAACTCTGGTGGCTCGTTAGTGCATCGCGGCCCAGCCTATACAGAAATGGCGCTGTATGGACGGGTAAATGAGCTAGGTCACGTTGAGCTTATCAACCACTTAGGCATTGAGTTAGGCAGTACACCAGAAGAGATCCTGACACGTTTAGAAACGCAACAATATACGCCAGCAGATGTTAAATATGACGAACGTCAGGCATCAGGGCATGATTATGCCGAGCGTATTCGTGATGTTGATGCTGACACCCCCGCACGTTTTAATGCCGACGAACGACAGTTATTTGAAGCCTCTGGCTGCGCCGGTAAATTAGCCGTATTTGCTGTTCGATTAGATACCTTTGAAGCACAACCATCCTCACAAGTTTTTTATATTGGCACTAACGAGCCCCATGTTTTCACTGAACTGCGCCGTTATATGCTAGAAAACTTTAAAAACTTGCCGGTTGAAGGCGAGTATATGCACCGCGATATTTTTGATATCGCAGAAATTTATGGCAAAGATACCTTTGTGATGATTGACAAGTTAGGCACCGAAAGAATGCCCGCACTGTTCACGCTCAAAGGTCGAATGGATGCCATATTTGGAAAAGTGCCGTTCTTACCTTCTCATTTAGTCGATCGGACCATGCAGGGTTTGAGTCATTTACTGCCATCCCATTTGCCTAAGCGACTCAAAGCGTATCGTGACCAATTTGAACATCATCTTATGCTACGTATGTCTGGCGAAGGGATTGAAGAGGCTCGCTTATGGTTAGCGTCATACTTTGCCAAGGCTGAAGGTGCATTTTTTGAATGTACCGCAGAAGAAGGTACCAAAGCGTTCTTACATCGTTTTGCCGCAGCGGGCGCCGCTATCCGTTATCACGCCGTGCACAGTAGCGAGGTTGAAGATATCTTGCCGCTAGATATTGCACTACGCCGAAACGATCATGATTGGTTTGAATGTTTGCCGCCAGAGTATGATGATTCACTGGTGTATCGCCTCTATTACGGGCACTTTATGTGCTACGTATTTCATCAAGATTACATCGTCAAAAAAGGCGTTGATGTGCATGCACTAAAAGATAAAATGCTCGCACGGCTCGACCTACGCGGGGCACAATATCCGGCAGAACATAACGTCGGACACTTATATCAGGCCAAACCGCAGTTAAAAGCGTTCTATCAGAAAAACGATCCGACCAATTCATTAAATCCTGGCATTGGTAAAACCTCTAAATTAAAAAACTGGGGCTGTGATTGTGATCATTCCCACAAATAAACATCAAGAATAGATAAAGCATCTAGTTACATGGTAAACATATTTGAACAATATAAATTGAATTCGCTATATAAACATATGGCAAGTCAGTTTCATTAATATTCAACATACCGTTCAGAAGGGGTCTTGCAATGAGTCATAATGCTGCACAAGTGATCATAGAGGTTCTTGAATCTGCTGGTGTCAAACGTATTTATGGTGTAGTTGGCGACACACTCAATCACATCACTGATGCTATTTCAAAAAGCCGTATTGAATGGGTACATACCCGCCATGAAGAGGTGGGGGCATTCGCTGCTGGTGCTGAGTCGTATATGAGTGGTGCATTGGCCGGTTGTGCTGGTTCTTGTGGGCCCGGTAGTTTGCATTTAATCAATGGGGTTTTTGAGGCACACCGCAATCAAACGCCATTGATTGTTATTGCTAGCCAACTTGACACCATGAGCCTTGGCTTAGATATGCCACAAGAGGTCAATTTTAAAACGGCCTTTGCAGATTGCTCTGTCTTTTGTGAGCAGGTTTATAACGCCGAACAAGCGAGGCGTATTGCGGTGCTGGCTTGTCAGGCTGCGATCAGCAAAAGAGGCCCTGCGGTTATTATTTTACCGGTTGATATCAGCAACACTGAAATAAAAGACGAGATCCCCTACTCTGCCCATTTTCCTAACCCTATCCGTCGCCCTTCAGATGATGAACTGAAACAAGCTGCAGCGATCATTGCACAAGGTAAAAAAATTGGTATTTACGCCGGTGCGGGTTGTAAAGGTGCTCATGATCTACTCGTCACGCTTGCAGAAAAAATTAAAGCACCCATTTCACATACATCACGGGCTAAAGATTTTGTTGAATACGACAACCCATACAATATGGGAATGACCGGTTTATTAGGGGTCCCGTCTGGTTTTCATATGATGACCGATTGCGACACCTTATTATTACTGGGTGCTGATTTTGCTTGGGGTCAGTTTTATCCAAAGCATGCAAAAATAATTCAAATAGACTGTGATGCTAGCCGACTTGGTCGCCGCCACCCAATAACGCTTGGTTTAGAAGGTGATATCGTTGCGTCTTTAGCCGCTTTGATTCCACTGGTACAAGAACGTACCGATGATGGATTCTTAAAAGCGTGCCTCGCCGAGCGCAAAAAAACAGAAGCTACCCTGTTAGCCGAAGAAGACATCGGCCATGGCAATGTGATACACCCCCAGTATTTAACCAGCCTATTAAATAAATACGCTGATGACGATGCGATCCTTGCTGCCGACACGGGTACCAGTATGGTTTGGGCGCTGCGACACTTTAAAACCAATGGCAAGCGCAGAACAATGCTTAGTTTGCGACACGCAACGATGGCCAATGCCATGCCGCAGGCATTAGGTATTAAAAAAGCATACCCTAACCGACAAGTGATCTCATTATCTGGTGATGGCGGTCTTGCCATGTTGATGGGTGATTTACTGACGATTCATCAAGAAAACCTTCCGATAAAAATCGTTGTTATTAATAATGGCGCTCTCGATTTTGTTGAAATGGAGATGAAAATAGAAGGTCTATTGAATAATTTTACCGACCTTAAAAACCCGAGCTTCGCTAAAGTGGCTGAAGCCGTGGGCCTTAAAGGTTATGAAGTATTCAAAGCAGAAGAGTTAGATCAAACCGTTCAAGCGTTCTTAGCTCATCCGGGACCTGCACTGCTTGATGTTCATACCAACCGCTACGAACTCGTATTTCCACCCACCTTAACCGCAGAGCATGTAGTAGGCATGGCGGCCTATAGCGTGAAAGCACTGTTAGCAGGGCGTTACCGTGACGTCGAGGGCGTAGTTGAGAACACGGTTGATAATTTCAAACACAAGATTTTATAACTCACTCAATAAGCCAATAACAACAGGGCCGCACGGCCCTGTTTTGCTAGTTAACCCCCTAAATGATTAGGCATCCCCATTTTTTTATAATGTTGTGCGCATTTCACACTCTCTTCACGAACGAGGGTGAATAATGGCCCCACTTAAACAGAACAACCCATTAGGAAAACGCCACATGAAAGCTATCACCGTAACAGCATTGACCATCTTAACCGCTTTAAGCTTGCCTGCTTTTGCCGCATACAATGGCCCTGAGCACAAAGTCTCTGTCAGCCAAGTGAAATCCCAGCCAGACGACGCTTGGGTCACCATGCAGGGTAAATTGGTCAAGCGTTTAGGTGAAGATAACTTCATGTTCCGCGATGCCACCGGCGAAATGATGGTAGAAGTTGATGACGATGCATGGCGTGGCCAGGATATTTCACCCAACGATACCGTTAAAATTAACGGTGAAGTGGACAAAGAGTGGAATAATATAAAAGTTGATGTGTCATCACTGAGCAAAGTCGGTGGAAGCCCAGTAAGTAAAGGCGGTTTTAACGCTAAGTAATCATGTGATGACAGATAACGATAGAGCAACACTGCGAATCCCCTTCGTCACTGTTTATAACATCATCATCGTTATCAAGAATGGTCCCTGCTATATAGCGGGGACTTTTTGCATTGAAAATTAATTAAATCCTATGGTCAGTCAGTATTAATTCACTTATCTATAACACCAACAAATTAGCGTAAAAATGTGCTAACTATTCATTTATAGGCGTGTAACAGTTAGCTAAACTGTGCAAAACACGATCGCAAGCCAACTATTACACGTCTATTTAAATTACTTCCTATGATCCCTTTAGGTAATTTAGTTCATCTTTATATGATATTGTTGGTTCATATAGCTGGTGGTATCCCTTACCTACAGCCCCTCTAAATTGAATCAAATTAGGCTTATTATTACCAATGGATAGAATGTGATCTATTGCGATTCCCGGGTATGGATCAATATACACAATATCTTTAATTCCTAATTGATAGGCTTTTTTAGCACACAACTCACAAGGGCTAGCTGTAGTAAATAGCTTACCTCCTTCAATACCTGCAGTACCATATTTTGCTAACTGCAGAAAAGCATTTTCTTCAGCATGAAGCGATCTGGTGTGTACTTGATTACCAGACTTATCTATATTATTCTTAATATCTTTAAAACAGTATGATAAATTTTTACCCTGAGTTCCTTCTTGACCTGATATTTTTATTAACTCACCTTTAGCCGCCGTTCTAAACGCTTTATTATTCCGCTCATAAATACTATAAGTAATTTCATCAAAGTCATCAACTAATCCATTTAACGACCTCAAATTACATGGCACTTGCCCTTTTGCTACATCATTCCAACCAACAGACTTTATAGAATAATGTTCATCAGTAACAACTGCACCAACTTGGCGAGAAACACAACCTGAGTTAACTTTTGCTGTATAAGCAATCTGCATAACACGTTCAAGGTTTGTTGGAGATATTATTCCTGGATGTTTTATTAATGCTAAATACCAAGCTAGTTGCGCTTTTAATACATTATTGTTATCAGGTTCATTCCTAGGATTGAATATATGAATATCAGATATCTCAATGCACCTTTTAACATTTTGACTGATAAAATCGCCATCTTCAACTTGAGTTTTACCTGATTCTTTTTGTTCGAGTTCATCAAACTCATCTACTGTATATTTATACTCATTTTGTAAATATGCCTTACGATCTTCATTTGGAGCATTTATTGACATTAAATAAAATGCTGAATAACGATCTTTAAAGAACTTTACTTCAAAAGGATTTCGAATTGCATCAATTACAATAAAGGCTCCACCAGACTTTATTTGCCTAATATACTTTATACATTTATTTATTGTTTCAGGCAAATGAAATACTGACTCCGGTTTGAACGGTTCGGTATTAAAAGATGATTGAACACATCCTGTTCTACGAATAGAGTTTCCTGCTGCTTGGTAAAGTTTTATATACAGTTTATTATGGAGCGCCCCTAATTCTTTTTTAAAATCTCTGGTGAATTTCTTGATCAATTTCATATATGAGAAAAATTTTGTTTTTTCTTGATCAGTCAACTCGACGTTACCAGTATGATTTAATATTTTATCCGATATTGATTTTAAATAACCTTTTTTCGTAAAGCTAGAATTGAAGCTGCCTTTATTTATTACGTTGTCTATTTTTTCTTTACTAACGTCACAGGATTGATTTTGTATAAAATTAGATAATTGAGTATCAGAGAGCGTTAATATGTATGCCGAGATTAGATCACTAACCTTAATTGAAATGAAAGGGCTATAATTTTCAACAATGTAATTCGATGCAACCTTGTATCTCTTTGAGTCTAAATTAGAAAAAAACAGTTCACTCCCGAGCTTCACATCTTCAACTTGTGGAAAATTAGCTGTTTCATTTTCTAGAATGTTTGCTGCTGTAGTACAACCTGAACCTGTTCTTCCGGTCAACCCTATAACAACAAATTTACTGCGCTCATGAAACAGACTAGAAATCATTGCATTGTTTTTTGTTTTAGACAATTGTTAACTCCATAAATATGTAAATACTTGGACTCATAATAGCAATGAGATGAAAAACGGTACTAATCCAATAGCAGAGCCTTCTGTATAACTCCGCACCGTCACAAAATAATTTATTTCAATATCATAACATTATCAGCCACTGTTGAGTATCTGAACGTGTTCGTTTGACCACCGCCTTTCGCAACACCATGTTGGATGCTACGACAATCCCCCTACTGAAATATGCCTCTCGTGATACTCCTGATACTCTTGATACACCCGAATTCAACTCACAAGTATCAATTCGGTGACGCCTAATTAGTCCCCGTACAGTTTGATCTCTAATACATTGGCAATGGCGCTGCCATTCCAGTGGTACTCCAGATGCTGGGATTGGTTAATTTTGGTCACTAGGCAGGGGCGATAGAGCACATAGCAGTTATGGCTGCTGTGGCGCACCGAACGGTAATGGATACCGTCCATCCCTTTAGTTTTCTGCTCTTGGGCGAAAGCTTGGGAGTGGCCATAGCTGGTTGCGTGATAAAGCGGGGTTGAAAGAAATTCGGTGCTAGTAATATCCACCAGATTGGCGCTGAACTCGGTATACAGCACCCGCATTTGTACTTTTTGCGCAGGTTCGTTGGTATAGCCAAACATCCGTTCTTGGTGATAAACCGTCTCTTTGATGGCGGTATCAAGCAGAGGGGCACAGTAATAACCGCCAAAATCACCAGTGGTGAAGCGGGCTCCATCTGGATTGATATGGGTGAACGCCGCCATCACATAGCTGCTGCCATTTAGCCCCACCAGCCAATCTTCTTTTGGTACCCGCATCAGATCACCTGCGGCTTCATTCAACCGTTCATTGGTCAGCGCCTCGATAGCCCAGATGGCTTCCAGTTCATCTGCATTGGCCACATCTTCATAGAGATCGATAGTGGGATAGCGGCTTGGGATGATCCGATAGGCTTGCCCTGCCTTTAGTTCAATCAGCGGTGACGCTTGCATCAGGCCATCCCCCCACGCCAAGCATGCAAGCGGGTGGCCACTTCATACAAATCAGCCACATGACCCGCATTCATCACGTCCATTGCGCTACGCCCAGCAAAGAAGGGATGGCTGTTAGGTTTGCGCACCCACCCGTAGATGCTGTCATCGGCACTGAACAGTATTCTCAAACACTTATGGATGTTGAGGATGTAGCTCATCCGCTCTTGCATATCCACGGTCAGACGGATCCCACCGCTTGATTCCTTATATTTGTTCAATGTTGAACGTGATGAGATGCCAAGCAGTTTAAGCTGTTCATCTGTATTGCAGTGCCACTTATCTAAGATGCGAAATACCACAGGCAGTGCCTTGCTGGGATCAATGGCGTTATTTTTTAGGGATTTCTGTACTTTATTGGCCATACATCCTCCTGATGTAGTTAGCGTAAGATAGTCGTATCGCTCAAGAAGGTTCACTTTAAGTATGTACACCCATGTGTAAGGCATGCACAAGGCATGTATATATATATATATTTTACCTAGTCATGTACAAACTTGAACAAGTATAAGCCTAGATGAGCATAGATGGGTCTATTCCTGCGGTGGGCTTAGCTAAAACAAACAAAACCCGGCGCGAGGCCGGGTTTTGTAGAGCGTCCTTATGGGCTGAGGCACCCATGGGATTAGGCTAAGCCCTGCGGGTTAACGCAGTGCCCATTGCCAGTGATATTGGCCGGGTTTGAGCCAAAACTCAGGGCGCACACTTTGGCTCCAAGAGTCATCACCACCAATCCCCATGTGAAAGCCATCTAGGCACAGGTGCAAGCCACCCTTGGCGACCAAATCAGTTTGATGGCGCGCTGCCGCCAGTTGTTGCTGGCTAAAGCGGCTCACGCTGAAGTGGAACTGCCCGGTCACGGCTACCTCCCCTAACTGCAGCTCGCGGGTATCGCAGCGCAAGCCGTTATCAGTTGGGAAGATATACGGGGTGTGCAGTGCATCAAGGGGCTGGGTCCAGCGTCCCAAGTCTGCCCCAAGACAGCGATCTGGGTAGTTTTCATGGGGGCCACGGCCCAGCCACTGTACTGTTTCAGTCTGATCCACCAGCCACAGATGGGCACCAATGCGCGGCAGCGAGGTCACGCAGTCAGCCACTTGCACATCTACGGTCACCCTCATTTGGCCATCACCGTCGAACTGATGCTGCCAACGGGTGAGCACCCGCAGTTGATCATGGGCAAAGTAGCCGTGATCGGCGGTCACGGTTCCACGCTCGGCATCGACGTTTAGCGCCACACAACGGTGAACTAACTCGCCAAGCCCGGCATCTTGCCAGCGCGCAATCCACGCATTGGGATCGGCGTGATCCGCTTCGCTAGTACCAATGTCGTTATCTAGCGGGGCGCGGTAGAAGTGATCCGCGATGGGGGCTAACAGCTGCTCACGGCCCTGCTTGAGCCAGCTGGTGATGCGGCCAGTTTGGCCATCAAGCTGCCAGTGACTCTCGCCTGCTTGGATCTGCCAGTCTGCCGCTTGCTGAATAAAGACAACCCCATGGGCGTCAGTGGTACTCACTGGCAAGGCCAATGGCACTGGCAGGTTGAACTGCTGCGTGGCCACTTCATGGCCCGCATCAGACCAAGGGGTTGCTTGCGGCTGCACGATAGATACCGTGACCCATGCCAAGCTACCTGGGGTAAAGGTGGGCAACTGCGCCAGTAAGGTCAGGGTGCGCTTGCCACTGGCAGCCAGCTCCAGAGCCTCCTCGCCATGGGCTAGCGGCTTGCCATCTTGATAGATGGTCCAGCACAGCTGCTCATTGTCGGTGGCCCGGAACAGATAATCACTGGTCACATTAATGATCAATGGTTGGGTCTGCTGACAGGTGATCACAAACGGCTGCTGAGCCCGTTTAGCTTCGAGCAAGGCTGGATGCGGGGTGCGATCTGGGAAGATCAAGCCGTTGATGCAGAACTGGCGATCGTTTTGCAGCTCACCAAAGTCACCGCCATAGCCCCAGTAATGGCGGCCATCTTCGGTATATTTGTCCAATCCTTGATCGACCCAATCCCACACAAAGCCGCCTTGCAGACGGGGATGGGTGCGAAATGCCTGCCAGTAGTGGGCAAAGCCACCCAAGCTGTTGCCCATCGCATGGGCGTATTCGCACAAGATCAGCGGACGGTTTTCACCCGGCAGGCCAATCCACTTTTTGATGGCCCACTTTGGCACCGCATCACAAGGTTGATCTTGGTCGGTACGGCTATACATCGGGCAGATGATGTCGGTCGCTGGGGTGTCAGCGCCGCCACCTTCGTATTGCACTGGGCGGCTTGGATCATGACGCTTCACCCAGCCATACATGGCATCGTGCGCAGCGCCATAGCCAGACTCGTTGCCCAGTGACCAAATGATGATGGATGGGTGGTTAAAGTCGCGACTCACCAGCCGCGTCATGCGCTCTAAGAAGGCGTGACTCCAAGCGGGATCGTTAGAGAGACGGTTCATCGGCGTCATGCCGTGGGTTTCGACGTTGGCCTCATCCACCACATAGAGCCCGAGTCGATCGCACAGGCGATAAAACTCTGGGTGATTTGGGTAGTGAGAGCAGCGCACCGCATTGAAGTTATGTTGCTTCATCAGCAGTAAATCGCGGGTCATCCCTGCTACATCAATGGCGTGGCCTTTAGCGGGATCATGCTCATGGCGGTTGGCACCCCGAATGAGCAGTGGTTGACCGTTGACTCGCAGCAAGCCGCCGCTGATTTCAACGCGGCGAAAACCCACATCGTAACCTTCACACTCAATTAAGGCCCCTTGCTCATCGAGCAAGCTGACCGTGAGGCGATACAGGTGCGGGGTTTCTGCGCTCCACTGGCGTGGCTCACGCACCTGAAGTTCAAACTCGGCGCGATCGTCGTAGCTGCCCTTTTCATCAATGCGGCCAGTGCCAAGGGGGGCAGTATGGCGCACCACCAGCTGCTCACCATCAAACAAGGCGGCACACACTGACAAGCCCGCGCCATGCTCGGCATGCAGGTTGATCTTCAGGCTGCCATCGCGATAGCACGCATCGAGCGTTGGGGTCACCCGAATATCGGTCAGGTGACGGCTTGGCTTATGCAGCAAGCTGACGGAGCGAAAAATGCCTGACAGCCACCACATGTCTTGATCTTCAAGATAAGAGCCATCAGACCAGCGCAACACCAATACCGCGAGGCGGTTTTTGCCCGCTTGCAGATAAGGGGTTAAATCAAACTCGGCGGCCAGTCGGCTGTCTTGGGAGTAACCCACCCAATGGCCGTTACAGAACAGATAAAAGGCGCTGCTGACCCCATCGAGCACCACGCGGGTTTGGCCGTCGGCCAGCCAGTCTGGCGCCAGTTCAAACTCACGGGAATAACAACCGGTTGGGTTCTCTGCTGGCACCTGTGGTGGCAGACACGGAAAGGGGTACTTGATATTGGTATAAATCGGGCCATCAGTAACTGGCCGAGCGGCTGGGTAAGCGGCATCGAGCTGCCAGTTACTTGGCACTGTGATAGGGCAGCTGTTGGCCAAATCGGCCTGTAGCCACTCCCCCGGCACCAACTCAGGAGCGGCAAAGTGGCTAAACTGCCACTGGCCATCAAGGCTTCGCTTAGCGGATGAAGGGCTATCTTGGCGGGCGGCAGCCTCACTGCGCCAGCTGGCCAGTGGGGTGTGCGCGGGCAGCCGATTAACCGAGGTTACGGCCTGAGTTTGCCAATCGGCGCGGCTAATAATCTGTTGCAATGTCATGGTGTTATTCATCTTTGTACCTATCTTAAATCGCAATGAAGTGCAGCTTGGCTTATTGGCTCACAGCAACGTCAGCCGTTGCTGGCTTTTTCTTAAGCCACGCAAGTGGCCCCATGCCAGAGAGCGTAAATACCGAGATAAAGGTAAAGGTGGCAGCAATCAGTCCCAAGATGAGGTAGGTCTCGCGAAAGCCCATCACGTCATACATAGAACCGGCCCAAATAGACATGAAGATGGTGGCCAGTTGCTTAAAGAATTGGTAACCAATCAACCAGATGGTGGCACTGAAGCGCACGTCAAACTCGCTGGTGATGTATTTGAAGGTACCAATTAGCAAGAACGGCACTTCCAACATGTGCAGCGTTTTAAGCATCACTACGTGGGTCACGGTTTCTGCAAACGAGGAGCCAATGATCCGCACTGACATCACGGTACCGGCAATCAGCAGCGCATTCTTACCACCGATGCGGTTCACAATCAGGGGCGCAATAAACATGATGCTGGCGTTGAGCAGCTCACCCATGGTGGTGACGTAACCAAAGAAACGGGTACCCTCTTCTTTGCTCGGGAAAAACTCGGTAAAGAAGTTGGCAAACTGCTGGTCAAACACGTCGTATGTACAGGCCACCCCAACCACATAGAGGGCGAAGAACCAGAATTTTGGCTGCTTGAGCAAGCCCATGGCCAACTTGACACTAAAGGCGTTGTGGTTTGCACCCAGCGTATCGAGCACTTCACTGGTGCCGCCGCGGCCTGGGTGAATGAAGTAAAACAGTACCGCCATCACGATGGCAAAGGCTGACCCCATCCAGAACACGAATTCGTTGTTGATGGTAAACATGATGCCAACGATGGAGGCGCACACCGCCCAACCAATGGCACCGAACATCCGCGCTTGGCCGAACTCAAAATCACTGGAGCGGCTGACCTTTTCAACGTAGGCCTCGATAGCGGGGGCACCACCGGCAAACACAAAGCCGATATAGAGGCCACCGACGATGGAACCTAAGTAGATATTGATCTTCAGCAGCGGAGCTAAGACATACAAAAAGAAGGGGGCGAAGAAGATCAGCAGCAAGATGATGATCCACAACAGGTTCTTTTTCAGTCCCAGCTTGTCAGATACCAAGCCAAAAATCGGCTGGAACAGCAAGGCAAACAACGAGATGGTGGCAAATACGATACCGGTTTCAGCCTTGCTGATGCCGTTGATATCGTGCAACCAGATCGGGAAGAACGGGAAGTAGGCTCCCATAATGAAGAAATAGAGAAAGAATATGGCGCCAAACATCACCAGGTTCTTATTCAGTCCGAACAATTTTTCAATGCTCATCGAGTGTCCAACCATTACTTGTAACTAGCTCGTAACTAGCTTGTGATTCACAAGCTAAATGTTTGGGCGAACCAAGCGATTCCCCCCACTTTTCACGCAGATTACGCCAGCCAAATGGGCTTTACTGTGACCCAGCAAACAGTTGGTGTAACCGGTATCACCGCTGGACGGTTTTAGGTATTTTTTGTGACCGCCATCACGGAAGTGGGGGTAGTCAGTGGGGACGAGCCTTCAGTAATTGCCTTGCAATGCTCTTGTCATTGCCTTGCAATGGCTCAGCACCAAGAAAACGGTACCATCCAGAGCCCATGCGGGTTACCAAGGTGGGATGCGAGTGGAAATAGAAGAGAAAAATGTAAAAGAGAAGCGCGAAAGAAGTGGCGAATGTAAGCATTCCACACGAGCACCTCTTGCAAGCACTTTTCGCACGTACGCTGCTGCGCAAAAAAAATGGAGGGGAATTTGCTCCCCCTCCATGTGAGTCACCCCCGTCAATGGCGATGACAGGTCACAACCCTTTATCGCTACCGGACGTGACTGCCGCCCTTATCACTGGGCGATATGACAAGGTGATATAGCAAGGCGATCTTACAGGGCCGTGAACTCAATCAAGATGGCGGTGCTAGGATCGAGCACCGCCATCGCTAGGCCTACCTCTGTTAGCCACTCACCGGTTAGCTCGATCCCTTCATGGGTCCAAGCGGGCTGTTGATTGACTAAGCCCTGATGGAAATTGTCTGCCTGTGCCACCAATTTCACTCGGTAATGGCGATCTGCCGCTAAACCTGGCACCCGTAATACTCCGCCAAGGGCGTAGGTTTGCATATCGACCAATGCCACCATCACCAGCGCGGCGGATTGATCGGCAGCGACCACCCCGTGGATCATCTGGGCGGTATCATCTGCAGCAATGCGATAAGTGGTACCGGTGTGCAACAATTCCCGATATTGCTTATGCAACGCAATGTATTTGGCAAAGCCGGCTTTCTCTTGGACGGACTCTTTCACAGGATCAAGCTCAATGCCCATGTGACCAAACAGGGCCGTGATACCGCGAAAATGAATATCTGACACCCGTCGAGTGGCGTGGCAGTGACGCGCACCGATGTGTGAGCCCATCACCTCTGGTGGGAAGAAGTAGCTAAAGCCACGCTGGATCACTTGCCGATTAAGGGCGTCGTTGTTATCTGATGGCCAGAATCGTTGCACTCGCTTGAGCACTTCAAAATCGACTCGACCACCACCACTGGCACAAGATTCAATTTCTACCTGAGGATGTTTGGCTTTGAGCTCATCAATCAGCCGATAAAAGTTGTGCACCTGCGCATGTTGGGCCGCGCGGCCCTCATGGCCTGGCTGCACCACTTCGCGGTTCATATCCCACTTCAGGTAGCTGATGGGGTAGCGGCTAAGCAGCGCATCGAGTCGCTCTGACAAATAGGCAAATACCGCCGGATTTTGCAGATCGAGCACATATTGATTGCGCCCCATGGGCTGCTCATAGGCGGGCATGGCCAGCAACCAATCAGGATGTTGGCGATAGAGATCCGAGTCTTTGTTGATCATTTCAGGCTCAACCCAGATCCCAAATTCCATCCCTTTGGCCAGCACATGGTTGATCACCGGATCCAGCCCTTCTGGGTATTTTTGCTCATCTAAATACCAGTCGCCGAGGGCAGCCTTGTCATTGTTGCGGCCCTTAAACCAACCATCATCGATGATAAAACGCTCAACCCCCATGCTGGCGGCTTCCGTGGCCATTTGCATGATGTACGCCGGATCGTGATCAAAGTAGATCCCCTCCCACGTATTTAGGTGCACAGGACGCATCCGTTGACCCGATTGGCGCACCGGGAGCTGCAAAATCTCATCTCTGACAAAGCGATGGAACTGCTGGCTCATCAGGTTCAGGCCTTCACCACTGTAAGTGGCATAGAGCCACGGGGTGCTCAGTTGCTCCCCCTGCGCCAAACAGATTTCGCCGGGATGATAAATCGCCTCGGCCTGCAAGAAGCGGCGACCATCGGCTTTTACGTCAACCCGCATCCGGTGGTTACCACTCCACGCCAAATGGGCGCCCCACACTTCCCCTTGCTGCTCACTAAAGCCGTTGCTGCCAACCACTAATGCCGGAAAATGCTCATGGGAGGTGCGACCCCGGCGATTTTCTTGCTGATAGCCGCCGTGCTGCAAGGTGTGGCGATGCTGCTGAAACTCATTCACCCAGCGACCATAAAAAGAGAGGCAGTCATTGGCGCGGGCAGGCAGTGGCAAGGTGGTGGCGAGGCGATTGACGGTAAATGGCTCGGCGCCATCGTTGCGCAAAGCATGGCGAATGCTTAGCACATCACTGTCTGGGTCTAGCCGTAACTCACTGGTTAACGTCAGGTGAGCGGCCTTATCTTGGCTTATCAACCGCAAGCTATGGGGCTGTGGGTCAATTTCGATCAGGCTAAACACCGGTGACCAATCTTGGCCATTGCGGTGCCCTTCGAGCGCCGGTGAGCTAAACACCCCACGCCCCGCATCCGGGAACAGGGTCAGTGGCACGTCCACATCTAACCGGCCATAAGGCACGGCCCGCACCAATGCTTGGCTTTGAGTGGGCTGAGGTTGGTGTAACTTTTTACCCCAGTGGATCAGCTCTGCCCCTTGCTCAAGGTTGATCAACAGATCGGTGTGCTTGCCGCTCAGTGTGATGATGTGCTTCATGGCTCTCCCTCAACGTGGTGTGTAGACGGGCTAGATGATCCCGCCAATATCAATAACCTGGTGCAACAAGTGGGCCTGCAACATGGATCGTCAACGCGATCGGTACGGGCCTAAATGGCAATGGATGAGGTAGAGAGTAACGAAAAGCCAAAGGGCATGCTGTGACCTAGCTGGCAATTAGTGGAAGCGGTAACAACTCCCCATCAGCAGCCCGATCATGGTGATCGAGCCTGATGATCAGGCCTAATGATCTGATGATCAGGCGTAAGACGGTGCGCGGTGATCGTGCTAGGCACCATTGAGTAACAGGTGCCATCCACCAAGACGAAGCAAAGCAGACATAACAAAAGGGAGGACCACGCTAATCCTAGCGAGTGAAGCCCGCCACGTGAGGGGCCACCGACTGGCGATTGATCAAAATAGGGCTGTAGATCCGCGACTGGGGCGGGAGTGGCTCCCCTCGGATCAAGGCCAATGACAAACGCGCCGCCTGCGCCGCCATCAATTCGATGGGATAACGCATGGTGGTCAGTTTAGGGCGCAGATAACGGGCATAAATAATGTCATCAAAACCAATCACCGAGACCTCTTCAGGTACTCGCACACCATTATCAGCGAGCACCGAGAGCGCCCCTGCCGCCATCGCATCGTTGTGAGTCACAATCGCAGTCAGGGGTACCCCTTTGGCTAGCAGGTTTAGCATGGCGTGCTCGCCCCCCTCTTCATTGGGCTTTGCATACTCAATCAACTCACTATTGGCAGCGATGCCGGCCTCAAATAGCGCATCTTGATAGCCAATCAAACGAGAACTGGCATCTTCAATGGGCTGATTGGAGCCTAAATACGCGATCTGAGTGTGCCCTTGCCCCAACATATGGCGAGTGGCCAAGGTGGCACCTTGTTGGTTATTAAGGGCAATGCAACGCCCCTCAAGGGCTGGAATATCACGATTAATCAATACCATGCCGGGAATGCGCTGCGCATATTGCAGCAACTCATCATCGGTGAGTGCTTTGCTGTGTACCACCAATCCTTCACAGCGACGGGCAATCAGCAGCTCAATGGCCTCCCGCTCACCCAATGCGGTGTGCAAACCATTGCCCACCAACAGATGCAATCCTTGCTCTGTGGCGACAGTGCCGACCCCTTTCACCAAGGCCCCGAAAAATGGATCAGCCACATCACCGACCACCACCCCAAAGGTGTCACAGCTTTGATTGGCAAGGGCACGGGCATTGGCGTTAGGGGTGTAATCCAGCGCAGTCATGGCCGTTAGCACGGCACTTCGCGCCGCAGCACTGGCTTTAGGTGAGTTATTCAACACTCGTGAAACCGTGGCCACGGACACCTCGGCAAGACGCGCTACATCCTTGATAGTGCTCATATATTTCGCTTTTCATGGTTTGGCATGACGCCAGTATACCGTGACCCCAACCCTAAAAATGGGAGCAAACAGCCAAAAATGGCATTGATGCATCATTGATACACCCTTGATGCACCATTTTGTAAACTGGCTCAGATCTTGCGCAAAACCACTGTAACCGATTACACCGTTTGTCGAGGCGGTCACAGTTTCATGAAATTGGCTCGTTTACACTGCCTCGCAACTAACCTGGTAGGGGAAAATGGGATGAAAATTCTGGTAACCGGCGGTTGTGGCTATATCGGCAGCCACACCACCTTGGCGTTGATGGCTGCAGGGCATGAGCCTGTGCTATTTGACAACCTGTGCAATAGCAACATCGCCGTACTGGATCGGATTACCGCCATTACGGGCCGTCAACCGCGCTTTTATCGTGGGGATGTCCGTGATGAAGCCTTGCTCGAGCAAGTGATGCGCACCGAACAGATTGATGCGGTGATCCATTTTGCTGCCCTCAAGGCGGTGGGTGAATCGACCCAAATTCCCCTCGATTACTATGAAAACAACCTGACCGGCACCTTGGTGTTGCTGCGCGCCATGAAAACGTGCCAAGTCCACACCTTGGTATTTAGCTCATCGGCCACTGTGTATGGCGATCCGGCATCCGTGCCTATTCGTGAAGATTTTCCGCGCTCTGCCACCAACCCTTACGGTCGATCCAAGTTGATCATCGAGCAGGTGATGGAAGATCTTCAGGCTGCTGAGCCGCATTGGAGCATGGTGCAACTGCGCTACTTCAACCCTGTTGGCGCCCATGAATCTGGCACCATGGGTGAAGATCCCCAAGGGATCCCCAACAATTTGATGCCTTATATTACCCAAGTTGCGATCGGTCGCCGCGAGCATTTGAGTGTGTTTGGTGGCGATTACCCCACCGTCGATGGCACTGGGGTTCGCGACTATATCCATGTGATGGACTTGGCCGAAGGTCACGTCAAAGCCCTCGAGCATTGCCACGCCAAGCAAGGGGTGCATACCTATAACCTCGGCACTGGCAAGGGTTATAGCGTGCTGCAAATGGTGGCGTCGTTTTCTCAAGCCTGTGGCCGCCCGCTGCCTTATCAGATTGTGCCACGCCGCGCCGGCGATATCGCTGAGTGCTGGGCCGATCCGGCCAAAGCGCAGCAAGAGCTAGGGTGGTACGCCAGCCGCGATCTGCCGGCCATGTGCGCCGACAGCTGGCGCTGGCAGTCCACTAACCCCAAAGGGTATGAGGCATAAATTCTCACTCGCCATGTTTGTTATATCGCGCCACGGACCTCACATGTTGGGCGCCTTTTTACCACTTTTAAGGAGTGATGATGTTTAACCCAATTGATCATCCGCACCGTCGTTTTAATCCACTCACTGGCCAATATGTGCTGGTATCACCGCACCGAGCCAAGCGTCCTTGGCAAGGGCAAGTTGAAAAAGTAAGTGCCGCGCCCAAGCAGGCTCATGATGCTGAATGCTTCCTTTGCGCTGGCAATACCCGCGTGACCGGTGACATTAACCCGCACTATCAGGGCACCTTTGTATTTACCAACGACTTTGCAGCCCTGATGCAAGACACCCCAGCAGCAGAGCAATCGAGCGATCCGCTGCTCAAGTTAGAAGCGGCCCGTGGTACCAGCCGCGTGATCTGCTTTTCTCCGGATCACGGTAAGACCCTACCTGAGCTGCCGTTGCCTGCCATCGAAGGGGTGATCAGCACCTGGATCGATCAGGTCAACGAGCTGTCAGGTCAGTGGAATTGGGTGCAAGTTTTTGAAAATAAAGGGGCCGCCATGGGTTGCTCCAACCCGCACCCCCACGGTCAAGTGTGGGGCAGCGATTTTGTGCCTAACGAAATTGCCCGCGAAGAGCAGCTGCAACAAGCATGGCTGGCCACCCACGGCAGCCCCATGCTGCTGCAATATGTTGAGCGGGAATTAGCCGATCGCTCGCGCATCGTGGTCGAAACCGAGCACTGGCTGGCGGTTGTCCCATTTTGGGCCGCCTGGCCGTTCGAAACCTTGCTGCTACCTAAGGCTCATGTGCCTTCAATGACCGATTTAACCATCGCCCAGCAGCAAGATCTCGCCATTGCCCTTAAAGAGCTGACCAGCCGCTACGACAACCTGTTCGAATGCAGCTTCCCTTACTCCATGGGTTGGCACTTTGCCCCGCCGCACTCTGAGTGCCCTGAAGCGTGGCAGTTGCATGCCCATTTTTATCCACCGTTGCTGCGCTCAGCGACTGTACGCAAATTTATGGTGGGTTTTGAAATGCTGGCCGAAACCCAGCGCGATCTGACCCCCGAGCAAGCGGCCGAACGCCTGCGGGCCGTCAGCCCGATCCACTTCAATCACACCCAACACGCTAACGCCAATCAAGCTACCGCCAATGAGGAGGCCCTATGACCCCTAACCAACGCGTTCGTACCGTTTTTGCCGAACAATTTCTCAAAGCGCCCGATCTCCTCGTGCGTGCGCCAGGTCGCGTTAACCTTATCGGCGAACACACCGACTACAACGATGGCTTTGTGCTGCCTTGCGCCATCGATTACGAAGCTTGTGTGGCCATTGGCTTGCGTGACGATAACAAGGTGCAGGTGATTGCTGCCGACTATGACAATCAGCGTGATGAGTTCGATTTAGATCAACCCATCACCCATCACCCAGACCAACGCTGGAGCGATTATATTCGCGGCGTGGTGAAGTGCCTGCAAGAGCGCGGCTATGGGCTGCGCGGCCTGGACTTAGTGGTCTCAGGTAACGTGCCACAAGGAGCCGGTCTCTCCTCTTCTGCATCATTAGAAGTGGCCATTGGCCAAGCCTTTAAAGAGGCGCAAGGTCTCGATATCAGCCAGGCAGACATTGCCCTTAACGGTCAGCAGGCCGAGAACCAGTTTGTTGGCTGTAACTGCGGCATCATGGATCAGATGATCTCTGCTAGCGGCAAAGCTGACCACGCCCTGCTGCTAGATTGCCGTTCACTCGAAACCCGCTTGATCCCTATGCCAACCAATTTGGCAGTGCTGATCGTCAACTCCAATATTCGCCGAGGCCTGGTTGATAGCGAATACAACACCCGCCGCGAGCAGTGTGAAGCGGCGGCTCGCCACTACGGCGTGAAAGCGCTGCGGGATTTAGATCTGGCCGGTTTAGAAGCGGGCAAAGCTGGCTTAGATGAAGCCTGCTATCGCCGCGCCCGTCACGTGGTGGGTGAAAATGCGCGCACCTTGGCGGCAGCCGATGCGCTGGCTAGCCACGATTTGACTCGCCTTGGCGAGCTGATGGCCGAATCTCACGCCGCCATGCGCGATGACTTTGAAATCACCGTGCCCGCCATTGATGGGCTAGTTGAAATTATCAAAGCCCGCATTGGGACTGAAGGCGGCGTGCGGATGACCGGCGGCGGTTTTGGCGGGTGCGTGGTAGCTCTGCTGCGCCCAGAGAAAGTGGCCGAGGTGATTGCCGCCGTTGAAGCCCAATACCCCGCTATCTCTGGCCTTAAGGCAGATTGCTATGTCTGCTCTGCTCGCGCAGGTGCAGGCAAGGTATGATCCCGTTCGAGCTGGAAAATAAGGAGGGGCTGCGCCTGCGCGGCCTCGACTTTGGCGCCACCTTAACCTCCCTCACGTTGCCGCTGGCTAATGGCCGGCGGGAAGTGCTGCTCGATTGCCCCGATGAGGCATATCCCACCCAGCAAGTGTGGTTAGGCGCCGTGGCGGGTCGCTTTGCTAATCGTATTGGCGGCGCTGAGCTGGTGCGTGACGGTCAGTGCTGGCCACTGAATGCCAATCAGGCAGGTAACTGCTTGCACGGTGGCCACCAAGGCTTTCATCGCCGCACTTGGCAGATTGAAGAGCAAGAGGCCGATCGGGTTAAGCTCTCTTTATTATCTAAAGAGGGCGATCAGGGGTTTCCGGGTAACTTACACGTCAACTTAGAATATCGCCTTGAACAGCACGATCTGGTGGTGGAGTTTAGCGCCACGACCGATGCGCCAACGCCGGTTAGCCTCACTAGCCACGCCTACTTTAATCTCAATGGCGGCGGCGATGTGCGCACCCACACTATCAGCCTCAATGCAGATAACTTTGTTCCCACCGATCAACAGAGCCTACCGCTTGGCATTGCGCCTGTTGAAGGGCCCTTTGATCTGCGATCACCGCGCGCCATTGGGCAAGATTGGCTAAGCCACCCCCAGCTGCAACAAGCTAAGGGCTATGATCACGCCTTTGTGCTCAATAACCCATTGAATGAGTGCGCAGCCAAGGTGGTGTCAGCCGATCAGCAATTGGCGCTTGAGGTCTATACCAACCAGCCCTCATTACAGTTTTATAGCGGTAACTGGTTAGCCAATACCCCCATGAGCCAAGATCAGGTGTATCAGGATCACAGCGGTTTTTGTCTTGAAGCGCAGCAACTGCCGGACAGCCCTAATCGTCCAGAGCTAGGTGACCCTTGGCTACAACCAGGTCAGCGTTATTATCATCAGACCCGCTATCGCTTTATCCCCGCCTGAAGATGTCGGAGCGAATGCATTTTTACATAGCCTCGCTCACCACAATCGCGCAAAATACGTCACCCCAGCAGCCGCTGGGGTTTTTTATCTATCCGCCTTATCTACAAACCAAGTAAGGACTGTTTGTTCGATGATTGACACCTATAACCTGCTGGTCGCCTTTATTTTGGGCGTCGTTGAAGGGCTGACCGAATTTCTCCCTGTTTCCTCTACTGGCCACATGATTATCGTGGGCCACCTGCTGGGCTTTGACGGGCCTAAGGCTGCGACGTTTGAAGTAGTGATCCAACTCGGCTCGATCCTTGCCGTGGTTGCCGTCTTCTGGCGCCGGCTATTTGGCCTCATTGGCATCCATTTTGGCCAAAAACCCACCCAAAATCATGCCACCTTGTCACTGGTGCATGTGATCCTCGGCATGCTGCCCGCCGTCATCATCGGTCTTGCTATCCATAGCTGGATCAAGGCCCACCTGTTTGGCCCAGAGACCGTGATGTATGCGCTGGTTGCTGGCGGTATCTTGTTGATCATTGCCGAAAAATGCCGCCCAGCCGTCATCGCCGAAACCTTAGATGACATCAGCTATAAGCAGGCATTTGGCATTGGCCTATTTCAATGTCTGGCGCTGTGGCCAGGTTTTTCACGCTCTGGCGCCACCATCAGTGGGGGAATGTTGATGGGGATTAGCCGCCATGCGGCCGCTGAATTCTCCTTTATCATGGCCGTGCCGATGATGGTTGCGGCTAGCGGGCTGGATCTTTACAAGAGCCGTGATTTTCTATCGATGGCTGATTTGCCAATGTTTGCAGTGGGCTTTATCACCGCCTTCGTGGTGGCGATGTTTGCCATCAAGACCTTCCTGGCGTTGATCCGTCGCATGACGTTTATTCCGTTCGCCATCTACCGTTTTATCGTGGCGTTTGCGGTTTATCTGCTTTTTGTTGCCTAATCCATTCGCGGCAACACCATAAAAAAGGGACCTTATTGGTCCCTTTTTTAGTCTGTTATTGGCCCGCTTTAACGCAGGCCCCTCGCCGCCATCAGTGGCTCGCCATGAGCACCCCTTGGATCAATGCCAGCGCAGACTGACTATCGGAGGCGGCCAGCAACGACTGCTTTTGCTCAACGGGCAGCGGCAGCACTTCAAGCCAACGCTGGGCGATCCAGCTCCCCTCATCCCAGCAAGGGGCGGTATAGAGTTCGGCATAATCAGGAGAGTCGGCAAAGACCCCTTGCAACCCTTCAACGAGGGGCAACTGATCAGGGCTCAGTGGCTGAGTGGGCCATGGCGCCAGTGCCATCACCTGACCAACACGCAAGCCATCGCTCTCTTGCCACACCTCGTCGATGGCGACCCGCTCAACCCCTTGTACGGTAATCCCTAAGGTGCCATCTGATAGCTGATCAAAATCGATAATGGTGACGCGGGTTGCGATCGGCAACATGTTGCGCAAGGCATCGGGCTGCTCAGGGTTCACCATGCAGATGGCAAAGCCCGTCTCGCCAGCCTCAATAATCATCCGTTGGTATCTTGGTTCAAAAATGCGCAGTGGCATGATGCCACCGGGTAGCAGTTGCGATGAAAGGGGAAACAGCGCCAGTTGCATAGCACACTCCTCGGTGAGGTATTGCTGTTGATATGCTCGGCCAAACAGCCGAGATGATGGGCGGCGTCAAATCGGTGGCGTCAAAAAGAAGCGTAAACATGAGCCAGGTGCCGCCAAGATACCCAGCTTGGGGGCGCGAGAAACATCAATGGTGGCCATATTACCGCTGTAAGCACAGATATGGGCGTTAAAAGTGCGTAAATGTCTGCCCAACTGCCCACGACGGGTCATCCCTATAGTTTTCTCGAGCCGATGCGGGTAAAATTCACGCTCTTATATTTCAGTCATTTTTCGACGAGCAACCTTGGTGGTCAGTTATGAAAGAGCATATTCATCATCTACTTGAACAAACGGTAGCCAACCTCAAGTCAGCGGGCATGTTGCCAGCAGACTTAGAAGCCCGAGTACAAATAGATCGATGCAAGGAAAAAGCTCACGGTGACTTGGCTACCAACTTGGCCATGTTGCTGGCTAAACCGGCTCGCAAAAACCCCCGTGAGCTGGCCGCTGCCATCATCGAGCACCTGCCGGCCTCTGACCTTATTGCCAAGGTCGAAATCGCAGGGCCTGGCTTTATCAACTTCTTCTTCGACCAGCGCTGGCTCGCAGGCCAAGTTGAGGCCATGGTCACCTCGGCTAACGCCAACATCAAGTTGCCAACCCCGCAAACCGTGGTGGTGGACTACTCCGCCCCTAACGTGGCCAAAGAGATGGCGGTGCACCACATTCGCTCCACCGTTCTTGGCGATGTTGCCGCGCGCGCACTGGAGTTTTTGGGTCACAAGGTGATCCGCGCGAACCATATCGGTGACTGGGGAACCCAGTTCGGTATGCTGATCGCCTATCTAGAAAAAATGTCTAACGAGCACGCCAGCGACATGGCCCTCAAGGATCTGGAAGCCTTCTACACCCAAGCCAAGCGTTGCTACGACGAAGATGCCGCGTTTGCCGAGCGGGCCCGCAACTACGTGGTCAAGCTGCAAGGTGGCGATGAGTACTGCCGCACCATGTGGAAAAAATTGGTCGATATGACCATGGCGCAGAACCAACTCAACTACGACCGGCTGAATGTCTCCCTGACCAACAAAGACATCATGGGCGAGTCGATGTACAACGATATGCTTGCCCCCATCGTCGCTGATCTCAAAGCCAAAGGGTTAGCAGTAGAAAGCGAAGGGGCAACCGTGGTGTTCTTAGATGAGTCTAAGAACAAAGATGGCGAGGCCATGGGCGTCATCATCCAAAAAAGTGACGGCGGCTTCCTCTATACCACTACCGACATCGCCTGTGCCAAGTATCGTTACGAAACCTTGCGGGCCGATCGGGTGATGTACTTTATCGACTCCCGTCAGCACCAACACCTGATGCAAGCGTGGGCCATTACTCGCAAAGCCGGTTATGTGCCTGAATCTGTGCCGCTTGAGCACCACGCCTTTGGCATGATGCTGGGCAAAGATGGCCGCCCTTATAAAACCCGTACCGGCGGCACCGTTAAGCTAGTTGATCTGCTCAACGAAGCGCAAGAGCGGGCAAGCGCGCTGCTTGAAAGTCGCAACAGCGACCTTTCTGCCGAAGAGAAAGCCGATGTCGTCAATGCCATCGCCATGGGCGCGGTAAAATATGCCGATCTGTCTAAGAACCGCACCACTGATTACATCTTCGACTGGGACATGATGCTCTCGTTTGAAGGCAACACGGCCCCTTATCTGCAATATGCCTACACCCGGATCCAGTCCATCTTCCGCAAGGCCAACATCGATGCCAACACCCTCACTGGTCATGTGACCCTGAACGAAGAGGCCGAAGAGGTGCTGGCGCAAAAACTGATCCAGTTCTCTGATGCGGTCAACGCCGTTGCGGACAAAGGCATGCCGCACCTGCTTTGTACCTACCTGTACGAGTTGTCTGGCAACTTCATGACCTTCTATGAAGCTTGCCCCATCAACAAAGAGGGCGTCGACGAAGCGACCCGTCAGAGCCGTCTGCTGCTATGCGCCGCCACTGCCAAGGTGCTGAAGTTGGGTCTTGGGGTGCTGGGCATCCACACGCTGGAGCGCATGTAAGAGATGGCAACCCAGGATTATGTCGGTAGCGGTTCACGACGTCGGGCCGGTGGCCGCGGTAAGGGTACTAACGGCGGTGGGAACAAAAAGCCCACTGGCCGCCGCTTTCCTGCAATTCCCGCCTTAGTGGTTGCCGCATTGATAGTCGGCTTTGGTGGCTTTCTCTATCTCATTAATGGCCAGGGGGATGATGCCCCCACCATTGAAGAGCAGGTCAAAGCCAATAAACCAAAACCGAAAAATGATGGCCTCCCGCAAGAGAAGTGGACCTATATCGAACGGCTCGAAAATAAGCAGGTCGATGTCATCGCGCCCCCTCCTCAACCGGGTGTCTTGCCGCCACCTCCGTCTGAAGTGCTGACCCAGCCGCCAGCTAATATGCAGCAGGCCGCTATCGAGCCCAAGCCGTATCAGCCCAATCCGGCGACGACGCCGGTGACAGATACCCCGGTCGAGAACGTGCAGCAGCCGGTGATCGATCGCCAAGCGGAGCAAGCGCGCATAGCCCAAGAGATTGCTCGCAAGGCTGAACGCGAGCGGCTCGCCGAGCAAGAGCAATCGAACCTGCTCGAAGATCGCCAAGCCGAGCAAGCGCGATTAGCAAAAGCCAATGCCCGTAAAGCCGAGCAAGCACAACTAGCGAAAGAGCGGGCCCGCAAGGCGGAACAAGCACGCCGCACCGCGCAAGAGCTTGAACGCAAAGCGGCGCAAGAGCGCTACGCACTGCAAGAGATCGAACGCAAAGCTAAGCAAGAGCGCAAAGCCGAGCAAGCGATCGAACGCCAGGCAGAGCAAGCACGCCAAGCTGAGCGAGAGCAGATGGAGCGTGAGATCCGTGCCCAAGTAGCCAAAGAGCGCGCGGCCGCCGCCAAAGCGGTGCCAGTGGCCAGTCAAGAGAAGCCAGCGAGCGCGGACCATAGTCGTTATATGATCCAATGTGCAGCACTGCGCTCACAAGAGTCGGCTGAGTCACTCAAGGCGCGAATTGCGTTTAGCTCTGGCCTCAGCTCTAGCTTGCAGGTGGCCAATAGCGCCAATGGCACTGTCTATAAAGTGATGGTCGGCCCCTTCAAGGGCAAAGAGGCCGTCAGTGACGCCAGCGGTACGTTACAAGGCGCAGGCATCAACGGCTGTATTGTCAAAAGAGGCTAATCATTCGATTGGCGATAACGCAGGGCCGGGTCATGACACCCGGCCCTGTTTTTTTGTGGCCGCCGCCGCCATCGCGGCTCATCTCCTTGCATCACCGACTACCCCCAGGGTTGAAAAGCAGGGTAACCATCCCCATCTTTCTTGCCATGCACAGTCAGGCCGTCATTCGGCTCAAGCGAGGTAAGTAAAGTGACTACCATAGTTTCAGTTCGTCGCAACGGTCAGGTCGTCATCGGTGGCGATGGCCAAGTTTCCCTTGGCAATACCGTCATGAAGGGCAACGCCCGCAAAGTTCATCGTCTTTATAACGGTAAAGTGCTGGCAGGCTTTGCCGGCGGCACCGCCGATGCCTTCACCCTGCTTGAGCGTTTCGAAGCCAAATTACAGGCTCATCAGGGTAATTTAGAGCGTGCCGCCGTGGCGCTGGCTAAAGAGTGGCGCACCGATCGCGCCCTGCGCCGTCTTGAAGCGCTACTGGCCGTGGCCGACGAACATAAATCCTTCATCATCACCGGTAACGGTGACGTGGTGCAGCCAGAGCACGATCTCATCGCCATCGGCAGCGGCGGTAACTTCGCCCAATCGGCCGCCATCGCGCTATTAGAAAACACCGAACTCGATGCCAAGACCATCGTTGAAAAGTCGCTCAAAATTGCCGGCGATATCTGCGTGTTCACCAACGGCAACCACACCATTGAAGTGCTGGATTACGCCGCCCAATAACAGCGCACGCGTACCCCACCCTTGACCCCATTTTGCAAGGGGTGGCCCAGCCCACCCCGGATATAGGAAGCTAATCATGTCTGAGATGACGCCTAGAGAGATCGTCCACGAACTGGATCGTCACATCATTGGCCAAGCCGACGCCAAGCGCGCGGTTGCCGTTGCCCTGCGTAACCGCTGGCGCCGGATGCAGCTCACTGAAGAGATGCGCCATGAAGTCACCCCCAAAAATATTCTGATGATCGGCCCAACCGGGGTCGGTAAAACTGAGATCGCCCGTCGTCTGGCCAAGCTAGCCAACGCCCCCTTCATCAAGGTTGAAGCCACCAAGTTCACCGAAGTCGGGTATGTGGGCAAAGAAGTCGACACCATTATTCGTGACCTGACCGATGTCGCTATCAAGCTGGTGCGCGAGACCGAGATGGCGAAGATGAAATTTCGCGCCGAAGAAGCGGCCGAAGAGCGCATTCTCGATGCATTGCTGCCTAACCCACGCAATACCTGGGGCGAAGAAGAGAAGGCCAACAACGACAACACCCGCCAGGTCTTTCGCAAAAAATTGCGCGAAGGCCAGCTCGATGACAAAGAGATTGAACTAGAGCTTGCAGCCAACCCAATGGGGGTTGAGATCATGACCCCGCCGGGCATGGAAGAGATGGCCAGCCAGCTGCAGGGATTGTTCCAAAACATCGGCCAGAACCAGAAGAAAGCGCAGAAGATCAAGGTCAAAGAGGCCATGAAAGCGCTGATCGATGAAGAGGCGGCCAAACTGGTTAACCCAGAAGAGCTCAAGCAAAAAGCGATCTCGGCGGTAGAAAACAACGGCATCGTGTTCCTCGACGAGATCGATAAAGTCTGTAAGCGCGGCGAAAGCTCAGGCCCTGATGTTTCTCGCGAAGGGGTGCAACGCGATCTGCTGCCATTAGTTGAAGGCTGCACCGTCAACACCAAGCACGGCATGGTCAAAACCGACCACATTCTGTTTATCGCCTCTGGCGCCTTTCAGATCGCCAAACCTTCTGATTTGATCCCTGAGTTACAAGGTCGCTTACCGATCCGCGTTGAGCTCACCGCGCTATCTACCGATGACTTTGAGCGGATCTTGACCGAGCCAAACGCCTCACTAACGGCGCAAAGCAAAGCACTGATGGGCACCGAAGGGGTCAACATCGAATTTACCAAAGAGGGGATCCGTCGCTTGGCCGAGGCCGCGTGGCAGGTCAACGAGCGCACCGAAAATATCGGAGCCCGCCGTCTGCATACCGTGATGGAGCGCCTGATGGAAGACATCTCATATGATGCCTCTGAGCAAGCCGGTGCCACCTTTACCATCGATACCGACTACGTTAACGCCCATCTTGGCGCCTTGATTGAAGACGAAGATCTGAGCCGCTACATCCTGTAAGCGCCCCGTTATTTGTTGGTCATTCATGATGCGTAACCCGCGACGCATCACCCAACGCCTCCCAGTGGAGGCGTTTTTTTAGCTCACCTTCATCCACGTTCACCTCTCACCCTCACCCACTCTCACCCCCCACGCCTAACGAAATGACCCAACCCATTAACCTCGCCGCCACAATATGGCCACTGTTATACCTATTTAGGTATAGCTTTGAATTTCTTAGAATTACTCCTTAAGTAATATATAAATCGTCATTTGATTTGTATCAATCGCTCAACCCTTAAGACTGGGTAGCCTAGTGGTAGAATGATGTTTTATTACTCCAAACTAGAGGCAATCATGAGCAAAGTCAGACTGGTCGTTGTAGGCAACGGCATGGTGGGCCACCGCTTCATCGAAGAGTTGATCGAGCGCGCCGAACCGGGCCAGTACGAGATCACCGTTTTTGGTGCAGAACCGCGTCCCGCCTACGATCGTGTCCATCTCTCTTCCTACTTTTCCCACCACACCAGCGAAGATCTCTCACTGGTTAAACCTGGTTTTTACGAAAAGCATGGTATCCGCTTGCTACTTGGCGAAGCGGTGAAAAAAATCGATCGCGCTGCCCATCAAGTGGAATCTAACAAGGGCACCGTGGTCAGTTATGACAAACTGGTGCTGGCTACCGGCTCTTACCCATGGGTGCCCTCTATTGCGGGCAGCCAGCACCATGAGTGCTTTGTTTATCGCACCATCGAAGATCTCAAAGAGATCCGCACCGCCGCTAAGAGTGGCAAAAGTGGCGTGGTGATCGGCGGGGGGTTGCTAGGCCTTGAGGCCGCTGGTGCCCTCAAAGCGCTGGGCCTTGAAACTCACGTGGTGGAATTTGCCCCCGTGTTGATGGCCGAACAGCTCGACGCCCAAGGCGGCCAACTGCTACGTCGCAAGATTGAATCCATGGGCGTGCAGGTCCACACCAGCAAGAGCACCAGCGAAATCTTGATGCACGGCGGCAAAGATGCGCAGCATCGGCTGGTCTTTGCTGATGGCAGCCAACTCGAAGTGGACGTGGTGGTGTTCTCAACTGGCATTCGTCCACAAGATACCCTGGGTCGCTATAGCGATCTGGCCATCGCCGAGCGCGGTGGGGTGGTCATTGATGATCACTGCGTCACCTCTGACCCTGACATTTATGCCATTGGCGAATGTGCCGCTTGGCAAGGCCGCTTCTTTGGCTTAGTCGCGCCAGGCTACAAGATGGCCCAAATCACCGTCGATCAGCTGCTCGGTGGCGACAGCCGCTTTGAAGGGGCGGATATGAGCGCCAAGCTCAAGCTGCTCGGCGTGTCAGTGGGTTCTATCGGCGATGCCCATGGCCGTACTCCCGGCAGCCACAGCTATGTGTTTCTTGACGATCAAGCAGGGGTTTACAAGCGCATTATTGTGAGCGAAGACAGCAGCCGCTTGCTTGGCGCTGTGCTGGTCGGCGATGTTGACGATTATGGCAACCTGCTGCAACTGATGCTCAACGCCATCCCACTGCCCGCTCACCCAGATACCTTGATCTTGCCTGCTTACGCCGGTGCCAAGCCAACGATTGGGGTCGATGCGTTACCTGAAACCGCTCAGATCTGCTCCTGTTTTGATGTCTCTAAAGGTGATATCGCCCGCGCCGTGGCCGAAGGTCACACCACCTTGGCCGCGATTAAGCAACACACCAAAGCCGGAACCGGCTGTGGTGGCTGCGTACCGCTGATAAGCCAAGTGCTCAACGCCGAGCTGACCAAGCAAGGCATTGAGGTCAACAACCACCTCTGCGCCCACTTCCCTTATTCCCGTCAAGAGCTGTTCCATCTGGTCAAAGTGGGTGGGATCAAGCACTTTGATGAGCTGCTAGCCAAACATGGCCACGGCTATGGCTGTGAAGTGTGCAAATCGACCGCCGGCTCCATTCTTGCAACTTGCTGGAACGAGTACGTATTAAGCCCGCAAAATACCCAGCTGCAAGACACCAACGACAACTTCCTTGGCAACTTGCAAAAAGATGGCAGCTACTCCGTTATTCCTCGCATGACCGGCGGTGAAGTAACGCCAGAAGGCTTGATGGCGGTGGCTGAAGTAGCCCGCGACTACAAGCTCTACACCAAGATCACCGGTGCTCAGCGTATCGGTCTGTTCGGTGCCCAAAAAGATGACTTGCCTGCGATTTGGCGCAAACTGCTGGCCGCAGGCTTTGAAACGGGTCAGGCTTATGCCAAAGCGCTGCGCATGGCCAAGACCTGTGTCGGCAGCACCTGGTGCCGTTTTGGCGTGCAAGACAGTGTCGGTCTTGGGGTGTTGCTTGAAAACCGCTACAAGGGTATTCGCACCCCTCATAAGATGAAGTTTGGGGTGTCGGGTTGTACCCGTGAATGTTCAGAAGCCCAGGGTAAAGACGTCGGTATTATCGCCACCGATGCAGGTTGGAACCTCTATGTCGGCGGTAACGGCGGTATGAAGCCCCGTCACGCTGACCTGCTGGCATCCGATCTTGATCAACAAACCCTGATCAAGCTTATCGACCGCTTTATGATGTTCTACGTTGCAAGCGCCGATAAACTCGAGCGCACCGCCGTTTGGCTGGGCAACTTAGAAGGGGGCGTGGATTATCTGCGGGAGGTGATCGTTGATGATAAGTTAGGCCTCAACGAAACCCTTGAGCGCGACATTGAAGCCCTGATCGCCAGCTATCAGTGCGAATGGACCCGCACCGTCAACGATGAGCAAGCCCTCACGCGTTTTAGCCACTTCATTAACAGCGATCAGCGGGATCCCAACATCCAGTTTGTCGCAGAGCGGGATCAGCACCGTCCGGCGACACCTGCCGAGCGCATCCCCGTCTACCACATCGAGATGGAAACCAAATAATGAAACTCGCCTGCCAACTCAACGATATTTTGCCGGGTACCGGGGTTTGCGCCCTGATCGACGGACGCCAAATTGCGATTTTTCGGCCAAGTGCCACCGCTGAGGTGTTCGCTATCGACAATCAAGACCCCTTCTTTGCCGCCAATGTGCTGTCTCGGGGTCTGATTGCGGAGCACGACGGCGCGCTGTGGGTTGCTAGCCCACTTAAAAAGCAGCGGTTTCGACTCAGTGATGGTCACTGTTTTGAGAACCCCAGCATGTCTGTTAACGCCTATCCGGTCGAAATTCGCGACCAACAAGTTTGGGTCAACGTTTAACCCTATCCACTACCGGGCTGCGGCGTCGCAGCCCCTTAATGAGAACCTGCATGTATACCGAAACCATCAATAAGTGCGCGGCCAACGCGGCCCGTATTAACCGTTTTGAACGCAATGACAAATTTGGTTTTTGGCTCAGCTCTGCCATGGCCGGCGCCTATGTGGGCTTGGGCATTATCCTGATTTTCACCTTGGGCAATTTGGTCGATGCCAGCATTCGCCCACTGGTGATGGGGGCAACCTTTGGTATCGCCCTGACCTTAGTGATCATCGCCGGTTCTGAGCTCTTTACCGGTCACACCATGTTTCTCACCTTTGGGGTGAAAACCGGCAAGATCAGCATGACCGATCTATTGCGGATCCTGCCTCAAACCTGGGCGGGTAACCTGCTCGGCTCCATCGCGGTTGCGCTCATTTACTCCTACGGTGGCAGCTTGCTGCCAGATGCCAGCAGCTTGATACACAAGGTGGCGCTGGCTAAAACTCAAGCCCCAGCCCTCACCCTGTTTATGAAAGGCGTGTTGTGTAACTGGCTGGTTTGTCTCGCTATTTGGATGGCGCTGCGCACCGAAGGGGCCGCGAAATTTATCGCCATCTGGTGGTGTTTGCTGGCCTTTATTGCCAGTGGCTATGAGCACTCTATCGCCAACATGACACTGTTTGCCCTCTCTTGGTTTGGTGCCCATAGCGAGGCGTACACCTTATCTGGGATTGGCTACAACCTGCTGTGGGTAACCCTTGGCAACCTGGTTTCTGGCGCGGTGTTTATGGGATTAGGCTACTGGTATGCCACCCCAAAAGCGGATCGCCCAGTGGCCCAGCCTTGCACAAGCACCGCCACCAGCCAGACCGAAAACGCCTGATCAGGAGGCCTCATGGACTACTTGCCGATCTTTTGCCAACTCGACCATAAATCCGTGCTGCTCGTGGGCGGGGGTGATGTGGCCGAGCGCAAGGCTCGCCTATTGCTCGATGCCCGCGCCCACCTAACCGTGGTTGCACCGACCCTTGGCCCGGAGCTGGCACAGCTTGCGGCCACCGGATCGATCACTTGGCTGGCGTGTGAGTTTGCGCCGCAGCACTTGAATGGCAAGTGGCTCGTGGTGGCCGCCACCAATCGTCGTGAGGTTAACGCCCTGGTTTATCAAAGCGCCAATCAAGCGGGCATTTTTGCCAATGTGGTCGATGATCCCAAGCGATCGAGCTTTATCATGCCCTCCATCATTGATCGCTCACCGCTGATGGTGGCGATCTCCTCTGGTGGTAAGGCCCCGGTACTTGCCCGTTTGTTGCGCGAAAAGCTTGAAACCCTTCTGCCCCTGCATCTCGGTGCCATGGCGGCCTTTGCGGGCAGCTTGCGCGAACGGGTGAAAGCCCGGTTTGCCAGCATGGGCGAGCGGCGCCAATTTTGGGAGCGCTTGCTTGGGGCTGACCGTCTTGGGCAAGCGCTGGCGCGCGGTGACAACGCCGCGGCGCAGCAACTGGCCGATGGCTTGTTTGCCCAAGAGGGTGGCGCTAAAGGGGAAGTGATTTTAGTAGGAGCAGGCCCCGGTGACCCCGGTTTGCTGACTTTGCACGCGTTGCGTCAGATGCAGCAGGCCGATGTGGTGGTCTATGACCGCTTGGTGTCAGATGAGGTGATGGATTTGGTGCGCCGCGATGCAAAGCGGATCTTTGTCGGCAAGCAGGCAGGCAATCATTGTGTGCCACAAGATGGCATCAACCAGCTATTACTCGATGAAGCCCGCAAGGGGCTACGCGTAGTACGGCTCAAAGGTGGCGATCCGTTCATCTTTGGCCGAGGGGGCGAGGAGCTAGAAACGCTGGTAAACAGTGGCATCGGTTTTCAGGTGGTGCCCGGGATCACGGCGGCCAGCGGCTGCGCAGCTTATGCTGGCATTCCACTGACCCACCGCGATCATGCCCAGAGTGTGCGTTTCGTCACCGCCCACGGCAAAGGGGGCACCCGCGACCTTGACTGGCCTATGCTGGCCCGCGATCAGCAAACCTTGGTGTTTTACATGGGGCTCTCAAGTTGCGCTACCATCAGCCACCAGCTGATAGCCCACGGCAAAACAGCAGACACCCCAGTGGCGCTGATTGAACGGGGCACCCAGCCCAACCAACGGGTCATTCAGGGCACCCTCAACCAGTTGGCTGCGCTGGCCGAGGGCGTACAAAGCCCTGCCCTTATCATGGTCGGCTCGGTCGTGACCTTGGCTGATCAGCTCGCATGGTTCGGTCAAGATCACGCTTTGCCCAGTCAACAGGCTCACGCGTAACCCTTTATCAACGACCCATACCCGCGGCCACCATCAGGTGGCCGCATTTTTTATGCCCGTCGCACACCACGGTCGTAACCTGTTGTTTTAATTCTGGTACCCTATGGAGATCGCGCCCTTGGCCACTCCCTCAGGAATTCATCCATGTCTGTGCCTATCAAAAACAGCGCTCGGCAGCGTGCTCAAGACCGATCGCGCATTTTTCACCTGCTGCTCACTGATGATGCCCTCACCGAGAGCTTGCGCGACCCACAGACAAAACAAGATAGCGCCCAGCTCGCGCTGACTTACGAACTTGGCACCTTAGCCAACCGCCTACCGGCTGCCGATATCGCCGATACGCTCGAGTCACTGCCACCCGATGAACGCTATGTCTTGTGGGCGCTGGTTGCAGACGATCGCCGTGGCCAAATTTTGGTGGAAGCCTCTGAAACGGTATGGGCGAGCCTTATCAGCGGCATGAGCGACAAGGATCTGCTACACGCCCTGCGCACCCTCGATATCGACGATCAAATTTATTTAGGCCAATACCTGCCCCGTAATCTGATGGGGCGGCTGCTCACCTATATGGCGCCGGCCCAGCGCGATCGGGTGCGCGAGGTGATCCGCTACGGTAAACACTCCGTTGGCGCCATGATGGACTTTGAGATCATCACCATTCGCCCCCAAGTGACCTTAGCCACCGTGCAGCGCTATCTGCGGCTATGCGGCCACATTCCTAGCAACACCGATAAATTGTTCGTCACCGATCGCCGCAATCACCTGCTCGGGGAGTTACCCCTGACCACGGTGCTGCTCAATACACCAACGACGCACGTTAGCGCCGTCATGACCCAAGACCCCGTCACCTTTGATCCTGAAGATAACGATGAGGCGGCTGCTCGTACCTTTGAGCGAGATAACCTGCTCTCTGCCGCCGTGGTTGATGGCAAAGGCAAACTGATGGGTCGCATCACCGTCGAAGAGGTGGTCGATCTGGTTTATGAAGAGAGCGACACCGATCTGCGCCGCATGGGGGGGATCAGTGAAGAGGAGGACGTGTTCGCCCCTGTGGGCAAAGCGGTGAAAACTCGCTGGGCTTGGCTTGCACTGAACTTATGCACGGCGTTTATCGCATCGCGGGTGATTGGCATGTTCGAGCACACTATCTCGCAACTCGTGGCGCTGGCCGCGTTGATGCCTATCGTCGCCGGGATCGGTGGCAACACCGGTAATCAAACCATCACCATGATTGTGCGTGCGCTGGCGCTACAGCATATTCAGCCGGGCAACCTCTCTTTCTTACTGCGCCGTGAGCTTGGCGTGGCCTTGATTAACGGGCTAGTGTGGGGCGGCATCATGGGATTAGTGACCTTTTTGCTCTATCAAGACCCCGCCCTTGGCGGCGTGATGACCCTTGCGATGGTGCTCAATTTATTAGTGGCAGCCCTAATGGGGGTAATTATTCCCATGACCATGACCCGCCTTGGCCGCGACCCAGCAGTAGGGGCGAGCGTCATGATCACGGCTATCACCGACACCGGTGGCTTTTTTATCTTTTTAGGGCTCGCTACCATCTTTTTACTGTAATACGGGCAGGCTAAGCTTGCGGAACAAAAAACAGCTAAACGCCCGCGTTATCCCTTGTCGCACCGCACGCTGATTGGGCTAACTTGTTAGCCTGCTCACAGCCTCGCTTCACGGTGATGGCTAAAATGCACCACGCTGGCATATCCATCTCAAGAGAACCCTGTAATGAAAACCACCCTCAAACTGAGCGCGGTGGCAGTTATTTTTTTGCTGTCAGGCTGCAACCAACACGATGCGCCCACCCCGGGTGATCTCACCTTTCGGTTGATCGAAACCTCGGATATTCACTCCAACCTGCTGGGCTATGACTACTACCAGAACAAGCCCGATGCCTCCCTTGGCTTCTCCCGCACGGCCGTGCTGATCCGCAAAGCGCGAGATGAGAATGCCAATAACCTGTTAGTCGATAATGGTGACCTACTGCAAGGCACTCCGCTGGCCGACTATGTCTACGATCAACACGTCAAACAGCAGTGGCTCAACAAGCAGATCCACCCAGCCATCAAAGCGCTCAACACCATGGACTATGATGTGGGCAATTTGGGCAACCATGAATTCAACTTTGGCCTCGACTTTTTAGCCCAAGCCCTTAAAGGGGCCGACTTCCCCTACATCAATGCCAACGTCTTTAAGGCGGATGCCTTCAGCCGTGATGGCAAAGGCACCATCGATTGGGGCAAGCAGCAATTTACCCCCTATGTGCTACTCGATCGCCAAGTCAAAGATGCCAACGGCCACCCCCAAACCATTAAAGTGGGGGTACTGGGCCTGACCCCGCCTCAGATCTCCCAGTGGGACAAGCGCAATCTAGCCGGCAAAGTCGTGGTGGCTGACATGGTTGAGACCACGGAACACTATGTGCCCGAGATCCGTGCTAAGGGGGCTGACATTGTGGTGGTGGTGGCGCACACCGGCATCATTGGCGATCCTCGCACACCCATGATGGAAAACGCCGCGCTGCCGCTGGCCAAAGTAAAAGGCATCGATGCCCTACTGCTGGGCCACGCCCACCGCACCTTCCCGGGGGATTACCCCAACATAACCGACGTAAATAACGACAAAGGTACCTTGGCCGGCGTGCCGACTGTGATGCCCGGGGTGTGGGGCAACCATCTGGGGATTATCGATCTGCACATGACCTGGAAGGATGGCCGCTGGGCTGTGACATCGAGCCAATCGCAGCTGCGCAAAATCGATAGCAGCGCCACCAGCACCGAAGATCAAGCTGTCGTTGATCAGGTGATGCCTGAACATAAACAGGCCAACCAGTGGTTAGATAAGGCCCTGAGCAAGATCACCAAGCCGATCTACAGCTTCTTTGCACTGGCGCAAGATGATCCGTCCATCCAGCTGGTTAGCGATGCCCAGCTATGGCATGCCAAGAAGCTGCAGCAAAATGGCCAGCTCAAAGAAAAATGGCCAATCCTCTCCGCAGCAGCCCCGTTTAGAGGCGGGCGCAACGGTCCGACCGATTTCACTTATGTACCTGCTGGGGATATTTCGCTACGTAACGTGGCCGATCTCTATGTCTATCCCAATACCTTGCAAATAGTCGCCGTCAATGGTGCCACCGTGCGAGAGTGGTTAGAGCAAAGCGCCGTGCAGTTCAACCAAATTGACCCGACCAGTACCGCCCCTCAGCCACTGGTGAACGAGAAGTATCGCACCTACAACTTCGATGTGATCGATGGCGTGAACTATCAAGTGGATGTGACCAAGCCTGCTCGCTACGATGTCGATGGCAATAAAGTCAGTGATAGCTATCGCATCACCGACCTCACCTATCAGGGCCGCCCTATCGATCCGGCCCAGATGTTCTACGTGGTGACCAACAACTATCGAGCCAATGGTGGGGGTAACTTCCCGGGCGTGACCAGCAAAGCGATTGTCCATGAAGATCAGTTCGAGACCCGCGAGGTGCTCTCTCAATATCTCAAGGCGTTAGCGGCTAACAATCCGACAGGCTTTGCACCACCGGTAGATAACAATTGGCACTTTACTGCGCTGCCTGCCACGGTCGATCTGCAGATCTACAGCTCACCGCGAGATGAAGCCAAAGCACTGGCCGAAGGTAAGCTGAAGTATGTCAATACCTTGCCCGCTACTGATGCCAAACACCCAGGCTTTGGGGTTTATCAGCTGGTATTGACCCCCTAACCCAATGCCGTTACTTGCCACCTGATACGCGCAGGCACTGATGGTAAACGGTGGCAATACGCGGCCACACACTATTGGCAGGTGTTATCGCTCATGTAGTTATGCACCGTTACCTTGCCTGCGATGATCTCAGCCTTGATGGCCGCAAGCTTTGCCTTCATGGCTGGGGTAATAAGCTTTTCGTTATTTTTATCGAGCGCCCAATCTACCCCGCCCTCAGCCAGCCCTAGATTTTTAACCCCCGCTTTCCATTTCCCCTTGGCGGCATCGTCCCAACTTTGGTAAGCCGCTAACCCCACTGACTTGACCATGGACGTTAACATGGTGCCCGGTTGCAGGTGGTTTTGGTTAGAGTCCACCCCGATGGCCAATTTGCCTTGCTCTTTCGCAGCTTGGTAAACCCCAAGCCCCGTACCGCCAGCCGCGGCATAAACCACATCCACCCCCTTGGCAAACTGCGCCTTGGCTAGCTCGCGGCCCATGGCAGGATTAGCAAACGCCTCTGGGGTCGAGCCGGTCATGTTGGTGATCACCTCAATGCGCGGCTTGGCATATTTGGCCCCTCGCATATAACCGCACTGAAATTTGCGAATAAGTGGAATATCCATGCCACCCACAAAGCCAATCTTGCCGCTCTTAGACGCCGTGGCCGCCAGTGCGCCGACCAAAAAGGAGCCTTCATGATCTTTAAAAATGACAGACTGCACGTTTGGCTTATCAACGATCACGTCAATGATGGTGAACTGGGTGTGAGGAAACTCAGTGGCCACCTTTTCGAGGGCAGACCACATATTGACCCCCACCACCACGATCGGCCCATCACCGGCGCTCGCTAAACTGCGTAGCCCCTCTTCCCGCTGCCCATCGTTCTGAGGTGAAAACTCCTTAACCTTGACCCCCGTGGCCTGCTGATACCGTTCAACCCCATCGTGAAATACGGCTTCGTTAAATGATTTGTCTGATTTACCCGCGATGTCATAAATAACCGCAGGAGCAGCAGCGACCTGAGCCGAGAGCGCTGTGAGTATCAGCGCAGAGACGGCGGCAAATTTGAGCACATGAGTCACGATCGTATCCTTGATAATGATGAAATAAAGCAATATTGCTGCCGACACATCAGGCTAGGTCACCCTCTTGCGCGATCCTAACCCCACCCTAGCCCTGCACACTTAGCCAACACTTAGCTAATTCCTAGCCAGCACTTAACCCGTGCAGCGCCAAGCAAACAGAGCCTAACAACAAATTAAGTCGATGATAATAAAGGCCCGCTGACTGAGCGACGAGAAGCGGCGGCAAGCCACTTCTCTTACCCCTTTGCGGGTATTTATGCTAACAAATAACCGCCGCCATCGACATATATGTGCTGATTACGACAGATGCACTCAACCGCCTCGCTCGGCCTCCCGCCTTCTCTTCGCTTCCCTTTACCTCTTCTAGCGAGCCCAACTTTTGGCAGACCCCGCCTTGCCCTCGTCCCTGCTCTGAGTTTGGATTTGGTCTGACAAGGGGATGGTCGTATAATCGCCGCCTGTATAAATAAACAGGAGTGGTGATGGACGTTTCAACCCTGCTCGACGGGCTCAATGACAAACAAAGAGATGCCGTTGCAGCCCCTCGCAGTAATTTGCTAGTGCTGGCCGGTGCCGGTTCGGGCAAGACCCGAGTGCTGGTGCACCGCATTGCCTGGCTGATGCAGGTGGAACGCTGTTCACCCTTCTCCATCATCGCCGTCACTTTTACCAACAAAGCTGCCGCCGAGATGCGTGGCCGGGTTGAAAAAGTGATTGGCGATGGGATTCGTGGCATGTGGATCGGCACCTTTCACGGCATCGCCCATCGTCTGCTGCGGGCTCACCACCTCGATGCGGGGCTGCCACTGGATTTTCAGATCCTCGATTCTGACGATCAATACCGGCTGATCCGCCGCGTGATTAAAACGCTCAACCTCGATGAGAAGCACTGGGCCCCCCGCGCCGTGATGAGCTACATCAACGGCAAAAAAGACGAGGGGCTGCGCCCCGGCGACATCGATCTTTATGGCGACCCCGTCACCCGCACCTATCAGCAGATCTACCAAACCTATCAAGAGACCTGCGATCGCTCTGGCCTGGTGGATTTTGCCGAGCTATTGCTGCGCGCCCACGAGCTGTGGCTGGGCAAGCCACACATTCTTGAGCATTACCGCGACCGCTTTCAAAACATCTTGGTAGACGAGTTTCAAGATACCAACGGCATTCAGTACGCTTGGCTGCGAATGCTGGCAGGCAACAGCGGCAAGGTGATGATCGTCGGTGACGATGACCAGTCTATCTACGGCTGGCGCGGCGCCAAGATTGAAAACATCCAGCGCTTTTTGACCGACTATCAGGGGGCGCAGACTATTCGCTTGGAGCAAAACTACCGCTCCACCGCCAACATCCTCAAAGCCGCCAACTCGGTGATCGCCAATAACTCAGATCGGCTCGGTAAAGAGCTGTGGACTGAAGGAGCCGAGGGCGACCCGATCTCCCTTTATGCCGCGTTCAACGAGGTGGATGAAGCCCGCTTTGCGGTGGGCCGCCTCAAAGATTGGAAGGAAAAAGGGGGCCTGCTCGCCGACTGCGCCATTCTCTATCGCTCCAACGCCCAGTCGCGGGTGTTAGAAGAAGCGCTGATGCAAGACGCCATGCCCTATCGCATCTACGGCGGCCTGCGCTTTTTCGAGCGCCAAGAGATCAAAGACGCCATGGCCTACCTGCGGCTTATCAACAACCGCGGCGACGATGCCAGCTTCGAGCGAGTGGTCAACACCCCGACCCGTGGCATCGGTGATCGTACCCTTGAGATCCTGCGGAGCAACGCCCGAGATCAGGGGCTTAACCTGTGGCAATCGGCCAAAGTGCTGCTGAGTAACAAGGTACTGACCGGTCGTGCCGGTAATGCAGTGCGCGGTTTTGTCGATCTCATCGACGCGCTGGAAGAGCAGGTGACCATGCTGCCCCTACACCAACAGGCCGATATCGCCATCCAGAACTCCGGCCTCAAAGCCATGTATCTGGCAGAAAAGGGCGAGAAATCCCAGGCACGGGTCGAGAACTTGGACGAATTGGTCACCGCTTGTCGTCAGTACAACCGCCCAGATGAGCTCGATGATATGAGCGATCTCACAGCCTTCCTCGCCCACGCGGCGCTCGAGGCCGGAGAAAATCAAGCGGACGAATATGCCGACGCGGTGCAACTGATGACCCTGCACAGCGCCAAGGGCTTGGAGTTTCCGCTGGTGCTGTTAGTCGGCCTAGAAGAGGGGATGTTCCCCAGCCAGCAATCTGCCGAAGAGTCAGGCCGATTAGAGGAGGAGCGGCGTCTGTGTTACGTCGGCATGACCCGCGCCATGGAGAAACTCTACATCTGTTATGCCGAGAGCCGTCGCATCTATGGCCGCGAGATGTCTCACAAGCCGAGCCGCTTTATCCGTGAAATGCCCGCCGAGTGCCTAGAAGAGATCCGGCTACGCACTCAGGTCAGCCGCCCCACCCAGTACGGCCGCTTTAGCCAAGATGAGGTGCAGCAAAGCTTTGACGCCAGCGGCATCAAGCTCGGCCAGCGGGTGCTCCATCCCAAATTTGGCGAAGGGGTGGTACTCAACTTCGAAGGGGTCGGCCAGCAGAGCCGGGTGCAGATCCAGTTCGACGAGGTCGGCGCCAAGTGGCTAGTAACCGCCTATGCCAGATTGGAAGCGCTGTAGTCCCCTCACCCTGACCCTCTCCCAACGGGAGAGGGGATCATCCCCGCGATAGTCTTTTCTCTTCTCCCCTTACGGGAGAGGAGATAATCAATACAAAGCTCTAGCTAGGGATGGTGTTGGTAACCACCTGCTATTTTTCATTGGTCAAAAAGCCACCAAAAAAAACACTGTGTATCTAAATTTTATTCCATTCCTCATATATCTTCTGAATGCTATCTTCATCGCCATAAGAAAGCACATCATATAAGCAGAGTAGCTGTCTGCATGCTGTTTTTGCTCTTTCAGAGTGATTGAGTAAATATTTTTTTATTTCCGTCACACGGATTGTTTTGTTCAATACAGCATAAAAAATACAGCCTTCTTTTTTGTATGAAGGGATTGTAGAGTTCACTATTTCGTCATGTGAACTAAAGTTGTTATCACATGTGTTTTTTATTCTGTTAAAATTTGATGTTAATTTATTTAATTGCTGTTTTTTGTACCTATCCGTGTTTTCCAGTGAGTCACAGATTTTACTAAAGGCAAATATAGGGAAAAACACATTGGTAGGTACTGTTTGTTTATTGAGAAGTAAAATGAGTTGTGAATTAGACTCTTCAACTATATTAAAATAGTTCTGTATCATTTCAGATGTGGTCTGATACTCATATTTGACAGTTTTTTCTGAACCCACGGCTATAACCATGTCCTCATTTCTTAGTTCATCAAGATTTTCTGTAATATTAACCTTAATATTCCCTCCACTTCGAATAGTGCTCCACACTTTCTGAACCTTTCGTATATCCATAGCGGAAACTGGTAACACTAACTCAGATAATGCTTTGTAAATAACGGTATAATTATCAGTTTTAATTTTATTAATCCTGATTGTAGATACACCCTCCAACTCAATGTCATGCTCTGTTATTTGGCTGTTGTCATTTCCTGGATCATATTCTACCAAAAGGAAATTGTTTCGAATTTTTCTTGCCAAGTCAGTATTTACATCAACATAAGAAAATATTGTTCTTAGGAGCTTCTTGATATTGTTATCGCTAATGCTGTAACCTAAAAAAACTATTGGATTATGTATGAACATCGAAAGGAGTTGAGCTCTAATTAATTCATACTTATCATTGAATCGAGAGTAATCATCTTTGGTGATTATTATATCATTCGGCTCTGTAACACAACCGTGGATCTTATAGGCCGAACCATATGGATTACTAAGAAGTATATTATTACCAATCAGTGGGATGAAATCAAAGATGTCTTCTACTAAACAGTCATAGTTGGTTGTAATGATAGAACTAATGTTTTTTCTAGTCTTCTTTAGCTCATCAATCTCTTCTTGTATTCCCTCTCTATAATTAAGGGTCTGAAGTATGCTAGTTATATATATTTTGAACCTACTGACACTCTTATTGTCTGTTGTCATTCTTGAGTAGAAATAGTTATTTATGCTTTTGAATTTACCATTTCTATCCTGTGATAATCTCGAGTTAAACTCTTGTTCTAATTTTTGCGCTATAGTTTCATAACAAAAACTGCCATTTATAATTGAGGATGCTTTGATATCAAGATAAAATTCAGGGTTTTCAGTTAACTCTAGGGATATCTTTGAAAGTAGCGCATCCCAGCTAAATGAATTCTGTAAATATCTAAGACTAAATCCTGTTCCAATGAATAAAATAGGATGGTTTTTATATCCTGAAATGAAATCGTGGATATCCATATGTCCCCTTGATTACTGTAGTCGGCAGGCTAGTTACAGCCAGTGTACCGCTCTATAGGCTTTGCTTGAAACACTGTTTTCTATAGGCATATCGGCGAAGCCAGAAGGGAATCTGGAATGAGGGCCGTAGGTTCGATTAGCGAAGCATAATCGGACGATCGCGTAATCGGACGCTTACAACGGAACAACCCTTTTAGGCGCTTACTCCAATCCCTCCAACGGCCCATCTGCCGACCCGCACCAATCCTGCGGATAGACGCCGCTCGCCACGTAACGATGGAAGGTGGAATACGGCCAATCGGCCACCCGCATGACATGGCCATGCTTGAGTGGGTTGATATGGACGTAATCCATATGGCGGCGGTAATCCTGCTCGTCCCGGATCAGGTGTTCCCAATAATGGCGTTGCCAAATGCCCCGATCCCCGTGGCGTAGCCGGGTCTGGCTGCGCCGCTCGTTCACCGGCAAGGCGCGGGAAAAGTGGCTTTTGATCAGCTGCCAACGCAGGGGGAAATCGGTGTCCCCTTCCGGCAAAGAGAGAATGCAGTGAAGATGGTCAGGCAATACCACCCATGCGTGAATGGCGAAGGGGTGAGCCTGTTGTACCTTGGCAACGCTGCGGCGCAGCAGATCGATCTGCTCCACGAGCAACCGGTTGTTGTATCGCTCCAACAGGTTGACGGTAAAGAACCAGGTTCCTCCGGGACACCATGCTCGCCGCCAGTTTGCCATGCCCTTCCCCTCGTCTCCGCCGAAAAGCCAAGCATACAATCGGCTTACGAACCGTGGTGACACAGAGGTTCCATTACACGATTGTTCGATTACGCGATCGTCCGATTACGCTTCGCTAATCGAACCTACACAGATAGTATGCCGAGAGCCGTCGCATCTATGGCCGCGAGATGTCCCACAAGCCAAGCCGCTTTATCCGTGAGATGCCCGCCGAGTGCTTAGAAGAGATCCGGCTGCGCACTCAGGTCAGCCGCCCCACCCAGTACGGCCGCTTTAGCCAAGATGAGGTGCAGCAAAGCTTTGACGCCAGCGGCATCAAGCTCGGCCAGCGGGTGCTCTATCCCAAATTTGGCGAAGGGGTGGTGCTCAACTTCGAAGGGGTCGGCCAGCAAAGCCGAGTGCAGATCCAGTTCGACGAGGGAGCCAAGTGGCTAGTGACGGCCTATGCCAGATTGGAAGCGCTTTGATTTTTTGGCTTGTTGATGCAACCAACCCAGCTTTAAGCTGGGTTGGTTTTTGATAGCACACGTTGGATAATCCCTTTGCGCGATTAGCCTCTTCATCCCGTAGGTGCCATGAGCGATGCACTTATTATCTGAATTCACGGGTGTTTTAACCACTAGAGGAAATTTTCATGTCTATTTTTGACCAATTTAACATGACGGGTAATGTCGCCATTATCACCGGGGCTGCGGCTGGGATCGGCCTTGGCATTGCTAAAGCCTTTGCAGAGGCAGGTTGCGCTGTGGTCGTCAGTGACCTGCACGCCGAGAAAGCTGAAGCGGCGGCGGCGGCCATCTGTGCTAATGGTGGCCAAGCCATTGGCGTTGGCTGCAATGTGACCAATGAGGCTGACCGCAAAGCCTTGGTTGAGCGCACCATTGCCCATTTTGGCAAGCTGACCTGCTTGGTCAACAATGCCGGTGGTGGTGGTCCAAAGCCATTTGATATGCCAATGGCTGACTTTGAATGGGCTTATCAATTAAACGTATTTGGCCCATTTAATCTGATGCAACTATGCGCCCCCCATATCGGTAAAGCCGGTGGCGGCGCGGTGCTTAATATCAGCTCTATGGCAGCTGAGAACAAAAACGTGCGCATGGCATCCTACGGCTCTTCTAAAGCGGCCATCAGCCACCTGACTCGTAATACTGCCTTTGATTTAGGCCCCCTTAATATTCGGGTGAATGCCATTGCACCCGGTGCGATTCGCACTGACGCGCTGGCCACCGTGCTCACTCCTGAAGTTGAAAAACATATGCTGCAAAGCACCCCGATCAAGCGTCTGGGTGAAGCGCAGGATATCGGCATGGCAGCGCTATTTCTGTGCAGCCCTGCCGCATCGTGGATCAGTGGCCAGGTATTGACCATCAGTGGCGGTGGCTTGCAAGAGCTCGATTAATCGCTCCTTGCTCATGCGCTTATTTCGCGCCCCTTAAAAAAACCAACCCGGCTTTTAGCCGGGTTGGTTTTTTTTATGACTCATGCGCGCAATAACATGTGCCGTGGCCAGCTATTACTCGGTAATCGTTGTCTATTGCTCTGTGATTGCAGCCGATGGCTCGGCAATACCGGCCACTCTCGCATTCAGATGCCAGCGCAATAAATCGGGATAGGCTGACAAATACTGCTCGGTCTTATCATCAATGGGCTGCCCCACTGCTTGTAACATAAGCCCGTCGGCACTCACCCAAGGGTAACGAACCGCATCATCTTTAAGCGAATGGGAGTTATCAGACTTTGGCTGAGACGGATCACGCAGCGGATAAGCACCATTGCGATCAATCCATAGCATCTCGTTATAACCGAACGCACGAGTCGGATCATCGTGGCGCGCCACCATATTACGACCACCTAATGCGGTATAGCGGGCATCAGAGAGACTTAATGCAAACAAGGTCGGGAAAATATCCTTATGTGAGCCAATGCGCAGGGGATCAAACAGTAATGGCACATGACGAGCAATGGTCTCAGGAACATACAAATAAAATGGCACCGCCCGATCGAGCGCTTGCTCCATGGGATAATAGGCCTTTACCCGGCGCATTTGGTGATCACCCGTGGCCGCAATGATCGTTTTTTGGCCAACGTTAGATGCCTTAATATGTTCAACAAAACCACCGAACGCATCGGCTGCATATTGAAAGGTCCGTAAAATATTTTCCTGATCGATTTTACCGACTTCTTGATGCTTTTTAAGCTCAGCAGAGATCGCTATCGGTGCCGGTTTATAACTGCTGGGCACCACATAAGGGGGGTGATTGGTGATGGTTAAAATAGAAATAAAGGTCGGCTGCGTTGCCTCACTCAATAACTGCTCTGCCAACTTATAGCCATATTCATCAGGGATCCCCCAATCGGTCAATTGCTTGGCGGCTTCTGGATAAATTTTCATCAACTCATTTTGATCGTATAACTTATCCACCCCTTGGCGGGGCAGATAGTTGGCCAAATTGCGCCACATCAAATTACCTGGGGTAATAAAAATAACCCGATAGCCTGCCCGCTTGTAGATAGCAAAGGGAGTATCACCCAACACTTTATCTTGCGCGCTAGAGTGGCTGATGGTCTGGGCGGGGCTTTGAAAAAATAATGCAGCCAGTGACGGTGCCGTGCCATTGCCCCCTGATAAAAAGCGATGAAAAACCATGTCCTCTTTAAATGGAGTCCGTAACCGTCCTAATAAGTCATTCTTCTTAGGCGTATCAAAAGCCAACATGTTGCCGCCAAAACTCTCCATCAGGTTCATCACCACATGGGGCGGGTTGCTCGCTAACCATTTATTAACTGGGGTGCGTCCATCAATGCTAGAAAAACCAAGCGTACTTAATAGCTCATCTCGCGCAGCCGCGAATACGGGCTCAAACTGAATATCCTCTTCATGATCTTTAATCGCCCAATCAATAGCCATCAAGCCGTTGGGGGTTAATTTGTTAATTACGGTTAATTCAGAAACTTGCGCATTATCGCGGCGAAGGGGAAAGGTTCCAACGCTACCACGGGCGGTCACCACAACCATGGCGATAAAGATAATCACCCCGCATAAAAATTTTCCATGGGCCCACTTCCCTGTCACATTTTGCTGCACAGGGGCGGGTTGCCGAGTCACCTTGCGACCAAACCAGTAAGAGGGAAGCGCTAGCAATATGGCAGCCAATAACCCTTTCACAATGGGATAATCTTGCCACATATTCCCTAATACGGCTTTGGTATCATCTTCAATAAGCCCAAACATAAATAGATCGATATGGGTGTGATAGGTCTGATAATAATAAAAATTACCGATGGCCACCGCAGCCACAATAAACCCACATAACCCCAGCAACCAAGGCAGTAGCCGACTAAAATAGTCCCACCCTTTTTGCCAGCCGGCCAGGGCTAACCCTAACAGTATAAACGGAGAAATTGAGAGTGCCGCCACCCGCAGATCATAACGTATCCCCGTAATCCACATCCGCCATACATCAGCATGCCTACCCGCCAGCTGCTCTGGCTCGATAAACGCAAGCTGCATACACCCGCGGGCCACTACCAAGATCAAAGTTAACCAACAGAGTTGAAAAAACACACTCAAGAATAACCGTTTGATCTTTGCTGTATATAAATTCATTTACATTCAACCTTCACCTGACTATCTGTTAATCCACTATTTTTAGTGTTTACTGATATCATGTTTGTTGTTGCTCGATTATTTCACAATTTTTTAGCAATTAACTTACTTACTAAAACGGCTAATCTGCTCTAGTGCTTGCTGCAATTGTGATAAATCTAACTGTTGATTTTTTAATGCTCGATTGGTTTTATCCATGAGCTGATATTGGCCACCGCCGTTGACTTCAAGAATCGTCTTATCCGTCACAATGGCATAGCCACTGTAACTCGATGACATAACCCAATCGCGCTTGATCGCCTTACCAAACAGATCTTTGCCTACTGAGTAATCTTTAATATCACTGGTAACCCCTAAGTAGTGCTTCATGAGGGTAGGGGCCACATCTTGGTGGCTCGTTAATCCCTCATGATCCCAGCGATCATCGTGAGGATTAACCCCTGGGCCAAACATAGCAAAAGGCACATGGATCTGAGCATTAGTAAAATTACTGTTATGCCCCCAAAAGTTCAGCTTATTGTCGTTCAACTCTTGACCATGATCGCCGGTGATAATCACTAAGGTATTGGCTAACTCACCACTCTCTTTTAATTTGTCTAGCACCTTTCCAGCTTGACTATCAACATACCGGACGCTGGTTTTGTAGCGATTAAAAAAGAGCGTGGGATCTGTCTCATTATTGAGTTTTAGATAATTGACCTCTGCCAGCATTGGCTCATATTTAGGCTCAAAATCGCTAGGAGCATCGTAACTATGGGGGGAGTCATAGAATAAGAATGAAAATGTAGGCTTGAGAGGGTCACGTTTTGCATACCATGCTAACCAATCTTTGGTTAAATTTGCATCAAGTTCAAAGGCGTGATCACCCTTCGAGCCGATCCGCAAATTAGCCACCTTGCTAAATACAGTTTGGTTAAACTCAGGTTTGCGTAGCTGTGCTGCGGTAAAAATACCTAACTGATAATTGAGCTGCTGCAAGCGATCAATCAACACTGGGCTTTGTTGATTAGCAACAAATGCTTGCCAGTAAGTACCCGGCAGACCATAAAACAACCCAAAAATACCGGTAGCCGTCGCATTGCCAGTAGAAAGATGATGATCAAAAATAACGCCAGATTGAGCATAACGCCATAGATTAGGCGTGTTTTCAGCATTAAAGGTATCGGCTCGCCATGAATCAACAACCAGCAGCATAATATTCACAGGGCGATTAACTGGCTCTGTTTTTAAAGGCAACAATGGATAATTTAAGTCATTCTTTTTCGTTAATGTCAGCGCTTTTTGCCGATCGAGTGCAGCAAGATCAACCCATCCATTTTGGTACATTAGATTATTAGCGGTTGCTGGATAAAATAATGGCAAATAGCGTTTAACCATCACCACTGGCTGATAGGCATAGGCAGCTGCCCAGATATGAACCAGATTCGTTGCGAGCAGAGCAAATAGCGTAATAACCGCAAATTTTCGCCCAAACTTGATATGACTGAGTAATGATGATCGCTCTAACCAACAAATTAACCACCACTCTGCGAGCAGGAGTGCAATAACCCCACCGATAACCATTAACCATGTCATCACAGAAAAGCTAACAATCTGCCCAGCCAGAACCAGCTCCATCACCACCGCATTAATATGAAAACGGTACTGAGCAAAAACAAGCGTATCAATAAATAGTGCGGCGAGACCTAACGATGCCACTAATGCTTGCGTACAATGGCGAGCCCGTGTTGGCAACATTAAGCAAGGGATTGAAATAATGCCTGCAATGAGAGCAAGTAAGGTCATTTGACCCCATGTTCCCACTAAGATAAAACCCATCCCTAATGGATCGGTAGGAAATTCAGGCAGAAATGTAAAATAGCGACCAGCTATCACCATTAATATTAATGCATTGATTAAAATTAAATAGCTGTGAGTCTTCAGTTTTTGCTTAAAAGTCATGTACCTAACATCCTGCTACTGTCGCTCGGTTGAGCTTGTTTGTTCGCATCAAAAAGCATCATTTTTCTTTATCTTTCCTTTCACTTAAACCTGAGCCGCAACTCGTTTCGGCGAAATTTATGCCAATAAGCATGTTAGCCATACCTCATGGCGGCAACGGCACAAAAAACGATCCTTACGTTTTTCGCTGTGATGGTGAGAGTGCGCAAGGTTAAAAAAGTTCCGACTCTCGTTTACCAGATCACCGCTACAACGTAGTAATCCAGCGGCTAAACTCTCGTTCAAATTCCCCTAAATCTAACGTATTAATATTTTGCTCTGTTAGGCATGCCGAAAATAGTGTCACTGCGTTGGGAGTATTAGGATGCCATTCGCGATAGTTCTCCCCGCCACCACCTGTTCCTGGGTTATATAAGCCTAAGATGGGTAAGCTAAGCCCAGCAGCAATATGCACTGTCGCTGTATCCACCGACACCAACCCCATACAGTGCCTAATTTGGGTAAACAGACCACCGATAGTCGGTTTATCTGGAGAGATAATAACCCGCTCTGGCATTGAGGCTGCTGCCTTGAGGGCGAGAGCCTCATCCTCCATTCCTGGCGGAAATAATAGACATAACTGATGAGTGCAATGAGATAACATTATTTCTAACATGGCAGAAATACTGCTTGTCGTTAATCGACGAGATTTTCCATTGCCATAGGGATTAAATGCGATAACCGTTGCATTTATCGGCCACCATCTTGTTAACGATGACTCCCATTGTTGATTTTTAGGCACAATATAGTGCGTATCGGGTGAAGTTATTCCTATTAACTTCAATACCTCACTAAACTTTTCAGCAAAATGTCGCCCTGAGGTTTTTTTACCCAACTTCATATCGATACAAGCAAGCTCATCGTCTATTCCGACGATATGACACGCATCAACTTTATTAAGAAAGAATATATCTTTCATCTTTAGCTGTTTAGCAAAATGAACTATATAACCTATTTTTCCAAGATCGCGCGCCAGTTGCTTCAACGCGCGATAACCAGGCCGTTTACGAATTTCAACCACCCGATCAACGCCAAAGTGATCACGAAATAATGGCGCCATAGCAGGTGTTGTAATCACCCACACCTCACGATCTGGCTGATCCTTATGGATCTCTCGCGCCACCCATGACGATACAATGGCATCTCCTAATTTGGCATCCCAGCGCACTAATACGACTTTGCCTGCACCATCGTCCATAGTGCCGACTCGCACCTTGTCAAATAGCCAGCGGCCTAGTTGACGGCGCAATATATCACGCGCTAGTTGCAGCTGATTAATAAGTCTCATTGTAACCTCATAATACCCGTGAATGTTGCGGCACTAGCATATCGTTCAGAGCCGTAGCCACATTTATCGCGTTTAACTCTGACAAGTTATTGCTCGCAGTTCTCAACAATGTATGGGTGCCAAAAATAGGGATAAAAGCATCACGCCAGGATTCACCATTCATCAAAATTAAAGTAGGCACCTCATAGGAGGCAGCAATATGTATAATTGACGTATCAGTCGAAAGTACGGCACTAGCATCCCGAATTAAGGTTGCTGCATCTAAAATAGAATTAGGATAAATAGTAGTTAGATCTGGTCTCACTACTGTTAGTGGTTCTCGAGTAAACACTAAATAGCGAATATTATCGCAAACAGGTAATGCATTTAGAATGTCAGTTTGTAAATTTTTAGCAATCGTATTGCCACGCTGACTCCCCGCCAGATTAACGATCACATAACGGCCAAAATGACGGGTTTCATAATCGTCATTACAAGGGCATGGGATATTTACACAAGGGCCAGCCCCTTCGACGATTGCCAGCATTCTATTCATAAAATGTGGTTGCTCAGAAATCTCTTTTTCATGGGCCCGCAATCGAAAATCAGGCAGCAATTTTTGTTGATTTGCACTTTTATAGCGAAGTGGGAGGGAGAGCAAACGACCATTAGCAATAAATAGCATCTTGGCCATTGCTAGCTCATCTGGCTCATCAAAAAGATTAATTACGAGATCAAACTCACGTGCCTTCAGCCCTTGCAATTGACGAAGACTATCAAGATCCCATAGGTAATCATTCAGTTTGAGTGAATGACAAGCAGAAATCCCCACTAGAGCCCGAGCAAGTTCAATATTGCGTGGACTACAGAGCAGCTCAATCATTGCGTCTGGGTAGCGTTTTTGTAACGCATCGAGTGCTGGCAATGACAACACAAAGTCACCAATGGCATTGAAACAAATAACAAGTAAAGAGCGAACGGGCTCACTCATATTACCCGCTACTGGTTGAGCACAAAGAAAATAACGAGCAACCGTCAGTTTAATGAGCTTCCTTAAATTCATAATGCGTTCACTCTATACTGACGGTACATCGTTACCTCTCTTTTTGAGATGACTGCCATAAGCACGATTTTCAATCGTGGTGGTAAATTCGTTCACATCAAGGCAGCATGGCTCGATCCCTGATGCAATTAATCCCGTCATCTGCAAACGGCCAGTAAGATAATCGGCAGGCATTCGCACCGGATAGGCGTGTGCTAATAACTTTTTAGCCCCACCCATAGTTAAAATATAGCCTGCAGCTGATAACAGAGCTCGTTTAGAATGCTTACTCGGTGATCGATACTTTGCCAATCGATAACCCTCTGGCAGAGATCGTAACAACGGCCACTTCTTTCCCTTACCGTGAATAAGTAAAACGATATCGCTACGAGACATATTTATTGCAGCATTAACAACCTTCTTAAAATGCATGTGCAAGCGAACATCATCTTCAAGGATCATTGCCCTCTCAATACCCTGCTCAACTATCATCTCATATAGACTTATATGGCTTAATGCACAACCTACCTCACCAGCACTTAAAGGATGACCACAAAGTTGCTGCGCTAACTCAACATCAACTTTTTCCTTAGTAAGATTACCGAGCGTCCTACCATCACAAGCATCCCAAAAGGTAAATTTTAATCCAAATTGATCCATTTGTTTTTGAATAGATGCCCGTCTATCTTGGCTACGGGTTAGGCTTATTACAAAAATAGGTATCATACTGATGCACTCGCAAGTTGCAGATGACTCTTATCTGATAGGGAGTTATCTAGCCATAAAAATAATAAGCCGAGTGCGTATACGTAAATTAATATTTGATGTTCAAAAGGCACATCACTTAAACCACTAATGGCAAATGATATGGGATAGAGTGTAAGTACTGAACTCGCCCCCGCTAAGCGACTTCCCCACCAAATAGGCAGACCAATAAAAATGAGTAATGCGCACAACCCCACCGCGCCTCGAATAAATAGATTTTGCATATATTGGCTATGGGAATGTGCTAATGCAGAACTAGTAAGCAAAGGAGGGCTAATACCTTCAGCTACTAATTTTCGCTTAGTAATACCAAAGAATTTGGTGCCAACCCCGATCACGGGTGAGGTAAGAAAGCCTTGCCACGCACCTTGCCACGCCACAATACGTAAGCCCCACGAGGTGCCATACACCCCATTTCTTGCTTGTTTTAAATCAGAAATACTCTCATGGGCACGAGTTTGCAAAATGGTACTTTGCTGATAGCAAAATGTGAGAGCTAGCCCTGTGACCACTAATACCCCTAAGTATTTAAGTGGTTTTTGCTTGAGCTTAATGGCAAAGGGTATGACTAAAATTACCACCAGCGCCAGCCACACCCCCCGACTTTGTGAGGCATATAATGCATACAGCGACATCGCAATGGTTATTGCAGAGAGTATTTTACCCCAGCGCATAACCGGTTTTTCATAGCCGATAAACCAACCTAATATCGCCAATGCCAATGCACCTTGGGAAAAAAGAATAGCATTAGTGAAGCCATCAACGCGGGCAATGCCATGATCGACTTGAATTAGGCTCAAGATACCCAGCCCCAAGCCCCCAAGTAGAATGGCATAGCGGCTAACGGTCAAAATAATGGCCTTTCTTGGTATGAGCAGGCCAAATAATACGACGTAGGCCAGCGCGCGCATCACGCCATATTGATCGCCGTGGATAATGCGATTAATAAAAATAAATGCGGCATAGCCTAAAAACACCCATAATAATCGCCGATCAGTGAGGCCGACACTGCGTTTTCCACCTAGCACCACATTAAGCAAACCAATCACGCTAGAGATGACCAGCAAGTTTGAAATAATCGTTTTTCCTGCAGGAAGTAAAAACAACCCACAAAAAGTAAACCCAAGGGTCACACTAAAAAGCAGTGTGGTTAATCGATCTAGCCATAACAAAAATATTGGCGCCATAGTAAGATTATTTCCACAATAAATAATTTAAGCATTATCACGGCTGTTAATCAGTGCTAATGCCAATAATAAATACTTGATAACGGTATACATTATTTATACCGGCCGACCGTGGCTAGATTAATTAACCAAACTCATCCCTCATCCGTTAGGTGGCTCACCATACCACACCAGCAGTGCATCGAGATGGTGGTTCATGCTGAACACTTGCTCTGCACGTCGGCGGGCTTGTTGGCCCAATTCAGTGCGCAGTTGACTATCACGTAATAGTTTTCGTAGCTGCGCAGCAAGCTCAGTCGCCTGATGCGGATCTGCCGTTAGACCTACCCCCGCCAACACCTCAGGGATCGCCCCCGTGTTCGCACCCACTATGGCTTTTCCGGCCGCCATCGCCTCAATCACTGTCAGACCAAAGGCCTCATTGTGAGAAGGGATCGCAACCACATCCATGGCTTGCAACATACGGACGGTATCGCGCCGAAAACCACAAAGATGCACCACGCGACCTAAGCCCCGCGCCGCAACACGCTGCTCTAATTGGGCAACACAAGGCTCATCACTGCCTTCTGTGGCGAGCTTGCCACCGACCACCAGCAGTTGAAGATCAGGAAACTCGGCTTGCAACAGACAAAATGCATCAAGCAGCTCTAGCTGACCTTTTCGCGAATTGATGCGCCCCACAATGCCAATGACGGGCCCCGCGGGAATACCTAGCTCTTGCCGAATCGCGGTTGGATCTTCAGTACAGCGCTGTAGCTCTGTGCCCAGCCACAGGCGAGTGATGCACTCTGGTGGTAATGGCAACGCTGCCAGATTGCGTTTGAGGGTTTCATCACTGATCGCCAGCACCTGATCAACCTGACGATAGATCCAGCGGTGTAGCCAATCTTTCTTTGGCCGCTTGCCACCCATATGTTCTGTGAGCAGCAAACGACTGGGATGAAAGGATTTGAGCAACGCGGCCAGCAGCAGATCTCTGGATTTGTGACAATGCAGCACCTTAATCTGATTTTGCCGCAGCCAACGCAACAAGCTCGGTAGCTGTAGCGGTGCCAAGGCACTAGATCGCAGCTCTCGCACCTGCATGCCCGCCGCTTTCATATCGGCCGCCACTCGGCTACCAGCCAGTGCTAGGCCAAATACCGGATAGCCGCGAGCTAACAGCCCGGAGCCCACCCGAATAGGATACATTTCAAGCCCCCCCCAACCATGAGAGAGGCAGATATGCAAAATTGCGGGACCAGAGGTCGCCAGAGGTGAATTCATTACCGATTTAGCCATGCCATATAGTCTGCAACGCCTTCGGCGACGGTTTTGAACTCAGCGTCATAACCTACGCCACGCAGCTTGGTCATATCTGCTTGGGTGAAGCTCTGATAACGGCCTTTGAGATGATCCGGGAAAGGAATGTATTCGATGGCGCCTTGCTGATGGTGCTTGATCACCGCTTCAGCCACGTTTTGGAACGGCTCAGCACGACCGGTACCGCAGTTGAAGATGCCGGAATGCTGCGGGTTTTGCCAAAACCAGAGGTTAACCTTGCAGACGTCATCGATATAGACGAAATCGCGCATCTGGCCACCGTTGGCAAAGCCATCACAGCCTTCAAACAGCTTAGGATTCTCGCCCTTCTTCACTTGGGTATTGAGGTGGAAGGCAACGGAGGCCATGGAGCCTTTATGCTGCTCGCGCGGGCCATAGACGTTGAAGTACTTCAGCCCCACCACTTGTGAGTTGATCTCGGGGATCCAGCGACGCACGTACTGATCAAACAGCTGCTTAGAGTAGCCATACATGTTAAGTGGCTGCTCAAACCGAGGGTCTTCGATGAAGTTGTCGTTACGGCCACCGTAGGTTGCCGCAGAAGAGGCATAGATAAATGCAATTTCGCGCTCGATGCAGTAGTGAAACAGGTCTTTGGAGTACTCGTAGTTGACCTCCATGATGAACTTGCCGTTCCACTCAGTGGTAGCAGAGCAGGCGCCTTCGTGGAAGATCACCTCAATGCCGTTATCCCACTCTTCAAACTCGTCACCAGACACAATGCGCGCCTGAAACTCGTCTTTGTCCATGTAGTCCGCGATGGTCAGATCGACCAAGTTGACGAACTTGGTGCCGTCGGTCAGGTCATCGATGACTACGATATCGGTCCGTCCTTGAGCGTTCAGCTGCTTGACCAGATTGCTGCCGATAAAGCCAGCACCGCCAGTTACTACGATCATGGAGTTTGCCTCTCGTACGTTGATGGCTACATGTGACGGCTTGTTAAAGCTGTGTATAGTGAGCCAATTTGAAATTGCCGAAAAGTTTATCACGGGCCGCCTAGGGATTCGACCTTGTTACAATCCCCCAGCCAACACCCACTGGAGCAGATAGGTGATAAAAACCAAAGACAGGATCATTCACAGCGCCACTGAGTTGTTTAACGATCAAGGTGAGCGCAACGTCACCACCAACCATATTGCAGCGCACATGGGCATTAGCCCGGGCAATCTCTATTACCATTTTCGAAATAAAGAAGACATCATCCACTCCATTTTCGACCAATATGCCCACCACCTCAGCCACAGTTTTGTACCCACTCGGAACGGCAAAATCACCCTGCAAGATCTGATGGGTTACCTCAATGCCATTTTCTATCTGATGTGGCAGTTTCGTTTTTTCTACGCCAACTTACCCGACATTCTGAGCCGCGACGAATCCTTGCAGCAGAAGTACCTCAAGGCCCAAGAGCAACTACGCGCCCGCGTGGTGGCTCTACTTAAAAGTGTGCGGGAAGGGGGGATTATTGCGATTAGCGATGACGATCTGCCAGACCTTGGTGAAACCATCAAGATGGTGGTGACCTGCTGGATCCCGTTTCAAATTGCCCAGGCGCCCCATACCCACATCACCAAACCGCTGCTCTATCAGGGGGTATTGAAGGTGCTGTTTTTGCTGCGTCCTTATGTGCAGCCCAAGGTGGCCGTGCAGATCCGCCAGCTCGAGCAGCACTACCGGCAACTGGCCCACCCCATTTAGTGAGATCTGTTTCACAGTTGTACAATATCCGCCTCGTCATGTGAATTTGCTGCGACCGATTGCAGTAAAATCTCCTCCTCTGTTGTTATGTCGCTGAAATAGCCAAAAGGATCGAGGATGTCTAACGGATTCTATCGTCACCTGACCGAGCAATTGCACCAACTGCAAGCAGACGGGTTATTCAAGCAAGAGCGCATCATCACTAGCGCCCAGCAGGCCAAGATTGCTGTTGGCGGTGAGCAGGTCATCAACTTTTGCGCCAACAACTATCTAGGGCTGGCCAACCACCCGGATCTGATCGCCGCTGCCCATCAGGGGCTCGACAGTCACGGCTTTGGTATGGCATCGGTGCGCTTTATTTGCGGCACCCAAGATCAGCACAAAGTGCTAGAGCAGAAACTGTCCGCCTTCCTTGGCACCGAGGACACTATCCTCTACTCCTCCTGCTTTGATGCTAACGGTGGCTTGTTCGAAACCCTGTTCGGCGCCGACGATGCCATCATCTCCGATGCCCTTAACCATGCGTCGATTATCGACGGCGTACGGCTATGTAAGGCTAAACGCTATCGCTATGCCAACAATGACATGGCTGAACTCGAAGCTCAGCTTAAGCAGGCAGATGCCGATGGCGCCCGCTTTAAGCTAATCGCCACCGATGGGGTCTTCTCCATGGACGGGGTGATTGCCGATCTGAAATCCATCTGCGATCTGGCGGACAAATACCATGCACTGGTGATGGTGGATGACTCCCACGCCATCGGCTTTATCGGCGAGAACGGTCGCGGTACGCCGGAGTATTGCGGCGTGCTAGATCGGGTCGATATCATCACCGGCACCCTGGGCAAGGCGCTCGGTGGTGCCTCTGGCGGCTATACCTCCGGCAAGAAAGCGGTGATCGACTGGCTGCGTCAGCGCTCCCGCCCCTACCTCTTCTCTAACTCGCTGGCTCCTGCCATCGTTGCCGCCACCATCAAGGTGATCGACATGCTGGCCGAAGGGCACGACCTGCGTGAGCGCCTCAAAGAGAACAGCCGTTACTTTCGCGAGCGAATGAGCACCGCCGGGTTCACTCTGGCAGGGGCCGATCACGCCATTATTCCGGTGATGCTAGGGGATGCCAAACTGGCCTCCGAGATGGCGAGCCGCATGCTGGCAGCTGGCATCTATGTGGTGGGCTTCTCCTTCCCGGTGGTGCCCAATGGTCAGGCCCGCATTCGCACCCAGATGTCTGCCGCCCACACCCGCGAGCAGCTGGACAAGGCGATCGACGCCTTCATCCGCATCGGCCGTGAACTCGGCGTTATCTGATTTGAATCAAGGGGCTACTGCCCCTTTTTTCTGCACTCATCCTGCTTGACTGACATGAAGGAACGACCATGAAAGCACTCTCCAAACTGCACAAAGAAGTCGGCATCTGGATGACGGATGTTCCCGCCCCCGAGCTCGGCCACAACGATCTGCTGATCAAGATCCGCAAAACTGCCATCTGCGGCACCGACATCCACATTTACAACTGGGACGAGTGGTCCCAGAAGACCATTCCGGTACCCATGGTGGTCGGCCACGAATATGTTGGCGAAGTGGTCGCTATCGGTCAGGAGGTGCGCGGTTTTACCATCGGCGATCGGGTCTCCGGCGAAGGCCACATCACCTGCGGTCATTGCCGCAACTGCCGGGCCGGGCGCACCCATCTGTGCCGCAACACCATTGGGGTTGGCGTCAACCGTCCGGGGGCCTTCGCCGAGTATCTGGTGATCCCCGCCTTCAATGCCTTCAAGCTGCCGGACAACATCCCGGACGAGCTGGCCGCTATCTTCGACCCGTTCGGCAATGCGGTGCACACCGCCCTCTCCTTCGATTTGGTGGGGGAGGATGTGCTCATCACCGGCGCCGGCCCCATCGGCATCATGGCCGCCGCCGTGTGCCGTCATGTGGGGGCTCGCCACGTAGTGATCACTGACGTTAACGAATACCGACTAGATCTCGCCCGCAAGATGGGCGTCACCCGCGCCGTTAACGTTGCCAAAGAGCAGCTCACCGATGTAATGAGCGAGCTGGGCATGAGCGAGGGGTTTGACGTGGGGCTCGAGATGTCTGGTGTGCCGAGCGCTTTTCAAGGAATGCTCGATACCATGAACCACGGTGGCAAGATCGCCATGCTCGGTATTCCACCCTCCACCATGGCTATCGATTGGGGGAAGGTGATCTTTAAGGGGCTGTTTATCAAAGGAATTTATGGCCGTGAGATGTTTGAAACCTGGTATAAAATGGCCAGCATCATTCAATCTGGGCTAGATCTGACCCCCATCATCACCCACCGCTTTCACATCGATGATTTCCAGCAAGGGTTTGATGCAATGCGCAGTGGTCAGTCGGGTAAAGTCATCCTCAGCTGGGACTAACCCCACACTGATCTGGCATTGAACGGTTTACGTTTATAGGTTTAAAGACAAGGGCGCGATGGGGTTATCATCCGCCCATTTATCGCATCATCAAAACGGACAGGGAGTGTATAACCGTGCTGATAAAAAACCGCTATTTGCTGGTGATGATCATGGCAGCCGCCAGTTGCTCTGGGGTTGTACTGGCGGCAGATCAGATGTCACCCGCCGCGATTGCCGAACGAATTAAACCCGTGGGCCAAGTGTATAGCGCCCACGATCTCGCTGGGTTCGCGGGGGCCAGTGCGGCCGTGCCCGTCACCCCAACAGGGGCGCGAGATGGCGAAACCGTATATAAAGCGGCGTGTTTTGCCTGTCATGATACGGGCGCAGCAGGGGCGCCTAAGCGTGGTGATCAGACGATATGGCAGCCGCGCATCGCTCAGGGGATGGAAGTTCTGACAAAACATGCCATTGAGGGATTTCGGGGGCAGGTTGGTATCATGCCCCCTCGTGGTACCTGCATGAGCTGCAGTGATGACGAGATTATCAACGCCGTTCACTACCTCACTGGCCAAGGCTAAGCCAGTGGCCAGTGAGTCATTGCTAACCGGCGAACACCTATTAACATCGCTCAATACCGATTAACGCCGGTATTACTCTTTGTTGAACATGGCACGCAAGTTAGCAATCCCCATTTGCCCTTTTTGCTGACGCTCTTCAGGGGTGACCTGCTTTTGGTTTTCCCACTCAAGATCATCTTGTGGCAACTCCAGCAAAAAACGGCTCGGCTCAGGCTTCACTGACTCACCATACTGGCGCCGCTCCTTGCAGAGGGTAAAGGTCAACTCAGTCTGGGCCCGGGTGATCCCTACGTAGGCCAGACGCCGCTCCTCCTCCACGTTATCCTCATCGATGCTGGTTTGGTGGGGTAGCAACCCCTCTTCCATCCCCACCATATAAACATACGGAAACTCCAACCCCTTGGACGCGTGCAAGGTCATCAACTGCACCTGATCCGCCTCATCTTCCCCTTCATTGCGCTCCATCATGTCCCGCAGAGTAAGGCGAGTGACCACCTGAGCCAGCGTCATTGGCTCTTCAAGCTCATCCCCCTCCAGCATTTCGGTGATCCAGCGATAGAGCGTCGAGACGTTCTGCATCCGCATCTCGGCTGCTTTAGGGCTAGGGGAGGTCTCATAGAGCCACTCTTCATAGTGGATCTCTTTGATCATGTCTCGCACCGCTTCGACTGCGCTGCCTCGCTGCGCTTGATCCCCAAGGCGCACTAACCAGTTAGTGAATACCTGCAACGCGCTCAGGCCACGCCCTGAAAGGGATTGCTCAAGCCCTAACTCGAAACTGGCGGCAAACAGGCTTTTGCCGCGCTGGTTAGCGTATTGGCCCAGCTTCTCCAACGTGGTGGGGCCAATCTCGCGGCGTGGCAGGTTGACCACCCGCAGGAAGGCGGTGTCCTCATCTGGGTTCACTAACAGCTTGAGATAGGCCATGATGTCTTTTATCTCAGTGCGAGAGAAAAACGAGGTGCCGCCGGAGATACGATAAGGAATGCGGTTGGTCATCAGCGCCTTCTCGAAGATGCGCGACTGATGGTTGCCCCGATAGAGGATGGCGTAATCCTTGAACCTGGTGCGGTTCATAAACTTGTGGCCCATCATCTCAGCAGCGATCCGCTCCGCCTCATGCTCTTCGTTTTTAGCGAACAGCACCTTGAGCTTCACCCCCTCATCTAATTCAGAGAACAGCGCCTTGTCATAGACGTGCGGGTTATTAGCGATCAGGATGTTGGCGCACTTGAGAATACGCCGCTTAGAGCGGTAGTTTTGCTCCAGCTTGACCAGCTTAAGGCTCGGGAAATCTTCGTTTAGCAACACCAGATTCTGCGGCTTGGCACCGCGCCAAGAGTAGATGGACTGGTCATCATCCCCTACCACGGTAAAGCGGGCTCGTTCCCCAACAAGTTGCTTCACCAGCTCGTACTGGCTAGTGTTGGTATCTTGATATTCATCGACCAGCAGGTAGCGGATTTTATTCTGCCAGCGCTCACGCACCTCCTGATTGCTCTTGAGCAGCAGGGTCGGCATGACGATGAGATCGTCAAAATCCAGCGCGTTATAAGCCACCATCTGGCGGTGATAGCGTTCATAGAGCTGCGCCATCAACACTTCTTCTGGCCCGCGAGCAATACGCATAGCGCGGGCTGGCAAGATGAGGTCATTCTTCCAGTTGGAGATCTGACTGATAAGGGCTGAGAGCTTATCTTTGTCGTTATCGAGCTCGGCTTCAGTCAATTCTTTGAGCAGCGCCAGCTGATCAGTGTCATCAAACAGCGAAAAATTCGCCTTTAAATTCAAAATTTTATGCTCGCGCCGAATGATATCAAGGCCCAAGGTATGAAAGGTGGAGACCATCAGCCCCCGCGCCTCTTTGCGGCCCAGAGTTTGGCCAACCCGCGCCTTCATCTCGCGCGCCGCCTTATTGGTAAAAGTGACCGCGGCGATGTGGCGCGCGCTATAACCGCACTGCTGCACTAAATAAGCAATTTTGTTGGTGATAACGCGGGTTTTGCCCGATCCGGCGCCCGCCAGCACTAGGCAAGGGCCAGAGACATACTTGACCGCTTCGTTCTGATTGGGGTTGAGCTTCATGGGCCGGATCTCTTGGCTTATGATGGGGGCGGCATTGTAGCAGAAATCAGGTAGTAGAAATCAGGCAGCAGAAATCACGAACCAGAAATCACCTAGCAATCGTACCTGTGGCACCGCACCCACCCCCTATCAGACTGAACGCGCCTTGTGTTTAACCACTATTTTCAGGATCATGGCTAACCGTTCCAGATGATAAGTTCGTTTCCAGATGATAGAGGGAGCATGAATCAGCAACAGCACGACCCACTGCGTAACCAGTTTCCGACCTTAGCGCAGGAGGTCAACGGCCACCCCTTGGTCTATCTAGATAACGCCGCCACCACCCAGAAGCCGCAAACAGTACTGGATGCCATCGCTCATTACTATCGGGCCGACAACGCCAACGTGCACCGCGCCGCCCATGCCCTGAGTGGCCGCGCGACCCGCACCTTCGAAGCTGCCCGCGAAACGGTCGCCCGCTTTATCAATGCCCCCCACTGTCACGAGGTGATCTGGACCCGCGGCACCACGGAAGCGATCAATTTGGTGGCCCAAAGCTTTGGGATGAGCGAACTCAAGGCGGGGGACGAAATTATCCTCAGCACCCTAGAGCACCACGCCAATATCGTCCCGTGGCAACTGGTCGCCCAGCGCACCGGCGCAGTCATCCGGGTTATCCCGCTCGATGAGCGGGGCGATCTCGATCTGGCCACCTATCACGCCATACTGGGGCCACGCACCCGGCTGGTAAGCGTGGCCCACATATCCAATGCCCTTGGCACCGTCAATCCAGTCAAAGAGATGGTGGCAGCGGCCAAGGCAGTCGGCGCTCTGACCCTGCTCGACGGCGCCCAGGCGGTGGCTCATCTCGCGGTGGATGTGCAGGCCATCGGTTGCGACTTCTACGCCTTCTCTGGTCACAAGCTCTATGGCCCGACCGGCATCGGCGTATTGTGGGGCCGCACCGAGCTATTGGAGCGGATGCCGCCCTGGCAAGCGGGTGGCGAGATGATCGATCGGGTCAGCTTTAGCGGCACCACTTTCAATACCCTGCCCTTCAAATTCGAGGCGGGCACCCCCCACATCGCGGGCGCTATTGGTCTCGCCGCCGCCATCGACTTTGTGATGGCGCAAGACAGGCAGTGGCTCGCCAACCATGAACAGGCTCTGATCGACTATCTGGTCGCGGGCCTGCAACAGGTACCGGGGCTGCGTCTGATCGGTGAACCCAGCCAGCGCGCCGGCGCGGTCTCGTTCTTACTGGATGATATCCACCCGCAAGATGCGGCCACTCTGCTCGATATGCAGGGGATCGCCCTGCGCGTCGGCCATCACTGCGCTATGCCGCTGATGGAATCCCTCGGGATCGGCGGCACCCTGCGCGCCTCGCTAGCCTGCTATAACAATCGGGATGATGTCGACGCCCTGCTGGCCGCCCTGCACAAACTCAGTGATTTTTTCTAAGGCAGACAACCCAATGAGTAACCTCGCAAGCTATACCCAGATTGGCCTTGAGCCCAACGCCGACAGCATCCGCCAGCAGTTTGCCGCAGCTCACGGCTGGGAGAACCAGTACCGGCTCATCATCCAGCTCGGCAAGCAGCTACCGGCGCTACCTGGTGAGTGGCAGCAGGAAGAACTCCGCCTCAAGGGGTGTGAAAGCCAGGCCTGGCTGAAGGGAGAAAAAAGTGAGGATGGCGGCTGGCACTTTGCCTGTGATTCCGATGCTCGCATCGTGCGGGGCTTAATCGTCATCGTGCTAGCGGCGCTCAATCACCAATCGTCTGCGGCGATCCAGGCTTTTGATATGGAAGGCTATTTCAGCGAATTGGGACTTGAGAAACACTTGAGCCCGTCACGAGGAAACGGGCTCAGAGCGATCGTGCTGGCGATCCGGGAACAAGCGGTCTAACCCCCCTTGTTCAGTGATCGATTAGGCTTCGCTAATCAACCCAGCGGCTTCATTTTCAGCCTCTTTCTCGGTGCGGGCACCCCGCTCGGCAATCTTCTTCAATACCCGAGATGCAGCAACCAGCCCGAAGGTTGCCGTCACCGGCGTTACAGCGCCAAAGCCGGAGGCGCAATCCATCTTCATGGTGCCATCGCTGGCCGCTTTGGCCTGACAGGTGCCACCATTACCATCCGGATAGCTCAGCTGCTCGGTTGAGAAGACACACTCAACCGCGAACCTGCGCGCTGGATTCTTGCTGAAATTGTGCAATCGGCGCAGATCAGAGCGCACCTTCGCAGCGAGCGGATCCTGAATGGTCTTGGCCAGATCGGCCACCTTGATTTGGGTCGGATCCATCTGCCCGCCTGCGCCACCCGCCACAATCACCGGGATCTTGTTGCGCTTGCAGAAGGCGATCAGCGCTACCTTGGCCTTGACCGAATCGATGGCATCCACCACATAGTCAAACTCCCGCTTGATATGCTCAGCCAAGTTGTCAGCGGTGACGAAATCATCCACCTCGATCACGTCGCAATCCGGATTGATGGCGCGAATACGCTCGGCCATCACCTCGGTCTTGAGGCGACCGACAGTGCCCTGCATGGCGTGGATCTGGCGATTGGTGTTAGTGATGCAGATATCGTCCATGTCGATCAGGGTGATCTGGTTGATGCCGGCGCGGGCCAGCGCCTCCGCAGCCCAAGAGCCCACACCGCCGATCCCCACCACACAGACTTTCGCCTGGCTAAAGGAACGCAGGGCGTTCTGACCATAAAGACGGGCAATGCCCCCGAATCGCTGTAAATATTCTGCTTTCATACCACCACCTTGCTTGAGGGCGGCCATTATAGCGACAAGCACCGCCAGCGGCGATGGCAGAACCAGAGAAAATCGAGGAGGAATGATTAGGACAGCGCGAAGAAATGAGGAATGCCTGTTCAATAAGCAGGCGACTGGCTAAATCTCAGCCAATAAAAAACCCCGCTCATTGAGCGGGGTTCTTAAATTGGGTGCCTGGCAGTGTCCTACTCTCGCATGGCGAATGCCACACTACCATCGGCGCTACCGCGTTTCACTTCTGAGTTCGGCATGGGATCAGGTGGTTCCACGGCGCTATGGCCGCCAGGCAAATTAATTCAATCTGAGA
>JBOFTS010000009.1:0-1324 GCA_051652185.1 Aeromonas sp.
ACGAAGGTCGTGCAGGCGAGAACGTTGGAGCCTTGCTGCGTGGCGTGAAGCGTGAAGACGTAGAGCGTGGTCAGGTACTGGCTAAGCCAGGTTCAATCAAGCCACACACCAAGTTTGAATCTGAAGTGTACGTACTGTCTAAAGAAGAAGGTGGTCGTCATACCCCATTCTTCAAAGGCTACCGTCCACAGTTCTACTTCCGTACTACCGACGTGACCGGAACCATCGAGCTGCCAGAAGGCGTTGAGATGGTAATGCCAGGGGACAACATCAAAATGGTTGTTACCCTGATTGCTCCTATCGCAATGGACGACGGCCTGCGTTTTGCTATCCGTGAGGGTGGCCGTACCGTAGGTGCGGGTGTTGTAGCTAGCGTAATCGCTTAATCGATTCGTTATTTATAAACACAAAAAGGGGTGGCTTCGGCTGCCCCTTTTTATTTTGGGGCTATGTATGGCCTGTAAGATTCGGTGTTAAACCACTAACCAGAGGTAATTTCAGTGAGCAAAGCGGCCATTTTTCTTGATCGTGACGGAGTCATCAACGAAGACTCCGGCTATGTGAGTCAGGTCGATGATTTCCACTTTTTGCCAGGGGTGATCGAAGCCCTGCGATTGCTAAAGAAGAAAGGATATTTGCTGATTGTGGTCACTAATCAGTCAGGGATTGCCCGTGGCTATTTTAGCGAAGATGATTTTATGAATTTGACCGAATGGATGGATTGGTCACTGGCCGATCGGGATGTAGATCTCGATGGTATCTATTTCTGCCCCCATCACCCAGATTACAGCGCAACCTGTGACTGTCGTAAGCCAGCACCAGGAATGTTGCTATTGGCTAAACAGGAGCAGGATATCGATATGAGTCGTTCATATATGGTAGGGGATAAGCTCTCTGACCTAAAAGCTGCAACGAATGCTAACGTAGGCCATAAAGTGATGGTCCGTACAGGAAAACCAATTACGGACGAAGGCATCAGTTTAGCCGATTCGATTTATGACAATCTCCATGATTTCGCCACGGCAGTGCCAGTTGTAGGCTGATTTAGCTTATTAATTGTGCCAATTGGTGGCTTTGCGAGCGTTTGAACGATGAAAACCATCTTTTTGCAATTCTTTGCTTGCCAGAAAGATTCTGCTCTCTATAATGCGCCACATCGACAGGGCAAGCGGCAACGCAAACAAGCTAGTCGGTAATCTCGAAAAGCCTTTGAAAATAAGGCTTGACTCGAGAAAGCGGTTGAGTAGAATTCCACTCCCGCAGCAACGAACTGTTGCGTCGCTCTTTAACAATTTGAATCAAGCAATCTGTGTGGGCACTCACA
>JBOFTS010000011.1:0-1239 GCA_051652185.1 Aeromonas sp.
GAAAGGCCAACAAACGCCCCTGCCCATCTATACTAGGTTTAAGATTCAACTTCGTAGAAGCATCAACATACTGTGAACGCTGACCATTTCAGCAGATACTGCTCGCTGTGGGCCACCCAATACTTGGAAAGCAACTAAATGACACGTTTGGCATTGGTCAGATGTGTGCATTGACTCGGAAGTAAACAGTAAATAAACAATATTTAGAGTCACCATGAGCTCTCCACTTTTCAGCACCAAGGCACCGTTACAGTTTGTGTAGAACCACACTCAGCGTTTTACCGGCCCACCGACACAACACACGACGGGTAGATAATTCGATGCCGACCGGCGAGGCAGCTCGGGATCTACTGGTTCAAGGCCTAGCGTACTTACCGTCTATGTGTCCCCCACTACCAGGATAAAATAGGAAGCATACATTTTGCACAACGGATAAAGTTGGGCCGCTGAAGCACTTGTATAACGGGCAGAAAAAAATTGAAGTCACTTACCGCAGCCCGATCCGCCACAGCACTGCTTGGGGACGTCCTTCTTCTCCTGGCACACGGCGGCGCCCTGTTTGGTGCTGTCGCAGCACTAGTTATCGTGACACTTGTTGTCCTGGCAGTTGTTGTCCATAGATGGAGTGGAAGTGTAAACCACTTCAACATTTTTAATACCACGGTTTTACTGGAGTAGAAAATAACAGTTGATCAAACTGATTCCAATTTATCTCACTGCCTGCAGTTAACCCCGCTGGGACCGAGCTCAAGAGGTGACGCATTGAGGTTCGCCATAGTAACCATTCGTGTGAAGAGTGCGTGGCGTGCCTTTGTTGCCAAAACGCAAAAATCTGTGCGAGTTGGTAACTAGTTACGATCCCACTATGCTTGGTAGGTTGAATGATAAATATTCTAGAACACTATTTAACATATATCGAGCCACGGTTTAACGATTAATCTGAAACAGTGCTGAACCAACCAGCTGCCGCACTTTATGATGTTACTGCAGATACCGTGCATTATTTCTTCTGTATAAGTTTAGAATGGCTAGAAACATCCAGACAATTACGTATTACTTGCAACTCAACTCGGCCCCACTGTGGTCGATCAACATAATACCAACGCAACGGTGGCATAATACATCAATGTCTGTAAACTGTAAAGTAAGTTTGGAAAGGCCAACAAACGCCCCTGCCCATCTATACTAGGTTTAAGATTCAACTTCGTAGAAGCATCAACATACTGTGAACGCTGACCA
>JBOFTS010000012.1:0-5930 GCA_051652185.1 Aeromonas sp.
CACGTTATTGGGGGTCACTTACCATCAGTTGCGCGGCATTTTACGCAAATATCCCAGCCTATTTACCATACCCGAATCCACTGAAATTCAGCCAAAGGTTGGCGTTCGGCCGGAGTAATGTAAAATGACACCCTTGTCAGGACAAAAACGAGTCAACATGCGTGGTTTGAAAATAAGGGATACGTTTTCCGTATGCTGCCATTTTTTGGTACTCAGCAGCCTGCTGATACTCTGCAGCAAGCGCGCTGATGCCGACACTTTACCGGCAGAGGTGTATCAAAAAGGGTTTATTTACTGCACTTCAGGGAATACCAATATCCTAAACCCCCAGCGGGTTAAAGCCGGTGTTACCATTGATGCTATCTCCAACCAAGTGTATGACCGCTTGCTGGATATCAACCCGTTCACCTACCGCCTGATGCCATCTGCGGCCGAAAGCTGGCTGGTCAGCGATGCCGGACGCACCTTCACCTTTACCCTGCGTCGCGGAATACAGTTCCATCAAACCGCATGGTTTAGCCCTTCACGCACCTTAAATGCTGATGATGTGGTATTCAGTTTGCAACGGGTATTGGATGATAAATCCCCCTACCATAATGTCGGTGGCGGCCATTATCCCTACTTTGACAGCCTGCAACTGAGCAGTAAAGTCGCTTCAATTAGCAAGCTCAGTGATAATCAGGTGCAAATTAAACTGCTGCGCCCAGACTCCTCATTCCTAACCCATCTGGCCACGCACTTTGCGGTTATTTTATCGAAAGAGTACGCAGATCAACTGCTTGCTGCCGGAAAGCCCGAACAGATTGACCGGCTGCCGATAGGCTCAGGTCCGTTCAAGTTGCAAGAGTACCGTTACGGGCAGTATATCCGCCTTGCACGCCATGATGAGTACTGGAAAGGCCGTGCCCGAATTGCGCAAGTGGTGGTGGATTTTGCCTCGGGTGGTGCAGGCCGCATGGCCAAGCTGATTACTGGCGAGTGTGATGTGCTGCCCTATCCGGCTGCCAACCAAATTGCCCTGCTGCGCGATGATCCGGCACTGAAACTGAGCGTACAGTCGGGGATGAATGTCTCTTATCTGGCACTGAACGTACAGCGCCCACCGCTGAATAACCCGAAAGTGCGTCAGGCGCTGTCACTGCTGGTTAACCGAGATCGCCTGCTAAAATCGATCTATTACGGCACAGCAGAACCGGCCCGCTCGCTGCTTCCACCGGTATCGTGGGCCTTTAACCACCGGCTGGCAACACATTACTACTCACCGTCAGAAGCCGAAAAACTGCTCAGTGAAGCGGGTGTTGCCAACCTGAAACTGAAGTTATGGGTACCAAGCTCCGCCCAATCGTACAACCCAGCTCCACTGAAAATGGCTGAATTAATTCAGGCGGATATGGCCAAAGCCGGTGTAAAACTGACTATTGTACCGGTTGATACACAAAGCTTTGAACGTGGCCTGCCAACCGGTGATTACGATATGGTGCTAACCGGCTGGGTCTCTGACAGTGATGACCCCGACAGCTTTTTGCGTCCGCAACTCAGTTGTGCTGCCATGCAGTCGGGCAGCAATTACGCGCACTGGTGCGAACCACAATTTGATGCATTTTTACATGCCGCGCTGACCACCGAAAAACTGGCCAGCCGCCTGCTGTTTTACCGCCATGCCTTGGAAATTCTAGATACCGATATGCCGGTAATCCCGATTGCACACTCGCTGCGCTTACAGGGGCATCGGGCAAATTTACAAGGTTTGGTTCTCAGCCCGTTTGGCAGCACCTCTTTTTCTGAAGTTTATCGGCAGGATGCTCATTAATGATTATCTACACCCTGCGCCGTTTGAGTTTACTGATCATCACGGTGTTTATTCTGACCATCATCGGCTACGGGCTGAAAAACTATGGTCAGCCACTTTCCGCCGAAAGCCACACTAAGAGCAGTATCACCGGTTATACCCAGTATATTGCCGACCTGAGCAACGGTGATTTTGGCCTCTCCAGCGTATCGGGTGAAGAGCTCACCCCGCAATTGCTGAACGTCTTTCCCGCCACACTCGAATTGTGCCTGCTGGCCTTTATTGTATCGCTGATCATCGGTATACCGCTTGGTCTGCTGGCAGGAGCTCGGCGCGGGCGCTGGCAAGATATGATCATCTCCGCCTTTGCGCTGTTCGGGTTCTCTATCCCCGTATTTTGGCTGGGTATTTTGCTGATTATGCTGTTTTCACTCAATCTCGGCTGGCTGCCGATCTCCGGCCAACACAGCCTACTGTATGAAGTGGAACGGGTGACTGGGTTTATTTTGGTTGATGCTTGGCTTTCAAGCTCACCGTATCGCCATGACATTATCTATAACACCATACTGCACATGGCCTTACCGGTAATAACCTTGTCACTTTCACCCACAACAGAAGTGATCCGTTTGATGCGGGCGAGTACCGAACATGTGGTGGATAAACCTTATGTTAAAGTCGCCGTAACCCGTGGCTGGTCACGGCTCACCATCTTGCGCCGCCCTATTTTGCGAAATGCCTTGCCACCGATCATTCCAAAACTGGGTTTACTGTTTTCAACCATGCTCACTCTTGCCATGATCACTGAAACTGTATTCAGTTGGCCGGGCATTGGCCGCTGGCTGATTCAGGCACTCAATCAGCATGATTACACGGCCATCTCAGCCGGCGTTGTGGTGGTCGGTAGCTCGGTTATTTTACTCAGCGTGTTGGCTGAATTATTTGGCGCAGCGGTCAATCCGTTAGTCCGTAAAGAATGGTACGAGGTTCGCTGAGATGTCAAACCGCTTACACATGCCAACCCGACTTGCACACACATGGAGCTTGTTCCGCAAAGACTCGCTCTCGGCAATCGGATTTTATGGCTTACTGATTTTGCTACTACTCACCGTGTTTGGTCAGCATATCGCCCCTTTTTCTGCCAACTTTCAGTTTATCGATAAAGAGCTGATGCCACCTTCATGGTCGAGCAGCGGGAAAATAGAGTTCTTTTTTGGTACTGACGATCTGGGGCGCGATATTTTCAGCCGCTTACTATGCGGAGCGCGGCTCACCTTTGGCAGCGCACTGTTAGTCGTCTGCTCGGCCTCTGTAGTGGGTGTTGCTATTGGTATTTTGGCGGGAATGTCAAAAGGGTTAAAGTCATCCATTCTTAACCACACCCTTGATGCCATTTTATCGATCCCTACTCTGCTGCTCGCCATCATCGTGGTTGCATTGACCGGTGCCGGATTACTCAACGCCATGTTTGCTGTCTGGCTTGCCTTAGTGCCGCGTTTTGTGCGAGCGGTCTATACCGCTGTGCATGATGAAATGGAAAAAGATCACATCACCGCCATCCGATTAGACGGTGCATCTAACGGCTATATTTTACGCTATGCGGTACTGCCCAATATTCTTGCCATTTTGGTAATGGAATTTACCCGCGGGTTCTCTGTTGCACTGCTCGATATCGCCGCTCTAGGGTTCTTAGATCTCGGCGCGCAGCGCCCAAGCCCTGAATGGGGAGCAATGCTCGGTGAAGCACTCAGCCTGCTCTACATCGCCCCGTGGACAGTTACTCTGCCAGGTCTGGCAATTTTAATCAGTGTAATCATCGTAAACCTTGCCGGCGATGGCCTGCGCCGTGCTATCAATGCAGGAACAGAATAATGCCACTTCTTGATATTCGTAACCTGACCATTGAAATCATGACCCCTGCCGGCCCGGTTAAAGCCGTTGATCGCGTCAGTTTGACACTGGTTGAAGGGGAGATCCGCGGTCTGGTCGGTGAGTCTGGTTCAGGCAAAAGCCTTGTCGCTAAAGCCATTTGTGGGATCAGTAAAGACAACTGGAAAATTACTGCCGATCGCTTTCGTTTTAATGATGTGGATATTCTTCGTTTAAGCAACAAAGCCCGTCGGCGCTGGGTTGGCAAACATATCTCCATGATCTTTCAAGAGCCACAGTCGTGTCTTGACCCGTCAGAACGGGTTGGCCGCCAACTACAAGAAGCCATTCCCGGTTGGACATTTAAAGGCCACTGGTGGAAACGCTGGAACTGGCGCTATAAGCAGGCTAAAGCCTTACTGCATAAAGTCGGGATCAAAGATCACCGTGAAATTATGCGCAGCTACCCGTACGAGCTGACCGAAGGTGAGTGCCAAAAAGTGATGATCGCCATGGCCATTGCCAATCAACCGAAATTGCTGATTGCTGATGAACCGACCAATGCGATGGAACCGACCACCCGCGCACAGATCTTTCGTCTGCTTGATCGCATGAATCAACTGAACGACACCACCATCTTGCTGGTCAGCCATGATCTGCTCAGTATCACGCAGGCCGCCAACAAGCTGACCGTGATGTACTGCGGCCAGACCATTGAATCGGGCACCTGTGAGCAGATCCTCGACACACCGCATCACCCGTATACACTGGCGCTACTGCGTGCAATGCCTGATTTTCGTGAGCCATTGCCACACAAAAGCCGCCTCAGTGCACTACCAGGCGCAATCCCTCCGCTGCAACATCTGCCGATTGGTTGCCGCTTAGGGCCGCGTTGCCCACATGCACAAAAAAAATGCATTGAAACCCCTACGCTGCGCAAAATTAAAACCCATTCCTTTGCCTGCCATTTTCCACTCAATATCGAGGAAGGCCAACTGTGAGTGCGTTATTAGAAGTTAACGGCCTGAGTAAAACCTTCCGTTACCATATCGGGCTGTTTCGCCGCCATATTGTTGATGCGGTAAAACCGGTCGAATTCACGCTGGATGAAGGCCAAACATTGGCCATTATCGGTGAAAACGGTTCGGGGAAATCCACTCTGGCAAAACTGATTGCCGGCATGGTTGAGCCGACACAAGGGGAGATCCACGTTCAAGGTGAACGCCTGTGGTACGGTGACTATCGTCACCGTTGCAAGCTTATCCGCATGATCTTCCAAGATCCAAACACCTCGTTAAACCCCAAAATGCAAATCGGGCAAATTCTTGACGGGCCGCTAAAACTTAATACCAGCCTCACCCCACAAGAGCGCGAGGCTCGGATTACTGCCACACTGCGCAAAGTGGGTCTGCTACCTGACCATGCGGGCTTTTATCCGCAAATGCTGGCAACTGGCCAAAAACAGCGGGTCTCACTAGCACGTTGTCTGATACTTGAGCCAAAAATTATTGTTGCCGATGAAGCGCTAACCCACCTTGATATGTCCATGCGCTCACAAATTCTCAACTTAATGTTGGAATTACAAGAATCACTCGGTATCTCATATATTTATGTCAGTCAGCATATGGGGGTGATCAAACACATCAGCGATAAAGTGCTGGTGATGCAGCAGGGGCAGGTTGTTGAGCGTGGTGATACCCAGAGCGTATTTTGTGATCCACAACATGACCTAACTCGTCGTTTGATTGAGAGCCACTTTGGTGAAACACTCACCCCAGCGGCATGGCAGCAGCCTGTCACACTGTAAACATATTTTTTTCATCGCGTTTACAGCGGTTGTTGCACCACTAAACACCAATACCCCGAGTATATTCGGGTGCTGATTTAGCGCCCGAGATACCAGAGATCAGAGCCCCACTGCTCGGATGAGCATGCAGAGGCCTCGACCGACACGCCGAACATGGTAGAATCAGGCCGTTTATTATTTTATACAATGTGCATATACAGCAGATTGTCACAATTAGGGTAACTTGTTATGGGTTTTTTGACCGGTAAACGTATTCTTATTGCGGGCGTAGCAAGCACCCGTTCGATTGCTTATGGTATTGCGGCCGCAATGCACCGCGAAGGCGCTGAACTGGCTTTTACTTACCAAAATGATAAGTTGAAATCACGCGTTGAAGCGATTGCCGCAGAGTGTGGTTCATCCATTATTCTGCCGTGCGATGTTGCTGATGACGCCAGCATTGAAGGTCTGTTCACCGAACTCTCTTCA
>JBOFTS010000013.1:0-1632 GCA_051652185.1 Aeromonas sp.
TCCTGAGCGTTAACCGTTTATAGATTTCTCTCAGCTCCGCTTTCGCCCTTCTGGAGATAGTAATAACTGGCTCTTTCTTGACGGCCGCCTTGTTAAAGTTCTATTAACCGACCTCTTTCGGGGTCTTTTTCGAGATCTTTTTGGCCTTCGGGTCCCACTTGATCGCCTTTTTCTAACGGCCTGGATTCTTGATTTTGCATTCTTCTTGTCTTTGGCCTTCTTGGCTGTCTTGACAACATCCTCCTAGACCTTCTTCGTTGCTTCTACAGCTTAGTTTTCTCCGGCTGTTTGCAGTCCCAGTGTTGCCCCTGTACTACGTTCAATCGGTGTGTCATGTAATTAAGCCACCCAAATAGCAGCTTTCCCATTAATGCGAGGCTGAACACTCATAGCTTTGCTAGTTTATCAAAAGAGTGCTAGTGCATTGTACCTTGATGATGAATCACCACAGGTATCATCTCAACCTTCACGCCGCGCGCCACTCTGCTGTATTTTCTCATTTTTTCTTAATACACAGCTTCCGGGCGTAAACACGACGTGAACACAACGTCAAGATCGATCAACTTCCCTCTCCGATCAATCCTTATATCTGCAAAGGTTCCCGGACCGTCCTATCCTCTCTTCAAGGGTAGCTGGTCATGTTATTTTAGCATCAGATCTGTTTCCACAGAGCAAACACCTTGTATACGGCGGGGCAGGAAGCTTCCCAGCTGTCATATTCAAAAAAGCCTAAAACCCTCTATCCTACAACTGTAGTCCCTCAGTGTGAGGCCAACCATAGGTCTGGTCGCCGTAATCACCTATTCCTTCCAGATGTATTTCAGCTCCCTTATATTTATTTCAGGTTTTAAATCACTTCACATCTAGTCAATCACAGCGCTTGAACGGGAGACTCCAACGAATCTCCCACTAGCACGCTTGTGTCGACTATTTTACCGCTTCTCCTGAGCGTTAACCGTTTATAGATTTCTCTCAGCTCCGCTTTCGCCCTTCTGGAGATAGTAATTTCTGGCTCTTTCTTGACGGCCGCCCTGTTCAAGTTCTATTAACCGACCTCTTTCGGGTTCTTTTTCTAGATCTTTTTGGCCTTCGGGTCCCGCCTGATCGCCTTTTTCTAACGACCTGGAATCTTGATTTTGCATTCTTCTTGTCTTTGGCCTTCTTGGCTGCCTTGACGACATCCTCCTAGACCTTCTTCGTTGCTTCTACAGCTTAGTTTTCTCCGGCTGCTTGCAGTCTCAGTGTTGCCCCTGTACTACGTTCAATCGGTGTGTCATGTAATTATGCCACCCAAAAAGCAGCTTTACCCATTAAGGCGAGGCTAGACACTCCTAGCTTGACTAGTTTAGCAAAAGAGTGCTAGTACATGGTACCTTGATGATGATTCACCACAGGTATCATCTTAACCTTCACGCCGCGCGCCACTCTGCTGTGTTTTCTATTTTTTCTTAATACACAGCTTCCGAGCGTGAACACGACGTGAACACAACGTCAAGATCGATCAACTTCCCTCTCCGATCAATCCTTATATCTGCAAAGTTTCCCGGACCGTCCTATCCTCTCTTCAAGGGTCGCGGGTCATGTTATTTGAGCAGAGTCATTAATTCGCCCACCATTCTGTCATGTCGGCTG
>JBOFTS010000014.1:0-1913 GCA_051652185.1 Aeromonas sp.
GTCCACATCCCCGGCATTTAAACTGCCCAGTGCAGTGATTTGGGTGCTTCGTTATAAAACTATGGAAGGTCTCCGCTGTATGTCCAGGTTCATCCCCCTGGATTTTCGAACGGATATGTGTGCACACCGCATTGAACGCATTATTCTTGAATGTACATCCTTCAGCCACGCACTTAAAAGCGAATGGGTTCGAGACGTTGTTCGTTACGATAGTGACTTCTGGCTACTCCTGCTGAGCTTGCAGGTTCACCTGTTCGGAAAGATTTACCGATTATTGTTGTTTCTACGGAGGATCTAAATCCTCACACAAGCCCTCGGCCTCTTTCTTCCCTATATGCCTCCCCCCTGATCCAATACATTTTATGTCAATATTTGTTGATAGATGACACAACAAATTTTTCTTCTTCGGATAGTGGAGCCCGCATAAGCTACATCTGAACCGACCTTTCTGGTCGTCCTTGTGCAACTCTATCAATTCCTTTAGTTTCAGAACTGAGTGTACAATGTGTTCTTGCTTAACGAAATGCATCTAAAGCTTTTTCCACGTGTCAAAGGATGCAGCACAAGCATTACACTTGTACGGCCAAGAACTTTCCTTAGGAGCCGGTACAGGCTACGCTGCAGTCTCTACCGTCTCCGTCTCATTTTCCTCCATTTGACTAGTCACAACTGTCTAAGCCATCAGACGCTTAGCTCTCTTACTCACTACGTAGGGCTTTTTCTTCTTCGTAGCTTGTGACTCTTCCACCTGCGACGTTGCCTTGGCGACACTCGGTGGGGTGTGGGGAACCTCTTCTTCCTCTTAGGTCTCCTCCAGAAACAACAGATCTAGGTCTGCTGCTTTTTAGTCTTAATTGTTAGCCTTCTTTTTCATCGCTTTCGCGGGTTTGGCTTCGCTTCTTTCCTCAATGATGAGGTTAAGCAATTTACAATTTTGCTCCAATAATTGACGATTTACGTCATCTTACTGAGACTGAGGTTGCTGAATGACTACCTACACATTCTGTGGTTGCTACTGTTATATTGGTTAGAAAACAAACACAGGTTGGGCAGAATAGTTGTTAATATAATTGTTCTATTATTGATTTGTAGTGCTGAATTCACCTACAAACTGGTTCAAGGTATTACCTTAAACGTCTTATCTCAATTATAAATATTAGCCTCCTCCTCCTAAACCAGTCCACTATGTACTGACTGGAGCTAGGGTATTCACATGATTGGGTTGGAATATTTCTACTCTTCCGCTGCAAGGTTTCCCTTGCGCGACAAGCTACCGGCCGCAAGGCCTGTAACCTTCCAAACGTCCATGCTGGACGATTGGCGAGTTCGAGTCGCTCGAATCTATGGATATCAGACTTGCGTCCTCAAAACATTTCATCGGTCGAACCCGATTTGGGCGAAGTATTGGAGATATCTGTCTAGGCTCTCGCCTATACTTCATCACGATCTCAGCTTTTGCCCACTTGGTGACTCCTTCCGGAGCCTCCTAGTTGGCAGCCGCTTTGATCTTCCGGGCAAACGCGCGTTTTATTCCGCGACGCTTAGCCTTGCCAAAACCTTTTCCCTTCCCTTTTCCGCTCATTCTTGTGTATGGTGTGGAAATAATGTAATAACAGGTGGTGAGCACAGGCCCAGTCCGTGATTACATGTACAGAGACAAAATATACGTTTAAATTATTTTAAATAACACCCCCATCTTCCCAGCCTCCTAATCTACCTATACCACCCCTTTACAGCCAAAACACGCCAAACAACTCTACAGCACCCGCGCTTACACACAACTACCACTCTACAGCTCCCTATCCCCCTGCAATCATCAAATCGGCAATTAGTTTTCGCACCACTGTGTACTAACACGTTAATTGGTGTAGTATCAGTGGTAGTGGGTGAGTGTGGGAGTGAATGTGGTGATG
>JBOFTS010000015.1:0-1186 GCA_051652185.1 Aeromonas sp.
ACATAAATTTTCAGAGTTCCTTCAACACTATTGCCACTTAATATAGTAATAGAAGTCATAGTTTAGAGGTACTGGTAATAGATATTGAATTTAATGAACCATTTTGCAGATAACAAGTATAAATTGTACGCTAGCATAAACGGTTATAGTACAGACATCTTTGTCATTATTGTTAGTTCATCTTTATACTTCCATCTTGCTTGACCAGCTTGTATTTTTAGCTTTGTTTAAAAATTTATTGAACCAAACTAATATTACAACACAGTATTCTTTATCCAGTCACAGATAATTTAACTATATAGTTGCAACTTTGGAAAGAATAAGAATTCTTGAATAAACGGAAATATACTCAATATCGACGACCAATACTATCTTCTAGCAGTGGTTCGTGTTGTGTTGAACCAGAATAACGTTTCCTACTGTGTATGTGTTTGTCAGGAGTAATACTCTGCTTCATACTATACACTGGAATATTACAAGTATCGGGTACCTTTCTCACCATAAACTCTATCGGTATAAGCATTTGGAGCGGAGTTTTGAAATATCTTGAGGTATCGCCTCACGAGTGCTCTATCTGAATAAAAGTGTACCAATAACAATGACTTAAAACTTAAAGAAAATGAACTCATAGTAATGATATAATATGTTTGTATAACCAAACCGGTATACACGCTTCCAATGTCTGATATTTATTATGATTCATATGAGTAGTGAACAATGAGAGTGTAACAGTGAATGTTTTTTACTTTAAAGACTTTGGTGCAAGAATATTTTATGTGTACATATTAAATCAAACAATCACTGCAAGTACTCATCGTCCGACTCAATAAGAGACAGCAGTTGCGTTTATTTGATGGCGTCGTTGTAACTGCTTGATTGGTCAATACAGGAATAGTCAGAGTTAACTGTTTAGGATAGTCGTAGTGCCGTGAACATTGAAGTGGTGTACCAGTCGCATACGATCCGACGATATCTAAACTTGCTGTATAAAGATAAATATTTTTTGGTTGATTCTATGTGTGTGAATCTATATATAGTGTGAGGAGGACATAAATTTTCAGAGTTCCTTCAACACTATTGCCACTTAATATAGTAATAGAAGTCATAGTTTAGAGGTACTGGTAATAGATATTGAATTTAATGAACCATTTTGCAGATAACAAGTATAAATTGTACGCTAGCATAA
>JBOFTS010000016.1:0-57201 GCA_051652185.1 Aeromonas sp.
ATTACCCGTGAGGCTTAACCATACAACACCCAAGAAGTGTTCTGAGGCTTGTAGCAAATAGAACGAACTACGAACTAATTCAGTGATAACGACAAGCCATGAGCAACATCGTTATTCACGTCAGCTTTCTCAGATTGAAGTTATTTGCCTGGCGGCCATAGCGCCGTGGAACCACCTGATCCCATGCCGAACTCAGAAGTGAAACGCGGTAGCGCCGATGGTAGTGTGGCATTCGCCATGCGAGAGTAGGACACTGCCAGGCACCCAATTAAACGGTGATGTGTAAGACACGTCACTGGCAGAGAGGATGACACCTCTGATAACGGCAACAGATTTAGCGAAAAGCTAGCCAAATTGCGGAGCGGTAGTTCAGTTGGTTAGAATACCGGCCTGTCACGCCGGGGGTCGCGGGTTCGAGTCCCGTCCGCTCCGCCACTAGATATAAGCCCAACCTACTTTGTAGGTTGGGTTTTTTCGTATGTGCTATGTAGTCGTGTGGATACTTGCGAGCATGATAAATCGCTCACGAAGCGATCAGTTACGTTACAGCCCGTTATGTTGCAACGGCCTTTTAGCTATTACTACTACTCTCATCCCTTTCATTCTCCCACTATTTCTATCATTTCCTCTAAGGTCGGCTATTTATCTACTGCATGTTATGGTAGGGATGATGCATACCAGTAGCAGTCAGTGACTGGGGGCGGTTTTTCATGTCTTGTGACTCACTTTTCGGTAGAATCTGCGCTCATTTTGAACTCAGATAGAGGTGAGGAGCGGTATGACGGTCCAGTTCCAGGAATTTCATAGCATCAAAGCCATCGATAATCGGGCGGTGCTGTTCAACTGGTCAAAAACCAATCCTCTCGCAGCGCTAGATCAGGTATGGCGTCCGAAAAGCCGTGACGAGTTGCAAGGATTGCTGCGCAAATACCCCGAGCGAAAACTGCGCCTGATAGGCTCAGGCCTCTCGTTTGAACCTATTCACAGTATCTATGCCGAAGGCCATCAGGCGTTGTTAGTCGATTTGTGTCACCTGCGTGGTCGGCTAGCGATGACTGCCAATACTGTGACGTATCAAGCGGGTACGCCGCTTGATTCGATCTACGACGATCTTATCGCTCTAGAACTGATGTTGCCGGCTTCCCCTGGTGTCATTGGTATTCAGACCCTTGGTGGTGCGCTTAGTACCGGTACTCATGGGCAAGGGCTACAGCAATCAGCCCTTTGCGATGCGGTAGAGGCGATGACAGTGATGCTGGCCAGTGGCGACATCATCTTGGTCGATCGCTCAGACCCTCGCTTTGGTGCCTTTGTGATGGGATTGGGCATGCTTGGGATTTTGCTTGATGTGCGTCTTCGCACGGTGGCAAACCGGATTATGCGCTGCACTAAGGTCACCACTGACTACCCCTTCCTATTGGATCACAGCGAGCGGCTTAACCGTGAGCATGGCTTTGTGAAAAGTTGGTGGTTTGCTTGGACTGGCGAAAGCCATATTTGGCTTGTGGATCCCGCCTCTGAAGACGAGGTAGCCCGTTATCGAGCTGGCTGCAGCGAACCGTTGCTGCTGGAGGGTGAGATTGACACTCGGATGAACACGGCTCTCAATGCCACTATTGATGTCACGTTGCAGAAGATGGCCAAAGACACCAAGGATGAGGCAAGGATCGGCGGGCACTTTGAGACGGTGCTCCGCTTTAAAGATGCCTGCGATCTGGTGGGTAATGTCTATCAAATTCTTTGTAAGGGGATCCCGGTCCCCCAGATCAACTGCGAGATAGCCGTGCCTCTTCATCGGATGAGCGACGCGTTACATATGCTGCAAGCATGGCAAAAGGCTAATCCTGGGGTATTGCACTACCCCTTTATCTTACGCTGTACCGGTCCTAGCCAAGCGTGGCTCAGTGGTGCTTATGGCCAGTCGGTTTGTTGGATTGGTTTTTTGGTCTATCTAGCGGCTGACGGTACCTTTGTGGGCGGCTCGATGGATCAGATGCGTGAGCTGCAGCAACTGTTGGTGCCCCTTGGCGGTATTCCCCATTTTGGTAAGCATCTGGCGATGGATCTCTACGACTTTCCCTCTTTGCTACCACGCTGGCACGACTTCATCGCCTTGCAGCGCCAGCTCGACCCCCACGGCCGCTTTGAAAACCGCTGGCTCAGCGACCTGTTTGCCAACCGGTAAGGATCTGATATGACCGATATGCAAGATACTCGTATTCCTGTGACACTACTGACTGGCTTTCTTGGTAGCGGCAAGACCACACTACTCAACCATTGGATTAAGCAGCCTGAGCTTAGTGAGTGCGCGGTGCTGATTAACGAATTTGGCTCGGTGGGGCTGGATCATCATCTGGTCGAGCAGGTGGATGAGCAGGTGATACTGCTTGATTCAGGCTGTATTTGCTGCTCGGTGCAAGGATCCTTAGCTGAGGCGCTGCAGGGACTATTCATGCGAGCTGCCACGCAGCAGATCAAGCCATTCAAACGGTTGATCATCGAAACTACTGGTCTGGCTGACCCTGCCCCTGTGTTGTTTACCCTACGTGAAGAGGGCTTTATCGCTGCGCGCTACCGTTTTGATGGTACCGTCACCGTGGTGGATGCAGGTCATATTGGGCAGCAGCTTATCCAGCAATATGAAGCAGTGAAGCAAATCGCGCTGGCCGATCTACTGGTAGTGAGTAAGGGCGATTTAGTGGTGAGTGAGCAGCTCGATTTAGTCGAGGCTCAATTGGCGGCCCTTAATCCCGCAGCCCCTATTTTGCGGGTCACCCATGGTGAATTATCGCCCACGGTGCTGGAAAAACTCGGCGCTTACAACGAAGCGGCGGGGCGCGATGTGCGTCAGCTGCTGGCCTGGCTGCGCACCGAATCCCCGAAACAGGGGCTGGCATCACCCATGCAGTCAAAGATGCAGCCGTTCGCCGCTAAGGTGGGGACTGCTGCGCCCCCCCATTTTGAGCATGGCAACATCGAGAGTTTCTCCCTGCGGATTGGCGAGCCGCTCAAGCCCTCTCGCCTGCTAGCCGCCATTGATGCAGTACAGGCTCAATATGGCGATGCCTTGCTGCGGCTCAAGGGGATCTTGCAGCTAGAAGGAGAAAGCCAGCCGGTGGTGATCCATGGTGTCCACGGCCAGCTCTATCCGCTACAGGCCCTTGGGGATTGGCCAGAGGGTAAAGCCCAATCTCGGCTGGTATTTATCGTCAAAAGCCACGATAAAGCCGGCATCGAGCAGCTATTTATGGCGACCCTCAAGGCGCCTGAGCCGAGTATGGAGGCGCGCCTCAAGGCGATGCTGGGTCAGCCTGATAACTGATCTTGCCTGCAGCGGTCATCTTGCATTGCGCTATGGCGGCGGCAGCGGTTGCACAGCATAAAGGCCACCGGTACAAAATAAAAAGAGAGCAGGGTCGCCAGCGCGGTACCTCCCGCGATAGCGATGGCAAAGGGTGGCCAAAAGCCGCCGCCCCCCAGTAATAGTGGGATGAAGCCACCGACCGTGGTGATCGTGGTCGAGACAATGTGGCGGCTGCAACCGGCCACCAGATCACGGATCTGCGGCAGATTGCCCTGTTGTGCCAGCGGGTCTGCCCTCAGCTCGGCCAGAATGACGATGGCGGCGTTGATAGCTAACCCCATTAGACTTAGCAGGGCGATGATCACCGTAAATCCAAATGGGTAACCGAGCAGCCCAACCGACAATAATCCCAGTCCCACCGATTGGATCGCCACTAGGGTGACGATCCCTGCTAAGCAAAACGAGTTGAAGCTGAGCACCAGCACGGCAACCAGCAGCACGGCGACCAGGCTAACGTGAGCCATCAGATTACCCACCGATTCATCCCGCTTGGCGGCTTCTCCGCCAAATTCCAGCCGATAACCTGGCGGCAATACCAGCGGGTGGGCAGCAAGTTGCACCTTAACTCGCTCCAGTGCTGTTTGCGGTAGCACCCCCACCGCCAGATAGGCTTCCAGCACATTGACCCGCTCGCCATCTCGGCGGCTGATCTCTGTCCAACTGGGCAGCAGTGTTGGGTTGGCTAGGGCTCGCAAGGTGAGATTGGCTGCCCCTTGTTGGCCGGTGCTGGTAAGCGACAACGGTAGATTGAGCAAGGCATCCGGATCGCTGCGCATGGGCTCAGCCAGCCGCACCCGCACTGGAATGGACTCGGTGCCCTCAAGGACTGTGCCGCCCACTCTGCCATCTAGCGCCCCTGCTAGTTGAGATGCGACATCCGTCAGGCTCATTCCCGCCAGCTGAGCGGCCTCTTCATCGACCTGCAACCACAATTTTGGCGCGCCAGCCTGCAAGGTGGCACGGGTTTGCACCACGTCCTGGGTATTGGCGAGCAGGCTACGGATGGTTTCCCCTAGGCGGTGCAGCTGCTCAAGGTCGGGGCCAAACAGCCGCAGCTCAACCGGGGCATTGAAAGGGGGGCCTTGTTCCAGCTTGCGCACCAAGATCTGCGCTGCGGGAAACCTTGCATCGAGCCGCTGCTGCAATTGTGGTATGAGCCGCTCGGCAGCATCGGCATCTTGCAAGGTGATCATCCCTTGTGCGTAATCGGCCCGCCCCTGTTTTCTGGGGACCAAGTTGTAGTAAAAGTTAGGGGCATTGTCGCCCACCACCCAATCTTGGCGGATCAGCTCGGGCAAGTGGGCCAGCTCCGTCGCGATCCCCTGCGCCAATGCGCGGGTACGTTCTAAGCTCGCCTGCGGGGAGAGGCTGGCCTCGATATGGATCATGTCTCGATCAGCCGGTGGAAAAAATTGCTCGGTGAGGCGAGTCGCAGCCCAAAAACCCAGCAGGGGTAGCAGGCTGACCAATAGCAGGGTGCGCCAAGGATGAGTGAGTGCGAGGGTGATGCTCTGCACAAAGCGAGCATTCACGGCAGGTAAGTGCAGGCCATCTTGATACCAGCGGCCTCCTGGCTTACCGCTAATCCAACGAGCTGCGAGGCCGGCTACCAGGGTATGGGCGATGAGATAGGATCCCAGCAGTGAGCAGATCACGGCCCAAGCGATACCGCCGACAAATTCCCCAGCTGGGCCTGGCATCAAAATGATTGGCATAAAGGCGAGCAGGGTCGTGAGGGTTGAGCCTAATAGTGGCAACCAAAGGTGGCCGATAGCTTCTAGCGCAGCAGCGCTCATGGCCATGCCATGGCGGCGCTGATACTGCACCCGATCAGCCATCACAATGGCGTTGTCCACCATGATCCCAAGCGCCACCACGAGGCCGGTAACCGACATTTGGTGGATCGGCAAATTGATAAGGTTCATGCAGGCAAATGAGAACGCCACGGTAAGGGGGAGCGACAGAGCCACGATGATGGCGGCCTTGGCCCCCAACGTCACCAGCAACACGGCTACGATGATGAAAAATCCCTGCACTATGTTGAGTAGTAGGGTATCGAGCCGCTGATCGGTATAACGCTGCTGATCAAAGCTAGTAATGAGGCCGATATTATCGGGCAAGTCCTGTTGCAGGGTAGCCAGCATGCTATCGACCCGATCTGACCAGAGATCGATGCGGTGATCTGGGGCCATCCGCAGGCCGACCACGACGGCCCGCTCACTATTGGCAAAGGCTAATTGGCGCTCTGGCTGATAGAGGGTTCGCTGTACGTTAGCCAGATCCCCAAGGCGCAGGGTCTGGCCTTGTTCACCGGTACGCAGTGGGATTTGGCGGATCCGCTCCAGCGTATCGAGGGCGCCACGGATCTCTACCTCAATGCGATGGTGACGGCCTTGTAACTCCCCGGCTGGAACTTTGGCATCGGCACCGCTCAGCGCCTGAGCCAGCTGTTCGCTGCTTAGGCCGCTGGCACTGAGGGCGAGGGGGTCAAAGCGTGCCTCGATCTCTTCTTGCGGTGCGCCGACCCGCTCCACATATTCAGTGCCCGGCAGCTGGCGAGCCTGACGCTCGAGTTCGGCGCTGTAGCGGGCGAGCCGATCTAGCTGCGGCTCACCTGGACCACGCCACACCACATTAACTAATCGAGTGAAGGGGTAACCCTTCTCATCATCCAGTTTGGGGGCGCTGGCGCCGTTTGGTAACGTACTCGTGAGGTCGGCCAGTCGGTCACGAACCCTTGACCAGATGGGCTCAACATCGTTGATCTCATCGTTGAGCTCCAAATTGATGATGGAGATACCGGGGCGAGAGCTGGATTCGACAAGCTTGATCTCGCTTTGGGCTCGCAATCGATTCTCGAGCGGTTCGCTCACCAGCGCCTCTACCCGCTCGGCGCTAGCCCCAGGAAGATAGGTGACTACGCTGGCAAAGCGGCTGGTGAGCGGGGGATCTTCGGTTCTAGGTAGTGTTTGCAGGGCGACCAATGCGGCTGTGAGCAGCAGTGCCACGGTTAGCAACTGTACGCGAGCATTGTTAATTAAGGGGCCGATCAAGGGGCGGATCATGACGCTGGCTCCTGCCGGTTTATCTGCTCCGTGGATGGCGCTGCAAGCGCTACCCGTTGGCCGGGCACCAGTTTATGTAAACCATCGGTGACTAGCTGCTCTTGCCCATTCAGCGCGCCAGTGATCCACGCGCGCTCTCCATCTTGTTGTAGTAACGTGACGTCGCGACTGACGATCCGAGGGGGCTGCTCGTCGCTGAGTAGGTAGAGGGTCCAACTGCCCCGTAACCCTTGGGTCAGTGCAGTGAGCGGCACCTCGTAGGTGTGGGCAGGTTCGCGGCTCTGATGCCGTAGGGTGATAAGCTGCCCCTGCGCGAGTGGTTTATTGCTTTGAACCAGCGCGAAGCGGGCGGTGCGGGTATGGGTTTGGTTATCCACTTGCACGCCAAGATTAAGCAGGCGCCCTTCGAGTAACTGCTCACCACTTTGTAGAGGGTAGAGCTGGCCAACGGTCAAGGTCGCAGCCTGTGCTAGGGGGACGCCGATATCAGCCTCCCACTGATTACTGCGGGTTAAGGCAAACAGTGGCTGGCCTGCGGTAACCACTGCACCGAGCGCCTGCTCGCGGCTAACCACGATGCCGTTAAAGGGGGCCCGCAACTGGGATTTTTGCTGTTTGACGTGATTGGCTTCAAGGGCTGCCGCCAGTTGATTGGCGGCAGCCTCCAGCATGTGGACGTTGCTTTGCTGTTCATCTTGCGCCTGATGGGAGCTGAACTGCTTTTGGCGCAGGGCAGTGAGCCGTTTGAGGTTCTGCCGAGCCAAGCTAAGCTCGGCCTGGTTTTGCGCGGCCCGAGCGGCCAGCTCTTTGGCTTCCACTTCGAGTAACTGAGTATCGAGTGTTGCTAGCAATTCACCGCTGATCACGGGCTCCCCACGGCCTTTATGCACGCTGGCGATCCGTCCTGCTAGTTCGAACCCAATCTGGCTGTGATCGGGGGCGATCACCCGGCCATTGAAGCGGTGCTCAATGGGGTAGTGATCGCGGGCAAGTAACGGCGTCGCGATCACGCGGGTCAGTGTCGCGCTGTGGGTTGGTTCGGCGGCGGGGCCGCAACCGCTGAGTAGCAATGGGAGCAGGATAAAACGAAGAACCATGACACCATCCTTTGGTTGGCCTAACATTAAATCACACCGATCAGTCTAGTTTTATCGACACTAGACTGTCCAGTTTGATAATGGAGGAAACATGACGATGTCACCCCGTAGTCAGCAAAAGCGGACGGCGATCCTCGATGCCGCTGGGCGACTTTTTTGTCAGCATGGTTTGCATCTGGTCAGCATGGACATGGTGGCGAGCTTGGCAGGCGTCTCTAAGCAGACGGTGTATAGCCATTTTGCTAATAAGGAGTCGTTGTTTGCCCAAGCGGTGGGCAACAAGTGTGTGAATAGTGAGTTGTTGCCTGAGCTGTTACAAAGTGGCAGCAGTGTGCGAGAGAGTTTGGTCGCCTTTGGCCGCAGCTTTCGCACGCTGATCTTAAGTGATGATGCCATCAATATTTTTCGCACCTGCATCAGCTGTAACGATCCTGCGCTTGCAGCCCTTTTCTTTGAGGCAGGGCCGCGTTATGTGACCGAAATACTGGCGAGCTGGCTCGAGCAGCAAAAACAGCAAGGCTTGTTGAGCCATCCGCATAGCGAGCAGGCAGCGATGCAACTGCTGTTGATGTGGCAAGGCAAAGAGCGGATGCTCCGTGAATTGGGTTTGCCATTGACGCAAAGCCCTGCCGAGCAAGATGGCTGGACCTTAAGCTGCATCGATCTCTTTTTGGCCGCGGCAGCGCCCTCTTCTACACCATTTTCTAAGCCCTCTTCTACGTTCTCTTCTCGATAATGGAGGTGGCAATGAGCCACACAGTGACAGATGTTCAGCGCAAGTGGCTGCCGATGTTGGCAGCCGTTGGTTTTTTTATGCAGGCGCTCGATGGCACCATTCTCAACACAGCGCTGCCCAGCATGGCGCAAACCTTAGGGGAGAGCCCGCTGCAGATGCAGTCGGTCGTTATCGCTTACATGTTAACAGTGGCGCTGCTTATCCCTGCCTCCGGCTGGCTGGCAGATAGGTTTGGCACCCGTCGTATTTATCTGATTGCCATCGCGCTGTTTACCTTTGGCTCACTGGCGTGCGCGGCGTCTCATTCTCTTACCATGCTGGTGGCGGCGCGGGTGTTGCAAGGCATTGGTGGCGCGTTGCTGATGCCGGTGGGGCGGTTAGCGGTGTTGCGGGTTTATGACAAGCATGAACTGCTACGGGTGATGTCGTTTGTCACCATCCCTGGATTGCTGGGCCCGCTGATGGGCCCGGCGCTTGGGGGCTGGCTGGTGGAAGTGGCCAGTTGGCACTGGGTGTTTCTCATCAATTTACCGGTGGGATTGCTTGGTTTTTTGGCGAGTTGGCACTTTATGCCCGATTTGCGTCAGCCCATTGCTCGGTTCGATTGGCAAGGATTTGTGATGTTCAGTACCGGTATGGTGCTGGTATCGGTTGGCTTGCAAGGGTTAGGTGAGCACAGTATGGCGACCGGCTGGGCGCTGTTTGCGCTGATTTTCGGCTTAGCTGCAATGGCCAGTTACTGGCTTTATGCCGCCAATGCCAAGCAGCCACTGTTTAGTTTGGCGCTATTTAAAACCAATACTTTTGCCATTGGCGTTTGGGGCAACCTGTTCGCCCGTCTTGGCAGTGGGGCTATGCCTTTTCTGACTCCGCTCTTTTTGCAACTGGGATTAGGGTTTTCGCCAATTAAGGCGGGGATGACCATGATCCCCACCGTGCTCGGCGCCATGCTGACCAAGACCTTGGTGAACAAGCTGATCCCCAAGGTGGGCTATCGCCGTATTCTGATTAGCAACACGCTGTTGCTAGGGGCAATGATCGCCAGCTTCTACTTTATCGACAATCAGCTGCCCCACGGCGTGTTACTCGGCTGGTTGGCAATGTTTGGGGCCGTCAACTCGTTGCAGTTTTCAGCCATGAACACCTTGACGTTACAGGATTTAAGCCCAGCTCTTGCCAGCAGTGGCAATGGTTTACTTTCGGTGGTGATGCAGCTTTCGATGAGTTTTGGGGTGGCGATTGCAGCAAGCCTGCTGGGGCTTTTCTCGGGAGGGGAGTCATCGGCTAACGGCCAGTGGTTGGGAGGCTTTCACCTCACGTATCTCTGTGTTGGGCTGCTCTCGATGCTAGCGGCGCTCATCTTTGCCCAGCTCCCTCGCGATGGGGCGACCTCGTTAACGCAGATAAATGACTGATCTGGCAGGACTTATCCCTCCATCGATATCACTCAATCGATATCACTTAATCGATATCAATTAATCGATGCTACTTAAGCGATAAAAATGACAAGGGCGTCCTTGTCATTTAGTCAGGCTGGCGTTCGCTCGCTTGCCAGTGAAAAGCAATCGGGCGCAGCTGCTGAGTCGTTTTATCGTAAGCCTGCCATAACTCGGCCATGGTGCGGCCATCGATAGGGTGGCGCAGGGTGGGGACGAGTTCAGCCAGTGGCCACAGCACAAAGGCGTTAGTGAGCACTTCACCCCGGGGCAGCGGCAGTGGGGTTTGGCAAACGAGATCGCCATAGAGCAGCAGATCAAGATCTAAGGTTCGTGGTGCAAACTTTTTGGCATCTGGTTCGCGGCCATGGGCAAACTCGATGGCGCGCAGCTGCTGGCAGACCTTGGTTAGGGGGAGGTGAGAGTGGGCAGCGACGACCAAGTTATAAAAGGGGCGCCCATTAAAGCCCACCGCCTCGCTTTCAAATACGCGGGAAACCTGCAGCTCGCCAAACTCGGCGTGCAGGGCAGTAAGTCCTGCGCGAATATGGCGATTGCGCTCGATATTAGATCCCAGGCTGATATAGATGCAGGGCATCAGTGATGGCTCGTAGCTGGCGTGCGGTGGCGTAGGATCTCAACGCCAACCTCGACCGCAGTGGGGACGGCGCCCGGTTTCGTTAGGGTGACTTTGACCCACTGTACCCGTTGGTCGCTAAGAATGAGCATGGCCACTTGCTCGGCCATGGTCTCGACGAGCTCAACGACCTTGCTACTGACGTGTTCGCAGATCTTGTTAGAGAGCTCGGCATAATCTAATGCCAGCTTAATATCATCCGTTGCGGCAGCAGGGCGATTGTCAAACCCCATCTCGAGATCAAAGCGGAGCGTTTGGCGAATGCCTTTCTCCCACTCATATACCCCGATAGTGGTCAAAACTTCGAGTCCGCGAATAAACACCTTGTCCATGACTGTACTTCTTCTTTACTCTTGATGGGCTGTGATGACAGCGTAGAAATGCTGGCTAGGCAACAGGCTTGTCAGCGTGCGTTGGATGGGCAAGGGCTCATGCCAGCGTAAGAAGGCGCATCATACCCCATTCATATCGTGGTAAAAACGACCAAGATGACGGCCCTAACGATTTTGATGATTATGCTGGCCTACCTAGGTGGTTCACTATCTAGTGCAGTGCTGGTCTCCCGTTGTAGTGGTTTACCTGACCCACGGGATCATGGTTCCCATAATCCGGGCGCCACTAATGTATTGCGCCTTGGCGGCCGCGTTGCGGCATTAGTCGTACTGTTACTTGATGTACTCAAAGGCACGATCCCTGTTTACCTTGCGTGGTATCTGCAAATTAAACCGGTTTACCTTGGCTTTATTGGGGTTGCGGCCTGTCTTGGTCATATGTATCCGCTCTTTTTTCACTTTCGTGGTGGCAAAGGGGTCGCGACGGCACTAGGCACCATGATGCCCCTTGGCTTTACCATGGGGGGGGCGGTGATCGGTACTTGGCTATTGGTATTGTTGGCGAGCGGCTACTCATCGCTTGCCTCGATTATCACCGTGCTGTTGAGCCCACTTTTTACCTATTTGCTGAAACCGGAGTACACCTTACCGGTGGCGTTGCTCTCTTGTTTGATCCTCATTCGCCATCACGAGAACATTTCTCGGCTGCTCAAGGGGGAGGAACCGAGAGTTTGGGGTCAAAAAGTGCGCGATTGTAGCAAGGAAGCAGAAAAAACCAGTAAAACTGTTCAAAAAAAAGACGAACGAAACAAAAAATGAAATTTCTCGTTGACCATCAGCCTTAAAATCCGTTTAATAGCGACCACGCCCAGATAGCTCAGTCGGTAGAGCAGGGGATTGAAAATCCCCGTGTCGGCGGTTCGATTCCGTCTCTGGGCACCAAGATTTGGTGCCATGAAGTTAAAATTTGTTCATGCACAATAGGTTTAGTGTGCCGGCTTAGCTCAGTAGGTAGAGCAACTGACTTGTAATCAGTAGGTCACCAGTTCGATTCCGGTAGCCGGCACCATTTATAGATTGCCCAGATAGCTCAGTCGGTAGAGCAGGGGATTGAAAATCCCCGTGTCGGCGGTTCGATTCCGTCTCTGGGCACCAAGTACAATTCCTCCTTAGTTCAGTCGGTAGAACGGCGGACTGTTAATCCGTATGTCACTGGTTCAAGTCCAGTAGGAGGAGCCATTTAGAAAGCCCTTGTCGCAAGACAAGGGCTTTTTTTTATGGGTTAAATCATCTTTTATTAGCATCAGCCGCCAACACTACAGAGCGTAAATGGGATTGATATGGAACAACATGACGTAACGGCATCTAAGGGGCGCTTGGCCACTATTCGAGATTGGCTAGAGCCCGTGCTGGTGCTGCTGGTGTTAGGTGGCCTGTTTGGCTACCTTGGCAGCCAGATGGGACTCTCTGCTATGGTCAATACCTTATTCAATACCGCCCATCAGCTGCTGCTCAATACCGTGCTGTTTATCATGGGGATCACCGTACTCTCTGGTGCCATCAGTCAGTTACTTAGCGAGTTTGGGGTGATCCGCTTGCTCGAAGTGTTACTCGCCCCCTTGATGAAACCCATCTTTAGGCTACCTGGGCGCACAGCCCTTGCCGCGCTGATGACCTTTTTCTCAGATAATCCAGCCGTGATCAGCCTTGCCAAAGATAGCCGCTTTCGCAAAGGGTTTACCCCTTGGCAGCTGGTCTCTCTTACTAACTTTGGTACCGCCTTTGGGATGGGGCTGATTGTGGTGACCTTTATGGCCACGTTGCAGTTACCAAACGGTGAATCTAGCGCTAACCCTGCATTAATTGGCCTGCTAGGGGCATTAATCGGCTCAGTCGTCTCCACTCGGTTAATGCAGCGGATGATCCGCCCGCTGGTCGGTGAAGTGTTAATCGATGATCTGCCCGAGGCAAATGGCCCTAAAGCGGGCGTGACGAAAGAATCAGCCCCCGGTTGGTTGCGGATCCTAAACTCTTTGCTCGATGGTGGAAAATCAGGGGTTGAACTAGGAATGGCAGTGATCCCGGGCGTGCTGATTATCAGTACCTTTGTGATGCTGCTGACCTTTGGGCCAGGGCCAAAAGGTTATACCGGCGAAGCGTTTCAAGGGGTTGCCTTATTACCAGTGCTGGCTGGCAAGATGGGCTGGTTGTTTGACCTGTTATTTGGCTTTAAACAGCCAGAGCTGGTTGCATTTCCCGTCACGTCGCTTGGCGCTGTAGGTGCGGCAATGTCACTGGTCCCCCCCTTTATTGCCAAAGGCTGGATCACCGGTAACGAGGTGGCGGTGTTTACCGCCATGGGAATGTGCTGGAGCGGCTTCCTGAGCACCCACACCGCCATGCTGGATGCCCTCGGCTATCGCCACCTCACCTCCCGCGCCATCGTCGCCCACACCATCGGCGGCTTGAGTGCCGGTGTGGCCGCGCACCAGCTTTATATGCTGCTGGGCTGAGAGGTTTGATAACAGAGAGGGGCGCTGCGGCGCCCCTCTCTGTATCTGCTGACGAAACTCGTCTGGTCTCCGGTTTATTCGATATGGCCGATCAGGCACTGCGTGATCACCGCCTCCGGCATCATCTCCCGCAGTCCGGCGACCAGCTTTTCCCCCACCTCATGCAGCGCTGCCAGCGGCATCTCGGGCAGGCTCTCCAGAATGAACCACATCTGGCCCGAATCGACACTCAATCGGGTTCGCACACCCTGCCGCCAGTTCCAGCGCCGACAGGTGACCCCCTTGTCATCCCGCCAGACGACCTCGCCGGGCTCCACCGGTTCGTGGGCGGGCTCGCCCCCTTTCATGGTATCGAACTGCTCGCTGCCATCGGCCACTACCAGCCGCGGTTGCCCTTCATAAGCAAGCAGGTTTTCGCCCCCGACCGGAATGGCGTAGCGAATGCTGATGGCGTTGTAGAGATCGACCACAGGATCGATAGCGGGCAGGTTGCCATCGCGGGCGACCCGTTTTCTCAGGGCCTCGGCGGAGCAGGGGGTCCGCTGCGGCTTGGCGCCGAACTTTCTGAACAGATCGCCCCAGGCGGCGAGGTGGGCTTCTGCCCACGGCACATCGGCGGTGAGCATGGCAGTGCAGGCTTCATCAAGAGCGCGCGCGCCCACGTTTGGGTCAACCACGGTCGCGGCCTGCACCGTGATGCTCAGGGCGCGAAAGCCCGGGGCCAGTTGGCTGACTTCGGGGGAGATATGGGGGGTAATCAGGGGCATAACGACTCCAGAATCGAAAGAGGCAGGGGGAGGGCGGCTGCCGGGTAGCATAGCGGCAACGGCAAATCCGGTTTGAGAGCCATCATGCGTGAATATGTTAAATAAGAAAATTTACATGTTCTTAATGGTCATAAGTTTCATGAATGAAAAATGGCGTGATCGAGGGGATGGCAGGAGTGGAGGGAAGGGAATCCCGTCGCTTCCGGTTTGCTCCGGCAATCTTCCTTTGCCGCCTCGGTCCACCGCGGCAGACGCTGGCCGCCCGGCTCCCTCCTGATACCCGCAGTGGTCATGCCCAAGCTCGAGGCGGCCATTCAAATCGCTCGACGGCTCAATGAGTTGGCTATGGTTGGCGTTTTTTTCATCGTTCTGGCCCCGCTTATGCACACCTTCTCGCATCACCATCAAGGGCTGCCGTCGCGGAGAGATATCATGATCAGTACCCTGCTTCCCCTTGCCTCTATCGCCCTCAAGCTGGGCAGCCAGTTGCTTAGCAGCAGTAGCAAACCCGAGCCTGTGCAGCCTGCCGTACAGGAGGAGCACCTCGCCCCGACCGTCCAGAGCCTGTTCCAGCGACTCGGTATCAAGGATGCCGACAGCGAGCAGAACCGCGCTGCTATCAACCACTTTATGGGGGAGCTGATGCAGACTCTGGGGCAGGAGAATGGCGGCCAATCCCTCCCTGCTGCCATCGATAGCGCACGTAGCCAGCTGGCCAACGGCACCCAGAGTACTCGTCTCGATGCCCTGCAAAGCGAGCTCAATATCCTCAAGGATTCCCTCGGTACCAGCGAACTCAATCTCGATCAGCAGCTCGGCGCCTTTAAACAGACCCTGCCCAATGGCAAGGGGGAGGGGGTTGGCAAATTGCTTAATGCCAGTGCGTGAACGGCGGTGAGCAATAAAAAACGGCAACCAATGATTGTCATGTTGCGTTTTATTTCGGTGGCAATTTCTGTGGGTTAACCCGCTCGCTTAGCCAGCCAGCCAGCCAGCCAGCTTCTGCTGTGCTCTGAGTTTTGTCTTCTTATTGAAATAAGCCATCTCAGGTTGCCTTTTTCGCTAGCCAAACCAGATGATGTTCTTGGTCACTTTCTTTTAGTAAAAGTTTAAAACCGTATTTTTTAAGTAGCGCTTCGTAAGCTGCTGGAGCCAAGCTATAAAAATGCAGCTCTTGATTTAACATATTACTGTCGGTGCCTTGATAGTCACTGTCACCACTTGTGAACTGAACAACCCCACCCGGCTTTAACCACTTTTCAAAACGTGCAATCATGAGTTCATGATCATTCTGAGGGAGGTGAAACAGACACCACCATTCAACAATAGCATCAACATGTTCATTGAATGGCGTGAAGCGCACATCGCCATAAATACCACGCATCTTCGGACATTTTCTTTTGGCGATATTTAGCAGTTCTCGTGAACCATCAATTCCTGTGACCTGAAAACCTTTTTCAACCAAATAGTTAGCAATCGGAAACCCGGAGCCACAACCGACATCTAAAATATGTGCACCTGCATGAATATTATTTATTAACAGATCAATGTATTTTTCCTCCGTATAAAAAGAATCTCTCATTTCAGCGAAGCCTTCCGCAATTATATCGTAAGACAGTCCTTGATTGCTCAGTATCATCATGCTCTCATTATTTTTCGCTGGTCAACATTTCACTCTGTCGAGAGTGTAACATTATTGATATTTACCCAGAATAATGAACTGTGAAAAAACGGCAACCGAGGTTGCCGTTTTGCTTTCTTATGCGAATGGCAAGCCGATTGACTTAACCCGCCCGTTTTGCCAGCCACTGTTCGGCGGCAGTGAGGGCTGCTTCTACCTGCTCGCGGGCAACGCCGCCTTTAGCGACCCGTTTGGCCAGGGTCGCTTCCAGTTCCAGATTGGGGTAGACGTCTGCCCCAATCACCGGGCTAAAGCGCTGGAACTCGGGCAGTGAGAGATCTTCCAGCGGCTTCTTTGCGCCAATGGCATAAACCACAACTTCGCCGACGATATGGTGCGCCTCGCGGAACACAATCCCCTTGGCAACCAGATAGTCCGCCAGCTCAGTCGCGTTGGCATAACCACCCTGTGCCGCCGCCATGGTGCGCTCGCCATTTACCTTCAAGTCGATCAGCACCAGCGCCGCCATGTCGAGGCAGTCGTGCCAGGTGTCGAGGGCATCGAACAGCCCTTCCTTGTCTTCCTGCATGTCCTTGTTGTAGGCCAGCGGCAGCGCCTTGAGGCTCATCAGCATGCCCATCTGGGCGCCGACCACCCGGCCGGTCTTGCCGCGGATCAGCTCCAGCGCATCGGGGTTTTTCTTCTGCGGCATCAGCGACGACCCTGAGGTGACTGCGTCGGAGAGCTCGACAAAGCCCGCCTCGCCGGTGTTGTAGAAGATAAGATCTTCGGCAAAGCGCGACAGGTGGGTCATGGAGAGGGACGCCACGTGCATCAGCTCCACCACGTGATCCCGATCCGAGACCGAATCCAGACTGTTACGGGTGGCGCCGCTAAAGCCCATATCCAGCGCCAGCGCTTCACGGTCGATGGCATAGGCCGTACCCGCCAGCGCGCCGCAGCCGAGCGGGCTGGTATCGAGCCGTTTCAGAGTATCCTGCAGACGGGAGTAGTCCCGCTCCAGCATCTCCACATAGGCCAGCGCCCAGTGGGCGAAGGTGACCGGTTGGGCCCGCTGCAGGTGGGTGTAACCGGGCAGCACCGCGGCCTGATTGGCACGGGCGGAGGCGACCAGCCCCTGCTGCAGGGCGGTGATGGAGCCGAGCAGCAGTTCGCCCTGTGCCTTGCACCAGAGTTTAAGGTCGGTGGCGACCTGATCGTTGCGCGAGCGGCCGGTGTGCAGCTTCTTGCCGAGATCACCGACGGCGGCGATAAGCGCGCTCTCGACCCATGAGTGGATATCTTCGGCGTCCGAATTGAGGATCTGCTGGGGATCCTGCTGCACCGAGGCGAGCAGCACCTCCATCGCCTGTTGCAGTTTGCCCTGCTCGTCGGTGGTCAACACGCCCACTTTCACCAGCGCTTTGGCCCAGGCCATGGAGCCTTGAATATCCTGCTCCGCCAAGCGGTAATCGAACCGCAGCGAATCGTTGAACTGCTTGAACCGGCTATCGGCTCCCTGACTGAAGCGTCCACCCCAAAGTGCCATACTGCTCTCCTTGAATGCGTTGTCGGTAGGCGCCCTGGCCCCCGAGCTTGAAATCGTGCCCTGTTTATCTGCATGACAGTGCGGTAGCGATCGATGTTGCTGCTGTCACATCAAGTAACTGCGAACCGGTTCCCTCTCCCTCAGGGAGAGGGTTAGGGTGAGGGCAATTCCCCTCATCCCCAGCCCTTCTCCCGCAAGGGGAGAAGGGAGCAAAACGCTGTTCTGTCGAACCACGTGGGATAACCTGTCAGCGCTAAATGGTTAGCCAGCTGTTGTTCACCTAAACGCGATCGGTTCCCTCTCCCTTTGGGAGAGGGTTAGGGTGAGGGGATCACTAAGCATTTTCCTCCCCTCATCCCCGACCCTTCTCCCTCAAGGGGAGAAGGGGGCAAAGCACACCCCTCATTGAAAGCCGCCCCTGTTATCTCACAGAAGCGGCCAGGGTGCTGCCGCTCTTGTCACTGCTCATCGGTTATCCTTCACCGCTCACAGACGAGGGAATCAGGTCGCCGCTTATAAGTGAGGGGGCAAAGCCCCCTCACCGGTTTTCTGCAGCTTGAACCCTCGAGGGTTAGCCGTGGGTATGGTCGCCACCGATGGCCTGATGCTGCTCCTTCATGGCGCGGATCCGGCTGGCCAGGGTGTAGAGACGGATAAAGCCTTCGGCATGGCTCTGGTCATACACTTCGTCGGCGCCGAAGGTGGCGAAGTCTTCGGAATAGAGGCTGTTCGGCGACTTCTTCTGCACCGCAGTGACCTGACCCTTGTACATCTTCAGAATGACTTCACCGTCGAGATCTTCGGCGATGGCGTTGGCAGAGGCGAGGATCGCCTTGCACAGCGGAGTGAACCAGCGACCGTCATAGACCAGATGGGAGAACTCGGCACCCAGCTTCTCCCGCCAGGCGCGGGTCGGGCGATCCAGAACCAGCTCTTCCACGGCGCGCAGCGCGGCGACCATCACGGTACCGCCCGGGGTCTCGTAGCAACCACGGGACTTCATCCCTACCATGCGGTTTTCGGTGATGTCGATGCGGCCCACGCCGTGCTTGCCAGCACGCTCGTTCAGGGTCATCAGGATCTGGTGCGGGCTGAGCGGCTGGTCGTCAACGGCCACCACTTCACCCTGCGCCACGGTCAGCTTGACGTACTCCGGCTGATCCGGTGCCTGCTCGGCCGGTACAGTCCACTGCCAGACCGCTTCGGAGGGCTCGTTCCAGGTGCTCTCCAGCTCGCCACCTTCGGTGGAGATGTGCCAGGCGTTGGCATCGCGGCTGTAGATCTTCTTCAAGGTCGCCTTGCAGGGGATGCCGCGGGTCTCCAGATAGGAGAGCAGATCTTCCCGGGAGCGCATGTCCCACAGACGCCACGGGGCGATCACTTTCAGCTGGGGCGCCAGCGCGGCAACCGCACCTTCGAAACGCACCTGATCGTTACCCTTGCCGGTACAGCCGTGGGAGATGGCATCGGCCCCTTCCGCCAGTGCTGCTTCTACCATCGCCTTGGCGATGATCGGGCGGGCCATGGAGGTGCCCAGCAGATAGGTGCCTTCGTAGACGGCGCCGGTCTTCAGGGTCGGGTAGACGTACTCTTTGACGAACTCTTCGCGCAGGTCTTGGACGATGCACTTGGTGGCGCCGGAGGCGATCGCTTTCTGCTCGATCCCTTCCAGATCGTCACGCTCCTGACCGACGTCGGCGACGAAGGCAATGATTTCGGCGTCATAGTGCTCTTTCAGCCAGGGAATGATGGCCGAGGTATCCAGTCCACCCGAGTAAGCCAGTACGATCTTGTTGATTCCGCTCATGTTACTTCTCTCCGTGATGATTCGATGATGATTCAATAAAAGGGTCGTGATTCAGGTTGAGTGCCGCGTTACTTGCCACCCAGACTATTTATGTCCAAACAGGGTCAGCAACACGGCGTTCTGGATATGCATCCGGTTTTCGGCCTCGTCCATGATGAGGGAGGCGGGGCCATCCATCACCTGCGAGGTGATCTCCAGCTCCCGGTGGGCCGGTTGGCAGTGCAGCACGTGCGCAATGCCGGTGCGGTCGAGCAGGGCCTGGTTGATCTGGTAAGGCATAAAGAGCTCGGTGACTTGCTCCATCGGGGTGTTGTCGCCCATGGAGACCCAGGTATCGGTGTAGGCCACGTCGAACCCTTCGATATCTGCCACGTCATCGCTGATGTGGATGGTCGCCCCCGACTTGGCCGCCAGTGCCTGCGCCTGCAGAAAGATCTGGGTATCCGGGCCGTGGCCTTTCGGGCAGATCAGGGTGACGTCGGTGCCCAGAGTCGCCCCCAGCAGCAGCAGAGAGTGGCTGACGTTGTTGCCATCACCGAGGTAGGCGAGTTTCACCTTCGACAGATCGTCGTAGTGCTCGGCAATGGTCATAAAGTCGGCCAGCCCCTGACAGGGGTGGTAGAGGTTGCACAGGCTGTTCACTACCGGCACTGTGCCGTGCTCCGCCAGCGCCACTAACGTCTGGTGGTCGAACACCCGGGCGACGATGGCATCACACCAGCGCGACAGGTTGGCGGCGAAATCCTTCACCGACTCCCGTTTGCCCAGCGCGCCGTTCTGCTGATCCAGATAGACGCTGTGGCCGCCCAGCCTGGCGATGCCGATGTCGAAGGTGACCCGGGTACGCAGGGAGGGCTTCTCGAACAATGTGACCACGCTCTTGCCCGCCAGCGCCTGGCTGTACTTCTTCGGGTCGGCCTTGACCGCTTTGCCCAGCGCAATCAGCGCTTCAATCTGGGCTTTGTTCAGATCACTGTCTTTCAGAAGATGTTGCATCGGATGTTCCTTGTTCCGGTGGAGATCAAATAGCCACTTGGGTGCCGACCGCGCCGCCTGCCAGCAGCTTGAGCAACTGGTCCGGGTAGCGCCAGCTGGCGACACAGACCGGCTTGCCGAGTGTCTCTGCAGCGTGCAGGGCCGCTTCTACCTTGACCGCCATGCCGTCGCGGATCACCCCTTTCTCCATCAAATCGAGGGCGGTTGATTTGTCGAGCTGGGGCACCAGCTTGCCCTTGCCATCGAGGATGCCGCTCACGTCGGAGAGCATCACCAGATCGGCACCAAGCGCCTCGGCAATGGCGGTGGCCGCCTGATCCGCGTTGACGTTCATCAGTTGCCCGTCGGCGGTGATGCCGATGGAGCTCACCACAGGCAGGAAGCCCTGACCGAGGATGCCTGCCACTAGAGCCGGATTGCCCGGCTTGCACTCGCCGACTGCGCCGAGATCCGGGTCGAGCTGGGTCACCTGACACAGGCCGCCATCCGCCAGACAGAGCCCCACCGCCGGAATGCCGGTGGCGATCGCCTTGGCCATCATCTGCTTGTTGGCGGTCCCTGCCAGCGCCCCGGCAATGAAGGGGATCTGCTCGAACGGGGTCACCCGCAGGCCATTCTTCTTGGTGGAGGTAAGACCCAGCCCCTTGAGCAGGTCATCCACCAGACAGCCACCGCCGTGCACCAGCACCAGCGGACGGTGCTGATCGTCGAGAAAGGTTTTGAGGGTGGCGAACAGGGCGGTCAGCGCCTCGTCATTCTCGATAAGGGCGCCGCCCAGCTTGATTACCAACGTCTGTTTGTCCATGTTCGAGATCCTTCCTAAGTCCTTAAATCAGGCCGGTGGCCGGTTCAAATCCAAATTTGATATTTATGCACTGCATGGCTTGTGAGGCGGCGCCCTTGAGCAGGTTGTCGATGGCAGAGACCACCACCAGCATGTTGCCCTGCTGTTGCCAGGCGATATCGCAGTAAGGGGTGTTTGCCACACCGCGAATAGAGGGCATCTGGCCGGTGAGGCGCACCAGCGGCTTGCCTTCGTAAGCCTTGAGGAAGGCCTGATCCACTTGCGTGGGGGTAACGCCGTCCGCCAGCTGCACATAGATGGTGGCCAGAATGCCGCGCACATAGTTGCCAAGGTGCGGCTGGAACAGCACCTCCTTGCCGAGATGGTGGCTGATCTCCGGCTGGTGTCTGTGATTGAAGGTGCCGTAGGGATTGAGGCTCACTTCGCAGAAGCTGGTGTTGATGGCGGCCTTGCGCCCGGCACCGGAGACCCCGGAGACGGCGTTGATGATCGGCTGCCAACCCTTGGCAATCAGGCCATCCTGCTGCAGCGGCTTGAGCGCGCAGAGGGAGGCGGTCGGGTAGCAACCCGGCACCGCAATCAGCTGGGCAGTGGCGATGGCATCGGCATTCCACTCGGCCAGACCGTAGGCGGCCTGATCCAGCCACTGTTCGCTGTGGTGGGTGAAGCCGTAGAAGCTGTCGTAAAAGCCCTGATCCTTGACCCGGAAGGCGCCGGAGAGATCGAACACCGGCAGCCCCTTGGCGAGAAACTTGGGGGCCAGCTCGGCACTCACCTCGTGCGCGGTGGCCAGCAGCACCAGATCGGCCTGGGTCAGGATCCGGGTCATGCCATCCTCGTCCAGTGGCAGCAGCGGCTGATCGAGGGCGCCGACCCACTGGGGATGCAGGGAAGAGAAGCGCTTGTGGGCATCCTGACTGCCGGCGGAGACATAGAGGCCGAACAGCTTGAGTTGTGGATGGTTCTGTACCAGTGCGGCCAGTTCGGCTCCCGCGTAGCCACTGGCACCGACGATAACGGTGTTAAGCATGTTGAATATTCCAAGTCAGAGTTCGAGATTCACAGCATGACGCTGCAGTGCACAAGGGTGTTCGATCGCCCCTTTGCACAAGTGCGGAGGGGCAATTCAGGCGGGTGTGTGTCGTCGGTTATAGATCAGATGACAGAACATTAACTTTCCCTTACAACTAGAAGCCTTTGTTGATGAGCCAGATATTCAGGTAAAATTACAGAATATTCATGCACTCACTTTGCATTTGTATTTTCTAATAGAAACATTCCGGGGACGCAAGGAGGAGCTAATGGCCAATCTGGATTTTTTTTCACTTTATAAGAATATTATTGCGATTCCCTCTATCAGCAGCACGAATCCCAAGTGGGATCAGAGCAACGAGGCAGTGATCCGGCTGCTGGCCGACTGGTTCGGTCAGCTCGGTTTTCAGTGCGAGGTAACGGAGCTCCCCGATCTGCCGGGCAAGTTCAATCTGGTGGCGACGCTCGGTCAGGGGGAGGGCGGACTGCTGCTGGCGGGTCACACCGATACGGTGCCGTTCGATGAGGGGGGCTGGAGCAAGGATCCCTTCAAGGTGACCGAAGAGGGCAATCGCCTCTATGGCCTCGGCACCATCGATATGAAGGGCTTCTTCGCCTTTATCGTCGAGGCGCTCAAAGAGATCGACCTCACCAAGCTGACCAAGCCGCTGCGCATTCTCGCCACTGCCGATGAAGAGACCACCATGGCGGGGGCTCGCGCCATCGCCGCGGCGGCCGAGCTGAAACCCGACTACGCCGTGATTGGCGAACCGACCGGACTGGTGCCGGTGGTGGCCCACAAGGGGCATATGTCGGAGGCGATCCGCATTACCGGCAAGAGCGGTCACAGCTCGGATCCCGCCAACGGCGTCAATGCCATGGAGATCATGCACAAGGCGATGGGGCAGGTGCTGCGCTTGCAGCAGGATCTGAAAGATCGCTACGCCGACCACCGCTTTGCCGTGCCACAGCCGACCCTGAACCTGGGTTACATTCAGGGGGGCGACAGCCCGAACCGCATCTGCGGTTGCTGCGAGCTGCATATCGACCTGCGACCCACTCCGCAGGTGGGGCCGGACGAGTTGATGGGGATGCTCAAAGAGGCGCTGTCGCCCATCGAGATCCACCAGCCGGGCTGCCTGCATCTGCAGCATCTGCATGAGCCCATTCCCGCCTACGCCTGCGCCGACGACTCTGTGCTGGTGCGCGAAGCAGAGAAGGCGAGCGGCCGCGCCGCCGAGTCGGTCAACTACTGCACCGAGGCTCCGTTTATCCAGCAGCTTGGCTGCGAGACCATAGTGATGGGCCCCGGTCATATCACCCAAGCGCACCAGCCGGATGAGTATCTCGATCTTTCCTTCGTCAAGCCGACCACCTCGGTTTTGCAGCACCTGATCAGACGTTTTTGCCTGTAGCGGCGGCGGTGAAAGGGGCGTAAAAACTGTAAGTAAGTTACATAACAAGCCGGTTGTGGAGTGGTGAGGGAAATACATGTTCTGAATCGGCCTGTTATTTGACCTTGCGCAGACAATCTGGGTAGATTGTCACCCTAAGATGACGGAGCATATGTTGTAATCGCACAACAATAAGTGAGGTCGTCTAGCACCCCGGATGGGTGTCAGGCACCAACAAGATAAGGATGTGGAATGAACGAAAAGTACGCCGCACTACGCGCCAACGTAGGTATGCTGGGTCAGCTGCTGGGTAAATCCATCAAGGATCACCAGGGTCAGGCCTTTCTCGATAAGATCGAAACGATTCGTCAATTGGCTAAATCTTCCCGCAAGGGTAATGAATTGGATCGGGAACGCTTACTCGAGACCCTGCGCACCTTAAGCGATGAGGAGTTGTTGCCCGTCGCGCGAGCGTTTAGCCAGTTTCTCAACCTTGCTAATGTGGCAGAACAGTTTCATACCATCTCCCGGCGTAGCGAAGAGCAGCGCTGCACTCCAGATCCGCTAGAGCAGATGTTCGACAAACTGAAAGCTTCCAACCTGTCGCAAGAGACGATTATTGCGGCGGTACGCGAGCTGGATATTGATTTGGTGTTGACCGCTCACCCGACCGAGGTGACCCGTCGCACCCTGATCCATAAACATGTGCAACTTAATGATTGCCTTGAGGCGCTGGAGCTCTCTGATTTACTGCCCCGTGAGCGTAATAAGATCCAAAGTCGTATTGAGCAACTGATTAATCAGGCTTGGCATACCAACGAGATCCGTGAGCAGCGCCCGACGCCCATTGATGAGGCTAAGTGGGGCTTTGCGGTGGTGGAAAACAGTCTATGGCCCGCTATTCCTGAATTTATGCGCAATCTAGATGAGCGCCTGCAGCGCCATCTTGGGGTGCGGCTACCGCTAGATGCAGCGCCAGTTAAGTTCACCTCTTGGATGGGGGGAGATCGAGATGGTAATCCCTTCGTGACAGCCAAGGTGACGGCTAAGGTACTAGAGCTCGGTCGTTGGGTTGCGGTGAGTCTGTTTTATAAAGAGATCAAAGAACTGACATCTGAGCTCTCAATGTCTGATTGCTCTGACGCAATGAGGGCGCGGGTAGGCGATCATCCCGAGCCTTATCGTGCACTGCTGCGAGAGTTGCGTGATGGGCTGCGCGAAACCAAAGAGTACCTGACTGCCAAGGTTCAGGGGCAAGTGAGTGAAACGCGAGATCTGATTAAAACGACCGCTCAGCTGCGCGAACCTTTAACCCTGTGCTATCACTCTTTGCATGCCTGCGGCATGGGTAATATTGCCGATGGGATGTTGCTAGACGTCCTGCGTAAGGTTGCTTGTTTTGGCATTCATTTGGTCAAACTGGATATCCGGCAGGATGGTGAACTCCACGGTCAGCTTTTTTCTGAGCTGACGCGCCATCTGGGAATGGGGGATTACGCCACGTGGAGCGAAGAGGATAAACAGGCCTTTTTGCTTGACGCGTTAAGTGCGCGCCATCCGCTCATTCCAGCTGATTGGGAGCCAAGCGCACAGGTGCGTGAAACGCTCGATACTTGTCACGTGATTGCCAAGCATGAGCCTGATGCATTTGGTATCTACATCATCTCCATGGCCGGTGCGCCGTCTGATGTGCTGTCGGTGCAATTACTGCTTAAAGAGGCCGGTTGCCCATTCCGTATGCCGGTTGCACCGTTATTTGAAACCCAAGATGATTTGATGGCAGGTACTGCCGTGATGGCGCGGCTGCTGTCGATAGAGTGGTATCGCGATTACATTCAAGGTCGTCAGTATGTGATGATTGGCTATTCAGATTCCGCGAAAGATGCGGGCATGATGGCCGCAGGTTGGGCTCAGTATGCGGCGATGGAGTCGTTGGTCGCGCTGGCTGAAGCTAACAATATTCGTCTTACCTTATTTCATGGCCGGGGTGGGTCTGTGGGGCGCGGTGGCGCACCGGCTCATCAAGCTATTCTCTCCCAGCCGCCAGGCTCTTTACGCGGAGGGCTACGCACCACCGAACAAGGTGAGATGATCCGCTTCAAGTTTGGTTTGCCCAAAGTGGCGATCAAGAGTTTGGAGCTCTATACCAGCGCCGTGTTAGAAGGAAATTTATTGCCGCCACCCAAACCCAAAGCGTGTTGGCGTGAGGTGATGGAGCAGCTGGCTGCCGACTCTTGTGATCACTACCGCAGTATTGTGCGTGGCCACCCTGACTTTGTACCCTATTTTCGGGCGGCAACCCCTGAAATGGAGCTGGGTAAATTACCCCTTGGTTCTCGTCCTGCCAAGCGCAAGCCTAATGGCGGCGTCGAGAGTTTGCGCGCCATTCCATGGATCTTTGCATGGACCCAAAATCGCCTAATGCTGCCAGCTTGGCTGGGGATTAACACGGCACTGCAGCAAGCCATCGTGGGAGGGAAGTTAGCGGTGCTAGAAGAGATGAGCGCCCAATGGCCCTTCTTTCGAACCCGGCTTGAGATGCTAGAGATGGTGTTCCTTAAAGCGGATCTTTGGCTTGCCGAGTATTACGATACTCGACTGGTGCCAGAGGCATTGTGGGGGTTGGGTAAGCAACTGCGTCAAGAGCTTAGCGAATCCATCGCGGTGGTACTAAAACTCAGTCCGCGGGATGATTTGCTAGCAGATCAGCCTTGGATCAAGGAATCTATCAAGCTGCGTAATCCCTACACTGACCCACTTAACGTGTTGCAAGCGGAGCTACTCAATCGCTCCCGTCGTCAATCACAAGATCTGCACCCAGAGCTCGACAAGGCGCTGATGGTTACCATTGCAGGCATTGCCGCAGGCATGCGAAACACCGGTTAAACCGGTTAAGAGGCCAACATGCTACGCGCCCAGCCTACATAGTCCATCACTTAGATTGCGAGTAATGCGCACAATGCCAGTTAGTTAATACTGACTGGCATTGTTTTTGTTCTGGTTTATTGCGTTCCCGCGCAGCGGTTGAGCGCTTTATCTAAGGGATATTTGGATGTGGTTAAGCTGTTGAACGCCGCCTCTCTTATGAAAGGCCATTTGCTTACGTCATAAATACAAATGCCCGCTGGCACTGAGTGCAAGCGGGCGTGGCTAGCAAACCAGTTATTAGCGTTTGCCGCGAAACTTATTGCTGACAGAGTCTATCCAGCTGAAGGTTTCTGGTAAAACTTGATTCTTGGCCCGCTCTTTGGCTTTTTCACGTGCCAGCTTGGAGGCAACTTTGGCCGCTTCGGCGCGATCAGCCACAATTTTTAAGCGACCTTCTTCGCGGATCTTATTTCGCTCACCGTTGGTCAGCTGGTGGTCTGCATTGGCTTGCGCCTTTTGCAATAACAAGGCGATTTCAGCTTTTTCAGCCTCGGTTAGATCTTTCATTTCCAGCTTTTTCACGGCGCGCTCCTGCGGCAGGGGGATTAGATACCTTAACACAATTGTGTCGATTACTTCTTACGCAATCACTGTTTTGGCAGTAAAAAGGCTGATTTATGCCAAAAATTGGTTATTTCAACGAGGTTTTATCAATTTTTTGCCACATGTTAGCTAATCTGCGGCAGGGGGTAGCAAGCTGATGGGGTATTGATGGAGCATGAGAACCTGATTGATCTGTCGTGTTAGTAACGGCTGCACCGGTACTAGCGGTGCCGGTGCAACCGATGCTCAAAGGATAAGGCGTGTAAAGGCGAAGACGCGCAAAGGCTAGAGCCAAGCCTTTCTATAGTGCAGCACGTCTATAGTGCAGCACGGCTATAGTACAGCACTCAGCAGAGCAGCCTCAGCGCTGCCTTTGCTTTATAGGATATCTCTGGCCGAGTATGGTTTTTGATTGCATCATTTACATGAACATTTACGATCTCAATCCATTTAGATGATGACCGCCTTTGCGCAGAAAAATGTCTATTGAGCGAGATAAGGTTTGCTTTAACGAAGAGAGCGTGTTTTAATCATTCTCGATGGTTCGGCAGTTCAGACCTGATTATGTTAGGCAGTCATTTTAGTAAAGCAGTGATTAGTGTAAGCGTTATCTTAGGATAATTCTTATAAAATAATTCTCCTTCTTTAGTGCTCCCCATACGTATTACTGACGAAAAATCACCGATTGCCATATTTAATGGCATTTCAATACTATTTAAGGAAATTATTATGTCTAACAAAATGACTGGTACCGTTAAGTTCTTCAACGCTGAAAAAGGTTTTGGCTTCATCTCCCCAGCTGACGGCAGCAAAGATGTGTTCGTACACTTCTCTGCAATCCAGTCCACCAGCTTCAAAACTCTGGACGAAGGTCAGCGCGTTGAGTTCACCATCGAGCAAGGCCAGAAAGGCCCAGCTGCAGCCAACGTAGTTGGTCTGTAATTCAAGCTTGAGCAAGCTGTTAATGGTTAATTTCATTAACTAATCGCTCAGCAAGAATTTAAAAACCCGCTTAGGCGGGTTTTTTTGTTTTTTTAATATTTCATCCCAATTCTCAATTCTCAATTCTCAATTCCTAACTCCCTGCTTATTCCCCTCTCTTTGTCTTCATTTTTAACATCAGCATGATTAAAAATTGATTCCTCCTGCTTTATTTAACAAAAGGTGGCGTGGATGTGAAGATGGCCTCTATCACAGAGCAAATAGTTATCAAATGGGGGTAACGATTTGAATCACAGTCATGTCTCAATCAGCACTGATTTGATAAATGATAAAAAATTTAGGTTATGCGCTGTATTTTTTTCGAATTCTTGCTATTTTGCGTGCCACAAAAGCAAACGATTTCCTTCACACTTTTAGGGTAAGTTATGGCAAAGCAAGACATGGTCGCTCACGGATCAGCAGGCCGTTTTTTAGACTCTTATTTTTCCATTTCTGCGCGCGGCAGTAGTGTGCGTCAGGAGCTACTGGCCGGTTTGACGACTTTTTTAGCAATGGTCTACAGCATCATTGTGGTGCCTAACATGTTGGGTGCCGCAGGTTTTGAGCAGGGGCCCGTTTTTGTGGCGACCTGTTTAATTGCTGCGTTTGGTTCTTTGTTGATGGGCTTGTGGGCTCGCTTACCGATGGCGATTGGATGTGCCATCTCTTTGACTGCATTTACTGCGTTTAGCTTGGTGTTGGGTCAAGGGCTAAGTATTCCTGTGGCCCTTGGGGCCATCTTTTTGATGGGGGTGCTGTTTACGCTTATTAGTGTCACCGGTGTGCGCCAGTGGATCCTCGATAACTTGCCATCAGGTATCGCCCACGGAACTGGCATTGGTATCGGTTTGTTTCTGTTACTGATCGCAGCTAATGGCGTTGGCATGGTGATTAAAAATGAGGGAGCTGGTTTACCGGTGCAGCTAGGGGAGGTGACGGCTTTTCCTTTGATTATGACGGTGCTGGGTCTGGCGGCTATTTTTGGTTTAGAGCGTCGTCAGGTGCCAGGCGGCATCCTCATGGTGATTGTCTCTATTTCAATGTTGGGTCTTGCGTTTGACCCTAGCGTGACGTGGCATGGCTTCTTTTCTATGCCAAGTTTGACCGGAGAGCACGGCTCGTTAGTCGGTAGTATGGATCTTCTTGGCGCGCTTAACCCTGTGGTGATCCCAACTGTATTAGCGCTGGTCATGACGGCGGTATTTGATGCCACCGGTACGATCCGAGCGGTAGCCGGTCAAGCAGGTCTTATCAATGAACGTGGCCATATCATCAGTGGCGGTAAGGCCCTGACCGCGGACTCAATCAGTAGCATGGTTGCCGGCATGGTTGGCGGCGCTCCTGCCGCTGTTTATATCGAGTCAGCGGCCGGTACGGCTGCCGGTGGTAAAACCGGTTTGACTGCCGCGTTGGTTGGGCTGTTGTTCTTGCTAATGATCTTCCTTTCACCATTGAGCTATTTAGTCCCCGCTTATGCCACCGCTCCGGCTTTGATGTACGTAGGGTTGCTGATGCTCGGAAATGTGACCAAGCTGGACTTTAGTGACTCAATCGACGCGTTATCTGGCATGTTGTGCGCCGTATTCATCGTGCTGACCTGTAACATTGTGACTGGCATCATGCTGGGCTTTGTGGCGTTGGTGGTGGGTCGGCTGTTTGCGGGTGAATGGAAGAAACTTAACCTGGGCACTGTCATTATCGCCATCGCGTTAGTGGCCTTCTATCTGGGTGGCTGGGCAATTTAAGCGGCGTTGTCCATCCCTTGGCGTTGGCGCGTAGATAGTTTGTGGATAATTCACAGAGGGAGGCATGATGCCTCCCTCATTTTTAATCGCACTTACGCAGATTGCGTGAACATGGCGCATTTGGCGCTCAATTTGACCGTGCTAGCAGAGCGAGGCGAGATCGTCAGCCTTGGTATCAAGATGGCTTATCTGCGCTTTACTTTTCGCCAAACGTGGCCTAGCGCAAGTAATGGGGGTTGTATCTCGCTTATAACTCGGTAGAGTAAGGACATCTTAAGTGTGCCCTCCCCGCATGGTGTTTGCTGGGATGCAGGTATAACTTGATCCCATTTTTATCAACCTTAAGTCAGTGGTATCGATATGGAACAAGTAAACAAGTCTACCTTCAGCGATGTGTTGGAATATGTGCGGATGTCCCGCCGTCAGAACAAACTCAAGCGTGAAATCGCAGACAACGAGAAGAAAATTCGTGATAACCAGAAGCGGGTACTGCTGCTCGATAACCTGAGCGATTACATCAAGCCAGGTATGACCATTGATGATGTGCAGGCGATCATTGCTAACATGCGTACCGACTATGAAGAGCGGGTTGACGATCACATCATCAAGAATGCTGATCTCTCTAAAGAGCGCAAAGATTTGAGCACCAAGTTAAAGAGCATGAGCTCTCAAAAGTAAGCGTTATCGTTTTAAAAAACACCGGCTACTGGCCGGTGTTTTGTTATCTGCGTGGCTCGCCATCGTGCTTGAAACAATTGGCTCCCCTTTTTAGAAGGGCCCTGTTACCATCGATGTAAAGCAGTTGCGAGCTTCAAGCTATTGACTTACATAGATTTAGCTTGAAATTTAATCAATTGCGCAAGCATGGTAGGGAGAATATGGGCGCATCAAAACAAACGGATTTGACACCAGTGGCACCTCAAGAACCATCAGCCCAAGCGAAGGACAAACGCTTAATGCTGACCCATCACTCGTGGTGGCGTTGGCTGATCTTATTGCTCATTTTAATGTGTGTAGGGGCGGTGATGGCCTTGATGGGCTATGAGATGAAAACCTCGACGCTGCAATCTCAAGAGATATCTCAATATGCCGCCAAGCTCACCTATCAGGTGGAACCTGGTCAAAGTAAGCAGGTGGTATTTCCAAAATATGGTCCCTTTGACCTGCGTCTTGGTTATGTACAGCTCCCTGTCATGCAGGAGCGGCTATTACAACGCGGTTACGCGGTGAGCAAGCAGGCACAGTTCTCAGATGCGCTTTATGATTATGCCCGCCATGGTTTTTTTGTGCCTTACACCGAGAAGGTGCAAGCGGGGCTCACGCTTCATGATTGCCGTAGCGAACCCTTCTATCAGTTCAAGTATCCCACCCATCATTATCCTAGTTTTGATGCCATCCCACCGCTGATCATCGAGTCGCTGCTGTTTATTGAAAACCGTGATTTGCTAAGCAATAAAGAGCCGTTGGCTAACCCTGCCGTTGATTGGCCCCGTTTTGCCAAAGCGGCGTTTTCTCAAGTGGGTAAAGCTGTGGGAGTGCAAGACCACTCTGCTGGGGGGAGCACCTTGGCGACCCAGGTTGAGAAGTATCGTCACTCCGCCGATGGTCTGACCCTGTCACCTGCAGAAAAGTTGCGGCAAATGGCCTCTGCCAGTGTGCGAGCTTATCGACTCGGGCCACAAACGCTAGAGGCGCGCAAGTTAGTCGCATGGGCTTACCTCAACTCGGTGCCACTCTCTGCCGCGCCTGGTTATGGTGAGATTCATGGCCTTGGGGATGGCCTGTGGGTGTGGTTTGGTGCCAATGTTGATGAGGTCAATCGACTGCTTGATCCTGCTCGTAATCAACATGCGCCGTTAGCCGAACAAGGGTTGGCCTTGCGTCAGGTGGTTTCGCTCATGATTGCCCACCGTCGGCCCTCTTACTATTTGGCCCGTGGCCGTGACTCACTCACAGAGCAGACTGATCGCTACTTGCGACTCTTTTTGCAAGAGGGAATGATCACCCCATCACTGATGAACGCAGCCCTTAACGCTAAGCTCTCCTATCGCGATTTTCAGCAGTCGCCGGCGATCACTCGGGTGAATAATAACAAAGGGTTACAGGTCGCTCGTACTCGCCTAAGCCGTCAACTTGGGGTGCAGCTTTACGATCTAGATCGGATTGATTTGACTGCAGATACCAGCCTTAATATGCCGCTGCAAAACGAAATCTCTGTTTATTTACAGCAACTTGCAGATCCAGCTTTTGCCGCTCAAGTGGGGCTATTAGGTGATCGATTGCTCTCAGCAGAAAAGACCGCTGATGTGCGTTATAGCTTCACACTGTTTGAAAAATCGCCCCAAGGGTTCAAGGTGCGGGTGCAAACTGATAACACCGATCAACCGTTTGATATTAACGAAGGCTCCAAGCTAGAGCTTGGCTCCACTGCCAAGTTGCGGGTGCTGACGACCTATTTAGAAATCGTGGCTGAGCTACACCAGCGTTATGCCGATATGCCGACAGCGCGTTTGCGCAAAGTACAGAGCGATCCCCAAGATAACCTCAGCCGCTGGGCGATTGGGTACTTGATCGGGGCAAAGGATAAAAATTTACCGCTGATGCTTGAAGCTGCGCTCGATCGTAAATATTCCGCCAGCCCAAATGAAGGGTTCTTTACCGGCGGTGGCATGCACACCTTCAATAACTTTCGCCGCCAAGATAACGGACGCAACCCGCCGATCCGTGATGCCTTGCGCGAATCTATCAACTTGCCATTTGTGCGCTTAATGCGCGATATCGTGCGCTACAGCCTCTATCAAGAGGGGAATCGTGCGCAACTGCTCAAAGATGACCAAGATCCCCGCCGTCAGGAGTATTTGGCCAAATTTGCCGACAAAGAGGGACAAACCTATCTGTTGCGTTTTTGGCGTAAATATCAGGGTAAGAGTGCCGACGCGCGCCTTGATACCTTCTTAGATGGTCTTAAACCCAGTGCGGTGCGCCTTGCTGCCGTTTATCGCTATCTGATGCCAGAGGCTGATAAGGCGAGCTTTGCCGCATTTTTAGCTGAGCGGTTACCGCGGGAAGCGCTCAGTGATAAGCGCATCAATCAGCTCTATGAAAGTTATGGACCAGGGGAATATTCGCTGCCAGATCAAGGCTATATCGCTCGGGTTCACCCATTAGAGTTGTGGCTGCTGGCGTATCTCAAAGAGTTTGATAACGCGACTTTTGCTGATGCGGTGCTAGCGAGCAAGGATGAGCGGCAGGAGGTGTACAGCTGGTTATTTAAAACCCGCCATCGCAGTGCTCGCGATAACCGGATCCGCACCATGCTCGAAGTCGAGGCATTCCTCGATATTCATCAACGCTGGGCCAAGCTCGGTTATCCGTTTGATCATCTCGTACCCTCGCTGGCAACCGCGCTGGGAAGCTCAGGGGATCGTCCCGCCGCCCTCGCTGAGCTCATGGGAATTATTCAAAACGGCGGCATGCGAGGGTCGACGCTGCGCATCGAGCACCTCTCATTTGCCAAAGGCACTCCGTTTGAGACAGAGTTTGAACCCAAGCACAGCAAAGGCATTCAGGTGATGCCTGTTGACGTTGCTGCCGCCTTGCGCGGTGCGCTCTCTAAGGTGGTGGAAGGCGGTACGGCAAAACGGATCGCGGGGGCATTTGCGCTGCCAGATGGCACAGTGCTACCCATGGGCGGTAAAACCGGCACAGGGGATAACCGGATCGAAACCGTAGGCCGTTATGGCAACGTCACCAGTTCAGTGGCGCGCAATCGTACCGCAACCTTTGTGTTCTACCTTGGGGACGATCATTTCGGTACCTTAACGGCCTATGTACCGGGTAGCCAATCGGATAAGTTTCGTTTTACCTCGGCCTTGCCAGTCCAAGTGCTCAAAGGGATGGCTCCCTTGCTGATGCCATATTTGCAACCTGGCTCGCACACCCAGTGTCTTGCAACCCCTTGACTTTTCGGGCTGACAGATAAAAACGGGCAGATAAAAACGGACAGAGAAAAGCGGGGAGGCATGATTGCCTCCCCGCTTTATTGTGTGATCGATCCACTCTGATCAACCCAGTGTGATTGACTCAATGACGAGCGAGTGGGTTTACACGTTCAGCACAAACTGCTCAATCACCTTCGCGACCCCATCTTCATCATTGCGGGCGGTAATGTGCTGGGCCAGCTGCTTGATATCGTCAGTGGCATTACCCATGGCAACGCCAAGCCCCGCATACTCAATCATGTGGCGGTCATTGCCGGCATCCCCTACGCAGATCACCTGCTCAGCACTTAGGCCAAGGTGCTCGGCTAGCGCTGCTACTCCCGTTCCTTTGTTACTGTTTTTGTTCATAAATTCAAGGAAGAAAGGGGCGCTTTGCACCACGGTGTAGCGCTCATAAAGGGCCGCTGGCAGCTGCGCGATAGCGCGAGAGAGCAAGGGGGCCTCATCGATCATCATCACTTTCATGATCTGCTCGTCGGCGGGCAAGGTTGCAAAATCAATTAAATGGATGGGCATCCCTATTAGGCGCGATTCGTGCTCGGTATAGGTGCTAACCCGAGGGCTGATAAGGCCGCGAGTCACAGAGAAACCATGAATATTCACCCCCAGCTCAGTGGCCAGCTTAGCGATAGCCGAGGCGTCACTGCCGGTGAGCAGTTGGCTGCGGATCACCTGTTGGTCTGCGACTTTTTGCACTAAGGCGCCGTTGTAGCAGATGACGTAATCGTCCTCGGTAGTGAGGCCAAGCTCGACTAAATAGCGGCTCATGCCTTCTAGTGGGCGGCCGGAGGTCAACACCACGGTGACGCCTTTGGCGCGCGCAGCACTGATGGCGGCGTGGGTGCGGGGAGTAATGTGACCTTGCGGGTTGAGCAAGGTGCCATCCATATCCAATGCGATTAACTTGTACATCTCTCACTACCTAAGTCTGGGAGGCCCGCAGGGTGGGCCAAGGTGTGGCGAGTGTAGCGAAAATTAGTGCGAGGATCACGACCCATGGCTGGCTGGGTCCATCGACAGTCGCAGAGTGTGATCTCGGTTCGATATGCGGGTATACCAAGGGGCCAATATGGCTAAGTGCTAGCGGGTTCTGGTCAGCGTGCGATAGTCACCAAGCACGGGTTCGCCTAACAAGTGGCGGCGCAACATATCAAGAGCAGCAAAGGCGAGGATCTTGCGCCGGCTCTGTGGATCGGCATGCGTGGTCCGCAGTATTTGATCAAACTGCTGGCCATCGGCGCAAAGCCGCAGCGGAACGCCCTCTGCGCCTGCTCGCCCAACAATCAGCTGCAAACCGGTTGCTGCGCTAGGCAGTTGACTTAAGGTATCGGCGAGGGAGGGGTTGAAACTGGCCTGTAACTGGGGATAGCTATGGCAAAACGCCAGCAAGGCACCGCCTGTTTCCCCCTCTTGTAGGGTCAGAGGCTGGCCTTGGAGTAGGGCTAAAATCTGCAGCACCGGATCGGTATTGCCTTGCCCGATAAGCCAAGGGCGAACGGTATCTAATAGCCGCGTCTCGGCGCGCTGCATGTCAGCGGTGGTGGCGCCGTGGCCAATAAGCTTGAGCTCAATAAGGGGCATCGAAGAGCGATAACCTAGCTCAATGCCCACCGGCCACGGGGCGCTATCTAGCATGTCAGCGAGGGCGGATTCTGAAATCCCGAAGCTATAAAAACGGCGCAACTCGGTATCACTTTGCGCCCCACTGAGCTGCATGAGCCGCAGCAAGATCTGCTTGCAGACCATCTGTTTGAACTCAAAAGGGACGCCTGGGGTAAAAAAGAGCTGGCTTTCCCCCTGCTGCACCATAAAACCACAAGCGGTGCCCACTGGATTATCGAGAATAGTGCAGTGCTGTGGCAACCACGCTTGCTTGGCATTGCTGTGGGCCATGGGGCGAGCATGGCTCCCATAGCGGGCGGTGAGGGTAGCAAGCCAATCGGGGAAGAGGGTCAGTGGTCGGTGGAAGGCCTCGGCTGCCGCTTGGGCGGTCAGATCGTCGGCGGTGGGGCCAAGTCCGCCGCACACTAGCACCACATCGGCACGCTGGGCACTCTCTTGCAGCGCAGTGATAAGGTCGGGGAGATGATCCCCCACCGTGATGCGGCGACGCACTTGCCAACCGTGTTCTAGCAATAAGGCGCTAAGCCACGCGGCATTGGTATCGACGACTAACCCTGTCACGATTTCATCGCCGGTACTGATGATCTCGATGCGCATGGTGAGCTCCTTAGAGAATGTTATTAGTCAGCGCAGGCCAGTCGATCCGCGAGCTGATCGAGCCATTGACGGTGCGCGGCTAGGGCAAAGGCTTTAGGGCGATGGGCATTGATAGCGGCCATGGCCTCTTGCTGTGGCTGGCCAAGGGTCATCAACAGTGCCGCCGAGACTAAGCCAGTACGACCGCTTCCCCCCTTGCAATGGATGACGATATGTTTGCCATCTTGCAGTAACTCACGCAAGGCTGGCAGCACGAGCGGCCACGCTTGCTCAAAGGCGGCGCCAGGGGCATGGTCATCTTCAATGGGCAAATGGAACCAGCGCATGCCTTCGCTTCCCACTTGCTGGCCAAGGTGCGCAAGATCCAGTGCGGCGAGTTCGGCGTGGGTCATCAATGTGATCACCCCATGGGCACCGGCCAACCTCAATTGATCAAGGGCTAAGGTTAATGGCACTTGCTGGGTACCGGGGCAGGGCGTGAGCAGCAACTGGCCATCGACACGGGGAACGTCAAGGCTCCAAAAAGGATGAAAGAGATGCATAGCGGGTCCTGTGTGGTTGCCGCGCGGTGGCGGTCAGTTTATGGCGCCAAGGATAAGCGGGGCAGGGGGGATGTCAATGCTCGTTGTGTTTGCTGCCGTTTGCAGGCAGAGTTTCAAAAAATTTTGTGGTGCAAGGAGTGAAGATGAGAAACCTAGATCAATTGGATTTGGATATCCTGGCCCATCTATTTCGGGATGCGGGTATGACCAACAAGGATCTGGCGGCGTTGGTCGGGGTCGCGCCCTCGACGTGTTTGGAGCGAGTGCGCAAATTGCAGCAAGATGGCGTGCTCAAAGGGGCCCACTGCGAGGTGGATTATCAAACCCTAGGTGGTCACATTCAGGCCATGGTCTCTTTGCAACTGGCCCGTCATAGTCGCCAGATCATCGATGCGTTTCGCGATGCCATCTTAGCCCTACCAGAGGTGATCAGCCTGTTTCACATGGGGGGAAAGGATGACTTTTTGGTGCACTTGTGTGTGGCCGATACCGAGCATCTGCGCAACTTTGTGTTTGATCATTTCACCTCCCGTGAAGAGGTGGTGCGCCTTGAAACCTCGCTGGTATTTGAGCATAAATTCAGCCGCTCGCTTCCCTGCTTCCCCTCGTGATATCGATGGATATCGCAAAAAAAACCGCCCGCTGAGTCAGCGGGCGGTTTTGTTATGTGGCAATGAACTTGCCGGGGCAATTAACCGGTTACGCGCCGCTTAGTTAGCCGCCGCGCTTGGCTGTTTTGCCGTTTGATAGAGCTCTTTTTGATAGGCCATGCTGCCCCATAGCGCTAGACCTAGGGCCTGTTCTTTCAACGCTTCTGGTTGCTTGGCTGGGGTCAGTTTTTCAGTGGTAGGATTGTAGATATATCCCTCTGCTGCCCGTTCTGGTTGCAATATCACCACATTGTTGCCCTGCATTAGCGCAAAGTTTTTGTCGTACTGCATCATGGCGCGGCCCGGCCAGTTGGCAGGCATCTGGGTCAAATCTTTGCCCAGCATGGGGTAGTCACCGCTCACCCCCATCAAGGAGAGCAGTGTTGGCGCCATATCAATTTGGCTCACGACCCGTGGATCCTTCTTCGGCTCAATCCCTGCACCCACAATGACACCGGGGATATGAAAGCGTGGGATCGGCACTAAGCTGGCTCCGCCAACGCGACTATCGTGGTCCGCTATCACCAAAAACAGGGTGTCTTTCCAATAGTCAGATTGCTTGGCCTTTTTGAAAAACTCCCCGATGGCGTAATCGGCGTACTTAGCCGCGTTGTTACGGGTCGCTTTCGGTTGCTCATAGAGGGCGATGCGCTTATCTGGAAATTCAAATGGATCGTGGTTACTTGAGCTAAATACCAAGCTAAAGAAGGGCTTACCTTGTTTGTGTAGTGCGCTAAAGGTCTCGTTGGCCTTTGCCATTAGATCTTCATCAGAGGCGCCCCACGATCCCTCAAATACCGGATTTTTGAAGTCTTTTTGCTCAACAATGGTGGTAAAACCGTTGCCAAGAAAGAAGCTGCGCATGTTGTCAAAGTGACTCTCGCCACCATAGATAAAGCTGGTGTCATAACCGCGTTGCTTGAGCAGATCTGCGATGGTGAAGAAGTTAGTTTGGCTCTTACCTAGCTTGACTACGGCTCGTGCTGGGGTTGGCGTAAAGCCGGTGAGTACCGCTTCGATACCCCGTACTGAACGGGTGCCGGTAGCGTAGAGCCGCTCGAAAGCCCAACCTTGCTGCGCGAGCGCATCGAGGTTCGGGGTGAGCGGCAGCCCACCAAGGGAGCCAACAAACTGAGCACCGAGGCTCTCTTGCAGCAAGATCACCAGATTTTTCGGCTTACCCTTAAAGCTGGCTTGGTTAAAGGTTTGGCTTGGTAACGTATCTGAAGTAAACGCATTGGCTGGACGGCCACTCTCTTGGCGGACGATATCGATCACTTTAGCATCGGGCAACTTGCCATAAAAACGGCCAGCATCCTCTTCTGCCCCCATCTGCTTGATGGCAAAAAAGAGTGAATAGGCAGAGTTCACCGTGAGGGAGTTGACCAAAGGGTCATCGGCAAATGCCACCATGGCAGGGTTCAAGGCGCGGTGGGCCATGCTTGAGCGGGCACCGGCAAAACCAATGGCCAGCACTAATAGGGCCAGCGCTGGGCGCAGATACCAGCGAGGAAAACTTAACCCCCGCATCAGACGGCCACTTAGCCACCAGCCACCGGCTAACACGGCGCTACTAAATACCACGGCTAGCAACAGTTCAGCCTTACGACCCGCCCACAGCATCGAAAGCACCTCTTTGGGATAAATCAGGTACTCCACATAGAGACGATTAGGGCGCACGCCATATTCGGTGATAAACGAAGGGCTGGAGATTTCAAGAAACAACATGAGCCACAGACCCACCGTGAGCCAGACTCGCATCAGCTGTAGCCAGCCTCGGCCGATGGCATGGGGGCCTGCCAGTAACATGGTCAGCATGGCAGGCACGCCCCACACCCAGCAGAGTGTGGCAAAATCAACCCGGATGCCTTGCAGCAGCATTTGTGGCCAACCCGCCACGGCATTGACGCGATCTAGCTGCCAAAAACCGAGCAGTATTCTGCTTAAAGTGAGAGAGATAAGCGCGACGGCGCAGAAGACGGCGAAGGGCCAAAATGGGCCGAATCGCTGTTTGAGTGCGTTCATATTGGTTCCTGATTGAGACTACACACGGCTATTCACAGCGGTTTTGACGGACTGCGAGTGGATGACTGATCGAACCCGCTAAGGTTGCATTCAATTCAGTTAGGCGCGCCAAGATACCATATTTGTGCGCTCACTGTGCGGGAGTCGCCACGTCCGTATGGACTAACGCCGTGTGCGAATGGTTGTGTTAACGATGGTGTTAACGGTTGCGCAAAGAGAGGCATCGATCGCACAACGGATCGCAAGGATTGAGATGGGGCAGTAACGTGTTAGCGGGTAGGATAATGGCGCTAGAAGAAACAAGGGGTTACAGTGCCAGCTATTTTCATGATCTGTTTTTGTGATCAGCTTTTTGTTATTTACAACGCCCCCTAAGTGAGGGGTAAAAGAGATATAACCGAACGAGGACGTTGTGTATTGATCATACGTGAAGCTCAAATCGATGACCTAGGCGCCATCGTGGGTCTGGAGCGCTACTGCTTTGCCCCTGAAGTGGGCTTTGGTCGCACCCGTTGGCACTATTTACTGGCCCATGCCAAAGGGCGAACCTTGTTGCTGCAAGATGAGAAAGGGATGGTGATGGGCTACCTGTGTTTGCTACAGCACCGAGGGTGGGACCGTTTAGTTATTCAAGCGCTGGCCATTCGCTGGACGGTGCGTCGAATGGGCTGGGCTCGGCGCCTGTTAGAGCAGGTGATCCATGAGGGCAAACAGGCGGGGTGGGGAGCCATTCGTCTAGAAGTTGGGGATGCAAATCAAGAGGCCGTGGCCCTTTATCAGGGCTTGGGATTTTGCCCTGTGCAGCGATTGGTGAACTACTATGGCCGCGATCAACATGCACATCGAATGGTGTTACCGCTGGTTAGCGAAGAGGAGATCTTGTCGCGGCGACAGGCTCGCAAAATCGCCGCGCAAAGCCGCGCCATAGATAAATGTGCGTCACGTTAAAGAGAGATAGCGAGATCAGGACCCATAAAGGAGCGTCAAATGATAGCGATGGTTACAGGAGCATCTTCTGGGTTTGGGGCGGCGATCAGCCGCCAGCTGGTGCAAGCCGGCTACCAGGTAATAGGTACAGGTCGGCGTCAGGACCGTTTAATCACGTTGGCCGCTGAGTTAGGCCCATCGTTCTTGCCATGGACATTTGATGTGCAAGACAACATCGCAACCCGCGCCGCGATCGCAAATTTACCTGCGATGTGGCAGCCGGTAGATGTGCTCGTTAACAATGCGGGGCTGGCACTGGGGTTAGAGCCGGCCCACCAAGCCGATCTTGACGATTGGGAGCAGATGATTGCTACCAATATCAGCGGCCTGACGCGGCTCACTCGGTTATTGCTGCCAGGCATGGTGGCGCGCAATCAAGGCCATATCATCAATATCGGCTCCATTGCGGGCACCTACCCCTATCCGGGCGGTAATGTCTACGGCGCGACCAAGGCGTTTGTAAAACAGTTCAGCTTAAACCTTCGCGCCGATCTAGCAGGAACTGCGCTTCGGGTCACGAATGTGGAACCGGGTCTGTGTGGTGGCACTGAGTTTTCTAACGTGCGCTTTCACGGCGATGATACAAAGGCTGCCGCTGTTTATCAGGGGGTACAGGCCATTGGGCCTGATGATATCGCAAGTACGGTGTTGTGGGTTTGCCAGCAGCCCGCGCACGTCAATATCAATAGCATTGAGATCATGCCGGTGGCCCAAACATTTGGCCCCCTTGCTATTAGCCGCGGCTAGTTATGGTGGCTAAGCGATCGCCAGTAATCGGTGATTGCCAGTAATAGGTGATCGCAGTGACGAGGGTTGGCAAGGTCAGCACTTTCTGCGGTTTTGACCTTATCTGCTAGCAGGCGCACAATGTCTGGGCGCTGTTTTAGTCAAGGATCTTACCGTGTATAACTTCCAATATGTGAACCCAACCCGCATCTGTTTTGGTGAAGGCCAAATCGCCACGTTAGCCCAGTTCATCCCCGCTGGCAGTCGCCTACTGGTGCTCTATGGTGGCGGCAGCATCAAGCAAAATGGCGTGTATGAGCAACTGACTCAGGCGCTCGATGGGATAACGTGGCAGGAGTTCTCTGGCATCGGTGCCAACCCAAAATATGAGCTGTTGATGGATGCCGTTGCGCTGGTTAAGCGTGAGCAGATTGACTTTTTGCTGGCGGTTGGCGGCGGATCCGTGGTCGATGGCACCAAATTTATTGCCGCCGCGGCTTGCTATGAAGGGGCCGATCCTTGGGATATTTGCGCCAATCAGGCTAGTGTGTTGCAGGCACTGCCGATGGGCTGCGTTTTGACGCTGGCTGCGACCGGCTCAGAAAGCAATCCCTCTGCGGTCGTGAGCCGAGGGGAAATGAAGATCTCCTTTAAGAGCCCGCTGGTGCAGCCACAATTTGCGGTGTTAGATCCCACCACGACTTACAGCCTACCCGCTCGCCAAACGGGCAATGGCGTTGTGGATGCGTTTGTGCATATTACCGAGCAATACTTGACCTTTCCGGTAGGGGGGGAGGTGCAAGACCGGTTAGCAGAAGCCTTGCTACAAGTGCTACTAGATAACGGTCCGATAGCGTTGGCGGAGCCTAACGACTACTTGGCCCGCGCCAATCTGATGTGGGGGGCCAATTTAGCGCTCAATGGTCTGATTGGATGCGGGGTGCCGCAAGATTGGGCTTGCCACGCCATTAGCCATCAATTGACCGCCTTATATGGCCTTGACCATGGCCAAAGTTTGGCCGCCGTCCTACCCTCTTTGCTGCGTGAGCGTGCCAGTCAAAAGCAAGATAAGTTAGCCCAGTTTGCCGAGCGCGTCTGGCACTCAACCCGAGAGGATAAAGATTTGCGGATCGAAGAGGCGATTATCCGCACTGAACAGTTCTTTCAACGGATGGGGCTGGCAACGCAGCTGTCCGCGTATGGTTTAGATGAAGGCTGCATTGAGGCGGTGTGCGCCAACCTCAAAGCGATAGGGCGTACGGCGCTCGGTGAGCAGCAAGATATCGATCTTGCGCAGGTGGCGGCTATTTTAGCCAGAGCGTTATAAGCACTCACTATCTAGTACTCACTATTTGAGTTCACTCTCTGTGCTCACTCATAGATGCAAGCAGGGCTGCTATATGCAGCCCTGCTTGCATCTATTGGTTGTCGTTGGCGGTTTACGCGGTGCGCGCCTTGAGATAACCCGCGTAATCTGGGATCTGCATAGCAAATGGCTGCTGCATGTGGGGACTATCCATGATGAAATCAGCGGTCGCTTCATTGGTGGCAACGGGAATATTCCATACCGCCGCAAGGCGCAGCAGCGCTTTCACATCGGGGTCGTGAGGCACCGCATTGAGGGGATCCCAAAAGAAGATCAATACATCAATTTTGCCTTCGGCAATCAGGGCGCCCAGTTGCTGATCGCCCCCCATTGGGCCAGAGAGCAGGCAGGTGATAGGTAACGTGGCCTGTTTGCTAAGTAAGGTTCCGGTGGTGCCCGTGGCATATAGATGGTGCAGTTTGAGTTCTTCTTTACGCCGCAGCACCCAATTGAGCAGTGGGGTTTTCATGTTGTCATGAGCCACTAGCGCTACCCGCTTGTGGGCTGCCATCTCCCGTGTAATCTGTTCCATCAACATCTCTCGTCAGATTGTGATTGAAAATAATCGGTATCCTAATCCAAACCCATGATAGATGCTGCTTTAGCGTAACTAACTGTGATCGTGTCGATGATTTGGGGCCATGTTGGTCACCTTGCCCGGTCGCGTCCCACCTTGCCCGGTAGTGTCCCAGATGGCCCAGGATCGCCCTTACATTCCTGCAGCTAATCGGCCCCTTGGCTTGCCACAAGTCACCCCCTTAAGGACAATGACCCTCCACAGAGGGGATCATCATGCTTAAAAAACTGTTCAATAGCCTGTTTGGCGGCGAGGTTATCGCGGTCGCTGCCGTCACGCCCATCGAATATGCCGGTTATCTCATCTACCCAGAGCCGCTAGCCGAAGGGGGGCAATATCGACTGGCGGGACGCATAACTAAAGCGTTCGCAGGGGAGCTGCACACCCATCACTTTATCCGTTCTGATCTGTTTGCTAACCCAGCGGATGCGGAGTCTTTCATGGTACAAAAGGCGCATCTCTTTATCGATCAGATGGGGGATCGGATGTTTGAACCTCGGCCATCGGCACATAGCGCGGCCTTATGACGCCATCAGCGGTTACCTGTTTGCGCGAGGCATTGGCTCGCGCAGGAGAGCGGCGCCTGATCTGGCTAGAAGGGGAGGAAGCGGAGTGCATTGAGCGCGCCAAGGGGCTGCTTGGTAAACAGATCTTTTGGTTAGGCGCAGGACCTGCCTGCTATGCCCCACAGCCTGCGGCTAAAGCGTTGCAGCGCCTAGGCCAAGAGTGCGACACCCTCGTCTTTAACGGCTTTAGTGGTTTTCACCCTGATGCGTTTGGGGCACTGGCAGGCACCTTGTGCGCGGGGGGGTTGCTGTTGCTGCTCACGCCGCCGCGCGCCAGCTGGCCCTCATGGCCCGATCCTGATCGGGTCAGATTAGTGGCCGAGCCAGAGGATGCCCATCGGGCGGGTTATGGCTTTATCGCTCGGCTAGTGCGCGTGCTGCAAGATGATCCTGCGCTCCGCTTAGTCATGCCTGAAGGGGCGCCCCCATGGCAGCCACTGGGCTCTGGGCGGACATTGACTGAGGATCAGGCGCTCGCGCTACCGGCTATCTACAAGGTGTTGCACGGCCATCGGCGCCGCCCTTTGGTGATCACCGCCGATCGAGGACGTGGTAAAAGTGCCCTGCTTGGGATGGCCGCCGCCGAACTGTTACGCCAGCAGTCAGGGTTAAATCCTGGGTTAAATATCGTGGTGACGGCGCCTTCACAGGCGACAGTCGCGACCTTGTTTGCTCACGCCGCCAAGGCGCTGGATATTCCCCTCGCCCAGCTGACTGGGCTGGTGTATTGCTCGCCAGATCGACTGGTGCATGATGAGGGGGTACAGCCCGATCTGCTGCTGGTGGATGAAGCGGCAGCCATTCCGACGCCGCTGCTTGAGGCCATGCTCGCCCGCCATAGCCGGATTGTGTTTGCGACCACCGAACATGGCTACGAAGGAACAGGGCGTGGTTTTCATCTGCGTTTTAAGCAGGTGCTCGATAGCCAAACGCCCGCTTGGCAAGAAGTCCACCTCAAAGAGCCGATTCGTTGGAGTCTCCGCGATCCGCTAGAGCCGCTGATCTTTAGGCTGCTGGGGCTTGGGGCTGAGGTCGCCATGCCAGCACCCCCCACCCACCCATGCTGGCGCCTTATTGATCAGGGGGGGCTTGCAAGGGACGAAGGGCTGCTCAATCAGCTGTTTGGCCTCTTAGTGCTGGCCCACTATCAAACGACGCCAAGCGATCTGAGATCGTTACTAGAGAGCCCAGATCTTGATATTCATCTGCTCGAACAAGGGCAAAGTCTGCTTGGGGTGGCCCTCGTTGCACGGGAAGGGCGCATTGCCCCTGAGTTGGCCACTGACATATGGGCTGGCCGTCGCCGTCCGCGGGGTCATCTGTTGCCCCAGTCGTTGCTTGCCCACGCGGGCTTTAAAACGGCGGGGGCGCGCAGTTACGCACGGGTGATGCGCATTGCCATTCACCCCGCATTGCACCGCCACGGGTTGGGTTTGCGACTGCTTGATAAGTTGGAAGGTTACTATCGTCAACAGGGGCTGGATTATCTTGGGGCGGCCTTTTCTGCGAGTCCCGATCTCCTCCCTTTTTGGCGCAAAGCGGGGCTGGTGGTGCTGCGTATTGGGTTGCAGCGAGATGGCGCGAGCGGCGCCCATGCGGCGCTATTACTCAAAGCGCTCAACCCAACCTATGAAGGTGAGTTAGCAAGCTGGCAGCAGCGCTTTATCACGCAGTTACCAACCTTATTAGCGGGTGAGTTACAGGGGCTAGAGCCGGAACTGATCTGGCTTTGCATCGCTCACGCAAAGGTCACTGCGCCGGTAGTAGATGAGTTTGCTGAAGGTGAAATCACATGCTTTGCCTATCATCACAAGCCCTTTGAGCTGTGCCAGTCGAGCCTGCAAGGGTGGCTGATGGCAAATTTGGCATTGCTAGGGTTGATAACACCTGCAGATCGGCAGTTGTTGATCGCCACCATTTGGCAATATGCCGATTGGGGACGATTAGCTAGCCATCTGAAACTAGCAGGCAAACCTGCCGTTATTAAAGCGTTGCGAGGCGTGATGAGCGATCTGCTCAGTCGTGTTAGCTCGCAATAAATCCCTTGGGCGTCGCGGACGGCAGCTTCGGCCAGCGCTTAAGCGAGGCGCCGTCAGGCCGCAATGCTAGCACTGATCGCAGGCAACACTGCGGGTTGGGCCGGCTGCAGTGCTGGTTGTATAGACTGCTGTATAGACGGCTGTGTGGATGGTTGTATAGCAGGTTGCACGGCAGGTTTAGTCAGCTGCTGCACTGGGTCGGCAGGGAGCTCGGCAGATTTAGTGGGATCGGCAGACGGCAGCGCAGGTTTGACCGCTTGAACCGCCGGTTTTGGCGGTTTTAAGCAAGGGTGCTGAGTGCCTATCGTGCTTAATGGCCGACAAGGGATGGGGGCCCCAATGATGACCGGCTCCCCAAGAAATTTGGGCCCTTTATCTAACACATAAAGATCGAGCAACCCCATCACGCGGGCAAACACTTCTCGCACGCGGGTGCGGATCCCTTGAGATGCGCGGGGGTCTTTGGCATTAAAACCGATCGCGTCGATACCAAAATGGCGGGCAATGAAAATAGCGCGTTCGTTATGAAAACCCTGGGAGACCACGGTAAATCGATCCTGACCGAACACCTCTTTAGCCCGCACAACAGAGTCGAGGGTGCGAAATCCGGCAAAATCCATATAGATGGCAGAGGCTGGGATCCCCGCTTTGATCAGTGCGCGGCGCATCTGGCGCGGCTCGTTGTAATGCACAGTGGCGTTATCACCAGAGACGATGATGAAGTCCACTTTGGCATTATTGTAGAGCTCGACCGCCGCATTAATCCGGTATTTGAAGTAATAGTTAGCGCCGCCCCCCGACAGGTATTTTGAGGTGCCAAGCACCACTGCCACTCGGTTGTATGGCACTGCATCCACGTTGTCATAGGTGTAGTGGCGAGCGTCCGAGACGATCCACTCGCTATAGGCCAACAGCGAGGCAAGCAGTGCCAGCAACAAAATGAGGCAAACGAGGAGAATTTTGACAAATTTCTTCATGCGCAGTGCGGTCTTGGTCTGAAATTAGGGGCAACTGTTGGCATTCTATTACATCTGGGGTGCCTGCGTCAGGCCTGATGATGGGTAACCCCGCTATTTGAGCTCAACTTGAGACCGTCTGTCATCGCTCTGGATCGATAGGGCAAGCTGCGCGGCACTCATCCCTTGTGGTTTGCAGTTAGCGAGCATCAGCATGCGCTGGGTTAGCCCAAGGCGTGACCTCGCTGGGCAGGCAAAAGGGCAAGGGCGCTATTGATATGGGGGTGTTGGCGCTTGAGTAAATAGATTATTTCGCTATTTATTCAATAAGTTAACCTAACTTTGCTGATGCAATACATCGCAGATGATGGCCTATCACCACCGAGGGTTAATCCACCCATGGCAAAGGGGGCAGCGTTCAAATTTGCGCCACATCCCTTGCCGCATTCTGGTATGATGCGCGGCCTTAGCGCTCGCGCATCCCGTTTTCTTTGACATAGAGTCTTTTTGTGAACAACAGCGAATTTAGCAGCCTTAACTTATCCCCCGCTCTGCAAGAGAACCTCACCAGCTTGGGTTATCTGCAGATGACCCCCATTCAGGCCCAGAGCCTGCCTCTGGTGCTTGAAGGTAAAGACCTGATTGCCAAGGCAAAAACCGGTAGTGGCAAGACCGCTGCATTTGGTCTTGGGCTATTGGCTCAGTTGAATGTCCATCGCCTTGAAGTGCAAGCACTGGTGCTTTGCCCAACCCGTGAGCTAGCCGATCAGGTGGCTCAAGAGATCCGTCGTTTGGCGCGCGCCTTACCTAACGTGAAGTTGGTGACCTTGTGTGGCGGCACCCAAACTGCGCCCCAGTCGGCCACCCTTGGCTTTGGTGCTCACATTGCAGTGGGTACCCCAGGTCGCATTCTCAAGCATTTAGAGCAAGGTACGCTGGAGCTCTCTGGCCTTAAAACATTGGTGCTTGATGAAGCGGATCGGATGCTAGACATGGGCTTTGGCGAAGAGATTAATCGGGTCATTAGCTATGCTCCCGAGCAGCGCCAAACGCTGCTATTTTCTGCCACCTATCCAGAAGGGATCGCCCAGATGAGCCGTGGGGTGCAGCGTAACCCCATCGAGGTGAGCGTGGAGTCCCTGCACGAGGGGAGCGCCATCGAACAAAAGCTCTACGAAGTGCCATTTGGTCAGCGGCTTGATGCCCTGACGTGGTTGCTTAGCCATTATCAACCCGCCTCTTGCGTGGTGTTTTGTAACACCAAGCGAGCCTGTAATGAGGTCGCTGATCACTTGGCTGCCAAAGGGTTCTCGGCGTTGGCGCTCAATGGGGATTTAGAGCAGCGCGAGCGAGATCAAGTGCTGGTGCGCTTTGCTAACGGCAGCGCCACCATTTTAGTGGCTACCGATGTTGCGGCTCGTGGGCTGGATATTAAAGAGCTTGGCGCCGTGATTAACTTTGAGCTGACTTACGATCCTGAAATTCATGTGCACCGCATTGGCCGTACGGGCCGTGCTGGGCAGCAAGGATTGGCGCTAAGCCTTTATCAGTCAAACGAAGCGCAGCGGGTTAATTTCATCGAAGAGTATCAGCAGACTCCGATGCCACAGGGTGATCTGGCCGAAATTGGCCGTGAGATCAAACCCATTGCCCCGCAAATGGTGACGCTCTCTATTGATGCGGGCCGAAAAACCAAGGTACGAGCCGGTGATATTCTTGGCGCCCTGACCGGTGAAGGCGGCATTGCGGGTAGCGATGTAGGTAAGATCCAGATCTCTGAGCAGTACTCTTATGTTGCAGTTAAACAGGCTGTGGCCAGCGCCGCGCTCAAACGACTGCAAGAGGGCAAAATTAAGGGCCGCACTTACCGCGCCCGTAAACTGGGTTAACCCCAAGCGGGCGGCGTGGCTGCCCATGCTGGTTAACTGCAAGCTAGGCGCCTTAGTTGGCGCCTATTTTTTTATTGAGCACTGTGATTGATCACTGTTATTGACGATGGTTCTCGACCGTTTTTATTAGCCATCGGTATCCACCATGTTTATTAACCGTGGCGATTAACAGGGCTTATTAATAGTGCTTATTAACAGTGCGCGGCGCACTGCCATGGATAACCAAGATGAACAAACCAGCCCAAGTGGAGGTCAGCTGCCAGAACTGTGAAGCCTGCTGCTGCCGCCTTGAAGTGATGTTATTTACCGATACTGGGGTGCCAGATCGCTATGTTGATGAGTTAGAGGGGCGGGTGCCTGTGATGCATCGGCTCGAAGATGGGTGGTGCGCGGCACTCGATCGCAACACCATGATGTGTCGAATTTATGAGGTACGGCCGCTGATTTGCCGCGAATTTGAAATGGGCGAGCCCGATTGCGTTGATGAGCGAGATAAGTGGTTTATTACGCTGACATAAACCTTGCCAACCTTGCCATGTTATCGGTGGATCTTTACCCGCTTGGGTCGAGTTGGCAGATAGCAATAAGGCTCTGCGAAGGTGTGAATTTAGCAAAGCCTTATTGGATGGGTGACGGAAGGGGGCTGTTTATTCCTCCTTCCTTTAAGAGAGCGCTAAACCAATGGCGAACAGTACGCTGAATAAAAAGGCGCTGATGGCGGTTTTCTTGAGGGCGCCGGTGAGTACCACGCCATCGTAGCTTTCACGCAGGGTCTTGGCTGCATCACACAGGGGTTTCATCGCTAGTAAAAAGATCCACGGCCAAAAGCTGGCAGGCTGGATCAAAATAAAGGAGATGGTGGCAAGTAGCGCCCCGCCAAGTAGCCCCCAGTGGTAGGCAATAGCACGGTTGCGGCCAAGACGTACCGCTAAGGTTATCTTGCCGCTAGCGGCATCGCTCTCGATGTCTCGCACGTTATTGATATTGAGTACTGCCGACGCCAACAAGCCACAGGCGGTGGCAGGCAGCAACAGATCCCAATCTAGGGTCTTGGTGAAGAGGTAGTAAGAGCCCAGCACCCCGAGCAGACCAAAAAACAGAAATACCGAGATATCGCCAAAGCCGCGGTAGCCATAGGGAGTCTTGCCCACGGTATACGTGACAGCCGCGACGATGGCGGCGCCGCCTAGCGCCACAAACGCCAAAATGTGCAGCCATTGGCCACCAAAGGCGTAGCCCAGCAGCCATAGGCCAGAGACCACCGCCGCTAGCGCGGTCAATGCCATCGCCATGCACATCTGCTTTTTGGTGATAAGCCCAGAGACCACCGCCCGCTGCGGGCCGATCCGTGCCTCGTTATCCGCCCCTGACACAGCATCGCCATAGTCATTGGCCAAGTTAGACAGGATCTGCAGCAAAATCGCGGTCAGCAAAGAGAGCGCCATGATGGTGCCATCAAAGGCCCCATGATTAGCAGCAAGCCCGGCACTTAGCACGATGGAAGAACAGGCCAGTGGCAGTGTTCGCAAACGCGCTGCCAGTAACCAAATTGATAAGGTATTTGTCATATTTTGATGGCCAAAAAATCGGATATTGATCGTGTTAAGGGTTATTGAACGGGATTTCGGTATACTTGGCGCCAAAGAGTGAAACCCTCTCGGGCGGTTTACATGGATGAATGGACGGATAATATATAGGAAATCCTCGCCCTTTGGCATAAACCCACTGGATCCTACCTAAAGATTGGAGCAAATTCGCCCCATCACTGCAGGATCGGTCATTACTATCTGGCTCAGAAAAAAAATCCATGTTGGCTCAGACCCATATCAAGCAACAACTGGACGCCCTGCGTCACAGCAATGCCCGCGGCTTTGTCCGGTTGCGAGCGGCAATAGAGATCCGCTCAGCGTTAGGCTGGCTCGCGGCGCAAATCCTCTATCCTCGCATCTACTGGCAGCCCCGTGGACAGGCTAATCCTGAATATGTCGCGCTTGGCGCTATCCATACCTTGACCGAGCCAGATCTCCTCAAACAGGTATGTGCTAATGCCGGTGATCAGAAAGAAGATGGCCCCCGCTACTACGGTGGGTTAGCGTTTGACCCCGCGCAAGCCGGCTGGCAAGGGTTTGGTCCGTGCCGTTTTGTGCTGCCCCGTATTGAGCTTTTGCGCCAAGGTGAGCAGGTTACGCTAAGCCTTAATCTTTGGCTCGATGGCGACAATCTTGATGCGGAGCTGTATGCCGCAGCGGCTGCGCTCGACGGGCTGCGCCCTGAAGTGGCGCTACCTGCTTTGCAAAAACAGCGCTGGCAACGGCAAGATTGTCCCACACAGACCCAGTGGCACACGCTGGTAGAGCAGGTCACCGCCGCAGATTTTCAGGCCCACACCCCGAAAGTGGTGCTATCGCGCGCAAGCGTGTTAACCGGTGAGCTGGGGGAGGGGGATGACAGCCCTTGGATCATGCTCCAGCAGTGGGCTCACCACGCCCAAGACTGTTTTCACTTTGGTTTTCAATTTTCCCCTGAGCAGGCGTTTATCTCTTGTTCTCCTGAGCGGCTTTACCGCCGAGAGGGGCGCCACCTCTTTACCGAGGCGCTGGCTGGCACCATTCGCCGCTCCGGTGATGAGGCCGTGGATGCCAAGCTGGCTGCCGAGTTGCTGGCAGACAGTAAGAACCGACTAGAAAATCGGCTGGTGCATGCCGATATTCTTAATCGGCTTACCCCGCTGGCTGACCATGCCACCTTAACCGAGCCACGGATCCTTAAACTGCGGCTACTGCAGCACCTTAAGTGCGATATTGAAGCCGAACTTAAACCTGCCATCCGTGATTGGCAGTTGCTAGCAGCGCTTCACCCCACCCCTGCGGTTGGCGGTGCGCCTCGTGAGGCCGCGCTGGCCTTCATCCGCCAGTTCGAGCCCTATGATCGGGGCTGGTACGCCGGCGCCTGCGGCGTGTTAAGCCCCCATTTGTCTGAGTTTGCGGTAGCTATTCGCAGCGCTCGCCTGCAACCTGGTCGCGTTACCTTGTTTGCAGGAGCCGGCATTGTGGCAGGATCTGAGCCTGCTGCTGAGTGGGCGGAGCTTGATAATAAAATCGCCAATGTACTCTCTTTGCTGGGCTAGCCGTGCCCGCATTTCAACCTGTGAGCGCCTCTATGTCCATCCATAACGAGCCCGTCTGTGAGCGACCTGACCATGTTGCGTTTGCGAACTTGCATGCCACCTTTAATCACGTGTGGTCTTCCCTCTTGCTCGAGGAGCTGTTTCGCCTTGGGGTGCGCGATATTGCATTAGCCCCAGGCTCGCGCAGTGCACCGCTTACGATGGCCGCCGCCGCACATCAAGGTTTTCACCGTCATCTGCACTTTGACGAGCGGGGCCTTGGCTTTATGGCGCTAGGGCTGGCTAAGGGCAGCAATCGGCCGGTGGCAGTGATCATGACGTCGGGCACCGCGGTAGCCAACCTCTGGCCTGCGGTGGCAGAGGCTCAGCTCACTGGGGTGCCGCTGATTATTCTCTCTGCCGATCGTCCCCCTGAGCTTATTGACAACGGCGCGAATCAGGCGATCGATCAGCAAGGCATGTTTGGTCACTACCCCATTTATCAGCAAAATTTGCCAAGCCCAACCGCCACTATCCCCGCCGCTTTCGTGCTGAGCTCGGTTGATCAGGCGTTGGCCAAGCAAGCGATGACCCCCGGGGTGGTGCACTTTAACTGCATGTACCCCGAGCCCCTCTACCCGGGTGAGCACTATCAGGACTTTAGTGACTATCTGGCACCCTTAGGTGATTGGCTTTGCTCGCCGACGCCGTGGAGCCCGTGGCAACATAGCGAGCCAAGCTGCCCCCCTCAGGCGCAGTGGGAACGCTTTTGGCAACAGCGCGGCATCGTGGTTGCCGGTCGCATTACTGACCCAACGCAAGCACAGGCTGCCGCCACGCTAGCAGAACAACTGGGCTGGCCATTACTTGCCGATTTGCAGAGTCAAATTCGCTTTGATAGCCGCAATCTAATTCACATGGATCTGGCGCTCAACGACCCTGAATTCGTCGCCGAGCTCGGCCGCGCCGAGGTGCTGCTGCAATTTGGCGCGCGGCTTATCTCTAAGCGGCTTGGCCAGTTTATTAAGCAGCATCAGTGGCAGGATTATTGGCTGGTAGACCCACAACCGGCGCGCCTCGATCCTGACTACCGGCTGCGTAACCGGCTGCTTTGCAGCGCCAGCGCCTTTGCTAGCGCCCATCCTGTTACCCCCCAGGCTCCTTGGCACACATTGGCCGAGCGGCAACACCTCGTCAGCCAGCAGATTGCCGCCGCCTGCGAGCGCTTCTCGGAGCTCGGGGTCTGCCATCGGCTCAATACCCTTATCAAAGGGCAGCTGTTTGTCGGCAACAGCATGCCGGCTCGGCTGATGGATATGCTCGGTGCAGCGGGGTCGGGGCCAAGTCGGGTAATGACCAACCGCGGCGCCTCGGGGATCGATGGGCTGATCGCGACCGCTTATGGCTTTGCTCAATCTTTAGAGCCAGGCTGCGAGCAGCCTACCACCTTGCTGCTTGGGGATCTGAGCGCCTTGCACGATCTCAACAGCCTGGCGTTGCTCACTAAGGCCAGCCAACCGCTGGTGGTGATTTTGCTCAATAACGATGGCGGTAGCATCTTTCGGATGTTGCCGGTGCCCACCGAAGGGGCGCTGCTAGAGAGCTACTACCGGCTGCCCCACGGCCTTGGATTTGAACACGCGGCTGCCATGTTTGGCCTGAGGTTTCGAGCGCCAACCAGTTTGGCAGAGTTTGAGCAAGATTATCGCGCGGCCCTCTATGATGGGGTTACCCTGATTGAAATTAGGGTGCCCAGCGAGCAAGTCGCCGACGATCTCAAGGCGCTGGGGGCGGCGATCCGTGGCAAATAAAGATGCCAATGTGCCGCTGGTACTGCTGCACGGCCTGCTTGGCGATGGAAACGACTGGCAACCGGTGATCGACCGGCTACCTGCCATCCACTGCATCGCCCTTGATCTGCCAGGTCACGGCCAGTATCACGATCTCAACGTCAGCGACTTTGAGCAGAGCCACCAGTGGCTGGTTGCCGAGCTGGCAAGCCGCAATATTGAACGCTATCTGCTGGCGGGTTATTCGCTGGGGGGGCGGCTTGCACTCTATCACGCCAGTTGCGAGCCTGCGGGGCTGCAAGGACTGTTGCTAGAAAACTGCCACCCAGGGCTGCCTGTTGCTGAGCGGGCCGCTCGCATCCAACACGATGAGCGCTGGGCGCAGCGCTTTGCAGGCGAGCCACTGATTGCCGTGCTCGGCGACTGGTACCGGCAAGGGGTGTTTAGCGATCTGGATGATAAGGCCCGTGCCTGCCAAATCGCCCATCGTCTTGGCAATAAGGGTGGCGCGATCGCCACCATGCTGCGTGCCACCTCCCTGGGTCAGCAGCCCGATCTCACCCCTTGGCTCGCGGCCACTATGCTGCCGGTTACCTATGTCAGTGGTAGGCAGGATCACAAATTCCATCAGCTCGCTTGCCAGCTAGCGAACCAACACTGCAAAATTCACCACTTAGTGCTCGATGGCGGCCACAATGTGCATGCCCATCAGCCTGAGGCTTTTGCCCAGCTCCTTGCGGAGTGGGTCAACCAACGACCACAGCCGAGTCTCGATTGACGTAATTGCCCTGTGCACTGGCTGAGCTCGTGTTACATGGGGCGATGACGCAACGCCGCGCTAGCTCATTAGAAGGAAAAAACCATGATTGAAGCAATGACGGAAGCGGAACTGTACGCTCCTGTTGAGTGGCAGGATTGCTCTACCGGCTACGAAGATGTTCTTTATCATAAATCCAGCGATGGCATTGCCAAGATCACCATCAACCGTCCACAGGTGCGTAACGCCTTTCGTCCTCGCACTGTCAAAGAGATGCTGCAGGCACTGGCCGATGCGCGTTATGACGACCATATCGGCACCATCATCTTGACCGGTTTTGGCGAGCAAGCCTTCTGCGCCGGCGGCGATCAGAAGATCCGTGGTGATTACGGTGGATATCGCGATGACGAGGGGACTCATCACCTCAACGTGCTCGATTTTCAGCGTGATATTCGCACCTGCCCGAAACCGGTCGTCGCCATGGTGGCCGGTTATGCGGTCGGTGGCGGCCACGTGCTGCACATGATGTGTGACCTGACCATTGCTGCCGATAACGCCCAATTTGGCCAGACTGGCCCGAAAGTCGGCTCTTTTGATGGGGGATGGGGGGCATCTTACATGGCCCGCATCGTCGGCCAGAAGAAAGCCCGGGAAATCTGGTTCCTTTGCCGCATGTACGATGCCAAGCAAGCCCTCGATATGGGTCTGGTCAACACCGTCGTACCGTTGGCCCAGCTTGAGCGCGAGACGGTACGTTGGTGCCGTGAAATGTTGCAAAATAGCCCGATGGCGCTGCGTTGCTTGAAGGCGGCCCTTAACGCTGACTGTGATGGTCAAGCGGGCTTGCAGGAGTTGGCGGGTAATGCCACCATGTTGTTTTACATGACTGAAGAGGGGCAGGAAGGCCGCAACGCCTTCAATGAAAAGCGTCGCCCTGACTTCTCTAAATACAAGCGGAACCCCTGATGACATTAGCCCTGTATCGCTACCACCTGCCTTTTACCCAGCCACTGACCTTTCACGGCAAGGTGGAGGTGGCGCGAGAGGGGCTATTGGTACGCATCAACGATGGCTGGGGGGAAATTGCCCCCCTGCCTGGTTTCTCGCAAGAGAGCCTGCCACAGGCAGAAGCCGAGGCCCTTGCTGCGCTAGCGGCCCTTGCCGCTGGCGAGTCCCCTCAACTCGTGCTGCCATCGGTGCAATTTGGTTTTGACTGTGCGCGCCGAGAGTGGCCTATGCAATCTAACCCATTGCCAGAGCCCTACCCCCTTATTCAAGGCTCCCCCCAAGATTTGCTGAAAAACTGGAAAGCGTGGCTTCATCGTACCCCCAGTAAGGCCAAATTGAAGGTGGCGCGTTATCCCATGCGTGATGAACTCGCGCTGATCCGGCTGTTATGTGATCGCTTGCCATCCCTTAAGTTGGTGCTAGATGCCAATCAGGGTTGGACCCGCGAGGAGGCATGGACTTTCTGCGGACATCTTGACCCAAACCGTATTGAATATCTTGAAGACTCTTGCGCTAACTTTGCCGATATCGCCTTTGTTGCCAGCCGTACCGGAATGCCGGTGGCCCTGGATGAACTATTGGCGCAAGGCAAGCCGTGGGAGCCGATCCCGCAGCTGCGAGCGTTGGTGCTCAAACCAACGTTGCTGGGCTCGTTGGCAAAGTGCGAAGCACTGATTGCTCGGGCTAAAGAGCTGCGTTTAAAAGTGGTCGTCTCTTCTAGTTTTGAGTCAGGTCTTGGTTTGAATCAGCTATTCCAACTGGCGGCACAATGGGCGCCAGATCAAGCGCCAGGCCTTGATACCCAACGCTGGATGGCCGGAGACCTGCTCGATAGCGAGGGCAAACCTGACGAGCGTCAACTGACTCAGCTGTTTTTTCATGATTGAGGCGCCCCACGTGGCAGTGTGCCCAGTACGCCGCTGGGCGCAGCTGACTCCAGATCATATCGCCATTCGCGGTATCACCCATCTAAGTTACCGACAGCTTGATCTGCGATTGAACAGTGTGTGCCAGCAACTGAGAGATGCCGGCTTGCAACGGGGCGATCATCTCGCCGCTGTGGTACGCGGAAAGCTAGAAGATGTGCTGTTAGCGTGGGCATGCGTGCGCAGTGGCGTGGTGTTTTGCCCGCTCAATCCTGCTTTTCCGCTCACCAAACAAGGTGAGCTGGCCGCCTTACTTGACGCGGCAGCCTTTTGGTCTGCTGGGGATATTCCTACCGGCCCTTGGCTATCATTGCTGCTCGATTTTACTCGCGAGGCGTATGCCAGCGCGCTTCCCGCTTGTGAGCATGAGTGGCCCCTTCACGCGCATCAGCTCAATAATATGATCCTCACGTCAGGCTCTAGCGGCACTCCTAAAGCGGTGGTGCATCGACTGAGCAACCATCTTGCGTCTGCCAACGGCGCAGCGAGAATGATCCCCCTTGATGCAGAGTGTGGCTGGCTACTCTCTTTGCCGCTGTTTCACATCGGAGGGTACGCCATCTTATTTCGAGTCTTTCTAGCCGGCGCTGCCGTCGTGCTCGATCAGCGCGAGCGCTCCCTTAAAGAACGGTTAGAATGCCTGCCTATCACCCACTTATCGTTAGTTCCGACCCAGCTTTGGCGGCTACTGGCAGAGGGTTTTGACCCAGCTCGCACTCGCCTTCGAGAATTACTGCTGGGCGGCGCGGCTATTCCCCAACCATTGGTGAGCCGCTTATGTGCCATGGGGCTCGAACCCAAGGTGAGCTACGGGCTCTCTGAAATGGGCAGCCAAGTGTGTACGGCGGTGCCAAGTGATGCTGGTGTGGTGGGCTACCCGCTGGTTGGGCGCGAGGTGTACATAAAGGATCAAGAAGTGTGTGTGCGCGGTGCCACCCTGTTTGCGGGCTATTACCAGTTAGGTGAGTTGGTACTGCCACTTGATTGCGAAGGGTGGTTTCATACCCGTGACAAAGGACATTTCACGGCGACAGGGGCATTAGTGGTAGAGGGGCGGCTCGATAATTTATTTATTTCAGGGGGGGAGAACATCCAACCCGAAGCCATTGAGCAGCGATTAGTTGATCATCCCGCTATTGCTCAAGCGTTGGTGATCCCGGTGCCGAGTGATGAGTGGGGGCAGCGTCCTGCCGCATTTATTGATTGGCACCGCGAGCCAGTTCCTGATTGCGAGCTGGTCGCATGGATCCGCCTTGCGTTGCCTGGTTTTATGGTCCCTGACCATTGGCTTGCCTGGCCCGATCTTGGTGGCAATCTCAAGCCACAGCGTAAAGAATTTTTACAGGCGTTTTTTAAGCAATCATCATGAGATAGTGCATGGTCAACATGGTGCATATAGATATAGAAAGCGAGAGGGTGTGGTTGTAAAACTGCGCCCTCGCGCTGTCTGCCATTGGATCTTGTCGATAAGTCTTAGCAAGATCGGTGGCAAGGTTAGATGAATGCCACGATCTGTATGTGGGAAGCCGGCGACAAGTCGCGTTATGAGGGCAATGAGCTCGTCATACTAAATGGCATATCAGAAATGACAGATACAAAAAAGCCCAACTGAATCAATCAGTTGGGCTTTTTCACAATAAATAAATGGCGGAGGAGGTGGGATTTGAACCCACGGATGGTCACCCATCGCCGGTTTTCAAGACCGGTGCATTCAGCCGCTCT
>JBOFTS010000017.1:0-4414 GCA_051652185.1 Aeromonas sp.
CAGTGAGGGTCTCACCGGCTTTCAGATCTTGGATCACGGTTTGGCTGTTATCAGCCAGATAGGTCCAGTTACCGTTAGCATCGATAGTCAGATCGCCATACTTACCGTCTTCGGTACCTGCGACGAAGTTTTGCTCGCCTGCATCACCGCCAACAGTCGTCACCACGCCGCTGGTTTCAAGCTGACCGGCACCATTGACTACATCTTCAGTAACGGTGTCTTTATCACCGGTCAGAACGGGCTTGTCGTCTGCACCATTAATGGTAATAGTGACCGTGCTGGTCGTCACCCCATCGCTACTGGTAACAATAAAGCTTTCTGTCAGGGTTTCACCTGGCTTCAAGCCTTGGATCTTGGGATCGGTGTTATCCGCTTCATAAGTCCAGTTGCCGTTGGCATCAACAGTCAGATCACCAAAGGTGCCGGTCTGGGTGCCAGGCTCAAAACCTTGATCACCCTCATCACCACCGGTAGCCGTGACAGCGCCGCTAGTTTCAAGCTTGCCGTCATTATCGGTATCCACGTCTTCGGTCACAGAACCGCTACCAGTGGTTAAGGTTGGCGCATCATCAGTACCCACAATGGTGATCACCACATCAGTTTGAGTGACACCATCGCTGCTGGTCACCTTAATGGTGTCAGTGAGGGTCTCACCGGCTTTCAGATCTTGGATCACGGTTTGGCTGTTATCAGCCAGATAGGTCCAGTTACCGTTAGCATCGATAGTCAGATCGCCATACTTACCGTCTTCGGTACCTGCGACGAAGTTTTGCTCACCGGCATCACCACCGACAGTGGTCACCACGCCGTTGGTCTCAAGGAAACCGTCAGCATTGACCACATCTTCAGTGACGGTGTCTTGGTCACCGGTCAGGGTTGGCACGTCGTCAGCCCCCTTAATGGTAATGGTGACGGTGGTGGTGGTCACGCCATCTGTGTTGGTCACGGTGAAGCTTTCAGTCAGGGTTTCGCCTGGCTTCAGACCTTGGATCACAGGATCTTTGTTATCGGCTTCAAAGGTCCAGTTGCCATCTTTATCGATGGTCAGATCGCCGTGCTCGCCTTTTTCAGTACTTGGCACAAAGCCTTGTTCGCCTGCGTCACCACCGGTCGAGGTTAAGGTACCACTGGTTTCGAGCTTGCCGTCGCCATCAGGATCTAAATCTTCGGTCACTTCACCTTTATCAGTACCAGTGATGGTTGGCACATCATCAGTACCAACAATGGTGATCACCACGTCAGTTTGAGTGACACCATCGCTGCTGGTCACCTTAATGGTGTCAGTGAGGGTCTCACCGGCTTTCAGATCTTGGATCACTTTTTGGCTGTTATCAGCCAGATAGGTCCAGTTACCGTTAGCATCGATAGTCAGATCGCCATACTTACCGTCTTCGGTACCTGCGACGAAGTTTTGCTCGCCCGCATCACCGCCAACAGTCGTCACTACGCCACTGGTCTCAAGCTGACCGGCACCATTGACCGCATCTTCAGTGACGGTGTTTTTATCACCGGTCAGAGTTGGCACGTCATCGGCACCATTAATGGTGATGGTGACCGTGCTGGTCGTCACCCCATCGCTACTAGTCACGGTAAAGCTTTCTGTCAGGGTTTCACCTGGCTTCAAGCCTTGGATCTTGGGATCGGTGTTATCCGCTTCATAAGTCCAGTTGCCGTTGCTATCAACGGTCAGATCGCCAAAGGTGCCAGTTTGGGTACCGGATACAAAGCTTTGATCCCCCGCATCACCACCGGTGGCTGTGACGGCGCCGCTGGTTTCAAGCTTGCCGTCATGATCGGTGTCCACATCTTCGGTGACAGAGCTAGAGGAGTCAGTCAGGGTTGGCACATCATCAGTACCAACAATGGTGATCACCACATCCGTTTGGGTAACGCCATCATTGCTAGTGACAGTGATGGTTTCAACCAAGGTTTCACCGGCTTTCAGATCTTGGATCACTTTTTGGCTGTTATCAGCCAGATAGGTCCAGTTACCGTTAGCATCGATGGTTAGATCGCCATACTTACCGTCTTCAGTACCTGCGACGAAGTTTTGCTCGCCGGCATCACCGCCAACGGTCGTCACTACGCCGCTGGTTTCAAGCTGACCGGCATCATTGACCACATCTTCAGTGACCGTTTTCTGGTCACCCGTCAACACGGGCACATCGTCAGCACCCGTAATGGTGATCACTACGTCAGTTTGAGTCACCCCATCGCTGCTGGTTACCTTGATGATTTCAGTCAAGGTCTCGCCAGGCTTGAGGTCTTGAATTACTTTTTGGCTATTGTCAGCCTCATAGGTCCAGTTGCCGTTACTATCAACGGTCAGATCGCCGAAGGTACCGGTCTGAGTACCTGCAATAAAGCTTTGCTCACCCGCATCACCGCCAACGGCGCTCACGACACCGCTGGTCTCGAGTTTGCCGTCGCCATTGACATCGCCATCTTCAGTCACGGTTTTGGCATCCCCAGTCAGCACTGGCACATCATCAGAACCGGTGATGGTGATGGTAATATCGGTATGGGTCTTACCGTCATTACTGGTGACTTCAATAATTTCAGTCAGGGTTTCTCCAGGCTTAAGCCCTTGAATAATAGACTGATTGTTGTCTGCCTCGTAGTGCCAGTTACCATCTGGGTCAATCGTTAAATCGCCGTATTTACCTTCCTCGGTACCCGGGATAAAACCTTGCTCACCAGGATCGCCACCAGTGCTCGTTACCTTGCCATTAGTTTCAAGGTGATTAGAGTCACCAACCGCATCTTCGGTTAAATTGGCAGAGTCACCGGTCAGAACCGGTACCAAGTCAACATCAACGCCACCCAGATCCTCTTTCGTGTCATAAGACTTAGTTTTGTGATCGGTATCAAATGACGCCTCTGCTATCGTGGCTTTAAGGTCCATATCCACAACAGAAAAACCTGCGTTACTCGATCCATTTCCGCCACCGCCAGCAGAAGCGGCACCACCAGAAGCGGAACCTTCTTCTTCAAGCAATTTGATGAAATCGTCAACGGTATATGCATGCAGTGGTACATCGCTATCTTCTTGCGACTCTTGCACATCTGCCAGTGGCAAATCTAATTCACTTTGTGAGTAGTCTGCGGTGGCACCCTGCTCTAATAGATACTGCTCAAACTCCGCAGCACTATTAAACACAACGTTTTCCCCGTTAATGTCCACTGTGATCAGCGGCCCATTAACATTTAATACACTTATTGTTTTTCCCATGCGCATACGCCTATCTTGGTGTTGTCAAGATAACAAACCGTCATCTAGCAACATATATGTAACACAAGCTCATCTTCGCTCGACTCGCTGTGAAGATGAATTTCACTATCAATACCTATCGCTGTTAGAGATAGACATGACACCTGACAACATCAACACATGCATAACGTATCAACAACATAACTAAAATATAGTCACAGCATACCTTGGATATATTTTTATACATTCAATCATATTCAATATCACATCTAAATATATACAGTGACATAACAATAAAGCAACATGATTGATAGTGTTGTATTATTGTACAATAATGATACATCTTAAACATTTAATCATGAAGTAATTTTTTGTTATCTTAGCCACAAAAAAACGTAAGCAAAGCAATGCTAAGTCATTGTTTATTATTGTTTTTTATTTTAACAAGCTTATTTAGTAACTAGATTCAAACTCATTACAGCCACATATTCATACAATATATTTATACAATGGAGATCTCGATAAACGATCACTTTCGAGTTGATCGTCTGGTGGGTCCTCTCGTTAACTATCACGCTACTGCAGGTCATCTCACTAGGCTAACAACTCTTTTTACTTACCTGTTTGCAGGGCTACGCCAGATAGAAAAAGTGAGCCAGATAAGGTATTTAAGCTACAGGTAGGGAGGGGATCTGTTGATGGAAAGTGTAATGAGTAAATGCAGATACCCAACGTAGCTAAGCTCTATCGTTTTTAGCGCTCTGATCAGATCGCTAGAGAGGTCATTTAAGCGGTGTTTCAATCAGTTATATCATAATAACTGACAGTATCGAAATGTTATCCAATGGCTAATAAAAGCAAGATCAACCGTAATAATGGCAGTAAAGGCGAACTGAGCACACCTCTTGGTGCCGCTCAGTTCACCTCATCATCCTTGCGATATCGCCGTTATATCTTGTTTATCTTCTCTACGTATTCACCCATTACCCACAATTTATTCACCATTCACTCACTATTTATTCACTATTGGCTCACTCGCCTGCATTTTAGCGTTATTGGCTCTCGCCAGGATCGCACTCTTAGGGCCATCTGCAATAATACGCCCCTTTTCAAACACGATAATTCTATCGACCACCTCTAGTAGCGAAGGCCGGTGAGTTGAAATAATTACCGTTTGCTCACTGTTTTTAACCAACTGCGACT
>JBOFTS010000018.1:0-75868 GCA_051652185.1 Aeromonas sp.
TGATTAAAGAGTCAATTTGGCTCCAACCCTTGCCCTGACTGGCATGCAATAAAAAGAGGGAGGCATCATGCCTCCCTCACTCGTTAGCCCTTATACCCCGCGGGTTGGGACTCAAATTCTCTTAACTGACTTGCATTACGCCCTGCTTGGGGATTTTTTTATCGCACTTTTTAGCTACGAGCCCACTTGGCCCCAGCGTTTAGAAGAAGGTGTTTAGAAGACAGTGTTTAAAAGAATGGGCCTAGCAGAATGGGCTTAGAAAAAGGGCATGGGAGAAAAGCGGGTAGCCAAAAAAAAAGAGATCCACAACGGGATCTCTTGATGCGCATGATGAGCGCAGCTTGTAGCGCGACTATTGACCCCCCTTATTTAACCCTGCCTATTTAACACTGCAGCAGGTCTGCACAGGGGTAAAACCGCTCAGCGTAGCTAGCCGCGTGCGCCATAGCTGAGTCTGTTCAGCCAGCATTTGTGGTCCATACGGTTTAGCAGGATGGGCTCCCCAAATCGGGCCAGGCCAAGCGCAATCGGTAGTAAATCGCGCAACGTGATGCAGATGCAATTGCGCTACCACATTACCCAGCGCCCCAATATTGATCTTATCTGGGCTAAGGATCTGCTCCATCAACGCGGCCACGGCGCAAGACTCTTGCATTAACTGTTGCTGCTGCGACGCCGTGAGATGGTGGATCTCTCGCAAGTTGGCAACCCGCGGCACCAAGATCAACCAAGGATACTGGCTGTCTGTAGCCAGTAACACTTGGCAAAGTGGCAGATCCCCAAGTAACTGGGTATCGGCCTGTAGACGTGAATGCAATTCAAACATGAAAACCTCGTCGAGTAAGCGTGAACATCGCTAAATGATTAAACACGTTACTGTAATAAATAAAACCCCGCCGAGCACCTCGCTGCGGTGCATCCCTCTGACAGAGCCTGTGGCGGGCTACTCATGCTCCGCTTTTAGCCCGCGCTCAGTTCCACTCTTAGCGCTACAGTCAGTTCCACTCGTTACTCAAGCCAGCCTCGCTAGGTGTGGCCAAAAAGACCCAAGCCAGTAGTTTGCAAACGTTTATTTAGATAGTAAAAAAGCGATCATGCCTCATCAATTAAGCCGTATTGCTCACGTAATACGGTGATGATCTCTTGACGTGGATGAGCCGTACGCTCCAGCGAGTGACCGATGATCTTCTCGGCAATCCCAACGTAGGTGTGGGAAATATCCATCATCACCTCGGTGGGCAGCTTGTTGTCGCGAGCCAGGGCGAAACGTTCCGGCATCCGGTTTTTGTTAAGCAAAATATCTGGATCGGAGAAGTGATTGAGCAGCCACTGACGAAAACCCTCTTTCGATTGCTCGACGATCTGACCATCGCGCAGGGCCGCGCCATCCCAGATGCGGGAGCTGTCGGGGGTGCCTACTTCGTCCATGTAAATGAGCTTCTCGTTGCCCGCCGCATCATGGACGTAACCAAACTCGAACTTGGTATCGACGAAGATCTGATCAAGCCCAGCCAGCGCCTCACTGATGACGTTAAAGCCCTCTTTGAGCAGTACTTCGTAGCGGTTGATGTCGGCCGGTTTGCTGAAGTTAAAGCCTTTATAGTGGCGCTCGATATCAGCGCGGGAAACGTTAACGTCATCGGCTTGTGGCACGCCATCCAGTCCGGTCAGCACACCCTTGGTGGAGGGGGTGATGAGGATCTGTGGCAGCTTCTGATCTTTGTTGAGCCCTTCTGGCAGGGTGATGCCGCAAAATTCCCGTTCGCCATCCTTGTAGGCTCGCCACATGGAACCGGTGATGTACTGGCGGGCAATCGCCTCGATCATCACCGGACGGGCTTTTTGTACGATCCAGACAAAGGGGTGTGGAATATCCAGAATGTGGCTATCAGCCAGTCCCTTCTCCTTGAACAGCTTGAACCAGTGGCTAGAGATGGCGTTGAGCGCCGCCCCTTTGCCAGGCACGCCGTTCAGCCCATTCACTCCTTGCCAAATGCAGTCAAAGGCCGAGATACGATCACTTATCACCATCAGGGCCAGCGGGGCATCTGCCGGTACGTCATAGCCTTTTTCTTTGATAAGCCGCGCACTGTCTGCGGGAGTTAACCAATATACGCTGCGCACTTTGCCTGAATGGACGGGTTTATCGGTGCGGATCGGTAAATCATCATTTACCGCCAAAACTTGATCTGCAAGATTCATGGCTAATAACACATCCTATTTGTGGGTAAATAACGCGTAAGCCTTTTGTACACGCTGGTTTGCATATTCCGACCAGCAGACTTACCTCATCAACATCAGGTCATGGTGTGCGATATTCGCAGCCACATACCCATAACAAAACAGGGGCACAAGGCCCCTGTTTTTATTCTGCTTTTGCAGCACTCTGATCGACTGGCCCTTTGGCCAATACCTTAGACAAGGTGGTATACGCCTGAGGGTTCGCCTCCGTAGACACCGGATTTTTATCCTTGTCGAGCAGCGTAATGGAGGTTTTATCCCCCGCGATTTCGCCAAGCTGGAAGCTAAATCGCGCCTCTTCTAATTGCAATGGTTCAACGCCCTTCGCTTTCCAGACGTCATTACTTGGCTTGGTATATTCCACTTCAATCAAGCCCAATGATTGCTGCGCATCATTGATAGCGAAACCATACATAGGCAGCACTTGATTAAGCCGACGCCACACCTGATCAAACGACTCTTCAGCAATCAGCGCATTCACGTTGTTGTTATCTTGGCCTATTTCTAAACCGATACCGGCACTGGAGTTACGTTGATCCCGCGCTTTGACTTGCTGACCATAGTAAAGGGAGAACTGGTTTAAAACCCGGGCCGCATAACGCTGAGCATCGGTTGGCGTCAGCGTATTGCTGGTTTCACCATCCACTGTCTCTTTATTATCTAACACGCGAGCAGACACATTTGCGGCATGCCGCTCAACATCATTGGTCAACGTGAACTGATAACGTTGACGGCTGTTAGCAGCCTCATCGTCTTCATTTGCCCCATCAAGCATCTGAGCACTGTCAAACCAACCGGTTTGCAATACGCCATTTTGCTGATCTTGTTGCTCAATAGAGACCTTGTTTTTTGCTAAAAAACTCAACAACGATGACCACACATCTTGCTGTGCACCTTGATCTGCACTCAAGGCATAAAATGCCATCGTCGGTTCGCTGGCAGCGGGCACCACTTGGCTACCTGGTACCACGCTGAGCAATTGGGTCGGAGGACGCACATCAACGTTGGCACCTAAGGGGCCACTGCGATTGCTCTGTGGTAACGCGGGAATATCATATTGGTTGTTGAAGGTGGGGGCACTCAATCCACTTGGGATGAGGAATGCGCGGCCCTCGAGACGAGCATTTTCATACTCAAAGCCTCGGTTGGCCATCTTACGATCCTCGGACGAGCTACAAGCAGTCAGTACTGCGACCGTTGCCACACTCAACACCAGACGGGCTCTCTTTCCCTTTCCATTAGATTTAAACACTCGCCATCAACTCCGCAGTGGTCAGTGCTTGCGCCATCAACTGTTCGCCCTCAGCAGTGAGGTCAACCAGCGGCAGGCGCAAGGTGGCTGTTGCAATCAACCCCAGCTGGGCACAGGCCCACTTCACCGGAGTGGGGCTCGGTTCACAGAACAGAGTCTGATGCAACGGCAGCAAAAAATGATTGATATCGTGGGCGTGTCCGGCATCACCGGCCAGCGCAGCACGACACATGTTGGCCATCTGGGCCGCTGCAATATTAGTGGTGACTGAAATCACACCGTCGCCACCTTGCAGCATAAAATCACACCCCGTGGCATCGTCGCCACTATAAAGGGCAAATTGGGGTCCGCACAGCTCGCGCAGTAACGGGGTCCGACTCAAATCGCCGGTCGCCTCTTTCAAACCGATAATCCCAGGAACCTTAGCCAAACGCGCTACCGTCTCGGGTTTGAGATCACAACAGGTGCGACCGGGCACATTATAAAGAATTTGCGGCAGACCACTAGCCTCTGCAATCGCACAATAGTGACGATAGAGACCTTCTTGGGTGGGCTTGTTGTAATAAGGGGTCACAGAAAGGCCTGCAACCACTCCTGTTTTAGCCAGTTTTTTCGTCAACTCAATGGCATGGGCGGTATTGTTTGAACCACACCCCGCGATGATGGGAATGCGGCCGGCGGCATACTCCACCGTCTTTGCAACGACGGCAATGTGTTCCTGTTCGCTTAACGTCACCGACTCCCCAGTGGTCCCCATTGACACAATGGCACTGGTTCCTGCGTTGACATGATACTCGACCAGTTTGGCGAGGCTTATCCAATCGACTTCACCTGAAGCCAACATGGGGGTAACGAGCGCAACAATACTACCGCGTAACATGGATATTTCTCCCGATTTTCAGGGGCGTTATGGTAAAGCTGCCCCCTATTAAAAACAAGGGAGAGCGCGGATAAGCCATGATACCATCCCTAAGAAAAAACAAATGAATGTCAGTCACATCCCTCGCAGGTGACCATCATCAGCCGCAGATACATACGCCGCAGTGGATTTGCCACACTCAAACGAACGGGAAAAAAGACATGACCCATTACCTTGTCGTCACTGCCATCGGCACCGATCGGCCTGGCATCGTCAATGAAGTCACCCGCCACGTGAGTGGCTGTGGTTGCAATATTGTCGATAGCCGCCTTGGCATCTTTGGCAATGAATTTACCTTTATCATGTTGCTCTCGGGTAATTGGAATAGCCTGATGCAGCTGGAGATAAGTTTGCCGTTGCGCAGCCAAGAGTTAGATCTCATCACCATGATGAAGCGCACTGAACGCCACCACACCTTGCAATATGACGTCAATGCCAGCGCCAAATTGTTGATCCGCGATCAGCCAGGTATCGTCAGTCAATGTACGCAATTTTTTAGTGTGCACGGCTGGAGCATCCAAGCGATGCAATCCATGACCCTGGAGCGGCAACCCTTTAATCAGCTCAAGATAAGCTTTCAGCTCAACTTGGCCAGAGAAGGTGAAGTGGCTGACTCTCAAACTGCCTTCGCCGAATTCTGTCGTGAACTTGGCGCCGAATCGTTCGAGTTTATCGTTAATCGTAAACCTGCCTAATGGTGCTTATTCGAGGAGTCCCCATGCAACCACTGCAAGCTGGCAACCCTGCCCCCGATTTTTGCTTACCCAATCAACAAGGCCAGCAGGTCAGTTTGGCTGATCTACGCGGTAAAAAAGTACTGGTCTATTTTTATCCCAAGGCGATGACCCCAGGCTGCACCACTCAAGCCTGCGCGTTGCGCGATATTCATCCCGAATTAGCTGCGCTCAATGTCGTGGTGCTCGGTATTAGCCCAGATGCAGCTCCTCGATTACAAAAATTTGCCCAGCGGGATCAGCTCAATTTCACTTTGCTCGCGGATGAAGATCACCTCGTTGCTGATGCATTTGGCGTGTGGGGCCCCAAAAAATTTATGGGCAAAGAGTATGACGGCATTCATCGCATCAGTTTTTTGATCGATGAAGAGGGCAATATCGTTCACTGTTTCGATAAGTTTAAAACCAGCAATCACCATCACGTTGTGCTGGATTTTCTCAAGGGTTAACGCCAGTCTCTGCGCCAAAACCAAGAGATCAGTCCTCTCTACCCAGATCTTTGACTGATGACACACAGACTAAAAAGGTGCCAATGGCGCCTTTTTAGTCTGTAAAACCGGTTACTCATAGAGAAAGGATTTATCGAGCTGCTTAAAGGCGGCCTTTAGCGTCTCTGCCAGCTCCTCATAACGGGGGTGTGGTACCAATTGACGACGCACCCCCTGCTCGTTCATTTTGCCATTGATTTCACGATACCAGTTCGCGAGCGACGGGGGTAACGGTGTGTTAGCCCGTTGCCCAAGCCAGTAATAGCCTTGCAATGGCAAGCTCAGTAAAAACAGAACGGTGGTAATGGTTGACGGCCAATACTGCAACGCCCCAAACTGAAATTGCAGCATCACGCTGAGCACGGCTAATGCCGGAATCACCTTGATCGCAAACTCGGTTGCTTTAATCACCCGATTTTCAGGAAACATCGGATTGAGCTCAGGACGACATGGCCAAAGGCTCATATAATGGCGACCTTGCTGTAACTTAGTTCTCACTATGTTCATGCTAATCCTTCCTTTCGAGCGCTTTTTGCTCCAACTAACGGTAAACCTCGACAATATTTGATGCAAAATAACAAAGGTTGACGATGACTTTGTTATTTTTCACCAATCGAGTTATTCTCTCGTGCGCCCAAATTTACGTCAAAAGCACCGTGCTATTGGCCTGTCAGGGACGTCTGGATTTCGGGTCTTGTATCACTATACAAGGGGCAAGCAACAGATTGCCAACCCTCATAAGGATTAGTTGAAATTTGTTGGACGCAGCGCGTCCAACATATTCGCCTACACAACCCAATCTGCGATAGGATTTATTCATGAGTAAGCTGGTTCTTGTTCTTAACTGTGGTAGCTCTTCCCTGAAGTTTGCTGTCATTGACGCAACCACCGGTGATGATCTGCTGTCCGGCCTTGCTGAATGCTTCGGCCTCGACGATGCCCGCATCAAGTGGAAACTCAATGGCGAGAAAGGCAGTGTGGATCTAGGAGCGGGTGCCGCTCACCAAGAAGCACTGGATTTCATCGTTAACAAAATCCTGCCGCTCAATCCAGAACTGGCCAAGAATCTGATCGCTATCGGTCACCGTGTCGTACACGGTGGTGAGCGCTTCACCTCTTCTGTGGTTATCTGCGATGACGTTATCGCCGGGATCGAAGCGGCCGTGCCGTATGCACCGCTGCACAACCCTGCTCACTTGATTGGTATTCGTGAAGCTCGCCGCGTATTCCCAGCGCTAGCTGACAAAAACGTGGCAGTATTTGATACCGCATTCCATCAGACCATGCCACAAGAAGCGTTCTTGTACGCGCTGCCATACAAGCTTTATAAAGAAAATGGTATTCGTCGTTACGGCGCCCACGGCACCAGCCACTACTACATCAGCCTAGAAGCTGCCAAGCAGCTCAATAAGCCTGTGTCTGAGCTGAACATCATCAACTGCCACTTGGGTAACGGCGGATCTGTCTGCGCTATCAAAAATGGCCAGTCTGTTGATACCTCGATGGGCCTGACCCCGTTAGAAGGTCTGGTAATGGGTACCCGCTCCGGTGATCTGGATCCGGCCATCATCTTCTTTTTGCACGACAAGCTAGGCATGAGTGTTGCCGATATCAACACCATGTTGACCAAAGAGTCTGGCTTGCTAGGTCTGACCGAGGTCACCTCTGACTGCCGTTTCGTTGAAGACAACTACGACAGCAAAGAAGAAGCTAAACGTGCCATGGATGTTTACTGCTACCGCTTGGCCAAGTACATCGGTGCTTACGCCGCAGCCATGGACGGTCGCCTAGACGCAGTGGTCTTCACCGGTGGTATCGGTGAAAACTCCGCACCCATTCGTGAAATCACCCTAAACAAGTTGGGTCTGCTGGGCTTTGACGTTGACCATGACGCCAACCTGGCCGCTCGCTTTGGCAAGGGCGGCGAGATCACCAAGGCTGGTTCAACCAAAGCTCTGGTTATCCCAACCAATGAAGAGTGGGTGATTGCCCACGATGCGCTAGAACTCGTCGGCGCTTAATTGCGAAAGTAACTCGAGGCCGCCCCAGGGCGGCCTTTTCCTAATCCCTAAAAAATGAGCAAGGGGTATAACGTGGCACGCACTATTATGCTTATCCCGGTCGGCACAGGTGTCGGCGTAACTTCCGTGAGTCTTGGCGTTGTTCGCGCCATGGAGCGTCACGGTGTCAATGTTAGCTTCTTCAAGCCAGTCGCTCAGCCGCGTCCGGGTGAAGTTGGTAAAGAACGCTCTTGCGCAGTCATTCGCGCAGCCGCCAATATCAATCCGCCAGAGCCGTTCACCCTCTCTTATGCAGAGAACATGATCAGCGCCAGCAACACTGATATTTTGCTAGAAGAGATCGTGGCCCGCTTTGAAGAGCACGTTAAATCCAGTGGTGCCGAAGTGCTGGTTGTCGAAGGTATGGTGCCGACCGACAAGCAGCCCTTTGCCAACAAGCTGAACTACGACGTCGCTAAAGCGCTGGATGCAGACATGGTATTTGTGACCCATCCAGGTCATGACTCCAGCCAGAAGCTGAAAGAGCGTATCGAGCTGGCTTGCTCCAACTTTGGTGGCGTCAACAACCCCCGCATTGTGGGTTGTGTCATCAACAAAGTCGGCGCACCGGTTGACGAGCATGGTGTTACCCGCCCTGATCTGACCGAGATGTTCGAAGCTCATCACCACATGACAGAAGCAGCCCACAATCTGGAAGTGCTACAGGTATTTGGTAAGAGCCCACTGCGTATTTTGGGCTGCATTCCTTGGAACACCCAGCTGATCGCACCTCGCGCCAAGGATCTTGCCAACCATTTGGCAGCCCAGATCCTGCACAAGGGTGAGTTAGAAACCCGTCGCCTGCAGACCGTGACCTTCTGTGCTCGCTCTATTCACAACATGGTTGAACACTTCCGTCCGGGTAGCCTGTTGGTCACCTCGGGTGATCGCTCTGATGTGATCGTGTCTGCCTGCTTGTCTGCCATGAATGGCGTCAAGCTGGGTGCCTTGCTGCTAACGGGTAACTATCACCCAGAGCCGCAAGTGATGGCACTGTGTCAACAGGCTATGGCCACTGGCCTGCCTATCATGATGACTGGCACTAATACTTGGCAGACCGCTGTCAGCCTACAAAATTTCAACGTCGATATTCCAGAAGATGACCGCGAGCGTATTGAGCTGGTGCAAGATTATGTGGCTGGCCACATCGACAAGCAGTGGATTGAATCACTGACTGTCAGCTCTACCCGCTCTCGTCGTTTGAGCCCACCGGCGTTCCGTTATCAGCTAACCGAGCTCGCTCGTCAAGCCAACAAGCGAGTCGTACTGCCTGAAGGTGAAGAGCCGCGCACTATCAAAGCGGCGGCTATCTGTGCCGAACGTGGCATTGCCCGTCCTGTGCTGCTAGGTAACCCAGCAGAGATCCGCCGCGTTGCTGCGCAGCAAGGGGTTGTGCTTAGCGACAGCGTTGAGATTATCGATCCTGCCGTTGTGCGTGAAAGCTATGTGGCTCGCCTAGTCGAACTGCGTAAGAGCAAAGGGATGACCGAAGTGGTTGCCCGTGAACAGCTCGAAGACAACGTGGTACTCGGCACTATGATGCTTGAGCGCAATGAAGTTGATGGCTTGGTTTCTGGCGCGGTACACACCACTGCTAACACCATTCGCCCACCGATGCAGATCATTAAGACCGCACCTGGTGCGTCCCTGATCTCCTCTATCTTCTTCATGCTGCTGCCTGATCAGGTATTGGTATACGGCGACTGCGCCATCAACCCAGATCCAAGCGCTGAGCAGTTGGCTGAGATTGCAATCCAATCTGCTGACTCTGCTGCTGCGTTTGGAATCGAGCCTCGGGTTGCGATGATCTCCTACTCTACCGGTACCTCTGGCGCCGGTGCCGATGTAGAGAAAGTACGTGCAGCCACTGAGCTGGCCAAGGCTAAGCGCCCTGATCTCATCATCGATGGCCCGCTGCAGTATGACGCAGCCATCATGGAGAACGTGGCCAAGTCTAAGGCACCGAACTCACCGGTTGCAGGTAAGGCAACGGTATTCGTGTTCCCAGATCTCAATACCGGTAACACCACCTATAAAGCGGTACAACGCTCTGCAGATCTGGTCTCCATTGGCCCAATGCTGCAAGGCATGCGCAAGCCAGTTAACGATCTATCTCGCGGTGCATTGGTTGACGACATCGTCTATACCATCGCGCTAACAGGTATCCAAGCGGCTCAAGCTGAGTAATCAGTCCGCTCGTTAAAAAACTATTTAAAAAGCTGTTCACCCTAGGTGAGCAGCTTTTTTTATTGCCTTATCCCATGAACAGGCGTGAAAAATACTAAAAAAAACCTCTTTTACCGCAAACTAACGACCTACGCTGCAGCGGCAGTGATCATCACTCGCTCACTTAATGCACCTTGCAAATATTATAAAAAACAATTAAAAATCAATAAGTTAAAATTCATCATGTGTCACAACAACCATTTATTACTGATTTTTATGATCCCTTATAGGCAAAAAAATTTGCAATCGCCCTAAGCAAATAGGCTATGAATTAATACGGTCTAACCACACACAAGGATGCGTAGATATGATGATGAAAAATGCCTCTGCCATTGTTTTGTTAGCTAGCCTGTCACTGTTTAGTCAAACCTCGCTAGCACAAGAAAAAGTGGCGCCCAAGCAAGACGCAGCCGTTCCCGCTGCAGTTGCCGTTGCCGCTCCATCACAAAGCGGTAAAGTAAATATCAATATCGCCTCCCTTGCCGAGCTCACTAGCCTTAAAGGCATTGGGGAGAAAAAAGCCCAAGCGATCATTGATCATCGTGAAAAACAAGGAAAGTTTACCTCCATTGATCAACTTGCAGATGTCAGTGGCATTGGCCCCGCAACACTTGAAGCAAACAAAGAGCTGATCATCATCAAATAAACGCCAAACCATGTTGACTCACCACAGTGGCCTGTCGCGATAACTTAAATATCCATTTATTAGGCACAAACAAAAATCCCCAACATGAGTTGGGGATTTTTTTGCACTCACGCGACATCACGATATATCAGCCCTGATCTTGGCTAAAGATGCGAGGCGATCGGCAGACTCACGGCGCATCGCCCACCACAAGACTAATACCAGCACCGAGCTGCAGCTTGGCAATGCTAACCACACCCCTGGTACCCCCCACTGGGAAGAAAATACCCATAAAAAACCGCCTATAAGCACTAATTTTCCGCCGGTCAGTAACGATGCCATTCGTGCACGATTGATCGCCTGAAAATAGGTAGCACCTACGAGCAAGAGCCCTTCCATCGGCAAGCCCCAGAAATAGAGCCGGATCCCAAGGGTTGCCACCGGTAGCAAGGTGGCATTCTCCCCTGCAAACAGATAGACCGCAGCTTGCGGCCAAAGATAAAGCAGTACCATGGCGCACAGTGCAATACCCAGCGTCACCGCCAGCGCTAAATTACGTATTCGCAGTACCCTTGGCCAATTACCAGCCCCCGCATTGAAACTCGCGATAGGCTGGATCCCCATGGCAATCCCCTCAAATATCAGATAGAAGAACGCTTCGGTGTAGCTAATCACGCCATATACAGCCACATGCAAAGAGTTCCCCACTGCCAATAAGGCTTTGTTATGTAGCGCTAATACCACCGAAAGATAGAGGTACATAAGAAAGCTCGAGATCCCAAGGCGCACCGTTTCAGCCATGAGTGCTAGATCGGGGCGTAGGGTTTGCCAGCTGATCCGTAATTCGCTGCGGGGTGTAAAAAAGTGCCATAAACAGGCAAGCCCCGTCACCGCTTGGGAGAGCATGGTCGCGGTCGCGACACCGGCCAGTCCAAATGGAAACACCACCATCAGTAAATAATCGAGCCCGACATTGAGTAGCCCGCCGACCACCATGATGAGGGTGACAAATCCAGGCCGGCCATCGTTGCGTAGCAATGAACTAAACGCCATTGAGAGCATCGCAAACACCCCAAGCCAAGCGTAAGCCTGTAGATATGCGAGCCCCGCGGTAAAGATCTCCCCTTTTGCGCCCATCCAAGCCAGCATGGGCGCCCCATAGCAGACCCCAATGATGCTAAGTAGCAGTGAGGCGATCAGCACCATCACCAAAGCGTTACCCACGATATGGCGAGCTTTTGCCACATTACCTTGACCCAGATAAAAAGAGACTAATGATGACGCCCCCATGCCAATCATGGCGCCTACCGCATAGATCACCGCGCAGATGGGATAGGCCAGCATCAGGCCTGCCATGCCATCTTGGCCGAGTAAATGGCCAACAAAGATCCCATCGATGGTGACATAAATGCCAGTGATCAGCATGGCGGCCACCGTTGGGGTAACATAACGCCAGAAAAGACGCGATAGCGGGGCGCTGCCCAAATCTACGGCTGACATAGTTAACTCAATCAAACAAAAGGATGGCGATCATAGCGAAAGGCTCTGCCAAGTTCCCGTTATTTAACTGCCGCCAAAACCCGCTTATTGCGCGAGCCATAGGGATCACCGTGCTTACCCTGCAGCACTAACGAAACTGAGTTGTAGATATCATTACCGGGCAATAAAGGCTCTTTTGTGTCTCATTCTCAGCAATGTATTGCCACCTTCCTTAAAAATATCTCGGGTAAAGGCTGAGATAAGATCTATCCATTTTTCCCAAAAAAATGATAACCCCTAGGTCAAGCCAACTAAGACTTCATAAATTTCGCTTAGTTATCAGTAATTAATAGGATGTCAGTAGCGATACTCTTATTTTTTACCCAAGCCCGATAACTAACCTGTCTTGCTATTTATCCCCTACTCTTCATTAAATATCGATTAGTTTTTTTAATGCAAAACCCCAAATGCAAATGGTTAGCATTAAACTTTTCTCATAAAGATCTTAAAAACTTTTTTAAAATACCTAAAAAGAGAGGTGATTCGCATTTTGTGCAAAGAAAACTAAGTACAATCTAGGGGTTAACTATTAGTTGCATGGTGTTTAACGGCTCTGCACCACCAAAAAATGGCGATAAAAACGACATTTTCACCCAGGGATTGGGGTGTTTTGCAAAAAAATGACTAATAAACAGGGAATAAAACCTAGCTGTTTGACTTGCATCAAGCCTGAATTTTTTTCATAGCGCAAAATCGTGCCCAGCAAATCTATCCCTAAGGAGGCAGATGTGGATATTATCAAGACCGATGTTGCCATCATCGGTGCCGGCGGTACTGGCCTACGTGCCGCTATCGCTATTGCAGAGGCCAATCCAGAACTCGAAATCGCCCTGATTTCCAAAGTTTATCCAATGCGTAGCCACACTGTGGCTGCCGAAGGCGGCGCAGCTGGCGTAGTACGTGACGACGACTCCCTCGAAAACCACTTCAATGACACCGTATCTGGTGGTGACTGGTTGTGCGAGCAAGACGTCGTTGACTACTTCGTTAACAACGCCACCAAAGAGATGATCCAGCTTGAGCACTGGGGCTGTCCTTGGAGCCGCAAGCCTGATGGTAAAGCTAACGTGCGCCCGTTTGGTGGCATGAAGGTTCCCCGTACTTGGTTTGCCGCCGATAAGTCTGGTTTCCACATTCTGCACACGCTGTTTCAAACCTCTATCAAATACCCATCCATCAAGCGCTTTGATGAGCACTTCTGCTTGGATTTGATCGTTGATGATGGCCGCGTGCAAGGGGTGTTGACCTTTGACATTCAAAACGGGATCACCCGTTTCATCCAAGCGAAATCAGTGATCATGGCAACCGGTGGTGCGGGTCGTGTTTATCGCTACAACACCAACGGCGGCATCGTCACCGGTGATGGTATGGCGCTGGCTTATCGCCACGGCGTGCCACTGCGTGATATGGAATTCGTGCAGTATCACCCAACCGGTTTACCTGGTACCGGCATTTTGATGACTGAAGGGTGTCGTGGTGAGGGTGGCGTACTGCTCAACAAAGATGGCTATCGCTATCTGCAAGACTACGGCTTGGGCCCAGAAACCCCGATTGGCCAGTCTAAAAACAAACACATGGAATTAGGTCCCCGTGACCGCCTCTCTCAGGCATTTTGGCAAGAACAGCAAAAAGGCCGCGTGATCCAAGGCCCACTGGGCGATGTGGTTCACCTCGACCTGCGTCACTTAGGTGCGAAATATTTAAACGAGCGTCTACCGTTTATTTGCGAACTCGCCAAAGCCTATGTGGGTGTGGATCCAGCCAAAGAGCCAATCCCTGTTCGCCCAACTGCTCACTACACCATGGGTGGTATTGAAACCAACAACCTGTGTGCAACTCGCATGCCGGGTCTGTTTGCTGCCGGTGAGTGCGCCTCTGTAGGTCTGCACGGAGCAAACCGTTTAGGGTCTAACTCTCTGTCTGAGATCGTGGTCTTTGGCAAGCTGGTCGGTGAGCAGGCAGCAGCCTTTGCCGCCACTCAACAGCATGGCGATACCGATGCGCTGGCAGCGAAGGCCGAGGCGCTCATCCAGCAGCACCTCTCGCTGATGGACATTGACGGAACTGAAAATCCGGCCGATATCCGCAACGAATTGGGCCTGTCGATGGAAGCCGGTGTCGGTATTTATCGTACCGAAGAGCTGATGCAAGCCACTATCGATAAGCTCAACGAGCTCAAAGCCCGTTATAAAAAGGTCAAGATCAACGACAAGTCCTCAGTCTTTAACACCGACTTGTTGTACGCCATCGAACTGGGTTACATGCTCGATGTTGCTGAAGCCATGGCTCACTCTGCGATTAATCGTAAAGAGTCGCGCGGCTCCCACCAGCGTCTGGACGGTTATGAGCAGCGTGATGACGTGAACTTCCTCAAGCACTCGCTCTCTTTCTATGCACCAGAAAGCAGCCCGACCATCGATTACTCCGATGTGAAGATCACTAAATCCCAACCGGCAAAACGTGTCTATGGCTCTGAAGGTGAGCAGCAAGACAAGGCTAAACTGGCAGCGGACACCGCGTCCAAACCGGCTAACCCCGTACTCGGTTCCGAGGGTGAGAAACAAGACGAGGCGAAGAAGAATGGCTGAGATGATTGAAATTGAAATCCTGCGTTACCGCCCTGAGCAGGATAACGAACCTTGGATGCAAACATTCCAAGTGCCGTACCTCAGAGAGATGTCTCTGCTAGATGCCCTGCAATATATCAAGGATCATCTGGACTCTACCTTAAGCTTTCGCTGGTCTTGCCGGATGGCTATCTGCGGCTCATGCGGCATGATGGTCAACGGCGTGCCTAAGCTGGGTTGCAAAGCGTTCTTGCGCGACTATTTGCCTGGCAAGATGACCATTGAGCCACTCAATAACTTCCCGATCGAGCGCGATCTGGTGGTCGACATGTCCGATTTCATCGAGAAACTGGAGAGCATCAAGCCCTACATTATCCCGAGCGAACCGCGCAGTCTGTGTGATGGCGAATACAAGCAGACCCCTGCTCAAATGGCTAAGTATCACCAGTTCTCACAGTGCATTAACTGTGGTCTGTGCTATGCCGCATGCCCGCAATATGGCATCAACAAGCAGTTTACTGGCCCTGCAGCACTGGCCTTGGCCTATCGCTATAACGCAGATAACCGCGATGGTGGGTCAAAAGAGCGGATGAAGATCCTCAGCCAAGATGAAGGCGTGTGGGGCTGTACCTTCGTTGGCTACTGTTCTGTAGTCTGCCCTAAAGGTGTGGATCCGGCTGCCGCCATTCAGCTTGGCAAGGTCGAAAGCGCCAAAGACTACATGATCGCCATGTTCAAGCCAGATTGAGAGCAGGAGTGAGACCATGAACAACACCAATAGCAAACGTAAGCCTTACGTGCGCGAAATGAAAAAAGACTGGTGGCTAAAGAGCTCTTTTTACACCAGTTACATGATCCGTGAAGGCACCAGTCTCTTCGTTTCCATCTATGCCATTGTGCTGATGTGGGGGCTAATGCGACTGGTTCAGGGTCCGCTTGCATTTAGCGGCTGGCTGGATTCCATGCAAAGCCCGATCGCCATTTTGTTCAGTGTGATCACGCTGGCGGCCTGCTTGTTCCATGCAACAACCTGGTTTGCCCTGGCCCCTAAAGCCTTGCGCATCTTCCGTGGTGAAGAGCTGGTACCAGCAAAACTTATCGTTGCCGCCCAATATGTGGCGCTAGCGGTAGTATCCCTGCTTGTCTTGATCGTCGTGGCCTAAGAAGAACACCGTTACACGTACTAACAGGCTCACGGTTGGGTGCCAACTTGGCACCCCCTGCAGCCACTTAAGTTACGTGGGCCACGAAATCGCTGTTAACGATGATGTGAGGAAAAATCATGAGACGTTCTGACGAACCTATTTACTGGGGTCTGTTTGGCGCAGGTGGCATGGTTGTTGCCATGTTGCTGCCAGTCATTGTCCTCATCACCGGTCTGTTGGTGCCGATGGGCATCATGGATGTAGAAACCATGAGCTATGAGCGTGTCTACGCCTTTGCTAGCTCCTGGTGGGGTGCGTGCATCCTGCTGGTGATCATTGCTCTGCCTATCTGGCACGGCATGCACCGCATCTACCACGGTCTGCACGATTTGGGGATCCACACGACCAAACTGCATCACTATGTATTTTATGGCATGGCCTTTTTGGTCTCTGCCATTACTGTCGGTCTGCTGATGGTGCTGGTATTCCAGTAATCACCCCAGAGTGATTGACCAAGCCGGGCCATGTGCCCGGTTTTTTTTACCCCCTCACCTGCGGTTGCGTGATCGCCACGTCATGGCGACCTCATCGCGACCTCATCACCCCCTAATTGCAGCCTAGTTGTTGCATTATTGTTGGTTTTTATTCACTCAACCTCTGCGTTGAAAACAACATTTTCACCCAGCCATATCACGATCGCCGTCACATAACGCTAACAAAGTCGCTATCTGTAGCGAACCATTTTGACCATCGTCAATTTATGAGTAACGACATCCCGCATAATCACACCGATTAATTATTCATTTCTATGGAGCTTATGATGACGGATAACACACGCTCGGTGAGCATCGGCAACTATTTGGCACTGGCCTTTGCCGTGGTCTTCTTCTCGGGGCTGCTGCAATCGAATGAATGGTATGGGGTATTTGATTTCACCACGCTAAATGGTTCATTTGGTACCATGACTCACAGTGTCAGCGACAGCAGTGACGGCATCAAAACCGTCATGACTGACATGCGAGGAAAAGGGGGCAATGGGGCCCGCGACGGTTTTCTGTTCGCCTTGACCTTGATCCCCACCGTCATGTTCGCCCTTGGCATGATCAATGTACTTGAGCACTACGGCGCCCTCGAAGCGGCCCGTAAATTACTGACCCCGTTGCTGCGCCCACTGATGGGGATCCCTGGTAATACCGGTTTGGCCTTGATCGCCTCGTTGCAAAGCACCGATGCTGGCGCCGCCATGACCCGCCAGCTCAAAGACGAGGGACTGATTACTAAGCGAGAAACGGACGTCTTTACCATGTTCCAGTTCTCTGCTGGCGCGACCATCGTTAACTTCTTCTCTTCTGGCGCAGTCCTGTTCACCTTGACCCTGGCTGATGGCAGCCCAGCCGTCACCTCCTCGATTGGGCTCGCGGTCATTGTCATGTTCGCCTTCAAATTTATCGGGGCCAACCTGTTTCGGGTCTATCTCAACATAACTGAAGGTAAGAATACCGATAACAACCATACCGAAAACAAGAGCAGCGACACCCCAGATACCCAGAGCACCCAGGAGCAAACCAAATGAGCCAAGCCAACCTCAAAAAACCCATCGTCACGGACATTTTTGTCGAAGGGGCGAAAAAGGGCTGGGTTATCGCGACGACGTCCACCGTACCTAACGTATTGATGGCCTTTGTCATCATTAAGGCGCTACAGATCACGGGTGCCTTAGGGGCAATGGGAACGATTTTTTCTCCAGTGATGGCCATTTTTGGCCTGCCAGGTGAAGCCGCCGCCGTGCTTATCGGTGCATGGATGTCCATGGGTGGTGCGGTCGGGGTCGTCATCAGCTTGTTCGATCAAGGGATCCTCAATGGTACCGACATCGCAATTTTGGCTCCCGCTATCTATCTGATGGGCTCTCAAGTGCAGTACATGGGCCGGATCTTAGGTTGTATCGGTACCGAAGGGCGCTACATCCCCATCATGGTTGCTATCTCTGTGTTGAACGCCTTGGGCGCTATGTTGGTCATGAATATCCTGCTCTGATCCAAAGCTAAACGTGTTGCATCTCATCGCTCTTGCCCCAAAAGAGCGTGAACCCAAGAGTCTGGTAATAGTGGAGTACTTAATGACTTTTTCGTTAGACACCTATCTGGCCGAACTGGCCCCGCTGATCAATGTAGATTGCGGCTCCTTGCACCAGCCGGGCATTGCGGCGGTGGCTGATCTGATGGCCGCTAAATATGAGGCTATGGGCGGCTGGCAGATCAAACGGGTCGATTGCGGCGTCGCCGGGGTGGGGCTAGAAATTCGCAACCAGCCAGATGCGGCGCAGATCGATGTGATGCTCATTGGCCATATGGATACAGTCTTCCCCCTTGGTACCGCTGCGGCCCGCCCGATGAGCATGGATAGTGAGCGCGCCTATGGCCCAGGTGTCTCTGACATGAAATCGGGTCTACTCAACATCGTCTATGCCTTGCGTGAACTGCCCCGCGAGGTGCGCGATCGCTTGAGCATCTGCGTTTGCATGAACCCAGACGAGGAGATTGGCTCCCTGCACTCCAGCGACTGGCTAGCAGCGGTGGCCAAACAGGCCAAACAGGTACTGGTGGCCGAGGCCGCCCGCGCCGACGGTTCGCTAGTGAAAGCCCGCAAGGGGATGGCTCGCTATCGCATCGACTTTACTGGCAAGGCGGCTCACGCAGGCAATGAACCACAAAAAGGACGTAGTGCCATCACCGAGCTGGGCCACTGGATCCTCGCCATCAACGCCCTGACCCACGTCGAGAGTGGTACCACCCTCAATATCGGCCTGGTCGAGGGCGGTAACGGTGCCAACATTGTGCCCGCCCATGCTAGCGCAGTGGTTGATGTGAGGTTTTGGGACAATCAGGCGTACCAGCAGATCAACGATCATCTGCTGACCCTGGCCGAGCGTCCCCATCTGGATGGTGTCACCATCCAGCTAACCCGCGAGGCCCACAAACCGGCCATGGTGCCCTCTGAAGGGACGCAGGCACTGATGCAGCTGGTGGAAAGCTGTGGTGCCGAACTGGATCTTCCAATCAGCTGGCAGGAGGTGGGGGGTGGATCCGATGCTAACCTAACGGCCGCCCTTGGCATCCCGACCCTTGATGGTCTGGGCCCCATTGGCGCAGGCTTTCACAGCGATGAAGAGTATTTAGCGCTAGCCAGCATTGCCCCGCGCATTGCGCTGCTGGTGAAGGTGCTGACCCGCTTAGCCGACTGATTTGGGACGTCTCGCAAGTCATTACCTATAAGCAATAAGCGGCAAGCCTTGAGTGATATAAGCCGTGCGTTGCCAGCAAAAAGCCAGTCGGTTGATACCCGCTGGCTTTTTTTTATGCGCCATGAGTACGGACTCGTCATCTTTTAGCCGCCACCTCTTATCCGTCATCGCTCATCCACCATTTCTTGGGCACGTTTTTAGGCACGCCCCTCACCCTATGCAGGGAACCCCATTTTTATGGCGTATCATGTTGCTGATGGGACGGTTTTATCAATACCGCCACATCCGCGTGAGGAAAGCTAAGTTCGGCCTGCCAATGGGCCGCCAACCACTGAAACGACCCCTCAGCAAAAAATACAATGTGAGTCGGGTCATGGCGATAACGCCAATTTTTGAAACGCTCATCACTGAGCACCCGCTGGGTTTGCAGCACTAACACCCCACCGAGCTTAAGCCGGTCCCACAGCAGATCCAGCGCACCGCGTGGCGTCGCAATATGCTCGATAACCTCAGTGCTGGTGATGAAATCGTAACGCTGTGCCAGCACCGCAGGATCGTTGGCGTAAAACTTGTCGTACCCCGCCATCTGGTAACCGGCCTCGCGCCCCATCGCAATAAGCGCAGGGCCTGGGCCGCAACCAAAATCAAGACCGCAAGCGGGCGGACCAACGCGACTGAGCACCTCGCCAAAGGCTCGCTGCAAAAATGCGCGATAACGGGGATCATCCACCCGGTTATCGTGCCCGTCATACACCGCCTGCTCGGCGACCTCATCAAGATGATACCTGCGCGCTAACCAAACTAACTGGCACCTAAGGCAGCGATGATAAACCTTGTCAGCCACGGCTAATGGGTAGTGATAATCGCTCGCACACAACGGGCAGCAGGCGGGGGATGACATAATGACTCCTCTTAAGTAACTGCGGCGCAGAGTGCCTGCCAGCAAGGCGAGTGACAACTTTTTTTATCCCTTAAGACTTTCTTAACTTTACCCTTTTATGCTCACTCCATTGCCAGAATAGGAGTCACCCATGACCCACGAGATCCAAGCCCCGTATCGATTGCAGCTAGCCCAAACGGCGCCGCAGGTCATGGCGCTGCAACACTATATTCAGGCCGCCTATACCCTCGAGTTCAATGCTCGCATCCCCCATTTTTTGCCATTTTTGCTGGGGCTATATCGGGCCGATGGAACCTTGGTGGGGGCCTGTGGCCTCAATTACACCAACGGGGCAACTCCTGATAGCTCGCTCTATTTAGAGCAATATCTCGATCAACCCATTGAGGCGGCCATCAATACTCGCCTTGGGGTACAGCCAAATCGGGCGCGCATCGTTGAGATCGGTAATTTTGCCTGCAGTGAGCCTGGCAATGCCCGTTTGATGTTTGCCGCCTTATGTCGGTTATTGTGTGAAAACGCCTTCGACTACGTGGTTTTTACTGGCACCGCAAAACTGCGTAACAGCTTTACCCGGTTGCGCCTCAATCCGGTGGAACTCGCCCCTGCGCAGGCTCATCAGGTAGGCGCGGATGCCGATGGATGGGGGGAGTACTATCAAAGCCACCCAAAAGTTATGGTGGGTGACATAAATCAAGGGCGTCAGGTCTTAACCCAAAGCAGCTTACTCCTCACCTTGTTCGCCCCCATGCCCGCGCTATTTAGCCGTGCTTATGATGACCAGAGGCATGCCCAATGAACCTGTTTGATGCGATTGCCCACTATGCCCAAACCAGACCGCAACAGCCGGCCTTGCAAGGTAGCCAACATCAACTTGATTACCACAGCCTGTGGCAAGCAATTAAGCAACTTGCCACCCAGCTACAACACCATGGCATTCATCGCTTGGCGTTACAGCAAGACAATGGGCTCCCTTGGGCATTGATAGATCTTGCCTGCAGCAAAGTCGGGATTGTGGTAATCCCGGTGCCTCACTTTTTCACCCTTGAGCAACAGGCATGGCTCCTTGAAAGCAGCGGCGCCGACGCCCTTGTTGGCCCTTATCATCAGGGCTGGCAAGCCGCTGAGCCGCTCATCCTCATCTCTGACCCTTTCGCTATAGAAACTGCGCCACTGTGGCGCCGATCTCCTGCCCATGTGCCCCCCCTGCCAAAGGGCACGGCCAAGATCACCTATACCTCTGGCACCACTGGGCAACCGAAAGGGGTTTGCTTATCCCTAGATCAGATGATGGCGGTCAGCGCAGCACTGGCTGAGCGGGTCGCCCCAGCTAAGGTCACCCAGCACTTGACCTTGCTGCCATTGGCCACCTTGCTTGAAAACATCACCGGCCTTTACGTGCCACTCCTCACTGGCGCATGCAGCCGCATCCCCTCCCTTGGTGAGCTCGGCTTTAGCGGCTCAAGTGCCCTTAATCCGGCGATATTAGCCCAAGCCATGCTGCGCTGGCCCACCCACAGTCTGGTGCTCGTACCCGAATTGCTGCGCCTGTTGCTCGCCATGTGTGCTAGCACCCCGACGCTTGCCAAACCGTTACAGAGCCTGCGCTTTATCGCGGTGGGCGGTGGCAAGGTGGCCCCAGATCTGATTGCCCATGCCCGCCAATTAGGGTTACCGGTGTATGAAGGGTATGGCTTGTCTGAGTGCAGCTCGGTCGTGGCCCTTAACAGTGTGGATGCCGATAAGATTGGTAGCGTAGGTCGCCCACTGCCCCACTGTCAGGTCACCCTTGCCCCAGATGGTGAGATCTTGGTGCGCGGCAACGGGATGCTCGGTTATCTCGCAAGCGATGAGCCAACCCCTGAACAGATCGCGACCGGCGATCTGGGGTATCTCGATGACGATGGCTATCTCTACCTCACTGGGCGCAAAAAAAATGTCCAGATCACCGCCTTTGGCCGCAACTTCTCACCCGAGTGGGTTGAAGCTGAGGCTCAACTTTGCCCTGCCATCGCGCGGATCGTAGTCTTTGGTGATGGTCAACCTGCCAACGTGGCGCTGATCCAGCCGCTACCTGGCAAAGAAGCGGAGCTACCAAGTCAAATCGCGGCATTAAACCAACGCCTGCCCGATTATGCTCGGCTCCATCACTGGTTACCGGTGGCGCTTGATCAATGCCCGGGATTACTCACCGCCAACGGGCGCCCACGGCGTAACGATATTTATCAGCACTTTTCCCAACAAATTAACCAATGCCTTACCGGAGAATCCTTATGAGCTTTTATCAAACACTGCAACTCGCCACTGCCCAAGAGCGCGAATATCTGTTCAATGCCCCCATCATCGAAGCCTGTCGCCGTGGTGAGATCAACCAAGATCACTATCTGGCGTTTCTGACCGAGGCTTACTACCACGTGCGCCACACAGTGCCACTGTTGATGGCAACAGGCAGCAAACTAGGTCATGACTATGAGTGGGTACGCGGGGCGATTGCTGAATATATCGACGAAGAGTATGGCCATCAGGAGTGGATCCTCGATGATATCCGTGCCTGTGGTGGAGATGCGGATGCGGTGCGCCACGGTGAGCCAAGCCAACCCATCGAGCTGATGGTGGCGTTTCTGTATGACCAGATCCAGCGCGGTAACCCGATGGGCTTTTTTGGCATGGTGCAGGTGCTAGAAGGCGCCAGTGTCGCCATCGCTCTAACCGTGGCTGACCAGCTAAAAAATGGCCTTGGCTTAGCGCCTCAAGCCATGAGCTATCTCATCTCCCACGGCACCTTGGATCAAGAGCACTTGAAGTTTTTTGAATCCTTGATGGAGCGTGTTGAAAGCCCTGCCGATCAAGCCGCCATTATTCATAGTGCCAAAGTGGTCTATCGCCTCTATGGTGAGATGCTTTACAACCTGACCGCTGCAAAGTAATCCGGTCACCATAGGAGCCCACACCATGAAGCTTGAAGGAAAACGCGTGCTACTCACCGGTGCCAGTGGTGGCATTGGTGAAGCGCTAGCGCAGGTGCTGGCACGACGAGGGGCACATTTGTTGCTGCACGGCCGGCGCAGCTCGGTGCTGGAGCGCCTATGCAAGAGCCTGCCACACCCAGAACGTCATCAGGTGGTGATCGCCGATCTCGGCGTCTCCCAAGAGCGGGCCAAGTTATTGCACCTGCCCGCTCTCAAAGAGGGGATCGATATTTTGATCAACAATGCCGGCTGTAACCAGTTTGCGTGGCTTGAAGATCAAAGTGCAGAACAGGTTGAGCGCCAACTGCTACTCAATATTGAGGCGCCGATCCAACTGACCCGCGTGCTGCTGCCCAAATTGCATAAACCGGGCATCATCATGAATATCGGCTCAAGCCTTGGCAGTATTGGCTACCCAGGTTATAGCGTTTATTGCGCCAGCAAATTTGCCTTGCGTGGGTTTAGCGAAGCCCTTGGGCGGGAGCTTGAGGGCAGTGGTATCAAGGTGCTGCACTTTGCCCCTCGCGCAACCCGTACCACCCTTAACTCTGCCGCCGCTTTTGATATGAATGCCGCTCTTGGCACCCACACAGACACCCCACAGCTGGTGGCTGAAGAGGCAGTCATTGCCCTGTGTAATGAAACCCACCGCAGCTGGCTTGGCTGGCCAGAAAAATTCATCGTGCGACTCAATGCCTTACTGCCTTGGGTTGTTGATAAAGTGTTGGCACGACAATTACCGGTGATCGCCCGTTATGCACGTGGTTGCCCATCGGTTACACATAGCGGTGTCACTCCAACGCCAACATCCCTTGATACACCATCTTGCGCCGCATCAACGCACGCCGCCACTCACACCCCAACTCACGCACCAACCAAAGAGGATGCTTAATATGCCTGTTGCACTTAAATCTGTGAGCGCATGTGCCATCGCCATCTTGCTAGGATCCTCTTCGGTGAGGGCTGCAGAAGATACCCTTGCCCCCATTGAGCAACAGTGGGCCGTGTGTCAGTACCAACAAAGCGGTAAGGGGCAAGAGCATTGCTTAACCGTCTTAAGCACCCAAGCAGATACCGCCAGTGCCAAAGAGCCGTTTCGCACCGATCTATTAATTTGGTCAGCTATTGTTAAGAGCTCCTTAGCCGGTGCCAAAGGCGGACTTGGGGCCTTGGGGTTAGTTAAAGAGGCCAAAGCTCAGCTAGAGCTCGCCATTAAGCAGGACCCAAAAGCGTTAGATGGCTCTGCCTATACCAGCTTGGGCACCCTTTACTATCAAGTGCCCGGTTGGCCCGTTGCATTTGGCGATGACAAAAAGGCTGAGCAACTGCTCAAGCAAGCGTTAGTCATCAATCCTACCGGCATTGACCCTAACTTCTTTTACGGTGATTTTTTGCTCGATCAAGATCGCAAAGCCGAAGCTAAAACCTATTTTGAGAAAGCGCTGGCAGCCCCCCCTCGCGCAGGACGCAAACTTGCCGATGATGGCCGCCGCAAAGAAATTCGCGAACGCCTAGCCAAGCTATAACAACGCGATCGCCCATTGATCGATTTAAATGCTGCCCACCCGCTTACATCGTGGTGGGCAGTGTCATTTATGCGATAGCGCCCACTGATGCAAACCTTGTAACATCCCCTATTACAATTTCTGTGACCCTCCCCAATAATACCCCACCATAACAAGCCCAATAACAAGGAGCAAAGAATGCGGATCCTACTGGTTGAGGATGATGTGATGCTAGGGGATGGCATGCAAGATGCATTGCGCCATAGCGGTTACACCGTAGATTGGCTGCAGCAGGGCTTGCCAGCCCTTTGCGCCCTGAAAAGTGATGAGTTCGCCGCCCTCATTTTAGATCTCAACCTCCCGGACATTGACGGCCTTAGTCTGCTGCGAAAATTACGCAAAGAGGGCCACCAGCTACCCGTACTGATCCTCACTGCCCGCGATGCCCTAGACGATAGAGTCGAGGGCCTTGATGCCGGCTCTGATGACTACATGGTCAAGCCCTTTGCGCTGCAAGAGCTCAACGCTCGGCTGCGAGCGCTTGTGCGGCGCAGCAAGGGACAAGCACAGGCCATATTGGAATATGGCGACATTTGTATCTATCCCGAATCGTTACAGGTCACCTATCAGGGCGATGGGGTCAAACTCACCCCCCACGAATACAAACTGCTACAAGAGTTGATCAGCCAAAGCGGCCGAGTATTGAGCAAAGAACAGCTGCAGCAGAGTCTCTACGGGTGGGACGAAGGGGCTGAAAGTAACGCGGTCGAGGTGCATATCCACCATTTGCGCAAAAAGTTCTACAGCAACCTGATCCGTAATATTCGCGGGGTTGGCTACATCATTCCCCAACTTGAACACCCTTATGTGACGCCGACCCGATGACACCACCTCGATCCATTCGCCGCTTTTTGCTGACCGGCATCTTGACGCTAGTCAGCACCAGCCTCTCTATCAGCGCCATGATTGGCTACATGGAAGCCAACCACGAGATGGAGGAGCTATTTGATGCTCGTCTGGCGCAATCAGCGCGAATTACTAACCAACTGCTAGCACGCTACATGGCCCAACAAGGCCAGCTGCCCACCAATGGCACCATCTACCAAGAGTGGGAGGCGCAAAATCCAAATAAATGGCAAAAAGATCCCAGTCTCAACCTCACCGGGGAGGATCGAGAGCTCACCCCCTATGGCCATGAATTTGAGCGAAATCTCTACTTTCAGTTGCTCAATGAACAAGGCCAGCTGCTATTGCGGGCCCCAAGTGCCCCAGCGCAGCCGATGGTTAACCTCGCTATCGGCTTTGATACCGTTAAAAAAGATCACCATCAATGGCGCACCTTTACCCTCTACAACCGGCAGGCTTGCACTTGGCTGGTGGTCGCTGAGCGAGATGATGAGCGTAGTGAACTCGCCAGCAAGATGGCGACCCTCACCATGTTGCCGCTGCTTATCACCTTGCCCTTCTTGCTGGCTCTGCTCTGGTGGCTGATCACCCGCGGGCTGACCCCATTGCGCCAGCTGGCACAAGCCATCAGTGAGCGCCATCCTGCTAACCTCAGCCCGCTAAGCCTTAAGGTAGGCGCCCAAGAGCTCACCCCACTCACCAACGAGATTAATCGTCTCATGCACGCCCTCGCTGACACCATCGAGCGGGAGAAGCAATTCACTAATGAGGCAGCCCACGAGCTACGCACGCCATTGGCCGTACTGCGGATCCACAGTGAAAATGCGCTGGCAGCAGACGATGAAGCAAGCCGTCAGCACTCTTTGCACAAAGTGCTGTTAGCCCTCGATCGCAGCGATCGGCTGATCCGTCAATTGCTGACTCAGGCACGGATCGACAATCAGCAACGTTTGGCACTCATCCCCTTAGAGGTCGGCCAGCTGCTGCAAGCTACCTTGGCAAACCTCGCGCCCATCGCCTTGAAAAAAGATCAACAACTCGCCCTTGAGTGTCCACACCCCTTACACGTAATGGGGCAGGCCACCTTACTTGACCTGTTATTTAGCAATCTTATCGACAATGCGCTGCGTTATACCCCAGCGGGAGGCGATATTCAGGTGAGGGTACAGCGAGAGGGAAACCGCATTAAGGTTGATATTTGTGACAATGGCCCGGGCATTCCTACCAGCGCGTTATCACGACTCTGTGAGCGCTTTTATCGGGTCAATCCTCAGCAAGGGGATGGGGTGGGGCTCGGAATGGCTATCGTTGCACGCATTGCCCAGCTGCACAGCGCCGATCTGGATATTCATAACCGCCCCGAAGGGGGGCTTGAGGTCAGCGTATTACTGCCACAGCCTGCAAGCCTCTAACTCCCTAACTCATCCATCAACAGCCCACAGTGCGGGCTGTTGATGGTCAACGGCATCGTGAATAAATGCTATCTGAGTGATTTAGGCGGTGTGTCTATGTAACCGCGATGTTTAACGACACCTTGGCTCGGTGGTGAAGGTGCGACGGGTATCCACCGGCCCTAGTTGGTCGAGCAGGCTTCGCCCAAGCAATACGGGGTAGTTCATCTCACTGCGATCTCGCAAGGTGAACCCCTCTTTAAAGACCTTACGACCCACACAGATAGACATAGTGACCAACGGCCGCGTATCAATGCCACCTGCGCCACGTACCGTCACGGTGCGCTCAACCCGGCGTTCAAACTGATGCGTGACCCGCTTGCCACTATTCATATCGTTAACCATCAGCATAAATCGCACCCACTGTTGTCCATTACGCTCAAAATGGACAATAGATCGCGCGTCAAGAGAGGAGCTGAGCGCACCCGTGTCGAGTTTCATCTTCACCGCCACCTTGATGGGTAAAATCAACCCCTTCTCGATCCAGCCATAATTAGTGGACTTAGCCGCAGCCGTGGCTGCCCACGCACTGCCACACAGTGCCAACATCAGGGTCACCCCTAGCCTCATTTTGCTCATCTCACACTCCAACCCTATTCGCGCATTATTTGTGTATTTAATCATTTATTTATGACGCTTTTTACCACAGCCCTATTAAGGATCCATCTGATTTAATTCAACGTGTTAGCTAAGCGTGTCCCACCAATTGGCGTACCAGAACACGCTATCACGGCTGGCCGTTAGAAGCTCACCGCGCGCTGTGCTAACCTGCGCACCGGTTTTTTTGTATCTGGACCCTATACACCATGACATCCCCCCTGCCCGCTTTTGACTGGGATATCTTCTGCTGCATCGTTGACAACTTCGGTGATATTGGGGTCACCTGGCGGTTGGCTCGTCAGCTGCAACAGGCTGCCACCCGCTCACCGAATCGCCAAGGAGGACCGGTGCGGCTTTGGGTTGACGATTTGACCAGCTTTGCTCGCATCTGCCCAGAGCTCGACACCTCACAGGAAGGCCAATGGGTGGCAGGGATTTATATCCAGCACTGGCACGACACCTTGCCAATTGATATGACACCCGCGCGGGTGGTCATCGAAGCCTTTGCCTGTGAGCTACCTGCGCCATTCATCGCGCGCATGGCCAGCCAGCCCACGCCCCCCTGCTGGGTCAACTTAGAGTACCTTTCTGCCGAAAGTTGGGTTGAAGATTGTCACGCCCTTGCCTCTCCCCAGCGGGTGGGCAACGTCAGTCTCAACAAGTTCTTTTTCTTTCCCGGTTTTACCCCTAAAACCGGTGGCCTACTTTGTGAGCCGGGCCTTATCGCTTCCCGCGAACAGTGGCAACAAGACAAGCGGGGTCTTCGCGCCTACTGGGCTTGCCTTGGGTTGCCACCCAAACAAGACAATGAGCTGCGCATTAGTCTTTTTACCTACGAAAGTGCGGCGCTGGTGAGCCTGGTTAGTAGCTGGTGCCAGAGCGCTACCCCCATCACCTTGCTGCTGCCCCTTGGGCGATCCTTACCCGATGTGCTACGCGGCGCAGGCCTTGCGCAGGCGATTACCACCGCTTCGGCCGGGGATCTGCTCCACTCCGGAAATCTGACCATCAAACTGCTGCCGATGACGGATCAAGACGGTTACGATCGATTACTCTGGAGCTGCGATCTTAATCTGGTGCGCGGGGAAGACTCCTTTGTACGGGCGCAATGGGCAGCGCGCCCTTTTCTTTGGCATATTTACCCACAAGAAGAGGGGGCTCACCTCGTCAAACTTGAGCACTTTCTTGATCACTATCTTGCTGATTTACCTGCAGATTGCCGCCAATGGTTGCGCCAATTTAACCTCACCCTCAATCATGGCCCCGATGATAACCACGCCAGTGGCCACATACCCGAGCAAAGCGATCTGCCAACGGGTGAGCAAAACAGTGGCCAACTTTGGGCCCAATGGTCCCGATATAGGGCTATTTGGCAGCAACATGGGCAAAACTGGTCACAGAAATTGCTTAAGGATGGGGATCTCGTCACGCGATTGGTGAAATTTTTAGAAAGCCGTATATAATCTGGCAGTTTTTATCCGTCCGTATCACGAACAGGAACTTTTTACATGAAAACCGCACAGGAAATCCGCGCTGGTAACGTAGTCATGATCGGTACCGAGCCGATGGTGGTTCAAAAGGCTGAATTCAACAAATCCGGCCGTAACTCTGCCGTGGTCAAAATGAAGCTCAAGGGCCTGCTAAACGGCAGCGCCACTGAAACCGTCTTCAAGGCCGACGATAAGTTAGAAGTGGTGCAGCTGGAGCGCAAAGAGTGCACTTACTCTTACTACTCCGAGCCGCTGTATGTCTTTATGGATACTGAGTACAACCAGTACGATATCGAAAAAGACAACCTAGGTGATGCACTGAACTACCTGGTTGATGGTATGGAAGACATCTGCGAAGTGACTTTCTACAACGAGAAAGCTATCTCCGTTGAACTGCCAACCACTATCGTGCGCGAAGTTGAGTACACCGAGCCGTCTGCCCGTGGCGATACCTCTGGTAAAGTAACCAAGCCTGCCCGCCTGAAGGGTACTACCTACGAGCTGGCTGTTGCCGCGTTCGTAGAGATCGGTGACAAGATCGAAATCGACAGCCGCACCGGCGAATTCAAGCGTCGCATCAACTAATTGATCGCATCATTGATGCGCTGAGTTGATAGCTTAACCTTGATGATAAAAAAGCGAGCCAATGGCTCGCTTTTTACTGACACGCACATTTACGCACCCAATTTCACCGCTCGATCCCCCACTCCATCACTCCCCATTCCCCGCTCTCAATTCCACGCACTCAATCCCACGATCTCAATCCCAAACTCTCGCGCCTAAACCCCATACAAAAAGGGGCCTATTGGCCCCTTGCTGCGCGCTGGTACGATGCCAGACACGGTTGATTATCATCCAACGCTTAGTGATGTTTATGCTTTTTGTGGTGCTTATTGTGCTTATGGCCACGGCGATCGCCGTCATTATCATTGTAATAACGATCATTATCATAACGATCTTGGCTTTCATGGGTATCCCCACGTTTAGCACCAATGGCCGCGCCGCTCGCGCCACCTAGCCCAGCACCAATGAGCTGACCGCGCTCACCACCGAGACTCTTACCGATAGCGGCGCCACCGAGTGCTCCTACAGCACCGGCAATGGCAGCTTCATTTTTATTGCCCTTATGTGCCGTGGCCGCGCCACCTGCAGCGCCGCCTAATGCGGCACCGATAAGGGCTCCCGTATCACCGCCCAAATTCTTACCAATCATGCTACCGGCTACGCCGCCAGCACCGCCGCCCAATACGGTAGACAGGGTTTCTGATGCCTGCGCCGCGGCGCTACCTAGCAACAATGTCGCCATCAAAGCAAACGCGCTTAAACCTTGAGTGTGGAACTTCATAACAACTCCTATCAAACCAGATGAAATTCATTGCCGAGCACTATACAAATAGCGGGCTCCCATACCAGCGCAGGATGCCAACCAAGCTAGATACTCAGTTGAGTTCAGATTGAACCTAGTTATGACTAAACTCACTCAATGCATTGAATTAAAAGTAAAAAAAATGATGACCTTGTATTAAGCGGGCCACCTCACCACGCCTAGCTCGTCATTTGTGCACACCTTGCCATGAGGCTATCTGACAGCTCTTGTCATCTTATCGGTCTTAATCCGTCTTAGGCCATTTCTTAAGATAACGAAAAGGGGCCAATAGGCCCCTTTTTGACTCCCAGTTAAGGGGAGTAGATGATTATCTATAGAGATTTTTACGTGCTTCGTAGCGCTTGTACTGGCCGTATTTTTTCAAATCGCTATATTGCTTGGCGCGCTTGTACTGGCCATATTTTTTCAAATCGTTGTATTGCTTGGCTCTTTTATACTCACCGTACTTTCTAAGATCGTTGTATTGCTTAGCTTTTTTATATCGGTTGTATTGTCCAAGCTTACGCAGGCCATCAATATCACGGTAATGACGATCGCCAAAATTGTTGCTGATCAACATCCCATCATTGCCGCCACCCAAGATAGAGGAGAAGGTCTCTGAAGCATGTGCAGCAGCACTACCAAGCAATAATGTTGCCAGCAGTGCCAGGGTACGAATACTGTGAATTTTGATGTTCATCATTGTTCCTATCAAACCAAGTTAATTGCTGTGCACTATACAAAGCGCAGGATACCAAACCAGTACGGCAGCTGAACAACATCGCGAATGATAGCGCTCAAGGCTTTGCCAACTCATCTGCGCACAAAATCAAGTTATTGAGTTTATTCAATAAAAAGTTAAATTTAAGCGCAATAACCGGGTCTTTCGCCCCTTGTAATGGCAGCAAGGTAAGCGGCCAATAACAAATAAGCACTGACAAATTCTGTCACCAAAATGGATGGCAAGTAACCAATTGACTCTACTCACTCCATTGGCTGTCGCTATTGGCTCTTGCATTGTGGTTTCGACGCTTAGATTCCTACTCTTAGATTCCTACGCTTACGTTCCTACACCAGCCCCAACGCATAACGCAGAGCTAATGCTTTAAGGGGGCCGGCTTTATCGGCCAAATTCAGCGCGAGATTGCGGGCCAGCTTGAGCGGACCAATCTCGTTACTAAACACTCCATAGAAGAGATCCATCCCCGATTGCATCAACAGATTATCGGGACGACGGCGACGCTGATAACGGCCAGCCAATGCCAGCTGATGCCAGTTGTCGCCAGCACTGTGTAATAGATCCGCCCAGCACGCCACATCCTTAAACCCCAAATTAACCCCCTGCCCCGCCAGCGGGTTGATGGTGTGGGCAGCATCCCCAAGCAGCACCACCCGACCAGCGTGATAAGTGTTAGCATGGCGCCGGATCAGTGGAAAACTCCCCTTTTGGGTAACGGTAAAATCCCCAAGACGGGCTGGAAAGTGGCGCCGTACTTCAGCCGCTAGCGCCTCGTTATCTAGGGCACTCAGTGCCCGAATGCGGGCAGGGCTGTCATACCACACCAAGGATCCATGTTGACCTGACAGCGGCAAGAACGCACGCGGGCCACTTGGGGTAAACTGCTGCCAAGTCATATCTTGTTGCGCACAATCGGTATCGATATTGATCAACATGCAGTGCTGGCGATATTCAAATTGTGATATTCCAATCCCTGCCAATTGACGGGTCTGAGATTGTGCACCATCGCAGGCTAATACCCAGCGGGCGGCTAATTGGGTGCCGTCAGTTAAGCTCAACACGGCCTCGTCAGAGCCCTGGTGCAGACTCGTTACCGCCGCTGGGATATGCATCTGAATAGTGGGGAAATCTTCCATCCGTTTGAGCAACGCCAGCTGCACTAAGCGGTTTTCAACGATGTAACCCAGTTGTGGCAACCCCACATCGGCAGCATGAAAGCGCGTGATAAAGCCATCTTGCTCCCAGGTTTCTAACCGGCGATAAGGGCACAATCGCATCTGTTGCAGATGCTCCCACGCCCCCGCTTGTTCAAGCAATTGTACCGATGCTTGGCTAATGGCCGAGACCCGCAGATCAAGGGGCTGCTCAGGGGCATAATAGGTTGGCAACGTGGTTTCAATCACGCGCACCGAGCGCCCTTGGGAGGCCAACAAACACGCTGTCGCCGCCCCAACCATGCCAGCGCCAACGATGGCGATATCACAGTATTCCATAGTGTCATTCCTAAAAAGGTGTGCCCAGCAAGGGTGCCAAAACATAGATTTCTGACGCCATGATAACGCAAGGGGATCGGATAAGCAGTGCGCTGCCCAGGGAATTATCCCGCCCATCGGGTGTGCAAATCCCTCGCCTTAGCCATAAAAGGGAATCAAATGAGGTGCATGGCGGCGGGATATTAGCTAGGCAGGATCCAGATTGCAGAGTAAAATACGCGGTCCTTTGACCATGCCGATTTCAACACAAGTCAAGAGCTGAAATGAGTAAGAAACTTCATATTAAAACCTGGGGTTGCCAGATGAACGAGTACGACTCGTCAAAAATGGCTGACCTACTGGACGCCAGCAATGGCTATACCCTGACCGATGATCCCGCAGAGGCAGATGTCTTGCTATTAAATACCTGCTCCATCCGCGAAAAAGCGCAGGAGAAGGTGTTTCATCAGCTGGGACGTTGGAAAAAGCTCAAGGCAAACAAACCCGGTCTGGTGATTGGCGTAGGTGGCTGCGTTGCCTCGCAAGAGGGCGATGTGATTCGCCAACGGGCATCCTATGTGGATATCGTGTTTGGCCCGCAAACCCTGCATCGCTTGCCTGCCATGATCAAGCAAGTACAAGAGGGTCATGGTGCTCAGGTTGATATCACCTTCCCCGAAATTGAAAAATTCGACAACCTGCCAGAGCCGCGCGCCGAAGGCGCCACCGCGTATGTCTCCATCATGGAAGGCTGCTCTAAATACTGTACTTACTGCGTGGTGCCCTACACCCGTGGTGAAGAGGTCAGCCGCCCGCTTGATGATGTGCTTTACGAAATTGCCCAGTTGGCTCAGCAAGGGGTGCGTGAAGTGAACCTGCTTGGCCAAAACGTCAACGCGTGGCGTGGCCCAACCTTTGATGATGGGTTCTGTACTTTTGCAGAGCTGCTACGCCTGGTCGCCGCTATCGACGGTATCGATCGCATTCGCTATACCACCAGCCATCCTATCGAATTTACTGACGACATCATCGACGTCTATAAAGACACCCCTGAATTGGTCAGTTTCTTGCACTTACCGGTGCAAAGCGGCTCCGATCGTATTTTGACCATGATGAAGCGCCCGCACACTGTGCTTGAATACAAGTCCAAACTGCGTCGCTTGCGAGCGGTACGTCCTGATATCACCATCAGTTCCGACTTTATCGTTGGTTTTCCAAACGAAACCGACGAAGATTTTGAAGCCACCATGAAGCTTATCGAAGAAGTGAACTTCGATATGAGCTACAGCTTCGTCTTCAGCCCGCGCCCAGGCACCCCAGCGGCGGATATGCCAGATGAGATCGACATGGACGTGAAAAAGGCGCGCCTTGCTCGCCTGCAGCACGTTATCAATAACCAAGCGATGCAAATTGGCCGTGCCATGTTGGGCTCAACCCAACGTATTTTGGTCGAAGGTCCCTCCAAGCTTGATCCGATGCAGCTGTGTGGTCGCACCGAAAACAACCGAGTGGTCAACTTCGAAGGGGCCCATACCTTAATTGGTGGCTTTGCCGATGTTGAAATCACCGAAGTGCGGCCAAACTCCCTGCGCGGTCGATTCATTCGTGGTGAAAACGAGATGAACTTGCGCATCGCCACAGCGCCGAGCGAAATCTTGGCGCGCCGTCCAGACAACGTACCTGACGAGCTGGGCGTGGCCGCGTTTACGCCCCATTAATCCCCGCCTCCCCATTCACCAAAATGGGGAGTGCTTTGAGCCGAGGATCTTGTGAGCCGACATACTGCGACCCTAAATCTGCATCTAGAGCCCGCCGATAACCAGCGTCTAGCGAGTTTGTGCGGCCCGTTTGATGACAACATCAAGCAGCTCGCGCGCCGCCTAGGTGTGGAAATTAACTACCGTGATAGCCACTTCCAACTGGCGGGCAAACCCGCCCAACTCGATGCCGCTGCCGTTATTCTCAAACATCTCTATGTAGACACTCAGCCCCTCAAAGGGGGTCAGGTACCCGACATCACCCCCGAGCTAGTCCATCTGGCCATTCAAGAGTCGCGGGTGCTCGAGCAAGATGATCAACTGGCGCCAAGCAGTGCTGCAAGTACTGATGTGAGCACGGATACGAGCAACACCGTCACCATCAAAACCAAGCGAGGCCGGATCAAGCCACGCAGCCCCAATCAGGCACAGTACCTTGCCAACATAGTGCGTCACGATGTGAGTTTTGGGATTGGCCCAGCCGGTACTGGCAAAACCTATCTGGCAGTTGCCGCCGCAGTCGATGCCCTAGAGCGCCAAGACGTGCGCCGAATTTTACTCACGCGCCCAGCCGTAGAAGCGGGGGAAAAGCTTGGCTTTTTACCCGGCGATCTCTCCCAAAAGGTCGACCCTTACCTGCGTCCACTCTACGATGCCCTATTTGAAATGCTCGGCTTTGAGCGCGTTGAAAAGCTGATGGAGCGCAATGTCATTGAAGTCGCCCCCCTTGCTTATATGCGCGGGCGCACCCTCAATGACGCCTTCATTATTTTGGATGAAGCCCAAAACACCACTACCGAACAGATGAAGATGTTTTTGACCCGCATTGGCTTTAATGCCAAAGCGGTGATCACCGGTGACATCACCCAAACCGACTTGCCGCGCCATCAAACATCGGGGCTGCGTCATGCCTTAGATGTACTGCAAGGGGTTGAAGGGCTGTCATTTAACTTTTTCGAGTCCACCGATGTGGTCCGCCATCCAGTGGTGGCCCGCATCGTGCAAGCTTATGAGGCATTCGATGCCAAACAAGCAGCGGAAAAAGCAGCCCCTATTTTTAGAAAAGAGAGCATCGGAAAAGAGAGCACTAGCAAAGAGAGCGACCAATGAATGTAACGCTGGATCTGCAGCTGGCCTGTGCCAGCACTGACGGTTTACCGACCCAAGCCCAGCTGCAAAGCTGGCTCGATGGCACCATCCTTGGCTTTCAACCAGAGGCAGAGGTCACGGTGCGTATCGTCGATGAGGCCGAAAGCCATGAGCTTAACCTCACTTATCGGGGCAAAGATAAGTCCACCAACGTGTTGTCATTCCCGTTTGAAGCGCCGCCCGGCATGGCATTGCCACTGCTCGGCGATCTGGTGATCTGCCGTCAAGTGGTCGAGCGGGAATCTGCCGAACAGAGCAAACCGTTGCAGGCCCATTGGGCTCACATGGTTGTGCACGGCAGTCTGCATCTGCTAGGTTATGACCATATTGATGATGAGGAGGCCGAAGAGATGGAGCAGCTTGAGCGCGACATCATGCAAGAGCTCGGATTTAGCGACCCTTATCTGAACGACGAAGTGTAAAAAGGCGCAAGACAACACCTAACAAACCAAGCGGCCAGCCGGTGTATCGCGAGCCTGCTTGATATAAAAACCATTTCCACTGTGTTTTAAGCGAGTAACCAAGAGCAACATGACTGACGACTACCCTAGTACCGGCTCGCCGAAGAAAACCTGGCTCGACAAGCTCAGCCAACTCTTCCAGGGCGAGCCAAAAGATCGCAATGATTTAGTCGATGTCATTGCTGACGCCGAAGAACGTGACCTTATCGATCAAGATACCAAGGACATGATCGAAGGCGTGCTGGAGATCGCAGAACTGCGGGTACGCGACATCATGATCCCCCGCTCGCAGATGGTTACCATCGAAAAATCCCAATCCGTAGACCAGCTTTTACCGGTGATCATCGAGTCAGGTCACTCGCGCTTTCCGGTGATCAACGAAGACAAAGATCATGTGGAAGGGATTTTGCTCGCCAAAGATTTGTTGCCCTTTGGCTTTGGCGGCCACCATGCCAGCGCCCCGCTGCAACTTGAAAATATCTTACGCCCTACGGTGATCGTGCCCGAAAGCAAACGGGTTGACCGCTTGCTCAAAGAGTTTCGAGAAGAGCGCTACCACATGGCCATCGTGGTCGACGAATTTGGTGGCGTCTCAGGCTTGGTGACCATTGAAGATATTTTGGAGCTGATCGTCGGTGAAATTGACGATGAATTTGACGACATCGAAGATGAGCCAGAAGAGATCCGCCGCCTCAGTAAGCGGGTTTTCTCTATCAGTGCGCTCACCGAAATCGAAGATTTTAACGACTTCTTTGGCACTAAATTCAGTGATGAAGAGGTGGATACCGTCGGTGGTTTAGTGATGCACGCCTTTAGCCATCTGCCTAAAAAGGGCGAAGAGATTGAGCTAGACGGCTACCTATTTAAGGTGATGCATGCCGACCGACGCCGTTTGCAGCAGCTGCAGGTGAAGATCCCTGAGCGCCACGCCGCCGCGCAATCTGACGCTCAATAAGCACACTGCCGCCCTTGCGCCCCAAACTTGGGGCGCAAGGTTATTTACCGCCGTTATCGACGCTCGCCGTGACCCCCCTTACAGGTTAAGATACCGACCATTCGCCCCTACTGCCTACCAAGACGAGCACCATCGCCCGTGAAATCATCCCCCATGAGATCAAAAATTCTATTAAGCCTTAGCGCGCTGGCCTGTGGCGCGATTGCTGTACTGGCCTTCTCCCCCTTTGGCTACTGGCCGCTGGTGATCCCCTCTTTGCTCGGCCTTTATGCCCTGCTAGACAACTCCACCCCTAAACAGGCGGCGTGGCGCGGTTTTGGCTATGCCATGGGGCTATTTTTACCGGGGCTGTGGTGGATCCACGTCAGCATGACCGAGTTTGGCGGCATCCCGCTACCGGTCGCGTTTGTGCTATTAGCCGGCCTGTCTGCCTATCTGGCACTTTACCCAACATTGGCATGCTGGGTTTTTGCCCGCTTTTTTAGTACCAGCAACTGGAGCCGCTGGCTGCTTGCCTTCCCAGCCCTGTGGTTAGTGGCTGACTGGCTCCGTGGCTGGGTGATGACAGGCTTCCCTTGGCTCTGGTTTGGCTACAGCCAGATCGATGGTCCCCTTAAAGGATTTGCGCCCATCTTCGGGGTGCAAGGCATCACCTTGGCACTGCTGCTCTGTGCTTCTGCCATTTGGCTGATGTGGAAAACCCGCTCCCTGCTGTGGTTAGCGGTGCCCGCACTGCTGGTCGCCAGTGCCCATGGCTTGATGCAGCTTAACTGGGTCACCCGGGGTGAGCCGGTCAAAGTAGCCCTCGTGCAAGGCAACATCGCCCAGTCGCTGAAGTGGGATCCAGATGTATTGGCCCCAACGGTGCGCACTTACCAAGATTTGAGCCGTGAAAATCAAGATGCCGACATCATTGTGTGGCCAGAATCGGCTATTCCTGCTATCGAAAAGCCAATGATCCCTTACCTAGAAAATCTAGATAAGGCGATGAAAGTGAACAATACCGGCTTGCTTGCAGGGATCATCCACTACGATCGCCAGCAAAAGCGTTTTTACAATACGGTGCTCGGCTTAGGGGTACAAGATAGCGCAGGTAAAGAGTCCTACTTCTATAACCACCCAAATCGCTACACCAAGTATCACCTGCTGCCCATCGGGGAATTTGTGCCATTTGAAGCATTGCTGCGCCCTATCGCACCATTTTTCAATTTGCCGATGTCCTCCTTTAGCCGGGGTGATGAGGTTCAACCCAACCTCCTCGCTAAGGGGCTTAAGTTTGCCACTGCCATCTGCTACGAGATCATCTTCCCAGAAGAGGTGCGCCGCAACGTGACCGCCGATACCGACTTTTTGTTAACTGTCTCTAACGACGCTTGGTTTGGCACCAGTATTGGCCCTTGGCAGCATATGGAAATTGCCCGAATGCGAGCGTTAGAGCTTGCGCGCCCTCTGCTGCGAGACACCAACACGGGCATCACCATCGTGACCGAGATTGATGGCAGCATCATCGGCCAAATCCCGCAATTTAAAGCAGGGGTGCTGCGCAGTGAAGTGCGCCCAGCCCACGGTGAAACCCCTTATCTGCGCTTTGGTAGCTGGCCTCTTTATGGCCTGACCGTGCTGCTGCTTGCTCTGGCATTCGCACTACGAACCAAACCTCACCCTTGGGCTCACAACAACTAAGAGCAGCCACAACGGATAACGAGCGACCACGACAGATAACCAAACGGCCACCCAAGGGTGGCCGTTTTCATAGGCGTCACTGCGCGATGGCTTCGATATCGCGATAATTTCAATATCGCGATAGCGTCAGCCTACAGCCCCGCTGCCTCCAGATGCTCCACCAGTAGTTGCACGCTGCGGTTGCCGCGATATTCATTAATATCGAGCCGATAGACCAGCCGCACCCGCTTAACTGATGCATCGGGCCAGCGCTTAAGATCAACCCCAAAGGCGATGGCATCCACGGCATAGCCCGAGTCAGTGGTCAGCATCATTTTGAGGTGTTTCTCCCCCACTAGCCGCTGCTGCACCAGCACAAACTCACCATCAAATAGCGGTTCAGGAAACGCCTGCCCCCAAGGGCCCGAGGCGCGAATAAGCTCGGCCAGTTCAAGGCTCAACTCATCGGCTAGCAGCTCGCCGTCAGTAAGCAATACCCCAGTTAGCAGCTCTGGGGTCACCAGTTCGTTGATCACCTCTTCAAAGGCGCCCTTGAACTTATCAATATTGGCCTTGGGCAGAGTCAGCCCCGCCGCCATGGCGTGGCCACCAAACTTACCCATGATCCCCGGATGGCGGGTATCAAGTAGCTCTAGCGCATCACGCAGATGAACCCCAGGAATCGATCGCCCAGAGCCCTTGAGCTCGGTGTCGCTACTTTGGGCAAACGCAATCACTGGGCGATAGAATTTCTCTTTGATCTTTGATGCCACCAGCCCCACTACGCCCTGATGCCACTCATCTTGGTGTAATACGATGCCTGCGGGCACCTCACCTTCGTGAAAACAGACCTTTGCTAAGGTGGCGAGTGCCTCTTGCTGCATCCCTTGCTCAATCTCTTTGCGATCTTGATTCAGGCCGTCCATTTCGGCGGCAAGTTGGCGAGCAAGATTGAGATCGTCACTGAGTAAACAGGCGACCCCAAGGGACATGTCATCAAGACGCCCCACCGCATTAAGACGGGGCCCCAGCGCAAATCCAAGATCGGCGGCAGTCAGCCGCTTGCCGTCTCGTTTTGACACATCCACCAGTGCCTGGATCCCCGGGCGGCAACGGCCAGCGCGGATCCGCTGTAATCCTTGGTGCACCAAGATCCGGTTATTGCCATCAAGGGCCACCACGTCCGCGACCGTGCCAAGGGCCACCAAATCCAGATAATCGGCGATATTCGGCGCCCGCAACCCTTGCTGCTCATACCAGCCACCCTCGCGCAAATGGGTATTCAGCGCCGCCATCAAATAGAATGCCACCCCCACCCCAGCCAGCGATTTAGATGGAAAATCACAACCATGTTGGTTGGGATTGACGATGGCATCGGCATCTGGCAATTGCTGACCCGGCAAATGGTGATCGGTAACTAACACCCCCATTCCCGCCGCCTTGGCTGCGGCGACCCCAGTAATGCTGGAGATACCGTTATCGACGGTTATTAAAAACTCAGCCCCTCGAGCCACTGCCAATTCAACAATTTCAGGGGTGAGGCCATAGCCAAACTCAAAGCGGTTAGGCACTAAAAAATCGATATGTTGGCCACCCATGGCGCGCAGGGCCAGCACGCACAGCGCCGAACTGGTGGCACCGTCGCAATCAAAATCACCGACGATAAGGATCCGTTTCTGGGCCCTCAGGGCATCCGCCAGCAGCGGTACCGCTTGCTCCATCCCAAAAAGGCGCTGAGGGGGTAACAGTAAGTTGGCACTGCGAGTTAACAGCGCAGGGTCATCGACCCCTCGGCTAGCAAAAATTTGTCGCAGCAACGGATGCAAGGTGGCTGGCAGGTGGGAGTCATCGACCCGTGGTCGGCGGCGAATGAGCAGGGACATGATTAATGTGTTCCAATATTTTGAGTAGTTGTTCAGCGCTTTGATAACCCCGCACCAAATCTCCTTCAGAGGAGACCCATGCCGGCAGCACCTTGACCCCTAACCACTGGCTTAGGCCAATGTTTTGGGTCAGCGTGGCTTGGCATTGCACCTTGGGGATATAGGCTTTGAAAGGATCATTTTGCAGCAGTGGATCGCTGCACCAATCGGCCGCACGCTCGGCATGTTCGATGACAGGATAAATCTCAACGCTCACCCCCGCGGCTTGCAAATGTTTGAGGGTTTTTGGCAATGAGCGGCGGGCCACATCTTGCTCCCCTAAAAACAGCGCCACTCGGTGTCGCTCATGGCGAGCTTTTAGCACAATAGGGGGATGATCCACCTGATCTAACCCCATTCGGCGCTGATTACGCACCCCTGAGAGGGTCAGATTCTTCATATCATCGGTCATATCTAGCATGATCCCCTGCACCACATAATCGCCTTTGGCGTCGCTATAAAGCACCCCTTGCGACGTGCCAAGCATATAAAGCCCACTGATTGGCGTGTGATCTATCAGATAGACCGTTATGCCTAAGCGAGTGGCGATGGTCTGTTTTAAGGCGTGGGGATCCAGCTCGGCTCTAGCACAAAATGTGCTCAGCAATATAATGCCCAGTACTAAATACTTCACTCACTGACTCACAGGGTATGAATGAATTGGCCTAGCAAAATAGCGCAGCACTGCTTATTCATCAATCAGGGAGTCACCAAAACGTGACGTTGTGAAGGTTGCAAATACCCGATCCCCTTGATTATCACCTCAGCAAACTAGCCACAATGCACACAATCACGTAGCCTGCCCTGCGTTTAGCGCGAAGGGATCGCCCCCTTGAGCCGTAACCAATTCACTATCTATTTGATTTAAGAGGACATTATGAGTTTGATTCAAGAGTTCAAAGCCTTTGCCGCCCGTGGCAACGTCATCGATATGGCTGTGGGTATCATCATTGGCGCCGCATTTGGCAAAATTGTCTCCTCCTTTGTGGGCGATGTGATCATGCCACCTATCGGGCTGATCTTAGGGGGCGTGGATTTTAGCGACTTAGCGGTCACCCTGAAGGCCGCAGAGGGCTCGACCCCAGCCGTGGTCATTGCCTACGGTAAATTCATTCAGACCATCATCGACTTTTTGATCATCTCGTTTGCCATCTTTATGGGCCTAAAAGGCATCAATGCCCTCAAGCGCAACCAAGAAGAGGCCGCCGCGCCCGCTGCGCCAACCAAAGAGCAAGTGCTGCTTGGCGAAATTCGCGATCTGCTTAAATCCCAACAGGGAAAGTAATTCCAAAGCGCTGTTGATCTAACACCGCCAGCAGGCGCCCCCCGTAAGGGGCTCGCCGCTGGCGGTTTTTTTATTGCTTGCCCCCACCTTTTTATGCTCTCGGATGGTGTTCGCTATGCAATGCTTTAAGCCGCTCGTTAGCCACGTGGGTATAGATCTGGGTGGTTGAGAGATCCGCATGCCCAAGCAACATCTGCACCACCCGCAGATCGGCGCCGTGATTGAGCAGATGAGTGGCAAAGGCGTGGCGCAGGGTATGGGGCGATAGCTCAGTGCGAATCCCGGCCCGCAAGGCGTAGATTTTGATCCGGTGCCAAAAGGTTTGACGGGTCATCATGCGGGCCCGTTTTGAGGGGAACACCACATCTGAACTCACCCCGCCAAGCAGCGCCCCTCTGGCCTCGCGGTAATAGCGTTCGAGCCAATGCATGGCTTCTTCCCCCATGGGCACCAGCCGCTCCTTGTTGCCTTTACCCAGCACCCGCACCAACCCTTGGCGCAAACTGACATGCTCGGCCGTCAGCCCAACAAGCTCAGAGACCCGCAGCCCACTGGCATAGAGTAACTCGAGCATCGCTTTGTCACGCAGCTCTAGCGGATCTTCGATTAATGGTGCCTGCAGCAAGGCGCTGACCTCTCCCTCACTCAGATCAGAGGGCAGCTTTTTGGGTAATTTTGGCCCCTCGAGTAACACGGTCGGATCGTCACTGCGCAGCTTTTCGCGGTTCAAATATTGATAAAAGCGTCGCAGCGCCGATAAAAATCGGGCGGTACTGGTGGCTGCAAACTGCTGATCCACCCGCCAGGCAAGGTAGTGCTGAATATCGTCGATCTTGGCGAGCAGCAGCGAGCTGCCATGCTCATCGAGCCAGAGGGTAAATTTTTCCAGATCGCTACGATACGAACTCACGGTGTTATCAGAGAGTCCTCGCTCGAGCCAGAGCGCATCAAGAAAGGGGTCAATCAAAGGATGGGAGGCAAGCTTGCTCATAATCGTCGCGCTCAAAAAAAGTGCCCCATTGAAACGCCAACAGATGCGCGATACAAGTGCTGTTTACTCACGCCGCCCCCAAGCGGTGAAGCCACTGGCGCGATCTGCTAGACTGGCCCGCCCTCTCCAACGCGAGATACCCGATGAAGATTGGACTGTTTTACGGCTCGACCACCTGTTATACCGAGATGGCCGCTGAAAAAATCTGCGCCCTCCTTGGCCCAGAACACGTGGATCTTCACAACATCAAAGAGGTCTCTTTACGCCAGATGGAGCAGTACTCGATCTTGATCTTGGGGATCTCCACTTGGGATTTTGGGGAGCTGCAAGAAGATTGGGCATCTCGCTGGGATGAGATCGCCGAGCTGCAGTTAGCTGGGCGCATCGTGGCCCTATTTGGCTTAGGCGATCAGCTAGGTTACGGCGAGTGGTATCAAGATGCATTGGGCTTGCTGCACGATCAATTGGTCGCTAAAGGGGTCCAACTCGTGGGTTACTGGCCTAACCAAGGCTATGAATTTGAGGCTTCACGGGCCCTTATCGACGAGGGACGCTACTTTGTCGGCCTCGCCCTTGATGATGCCAATCAATATCAGCAAACCGATGCCCGCCTCGCCCAGTGGGTTCAGCAGATCTTGGCTGAGATCCATGCCCTGCAATGATCTGCTCAATGATCGATCCAATGATCGACCTATGTCGCGCGCCATGGCGTTTACCATTGTTGCCAGGCTCACGGGGTAGACTCACACTGACTGAACTGGTGCTCGATTAGCGCAATCGAGCATCCCTGCGGCTACCGACGGGACTTTGGTGGCACGCTCTGTAACAATGCGGCCATCAACAATGCAGTCATCAACAATGCGGTCATCCACCGCTTGCCCATCGCCCCTTGCACCGGCAAGTTTTGACCCCAACCTGCCTTAGGAGATCCCATGATCCCATTCTCCCTGTTGGCTCCTGCCATCGCCCGTGACGTGATTGATCACGCACTCATGCTCGGGGCTGATTTTGCCGAGCTCTTTGTAGAACGCAAACGCCGCAGCCAGCTTAGCCTGCTCGCCAGCCAAATAGAGAATATCAGCGGTGGCCTTGATTTTGGCATCGGGGTACGGCTGTGCTACGGCTACAAGGTGCTCTATGGCTACACCAATTTAGCCAACCGCGAAGAGCTACTGCGGATCGTCACCTTGCTCGCGGCCAAAGACCGCCGAGATCCCAACGTCAGCGCGACCGCCTTCGACTTTAGCCAGCCCACAGAGCGCCACCCTATCGCCTTGCCCCTCTCGGCAGACAAGATGTTAGAGCAAAAAATTGCCTACTTGCATGCCATGGATGCCGCCGCCCGCGCCGAGAGCCACAAGGTGAGCCAGTTCTCCGGCAACGTGCTGGGCTGGGAGCAAGAAGTCGAGATCTTCAACAGCGAAGGGCTGCATGTGAGGGATCGCCGCCACTACAACCGGATCATGGCCCAAACCATTGTCGCCCTTGATGGGGAACAGAGCGTGGGCTATGAAGCCCCGGGCGCCCTCATGGGCTGGGAGCATGCCGATCGTCTTGATCCTAGCGAGTTAGCTTGCATCGCCACCCGCCAAGCCTTGGTCAAACTGGGGGCGGCCCCCTGCCCAAGCGGCATGCTACCGGTGATCATGGAAAGCGGTTTTGGCGGCGTCATCTTTCACGAAGCCTGTGGCCATCTGCTAGAAACCACCTCGGTCGCCAAAAAAGCATCGGTTTTTCACGATAAGCTCGGCCAAGCCATTGCCAACCCGGCCGTAAGCGCGGTGGATGAAGGGCTGCAACCCAACGCCTGGGGCTCCATCAACCTTGATGACGAAGGCATGGCCACCCAACATACCCAACTGATTAAAGACGGCGTGTTAACCGGCTTTTTAGCAGACCGCATGGGCGCCCTTAAAACCGGCCATCCCCGTACCGGATCTGGGCGCCGTGAGTCTTATAAATTCGCCCCCACCTCGCGCATGCGTAACACCTATATCGAGCCTGGCAACTATCACCTTGACGAGATGCTCGCTAGCGTAAAACACGGCATCTACGCCAAAAAAATGGGGGGTGGCTCGGTGCAACCCGGCACCGGGGAGTTCAACTTCAACGTGCAAGAGGCCTATCTGATTGAGCATGGCAAGATCACCAAACCGCTCAAATCAGCCACCCTGATCGGCACCGGCCCACAAGTGCTCAAAGAGATCTCCATGGTCGGCAGCAATTTGGCGCTAGCCGCAGGCATGTGCGGTTCAGTGTCAGGCTCAGTGCCCACCTCAGTTGGCCAACCTGCCCTAAAAGTCGATCACATTTTGGTAGGAGGAAATGCCTGATGAGCCGCCTTGATATGAATCCACTTGATATAAACCCACTTGATATAAACCAAGGCGATATGACCCCACTGCTCACCCGTCTGCTAGATAAAGTGGCGGATCTCGGTGCCGAAGCGGACCTCATCGCCAATCAGGACAAAGCCTTCTCCCTCAAGGCCGACAAGGGCGAGCTCGGTGAATACAAGGTCACCAGCAGCCAGCAGCTCGGCATTCGTCTCATCAAAAACGGCCGCGTTGGGATCGCCTATTCAGAATCCCTCGATGAGCCGGCGCTCGATACCATGTTGCACGATGCCCTCGATGCCAGCCGTTTTGCCAAAGTCGATGCCGATCAACGCATTACGGTGGTGGGCAGCCAGATTAACCACGACTGCGCCGACATAAACCAGCCAGACAACACCCCGGTGGCAGAAAAGATCGCCCTCGCCTTGCGCCTTGAAGCGGACATGCTGGCGCGCCCCGATGTGACCGGCGCCCCTTACAACGGTTTTTTTGAAGGGCAAAGCCAGCTGTGGCTCGCCAACAGCCAAGGCACCCTTTGCCAGCACCGCGAATTTAATGTGGGCTGCTACACCTCGGCATTAGTGGCCCGCGCCAGTCACCAATCCATGCACTCTCAAGGGCAATACGCTCGCCACTTTAGCGAGCTACACAGCCAGCCGCTTATTGAGCAGATCTACACCACTGCCCATGATTTACTGCTCGGCGCTGCCGTACCAAGTGGTCATTACAGCGTGATCTTTAGCCCCCCTAGCTTTGCCAGCCTATTTGGCTGTTTTCAAGGGGCTCTCTCAGGTAAATGGGCCCAGCAAGGCATCAACCCTTGGCGCGACAAGGTTGGCCAATCGGTGGCATCGCCCCACCTCACCCTTGAAAGCCGGGTCTATATGCCAGGCGGCATGAAGATCAAAGCCTTTGATGGCGAAGGGGCTGCGACCTGCGATCTGCCGCTTATTCAACGTGGGATGCTCACCACCTTGCTTCACAACAGCGCCACCGCCCACCATTTTGGGATGACAAGCAATGGCTCGGCGGCCCGCAGCGCCCTTGATGTTACCCCTCGCCATCTCGTTTTTGGCTGTGGCCAACAACCTGAACGCGAGGTGCAAACCGGCGATTATCTTGAACTCATCAAACTCGATGGTTTGCACTCAGGTGCCGATGCCATCAGCGGTGACTTCTCATTTGGTGCCACCGGCTTTTTATGCCGTCATGGGGTGCGTATTCAACCGGTGCGCGGTATCACTGTCGCGGGCAATTTTTATAAGCTATTGCTCGATATAGAAGCCATTGGCAATACGTTGCATCATAACGACAGCAAAACATTATTCGCGCCATTGATCCGTTTTGCAGGCCTGACTATTACTGGAAAATAGTATCGGCAAATAGTGCTGATAAATAGTGCGGATAAATAGTACTGGCAAATAGCGATGAAAAATGGTAGGGATAAATGATGCTAAAAAATAGTATCTGAAAATAGCGCGGGTAAATAATGATCACCATCAATCATGATCAGCAATAATAACCCGCGCGAATGATTAACCAGATCCATCGTAATCACCATACCTATCCTTTCAATAAAATGGCGCCGATGGCGCCTTTTTTAACCCATTTTTTAACCCCTCTTTTAACGACGCCCCTCACCCCAAGCGCCAACCTGCAGCGAGCATGGATGGATATATTTTTCTCTCGGTGATTATTTGTGTATAACACGACCGTAAACTGTTAACATCTCAGCCACCAACCATAATATAACTAGCAACATGACTGTGATATATAAATCTTACATTGATATAAAGCACAATCATTTTTATCGATAAGACTGCAAAAAATAATGCTTTATGGCACAATTGAACACTCAATAATGTACTAAATAAAACATATAGGAAACACAATGAACACTGAAAAATCAACAGAAAGAAAAATTGTTTGTGCTATTGATAATAGTTATAGCAACCCTAGTAATGATGTCGGAAAACTTAACGTATTTTTTGAAGTGTTAACCTCTGGTGATATTACGCCAATTAATACCGCTGAGTTTTTCTGTGAAACAGAGCAAGTATTTGTAGTAGGACAATTTGCTGAATTAAAAGAGCGATTCGGTGATAGCTTATTTGAAGTCATCTCAATACCCTCTATTACTGAGTTTCGCGCTGGCGACTGTCGATATATTACTCGGCCAACATCCTGTTCTGAGCTTAAGGGCTTAAGCTGTTGCGAAGTAATTGATCAGGAAATACCTAACGTATCTAAAACATGTTTCACCGTTGCAGCAAAACCTATCACTAAAACGTTATTTATTCGCAATGAGAATACAGTATATGGCCCCTTTGATTACGCTGCTGAACTCGATGAAGACTCTAATGTATATGCCATTAACATTCGCTCCATGTCTTCACCCCTGCCTTATACCGCAACTAACCATATCGCTAAAATCGATGTAAACGATTATTCACAATATATTAAAGAAAGTGCTCACGCTGCTGCGCCTGTGCTATTAGGCAATATAAAAGCATTGTTAAAAGATGCTGAAAAAATTGATTTTATGAGTGATGACCAAATTCTGGGTACATACGGTGGCATCATCGCTCAAAACTCTGACATTCGTGGCGTGACTAAAAAAACCATCACTCAAATTAAAGCTAACTATGCCAAAACCATCGAATATAAAACCTTTCCTGAACGGTTTAAGCGTTTTTTTAGTACCCTAGAGCAAGCCTATAACTGGGAGGGAGTAAAAAATGAAATGCTTGATAGCTTCATCAATACCCCTGCAGGAAAAAACGTGCTTGAAAATTATATTTCACAAAATAAAGACAGCTATTTTAAAACAGAAAAACAAGCCTGTTTAGCACAAATGAAGCAAGATCACGAAGCTCTGATTAATGATTTAAAGCAACAACGAGAAAAAATCAAATTAGAGATTCATGAACTAAAACGCGAACGTAAAGAAACTATGCTGGTAGATACTGCCCCAGCCATCTCCCTTGAAACCCTTTCTGCACAGCAAAAACAAAAAATTGAAAAAGCCATTGCAGAAAAGAAACAAATTTTAGAAAAGCTGTCAGCTGAGGTAGATGCTTTAAAAGCCACCCATGATAGCTATAAAAACTTAGAGGAAGTTCTGCAAGAGATATCAGGGATTGATCGAGAGAAAGAACGCGCTAGCAAAAAATTAAGACTGATGGAAATACAAGTTCAGGAAGTCTCTGATAAACTGCGAAAATCAAACGATCAGTTAACAAGTCGCCTGCTTGAACTCAAACCCCACGTTGATGCGTTATCTGGCATCGCGCCAAAACCAACGACTACACCAATTAATTATGCAGTGCCTATTGCCCCCATTGATCCAAAGATAGAAAACGACGAGTTACGTGAACAGCTCATTGAAAATGTGCTGGAAGATTTAAATTCGTTAGGCCGAAAAACTGATTACAATTCCGTTGTAAACATCATCACAACGATTGCTCAATCGCAGTTTACCCTCTTTTCTGGACGCCCAGGATCAGGTAAAACCTCCCTTGCAAAAATGCTAGGTAATAGCCTTGGTTTGCAAAAAAGATTCTTAAATATTCCTGTTGCTCGTGGTTGGACCAACTCTCGGGATATCTTAGGATTTTATAATTCGTTATCCTCATCTTTTAATCCTGCTGCAACCGGACTCTATGATCTACTAACGCAACTTAATAATGAGTGCAAGCGTGAGCATGAAGCCGCACCCGCTATTTGCTTATTAGATGAGTTTAATCTGAGTCAACCAGAACATTACTTTAGCCCATTCCTAGAAATGGCAGATCCTGAGTCTGAGCGGATCATTGCTACCGGCGATCACAATTCACCTTATTTAGAAGTACCACAATATCTGCGTTTTTTAGGCACGATAAATAATGATGATTCGGTGCAATCACTCACTGCGCGAATGGTAGATCGAGCGGCGATAATTAGCTTTGATGATGTTGAGCCTAATTTTGATATCTCGTTAGATAGCATCAAACGTCTAGATAAACGTGATCATGCTAGAATTTCAGGTAACAAATTCATTGAGTTGTTTGCACCTAACTCGTTAGAGCTAGCACCAGATATTGAACATACCTTAAAACAGATCGTAGATACGCTCAGCGAAGAAAACCCAGAGCGTGGTATGTCTATTTGCGTCTCATATCGTAAAATCAAGGCGATGAGATCGTACTATAACGTAGCATCACCACTGTATATTGATAGCCGTTTTGTCGCACTTGACTATGCGGTATGTCAGCACATCATTCCATTATTAAATGGTTATGGGCAGAACTTTGGTAAGCGATTAGTTAGTTTGTTAAACGTTATTCCTAGTGACATGGTTATTTCAAGAAAAATGCTTAAGCGCATTATCGACATTGGCAATCAAAACATGTTTACCTATGGGTTTAACCTATGATCAATTGGCAATTAACTGCCGTTGACTCAGATGACCAAGAGGTTGAGATAGACCTCTTGGCCCCTCAGTATGAGCCTTATCAACTCAAAGAAACGGATCATATTGAATTTTCTGTCACGGTTGATGAAGAAACTTCTAATATCCTAGGTGAACCCACGATTATTGTTGCGGGGGAATCACTGGAATTAAGTTTTTACCACCATGTCGATGGACATCGCGTCTATACGTCTAGCGAACCATTAGATAAACAAGAATCTTGTTACTTTTATAATATTTTTGGTCATTGTGAGCTACATCTTATTTTTGAAAAAAAACCAGATTATATCTCATCGTGTACAGTCAACATTCTCGCTAGACCAGATAACGCTGAACTCGCCAGCGAAATGATAAATTACATTACTGATCACTTAGATGATGCTGCCGCAGTTTGCTTTTCTAAAAGTACTAAAAAAATAGTTCATGATCAGGGTAATGAATTTAAATTTTCTCGCTTAGATGCAGCGCAAGAAGCGGTGGCTTATCTCGCTGACCACTTGCATATGTTTATGCGTGAACATCGGTATACATGGGAACCTGAAATGCAGTTTTCAGACCGAGGCCAGCCAACTGGGCCGGAGTCTTTACACTGGTTGTTTTGCAACCTTGATAAATTATCGCCAGCATGCGCCGATGATGCCAATATCATATATAACAATCGCAGTTATCATATTGATACGTTGCCAAAAGAAAATATAGTTAAGAATACTGACACCTTTGAAAACCGTGTCATACATAGTTTTTTATATAATGTTAGTATGTTTTTAATTACTATCAAAGATACCTTTTCAACCTCATTACCAGCATCTAATAATGCCACTAGTAATCAATATGTACGCTTTGATCAGGCAATGACCACCAGCTCTCATATTGTATTGCAAAAACAAATTGAGCAAATTGAACAACTCCTTGTTGCTGTCGAAAATATAAAAAAATTCGTCTCAAAATGGTTCCCTGCAAATGGTCGTGATTGCATTCAGCCAAAAATTACCGCTTATGTTGCAAAGCATATTCACTATAGTCAGATGTTTCGCTTAATCGCGAGATATAATGACACCCCCATCCCTAACTTGGAGGGGAATAGTATTTTGCTCGGTTTAAAAAACCTGGCTGTGGTTTATGAAATCACATCTTTGTTAATGATCATGGAGTCAATCAAGCGCTGCTTGGCGGTAGAATTAGTCGAACAAAACTATCGCGTTCATGGTGAAGGGATCCCATTTGGCGGTGTTAAAATGGATCGGCCTGATGGCAAGATGAACAATTATTTTACCTATCAGAGCCATCGCTATAGGGTCGAGCTTTTTTATGAGCCAATGATTTTTCCTTACAGTGAAAATAGTTCTGTTGGTGATTTAGTTGATATTAGTGACACCCGCTCCACCCATAAATATGGCGCTCATCATTTTCGCCCTGATTTTATTATAAGAATACAGTCTGATAAATGGCGAAAGCCACTGGTTATCATTCTTGATGCGAAATATAAAAGTGCGGCAGGGGTGACCAAACATGACATTACGCCATTAACGCTGAAGTACCTATTAAACATTCATCAGATTAATGAAAATGGCAGCTTTGGTGTTTCACCGATCCAAGCATTATTACTATTATTTGCCCGAGAGAAATCTGGCCTCTCTGTTAGCACAGTGGCGAAACGTCACATGATTACAGGGCCGCTACCGGTACTGCCACAAGCGGCGGGGGTAATATTTAAACCTAGTAATAAGCATTGGTTTGATAAACATTTAACATCACTGGTAGATATTATTAATAATGAGCAGTGAACTATTATTTAATAGTAAATAGTTTGTCTGCTATTGCATGAGGTGTCGGTTCACCTCATGCAAATACATTTATCTATTATCATCAGAGTAAGCGGTTAGCGATGAATCAAGACCCAATTGCGATTATATTAAGATGCTGTTGATGACGTCACAGATATATGAAATAGTCTATTAGCTCTTGCTGAGCTGACTACCGCTAGATCACTGCAGCACTCACTCATTTTTCTCTACTTTCTCTTTTTTCTCTATTTTATGTTGGTACATCTCATGGTCGATTTTTTCTAGGGTTTGATTTATAGAATCACAAAAGTGACTGATGCCATACGAGAAAGAGAGAAACGGATAGTGTGCACTAAACTGTTCATTAAATTGATTGCCAATATTATCTATAATGGCAAGTGCGCGTTGCATGGATAAATTATCCAGTATTAACAAAAACTCATCCCCGCCCATCCTGATGACCAGATCATTGACTCTCACACTGGCTCTAAAAATATCGACAGCTTCGCATAATACCTCATCACCTTTCAGGTGACCTACGCTATCATTGATTTTCTTAAAATTATCTAAATCAATATAGATAAACAAGTGTTCATCGTTTATTGATAGCGTATCTAATATCGTTCTATTATATGCGTGGGTGAGTGCATCTTGCGAGGCGTTGCGCTTTAAAATAAGCATTTCATTATACGCATCAGTGATATCGATAGCGATGGTGTATATATATGGTTTACCATTAATAGCTGATTTGAATTTCGTTACATCTAAAAAGATGTCTTTCTTAATATCGACATTGTAAAATGATATGATTTTATTACTCTTTTCATTATCTTTAATATATTCAAGTGATAAGTCATGGCACTGTTTAAATGTTTTTGCAATGTCATTGCCGTCCAATAGGGTAATAATGTCTTCATTAGTCATACCGATGGGATTTAACTTTATTAATGAGTCAATCCATTGCAGAAAATTACTATTTAAAAAAACAATTTTATGATTCTCATCTCTAATAGACAAAAAGCCAGGAAATTTTTCAATGAAAGACTGTGATAAATTATCTACACTAAACATGTCTGCTCTCTAATGAAAATTATTTTGATATTAACGCTGATGTTTCTGGCCATATTTTGCAACAAGAATCGATGATGTGATAATGATGGTTGGTAAACTACGCGATTTTTTAAATTGATCAACGATTAAGTTCGAACGAAGAAGACACCTCATGGTGTCTTCATTCTTATGCTTAATGTTTATTGGCTATATATTGACTATTTATTAGCCACATAACCGACCTCAGGGGGTCAGCGGTTCGCGGTGATATTCGCGGCCACCACACTCTGGGCACGTATCCAGTTGCTGGGGATGCAGCACAGTGTGACGCCAGCCACATTGCTCACAGACCAATATGCCAAGCCCAACCCAATCCCCTGCTTTATAAATACCCTTATGTTTCAGATCAATCGTCAATTCGCGCCATTCAACTTGGGAGCGATCCGTCACATCCGCCAGCCAAGACCAAGCGGTATCTTTCAAGGCCAGCATAAAGGCTGACTCTTCAATGGGCTCGTCGCTGCCTGCACTCTTTTCTGGGCGCCCCTCGTCATAGTTGCCCAGATCTCGCTTCACATACTCGGCAATGAGCGCAAGCTCGTCTTGAGTCAAATCGCTGGCGGCCTCCAGATACGCTTGTACCTTGGCGATCAGTTTATTGATATGCACACCCTGGTGCTGTTCAGCTTCTTGCCACTGTTTATGCAACTCAGCAATAAAGGCTTCATACCCTTTTTGACGTTTATCCATGGCTATTACTCCTTTCTTAAACCTTGATCGAGGCCAGCTGACGTCCCTTGGGGCGCTGGCGGTTGTTGCCGCCGCTGGATATGGGTATTCTATCGGGATTTTCAGCTAATTTATCTACTCATCTCACAGATCCGGATGTCACTCATGCAAGAGCAATACGTTCCCCAATCCATTGAACCCGCCGTGCAACAGCACTGGGATGCCAAGAAAACCTTCAAGGCAGTGGAGAAAGTCGACAAGGAGAAGTTCTACTGCTTGTCCATGTTCCCTTATCCCTCTGGTCGTCTGCACATGGGTCACGTTCGTAACTACACCATCGGTGATGTGATCTCCCGCTATCAACGACTCAATGGCAAGAACGTGCTGCAACCCATCGGTTGGGATGCGTTTGGTCTACCTGCAGAAAATGCGGCCATTAAAAACCATACCGCCCCTGCCCCTTGGACTTACGAAAACATCGAATACATGAAGAACCAGCTCAAAATGCTGGGGCTAGGTTACGACTGGGATCGGGAAATGGCGACCTGTAAGCCTGATTACTATCGCTGGGAGCAGTGGTTCTTCACCAAGCTCTATGAAAAGGGTCTGGTCTACAAAAAGACCTCCTCTGTTAACTGGTGCCCAAATGACATGACAGTGTTGGCCAACGAGCAGGTCGTCGACAACTGCTGCTGGCGCTGTGACACTCCGGTGGAGCAAAAAGAGATCCCCCAGTGGTTCATCAAGATCACCGATTATGCCGAAGAGCTACTGCGTGACATTGATAACCTCGATGGCTGGCCAGAGATGGTCAAAACCATGCAGCGCAACTGGATTGGCCGCTCCGAAGGGGTCAACATCAGCTTTGCCATCGAGGGTAAATCTGAGCAGTTAGAGGTGTATACCACCCGTCCGGATACCTTCATGGGCGTCACCTATGTGGGGATCGCCGCAGGTCACCCGCTGGCCCTACAAGCGGCAGCCAGCAATCCGCAACTGGCAGCCTTCATTGAAGAGTGCAAGAACACCAAGGTTGCTGAAGCCGAGCTCGCCACCATGGAGAAGAAGGGCATGGCCACGGGCCTTTATGCCATTCACCCACTCGATGGGCGAAAAGTCCCGGTCTGGGTCGCCAACTTCGTGCTGATGAATTACGGCACTGGCGCTGTGATGGCGGTGCCTGCTCACGATCAACGTGACTATGAGTTTGCCACCAAATATGGTCTTAACATCAAGGCGGTCATCAAGCCCGTTGATGGCGATGTTGACGTGAGCTGCGCGGCTTACACCGAGAAGGGCGTACTGTTTAACTCCGGCGAGTTTGACGGTCTTGACTTCCAAGGGGCGTTTGACGCTATCGCTAACAAGCTAGAGGCGCTGGGCCACGGCAAGCGCACCGTCAACTTCCGTTTGCGGGACTGGGGCGTCTCCCGTCAGCGTTACTGGGGTGCTCCTATCCCGATGCTGACCCTGGCAGATGGCACCGTGGTGCCGACCCCTGCGGATCAACTACCGGTACTGCTACCAGAAGATGTGGTAATGGACGGTATTCAAAGCCCAATTAAGGCTGATGAGCAGTGGGCTAAGACCACCTATAACGGTCAGGAAGCGTTTCGCGAAACCGATACCTTCGACACCTTTATGGAATCTTCTTGGTATTACGCCCGCTACTGCTCCCCAGATTATGACAAGGGCATGCTAGATCCTGCTGCCGCCAACCACTGGTTGCCGGTAGATCAGTACATCGGCGGTATCGAGCACGCTTGTATGCACCTGCTTTACGCCCGCTTCTTCCACAAGCTGCTGCGTGATGCGGGGCTGGTCAACAGTGACGAGCCGTTCAAGCGCTTGCTCTGTCAGGGTATGGTGTTGGCCGATGCGTTTTACTACAAAGATGAGAAGGGTGGCAGCGTGTGGGTGAGCCCAACCGACGTGACCCTCGAGCGCGACGACAAGGGTCGGATCATCAAAGCCACCAATCTTGAAGGTCGTGAGGTGATCCACGCGGGCATGACCAAGATGTCCAAGTCTAAAAACAACGGCATCGACCCGCAGCTGATGGTAGAGCGTTACGGCGCGGATACCGTTCGCTTGTTCATGATGTTTGCCTCCCCTGCCGAGATGACCTTAGAGTGGTCTGACTCTGGCGTAGAGGGGGCTCAGCGCTTCTTGCGTCGGTTGTGGCGCTTGACCTTTGAGCACGTCGCGGCAGGCGCAGCTCCCGCCCTGGATGTGACGGCACTGAGTAACGAGCAGAAAGCACTGCGCCGTGAACTGCACAAAACGATCGCCAAGGTGACCGATGATGTGGGTCGTCGTCAGACGTTCAACACCGCCATTGCAGCCATCATGGAACTTATCAATAGTCTGACCAAGCTCGATACCGAGCCGCAAGATCGGGCATTGATGCAAGAAGCGCTTGAAGCCATTGTCATCATGCTCACCCCCATCACTCCCCACATCGGTTTTGAGCTGTGGAAGATGCTGGGCAAGGGTGAGGATGTAGATCACGCAACATGGCCAGTGGCAGATGAAGCCGCCATGGTTGAGACCGAAAAGTTGGTGGTGGTGCAGATCAACGGCAAGATGCGCGGCAAACTGACCGTGCCGGCCGAGATCAGTCAGGCTGATGTCGAGAAGCTGGCGATGGCCGATGCCTCTGTTCAGAAGTTCACAGACGGATTAACGGTTCGCAAAGTGATCTATGTGCCGGGTAAATTGCTTAACATCGTGGCGAACTGATCGATAAGTCATGCATATGACTTATCTGTGATCGTCATTTGTGACCGCGATCTGTGACAATTAACCGATACTCGCGGTGGGCCCTGCGCCCACCGCTCTTTTTACTGTAACGAGGATTTTTTATGGGCACCCTCTTCACCCGCTTGATGGCCATGATGCTAGCGGCGCTGCTGCTGCAAGGCTGTGGGTTTCATATGCGTAGCCACGGCATACCTAAAGAGCTGATGACCATGAAGGTTGTGGGCGATAACAAGAGTGATTTTTACCGCATGGTAACGACCCGCCTTAAGGCCTCTGGCGTGACCTTAGCCGATAAAAATGGCATCGCCGTCATGACCCTTGGCAGCATTGGCTCAACCAGTGAAGTTGCCTCAGTCAACTCATTAGGCGCCGATACTGAATATGTGCTGGGCTTTAGCACCCAATTCACCATCGCGGTGCCAGGTAAGCCAATCCAGGTCTTCCCTATCAACTTTAACCGCAGCTTCCTCAATAAGACCGATGCCGCATTGGCCTCTTCTCGTGAGCAAGAGCAACTGGGTAAAGAGATGCAAGAGCAGGCGGCCAATCAGGTGATCCGTCAGCTGAGTCAGGTCAGCTTTTGATGCGCCTCTCTTGAACGGTATGTCTTGATAGGAATATGTTGATGAGAGTCTACCCAGAACAATTTGGTGACCACCTCAAAGCAGGGCTTCGGCCCTGCTATCTCGTTTTTGGCGACGAGCCGCTGTTGCGACTCGAAGCCACTGACGCCATTCGTCAGGCCGCCCGCAAACAAGGCTTTGATGAGCGCCACAGTTTTGTGGTGGAGCAAGGGCTGGACTGGAATCAGGTTTATGATGCCTGTCAGGCCATGAGCCTGTTTTGTGCCCGCCAGATCATCGAGCTAGAACTGCCCGCCAAAGTGGACAAAGATCTCGCCGCTCGCATCAGCGAAATCGGCAAGCAACTTCACCCAGATCTGCTGCTTGTGCTAAGCGGTGGACGGCTCAATCAAACCCAAATGAAAGCAGGCTGGTTCGACAAGCTCGATCAGATTGGCACCTATGTGCCGGTCAATCATCCTGAGCCTAAATTTTTTCCGCGCTGGATGAGTACGCGTTTTGCGCGTTTTGGCCTCAAGGCGCTGCCGGATGCCATCAATTTCATGTGTCACGCGTACGAGGGCAATCTGCTGGCCGCCAGCCAAGAGATCGAAAAGCTCACATTGCTCTCGCCGCCCCAGCCCATCAGCGTGGGGTATCTGCAAGAGACCATTATCCGTCACGCCCACTTCACCCCCTTCCAGCTCATCGATACCTTGCTAGAGGGGAAGGTGAACCGCGCCCAACGTATTTTGGCGGCCCTGCGGGCTGAAGGCACGGAACCTGGAATGCTGGCGTGGACCTTGTGCCGTGAGCTTGAGCAACTCACCGAGCTCTCCCTTGCTATGCGCAGCGGCCAGTCGCTCGGGGAGCATTTTAGCCGCTTGCGGATCTGGCAAAGCCGCCAGCAGCTGATCCAACAAGCCCTGACTCGGCTTCCCTTTGCCAAGTTGCAGCAACTGTGGCAACTGATGGCCGAGCTCGATGATGCCCAGCGTACATTTAATACCGAACAGGCCTGGCTAATCCTGCAAACCCTTGCCCTTGGCTTTCGCGATGCCACCCCATTACCGTTATTGATGGCGACAAACCCGTGTTAAATCCACCGATCGGCATTTTAGGTGGCACCTTTGATCCCATTCATATTGGTCACCTGCACCCAGCCATTGAGGCGCGCGATGCCCTCGGGCTTGGGCAAGTGCGGCTGATCCCAAACCATATTCCGCCCCATCGCGCCGATCCGTTTTGCTCTAGCACCCAGCGCCTTGCCATGGTCAAACTGGCTGCGGCGGAGAACCGCGGTTTTGTGGTGGATGAGCGGGAGCTCACCCGCAACAAACCCTCTTACACCATCGATACCCTCATCGAGCTGCGCCATGAACTGCCCGATACGCCGCTGTGCTTTTTGATGGGGATGGATTCACTGCTCAGCCTACCAAGCTGGCACCGCTGGCAGGCGCTGCTGGACTATAGCCATCTGATCGTGAGCACTCGGCCAGGTTGGCAGCCAAATTATTCAGCGAAAGTCGCGCAGCTGCTGGCGCGCCATCACACCACCGATGCCAACGCCTTGCATCAGCACCGCGCCGGCCATATTTGGCTGGCAGAAAATGTGCCTATCGAATTGTCCGCAACCTTGCTGCGAGCGCGGCTCGCGCAAGGACAAGACATCCGCTACCTGTTACCTGAATCAGTGGCCCATTACATTGCAAAGCAGGGACTTTATCGTCATCCGCGCTAAGCACTGTCACATTCCCACACCACCGGATAGGAAACCCGTGTGAGCATGATATAATCCGCCGCCCTAACGCCAGAGCACCTATCCACATCGAGGAGAGATTGATTGCCAGCGCACGCCTTGCCCGCTTTTATCATCAATAAGATCGATGATCCGAAAGGCCGCGATATCATCACTCTCGATGTGCCTAGTCGCGCGCGATTGAACACACAGCCACAGCGCGATTGAACGCGCACTAATTTGGCCATAAGAGCACAGATATAACCACGATGAAGATCCAGTTAATTGCCGTCGGTACCAAAATGCCTGCTTGGGTAGAGCATGGTTTTCAAGAATATCGGCGCCGTTTCCCAAAAGAGATGCCCTTTGAATTAGTCGAGATCGGGGCGGGTAAACGGGGCAAAAATGCCGACATCCCCCGTATTTTGCAAAAAGAAGGTGAGGCCATGCTGGCTGCCGCTGGCCGCTCGCGCATCGTGACCCTCGATATTCCGGGCAAACCGTGGACCAGCGAGCAACTCGCCGGTCAGCTCAATGCCTGGAAGCTTGATGGCCGTGATGTGGCGTTGTTAGTCGGTGGTCCCGAAGGGTTATCCCCCGAATGCAAGGCCGCCGCCGAGCAGAGCTGGTCACTGTCGCCCCTCACCCTGCCCCATCCGCTGGTGCGGGTGCTGGTCGCGGAGAGTCTCTATCGGGCCTGGAGCATCACCACTAATCATCCGTATCACAGAGAATGAACATGAATTACCTGCGTCTCGCCGCTCCCCCCCCGCTCAGTCATAAGGTGCCAGCATGCTGAAAAATCGCATCGAAATGCGCGATCACAGTGCCGAGGGTAATTTGTTCTTCCGGCGTACCCTCGCCGCCTACCTCATCATCATCGTCTTGATGCTGGTGCTGCTCGGTAATCTTTACTACCTACAGGTTGAGTCTTACGACACCTATCAGACCCGCTCTGACTCCAACCGCATTCGCTTGGTACCGGTGGCGCCCGCTCGGGGCCTTATCTATGACACCAACGGCGTGTTACTGGCCGATAACCTGCCGCTTTACAGCCTGGAAATTGTGCCAGAAGAGACCAAAGACCTGCAAAAGACGGTCGATGAACTGATCGCGCTATTAGGTCTGCCAGAGGGTACCAAAGAGAAGTTTCTAACGGAGGTAAAGCACCACCGTCGTTTCAAGCCGGTCGCCCTCTACGAGAAGTTAAACGAATCGCAAATTGCCATCTTCTCGGTGAACCAGCACAACTACCCCGGCGCCAGTATCGAGGCCTATCTCAAGCGCTATTATCCGTTTGGCGCAGCCCTGACCCATGCGCTGGGTTACGTGGCCAAGATCAATACCCGCGATGTGGCACGGCTTGAAAAAGAGGGGCAAATCGCCAACTACGCCGCGACTAAAGATATTGGTAAACAAGGGGTTGAGAAGTTTTACGAGCAGCAGCTACACGGGATCGCCGGCTATCAGGAAGTCGAGGTCAATAACCGTGGCCAAATCGTGCGCACCTTAAAATATCAGCCACCGTTAGCCGGCAAGGATATCCACCTCAACATTGATATTCGGATGCAGCTAAAAGCCCAGCAACTGCTAGCCGGTAAGCGTGGCGCCATTGTGATGTTAGATCCGAGCACTGGCGCCATCATTGCGATGGAGTCGAGCCCAAGCTACGACCCCAATCTGTTTGTAACGGGGATCTCTGGCGCCAACTACTCGGCACTGCTCAATGATCCCGCTCGCCCATTGGTTAACCGCACCACCCAAGGGATCTACGCCCCGGCCTCCACGGTTAAACCCTTGATGTCGGTGATGGGCCTTAACGAGGGGGCCATTACCCCAGGCTATCGCTACTTTGGTGGTCCCTCATTCTCGATCCCTGGCACCACCCAGAAGTTTCGTGACTGGCGCCGATCAGGTCATGGCTGGCTCGATGTGTATCGCGCCATCGAGGTCTCTGCTGATACCTACTTTTACGATCTCGCCTATCGGGTCGGTATCGATAAGATCCATGAATACATGACCAAGTTTGGCTTTGGCCAATACAGTGGGGTTGATCTGTATGAAGAGACCAAAGGGGTAATGCCATCTCGCGACTGGAAAATGGCCCGTCGCCGCAAACCCTGGTATCAAGGTGACACCATTTCCATCGGTATCGGTCAAGGTTATTGGAGTGCCACCCCAATCCAACTGGCCAAAGCGATCAGTATCTTGACGCAACATGGCCACGATGTGACCCCACATCTGCTCAAAAGCGCGGCATCACAAGCAGAGGTGATCAACGCCCCCGTGAATGCCAATATGGCGCTCAAAACCAAAAGTGATAGCTATTGGAACGTGGCCAAGCAGGGCATGTGGCGAGTCAACCAAGGCCGCGAAGGCAGTGGGCGGCACGCGTTTGCTCATACCCGTTACTCCTCTGGGGGTAAATCAGGTACCGCTCAGGTCGTGGGCTTGAAGAAAAATCAGGTTTATAACGCGAGTCGAATGAAGGTGGAACACCGTGATAACGCCCTCTTCGTCGCGTTTGCCCCCTTTGATAAGCCCAAGGCGGTCATTGCATTAGTGCTGGAAAACGCCGGCGGGGGGAGTAAAAATGCCGCGCCCGTTGCGCGGGCGATGTTAGATGCGTACTTAGTGCCGCCAGCTAACCCGTCACAACTGACCAAGGATCTCACATCCCAACCGAGTAAGAAGGTGACCGCTCATGAATAACTCCGCTCGGCAACCGAGTATCTGGCACCGGCTGCATATCGATCTGCCGCTGTTTCTTGGGCTGCTGACCGTCATGGCGCTCTCCATGGTGGTGCTCTACTCCGCTTCTGGCCAAGATATTGACTCCACCGTGCGCCAGCTGGTGCGAGGGGGCTTGGCGTTTGCATTGATGATCGGTATGGCGCAGCTGCCACCCTCGGTCTATGCTCGCTGGTCGGTGCCGCTATTTGCCGTTGTGGTATTGATGCTGATTGCGGTGGACGTGTTTGGTCATATTGGTAAGGGCGCCCAGCGCTGGCTCGACTTGGGCTTTATGAAATTTCAGCCCTCTGAGGTGATGAAGCTCTCGATGCCGATCATGGTGGCGGCGTGGCTAAGTCGCCACTCGCTGCCGCCTAAGCTTAGCCATGTGATTATCGCGTTGGTCATGGTGCTGCTACCCACCTTATTGATTGCAGCTCAGCCCGATCTGGGCACCTCTATTTTGGTGGCAGCCTCCGGCTTTTTCGTCATCTTCTTAGCGGGCCTTAGCTGGGTGCTAATTGGCATTGTGGTGGTGTTAATCCTCTGCTTTATGCCGGTGCTCTGGTTCTTTTTAATGCATGATTACCAGCGCCAACGGGTCATGATGCTGATCGATCCGGAAAAAGATCCTCTCGGGCGCGGCTATCACATCATTCAGTCCAAGATTGCTATCGGCTCTGGTGGAATTTTCGGCAAAGGCTGGCTACATGGCACCCAGTCTCAGCTGGAATTTCTGCCAGAGCGCCACACCGACTTTATTTTTGCGGTATTTAGCGAAGAGTTCGGACTGGTGGGAGTGGCGCTGCTGCTGGTGCTTTATCTCTATGTCATCAGCCGCTGTCTTTATATCTCGATGCAGGCAAAAACCAGCTTTGAACGACTGCTTGGGGGGGCGATCACCCTCACCTTCTTTGTTTATGTCTTCGTCAATATGGGTATGGTGAGCGGTATCTTGCCGGTGGTAGGGGTTCCGCTACCGCTGGTAAGTTACGGTGGTACCTCGATGGTGACCCTGATGGCCGGCTTTGGCATACTGATGTCGATTCAGACCCATCGCAGACTGCTTGCCTGATCAACACGCGCCATTGCAGCAATGCCCGAACCAGTCCGTATCCGCGGCGTTCAGTCAATGCAGCCATACGATATGCGCAACAGACGTTATCTAGATCAACTGCGACCATTGCCGCTCACCGGTGACGATGGTCGCAGATCCCCTTAGCCACGCCATTTGGGAAGCCTATGTATCTTCGTCACACGCTCCTTCCGCTCAGCCTGAGCGTATTATTGGTTGCTTGTAGCAGCCAGCCCGAACCATCCGCCCCGATTACCCCAGCCCCCGTGGTACAACCCCCGGTCAGTAAGCCGCCGGTCATTGAGATCCCGCAAGCGACGGGCGCGCTCCCTCGCACTGAACCCCTCAGTGCCGATGGAAATCACGACTACTGGATTGGCCAACAGAAATATGAGGTATGGCGTGACATCAAGCATTACAGCAAAGAGGGCACCGCCAACTGGCAGTCACCAGAGCGAGATGGCCAAAAAACGGCGAATGGCGATGTGCGCGATAGTAAACAGTTCACTGCGGCCCACCCCAATCTTCCGCTACCAAGCTACGTGCGGGTCACCAATCTAGCGAACGGGCTCGAAACCACGGTACGGGTTAACGATCGCGGCCCATTTACGGGCGCGGCGCTGATCACCCTCTCTCAAGCTGCCGCCAACCAGCTAGGGATGCTCAATAGCCCAACGGCGCAGGTGCGCATTGAGCTCATTAGCGAAACCCCAGATCAAGAGGTGGCCATTGCCCCCATGGCGCCCATCGAGATGACCTCAACTGTCCCAACCAGTGCCCCAACGGCAAAGCCCCATAGCCAAGCGGTGCAGCCAGCCCCATCCAACGTCACGGCCCCCGTAGCCAGTCCTGCTAAACTGGCTCACCCAGCCAGCGCACCGGCCAGCCCAGCTAAACCGGCGAATGCCACGTTAGCGCCTGCACACAACGCTGATGGCAAAATGATCCAAGTGCTGGCCAGTGGCTCACCCGATCGCGCCGAAGCAATGGGAAAAGTCATGACTCAGCGCTATGGCGTGCCCTATCAAGTGGTCACCCATGATGCTATTTACCGCGTGTTGATTGGTCCGGTGGCCACTGCGCAACAGGCCAGCTTGCTTGAAAAAGTACGTTTAGGGGGGTTAGAGAAGGCCTTTATCGTGCCTTAAAGGGCACCCTACGTTGAGGTAGACATTGAGATTGACGTTAATAACAACGTAATGGGCTTAAGTTGCGGGTTTAAGTTGCGAGATGCGTAAAGCACTAGGTTGCAGCTTTAGCTGCGGCCAAGACGCCCCTCACACCTTGCGTTTATTTATCTCTTTAATCAGGGGCGACCCCGCTTATCGCACCTTCTGACTTGCTATCACGTCGCTTTGTGGCGTGATAGCAAAAGAGGGGCAATAAAAATCGGCGATGATCGTCATGGTAGGCTATGACCCATGAACGCATCTGGTATAGTAAGCCCCGCTTTTTTATCCCCCATCAGGCTTGCAGGAATTTCAAGATGTCCAATTTTGCCCGTTCAGTTCTTCTGGCCTCGCTGGTCAGCGTTACCGCCCAGGCCAACACGCCGGTACCGACTCCAAATCCGTCACCAACGCCAAATGCCACGCCGATGGTGGTGCCTTCAGCGCCAGAGATCTCCGCCAAGGCTCACATTCTTATCGACTATTACTCAGGTCAAGTATTGGCCCAGCACAATGCTGAAGAGCGCCTGCCCCCCGCCAGTCTGACCAAGATGATGACCTCATACATCATTGGTAATGAGCTCAAGAAGGGAAATATCAAGCGCACTGACATGGTCACTGTCAGTCAAAACGCGTGGGCTAAAAACTATGCCGACTCCTCTAAGATGTTTCTCGAAGTGGGCAAGCAGGTCTCTGTTGATGATCTAAACAAGGGCATCATCATTCAGTCTGGTAACGATGCATGCGTTGCCATGGCGGAGTTTTTAGCAGGCAGCACCGACTCTTTTGCTAGCCTGATGAACAGCTGGGCGCCAAAGCTTGGCATGAATGACAGTCACTTCATGAACCCGCATGGTCTGGATGCCGAAGGCCACTACAGTACCGCTCACGACATGGCTCGTTTAGGCCAGGCGCTGATCCGCGATCTTCCAGAGGAGTACAAGATTTACTCCCAAAAATCGTTTGTCTTTAACGGGATCACCCAACATAACCGCAACCGTCTGCTGTGGGATCAAGCCCTGCAAGTGGATGGTATTAAAACCGGCCACGTCAGTCAGATCGGTTACAACTTGGTTGCCTCGGCGACTAACAATGAAGGCATGCGCCTCATTTCGGTGGTATTTGGTGCAAACAGTGAAGCTGCCCGCGCCGCCGAAAGTAAGAAACTGCTGACTTACGGTTTCCGCTTTTTCCAAAGTTTGACCCCCTATAAAGCAGGCACAGTGCTGGTCACCCAACAGATCTGGATGGGCGATAAGCCTGAAGTGAAACTGGGTGTAGATAAAGACGTATCAGTGATGGTGAGCCGTGGTCAGGCTAATAACCTAAAAGCGGACTTCAAGCTCGATAGCGATCTAAAAGCCCCGCTGGCAAAAGGCCAACGGGTGGGGACGGTATCCCTGAAACAGGGCGATAAAGTGATTAAAGAGGTGCCACTGGTTACCTTAGAAGAGGTACAAGAGGGTGGCATGTTAAGTCGCTTATGGGATCACATCTGGTTGCTGGTGAGCAGCTGGTTTAACTAATGAGCCCATTGGTCGATAAGCAAACTCTATAAGTAAACAATGGCGCCTCTTGGCGCCATTGTTATGTTACCCGTCCCCAGTTGGTGACGTGGTGAAGGGTGAATGCCCCTACAAACTGTCGGTTCCGCCCCCCTGTGATTTGTGGTAAAAAACAGCACGTCCATGGCAAGGCTGACCTTGCCCTTGATCCTGGCCAGAGCCGTACCCATATAGATGCTTGTCGTCTTCATATCGACCGAACATCGCGGCGCTAGCGAGCCATTGGCCACCAGCAATCCCAGATACCGTCATCTCTGATGACCATAAAGGTGAATAAATGAATACCAAATTTGATGAACTGCTGGAGTTTCCTTGTGATTTTCCCTTCAAGGTACTCGGTGTCGCGGATCCTGCGTTGCCAAATAAAGTCGTAGAGGTGCTGCAACAACATGCTCCCGGTACTTACAGCCCTACCGTGCAGCCCAGCACCAATGGCAAATATCACTCAGTGCGCGTAACGGTCACCGCCAATAATAAAGAACACATTGAGGCCATGTACAAAGCCCTCGGTGATATTGACCAGGTAAAATACGTACTGTAATTCCCCCATCGCCCCGTTTACGGGGCGTTTGTTTTTAGCTATCCCGCTGTGAGGACACCATGTCATCCCCTGACCTTGCCCACTCCCATCTTATCGTTAGGCAATGGGGTCGCCGCCCTTACCAACCGGTTTGGGATGCCATGAAAACCTTCACCGACAACCGCACCCCCGACACCCCTGATGAGTTTTGGGTGGTAGAACATGATCCTGTGTATACCCAAGGCCAAGCCGGTAAAGCTGAACACCTACTCAATCCCGGTCATATTCCCGTGGTGCAAAGCGATCGAGGGGGGCAGATCACCTATCACGGCCCGGGGCAATTGGTGTTGTATGTGCTGGTAGATGTTCGGCGCTGCAAATTCTCTGTGCGCGAGCTGGTCAGCGCATTGGAGTGCGCCATTATCAATACCCTCGCCCAAAGCCATATTGCCGCTTACGCCAAAGCCGATGCCCCAGGGGTCTATGTAAAAAATGCCCTTGGCTGCGAGGCTAAGTTGGCCTCCCTTGGGCTTCGGATCCGTAAAGGATGCTCGTTTCACGGCTTAGCGCTCAATATCAACATGGATCTGCGCCCTTTTTTACATATTAATCCTTGTGGTTATGCCGGCCTCACGATGACTCAAACCTGCGACCTTGGCGGGTACAAGAGTATTGCCCAAGCCCAAGGCGTATTAGTCACTGAGTTAGCGAAATTAATCGGCTATAACACCATGACCCATACCCATGCAGCGGAGGGATCATATCTGCACCCGCTAGACCCAGGATAATCCTTGCTCTTGCTGATGTTCGATCTGCCCCTCTCACATTTATCGATCCCGACACCGATACCTACACCGAGCGTAAATCATGAGCAAACCTATTCGTATAGAGCCCGGCGTTAAGCTACGCGATGGCGACAAGATGGCCCTGATCCCGGTGAAATTTATGCCGGAACCAAGCGAGGAGCGACTACGCAAGCCAGATTGGATGCGGATCAAGCTGCCGCCCTCCAGCCATAAGATTGAGCACATCAAAAATACCCTGCGCAAAAACAACCTGCACTCGGTCTGTGAAGAGGCATCTTGCCCCAATCTGGCTGAGTGTTTTAATCATGGCACCGCCACCTTCATGATCATGGGCGCCATTTGCACCCGTCGCTGCCCCTTCTGTGATGTGGCTCACGGCCGACCACTCCCCCTTGATCCTGATGAACCACAAAAAATGGCCCTCACCATCAAAGAGATGGGGCTCAAATATGTGGTGATCACCTCTGTTGATCGCGACGATCTGCGCGATGGCGGAGCCCAGCATTTTGCCGAGTGCATCAAACAGATCCGCAAACACAGCCCGCAAACCCGCATCGAAATCCTCACCCCTGATTTTCGGGGTCGAATGGAGCAAGCTCTTGCGGTCTTTCGCGAAACCCCACCGGATGTGTTCAACCACAATCTAGAAACCGCGCCGCGCCTGTATCGCGTCGCCCGCCCTGGCGCCGACTACAGGTGGTCACTGACGCTGCTGCGCCGCATCAAAGAGATGCACCCCGATGTGCCGACCAAGTCTGGCGTGATGATGGGCCTTGGCGAAACCAATGAAGAGATTGTGCAGGTGCTCACTGATTTACGGGAGCAAGGGGTCAACATGTTGACGTTGGGCCAGTATCTGCAACCTAGTCGCCATCACCTGCCGGTAACCCGTTACGTACCGCCAGCAGAATTTGATGAACTCAAAGAAGTGGCGATGGGATTAGGTTTTACCCATGCCGCCTGCGGGCCCTTTGTGCGCTCCTCTTATCACGCAGATCTGCAAGCTCAGGGCGAAGAGGTCAAGTAACCCTCGGTTCGTCATAAATAAGTGCTACAACATCGATAGTCATAAATAGATGGTCACAAAAAGAGCGCTCCGTTGAGCGCTCTTTTTTATCTCTCTTCCGCGTCGCCTCGCGTTATCCCATGAAACGATTATTCAACGAGGCCGTCACTTAACGAGTCACCTAATAAATGAGGCTATGTTGGGTCGCGTTCACTATCAAACAATCCTTGCTGATGCCAACGGTGTAACTGGGCTAGCACCCGCGTCTCTCGCGCCGTCCACTGCGGGCAGGGGCCGGCTAGCTGGGTCTTGTTGGTTTGCAGGGCTTCCGTTAACGCAAACCAGCCAGGCACAAACCCGAGCCTAATTTCATAAGGCTGAGGTTGAGAGGCGACCAGCTGATCGCTAATTTGACACAAATAGTAACGGGAGCGGATGCAGTAGGCATCAAATTTGGGCTCGCGGGCCGCCCGATATTCGCGGGTTTCACCAAGCAATCCTCCGACCGCTAGCAACTGCGCGCCGCACTCTTCTAGTAGCTCACGGGCAAGGGCGGCATGGTGGCTTTCTCCTGGCTCAATGCCTCCCCCAGGAAACATTAAATCGCCATTAACCCGAGAGTGAACCAGCAGCAACTTATCACCCTGCTGCACGACGGCACGGACAGTCAACCGCTCAAGGGTGCGCCCATCGGTGATCACTTCACTGTGCATGAAGGTGAGATCAAACGGATTGGGCCAGCAATGGGCCGAGAAGTCTGTCGTCATGATTGCCTCAGAGTGGTGTCTTAGCGAATGTGCGCACCACGCCTTGCTTGGCGATGCGCACATCAAATCTTGCTCACGATGCTCGCGCAACATCGCAAACTAATGCCTTATCGTTCTGCGCCATGTGGGCTCCCCCAATCACCCCCGATTAGGGCGTCAACTCGCCCCGTAGCGATTGCTGCATCAGCTCGCGAATTTGCTGCGAGGGCAGATCTTGGCTCAACAAAAAGTGCAACTTGGTCAAGGCTGCTTCAGCGGTCATATCAAAGCCAGAAATAACGCCCGCCCGTGATAGCGCATTGCCGGTGGCATAGCCGCCCATATTCACTTTGCCATGCAAGCATTGGCTGAGATTAACGATGATAACGCCGCGCTCCGACGCTTCACTTAACAGCGCTAACATGGCGGGATTTTGCGGCGCATTGCCCACCCCAAACGACAATAAGATCAGCGCCCGCACCGGCTGCTGCAAGATATTGGCGATCACCTCACTCGAGATCCCGGGATACAACGTCACCACCCCAATAGGTTGCGGGGTAATATTGTGCAGCACCAACGGGCGATCGGAGGGCATCCCAAGCGTCCCTGCCTCGAGGGAAATCGCGATACCGGCGTTAAGTAGCGGTGGATAATTGGGTGAATCGAAGGCATGAAAGCCATCGGCATGCACCTTTTTACTGCGGTTGCCACGATAGAGCTGATTGTTAAAAAACAGCGTCACCTCGTGGATCGGATAGTTCGCCGCAATATATAGGGCATTCAGCAAATTTTGTTGACCGTCAGATCGCAATTCTGCCAGCGGGATCTGGGAGCCGGTAATGATCACCGGCTTATGCAGATCTTCGAGCATAAAAGAGAGCGCCGAGGCGGTAAATGACATGGTGTCAGTGCCATGCAAGATCACAAAGCCATCGTATTTTTGATAATTATCACGAATGTCTTCGGCAATCCGCTGCCAATCCGCTGGGGTCATGTCAGAGGAGTCAATCAGCGGGGCATATTCATGAATATGGTAATCGGGCATTTCAGGGCGATGAAACTCCGGCATGCCAGCCAAACAGTCTTCCATAAAGCCCACCATCGGCACATAGCCATGGTCGGAACGCTGCATCCCAATGGTGCCGCCTGTATAGGCAATGTAGATAGACTTTTTCACACCCTCTCCTCTTTTAAGCTTAATACCCATGCAACATCAATTAGATAGGCGAAACCAAGCGAAACAATCACGCTCACATCCCCTCCCTGTGGATGGGGCAAATTATAAAGACTGACATCGCAAATAGCAGCCGTTCTATGCGCTAGGATCGATTTTCATGGCGACGCCGGCAATGGTGTTAAATTTCACAATAACTACCTAAAACGAGCAATAATATGACAAAGATGGAATTAAACGATGTTTTTTGCTAAAATATGTCAGATTTTACTACCATAGCACCTAAATACCTGACGATAACAGCTCTGAAGGGCTGTACCTACATGAAGTGGGGCCCGGTTTTCCCTTCGTTGTTGGCCCGCGCGCCACGCTGTTGTCATCCCGACTGAATTTGTAGATCTTTCTCAATCAAAGACACAGTCAATCAACATGGGAGTACTGCATGTTTCAACTTGATTCCTACGCAACGCTAGTCGCTGCCACTTTGGTATTGCTACTGGGCCGAGTGCTCGTCACGCGGGTCGGTTTTTTGCGTACCTTCAACATTCCCAAACCGGTCGCCGGTGGGCTGGTAATCGCATTGATCCTGCTGTTGCTGCGCTCCACCATGCAGATCGAACTGCAATTTGATACCGCCTTACAAACTCCGCTCATGCTGGCATTTTTTGCCTCCATTGGTTTGTCTGCCGATCTCGCTAGCCTCAAGCGCGGTGGCAAGGCCGTTGCCACCTTCTTGTTAGTGGTGACCGGTTTATTGCTGGTACAAAACAGCCTCGGAGTAGGACTTGCAACCTTGCTCGGCCTTGATCCACATATGGGATTATTAGCCGGCTCCATCACCCTCTCTGGCGGACACGGTACTGGCGCTGCGTGGAGTACCACCTTCGCCGAAAAGTTTGGGGTGCAATCAGCCTCGGAACTGGCTATTGCCTGCGCCACCTTTGGCTTGGTACTCGGTGGATTGATCGGTGGCCCCGTCGCCCGTCATTTGGTAAAAAAAGTGCAAGTACCCGGTGAAGAGCACAATAAAGACGAGGCGCCAAAAGGGTTTGAGATGCCGGACATGGAGCGCCCGCTGACGACCTTTAGCCTGATTGAAACCTTGGCGCTGATCGCCATCAGCCTGAAGGGGGGTGAATTACTCACCGCCGCACTGAAAGGCGGTGCATTGGAGTTACCAATCTTTGTCTGCGTGCTGTTTGTCGGTGTCTTGCTGCGCAACCTGTTAACGCTGTTCAACTGGCATGAAGTGAGCGATCGGGAAGTGTCACTGCTCGGTAACGTCAGCCTGTCTTTGTTCCTCGCCATGGCATTAATGAGCTTAAAACTGTGGGATCTGGCCAGTTTAGCGCTGCCTATCTTCATCTTATTGGCGGCCCAAACCATCGCGATGGCACTCTATGCCATCTTTGTTACCTTCCGAGTCATGGGTAGCAACTATGATGCTGCCGTGTTAGCAGCAGGCCATTGTGGGTTTGGACTCGGTGCCACCCCCACCGCGATTGCCAATATGCAGGCGGTGACTCAGCGCTTTGGCCCCTCCCACTTGGCATTTTTAGTGGTGCCGATGGTCGGCGCTTTCTTTATTGATCTCATCAACGCGTTGGTGATCAAACTGTTTATGGCACTGCCATTTTTGTAAGCGGCCTTTAACGCTGGCACACCCAAGCCCTGCACGCTGTTGAGTGCGGGGCTTTTTATCATCTGCAATATCCATCCGCGTAAGCCCCCACAACAAAATCCAATCGACACCTTTTTATCGATTTTTGCCTTTTTATCTAACCTATGACAGATTAATGACGAGATACCCTGAACAAAGTGCAGCACAAGATAGGCATTAACTCCCAAGCCTATAATCATTGAATCTGAGAATAGAACGCTTGACGATATTTTCTGCCGAACTAGAGCAAAAGTCTCTGGAATTGGTGCGGCAAAGGGCATAGAGTCAGGGAGTCCTGTTTATTCCACCCACTATTGGCTAGAATAACGCGTTTTAAAGTCACATCGACCCAGAGAGTTTTTACGATGTTCGAAGTTAATCCCGTATTAAATAAACTTAAGGAGTTGTCCGAGCGGACCGAGCTTCTTAGGGGGTACCTTTGACTATGATGCAAAAAAAGAGCGTCTAGAAGAAGTCAATGCTGAGCTGGAACAACCGGACGTATGGAATGAACCTGAGCGCGCCCAGACGCTAGGCAAAGAACGTGTCTCACTGGAAAACGTCGTGAGCACCATCGACACCCTGACCCAAGGGGTTGATGATGTCGATATGCTGGTGAATCTGGCGGTAGAAGGGGAAGATGAAGAGACGTTCCTAGAAGCCATTGCCGAAGCCGAACAACTAGAAACCAAGTTAGTTGATCTTGAGTTTCGTCGCATGTTCTCTGGCCAGCATGATGGCTCTGATTGTTATATCGATATTCAATCAGGCTCAGGTGGTACTGAGGCTCAAGATTGGGCCAACATGGTACTGCGTATGTTTTTGCGCTGGGGTGATGCCCATGGTTACAAACCAGAACTGATTGAATTGTCAGATGGTGATGTTGCCGGCATTAAATCTGCCACCATCAAGTTCACCGGCGAATACGCCTTTGGCTGGCTGCGCACCGAAACCGGCGTTCACCGTCTGGTTCGTAAATCCCCCTTTGATTCTGGTGGCCGTCGCCACACTTCATTTTGCTCGGTGTTTGTCTATCCAGAAATTGATGATGACATCGATATCGATATTAACCCGGCCGATCTGCGGATCGACGTTTACCGTGCCTCTGGGGCCGGTGGTCAGCACGTTAACCGTACCGAGTCTGCTGTGCGTATTACCCACGTGCCCACCAACACAGTGGTACAGTGCCAGAACGATCGTTCTCAGCACAAAAACAAAGATCAGTGTATGAAGCAGCTGAAAGCTAAGCTCTATGAGCTTGAAATGCAGAAGCAAAATGCCGAAAAACAAGCCCTTGAAGAAACCAAGTCAGATATCGGTTGGGGCAGCCAGATCCGTTCATATGTGCTGGATGACTCCCGTATTAAGGATCTGCGTACCGGTGTCGAAACCCGCAACACGCAAGCGGTACTCGACGGTGACTTGGACAAGTTTATCGAAGCCAGCCTGAAATCAGGTCTGTAAACCAGTAGGAATCACCATGTCTGAACAAACTATTACTCCGGTAGTCGATCAAGCTCTCGAATACAACAACGAGATGACTGAACGTCGTTCTAAACTGGCCGCACTACGCGCTCAGGGTAACCCTTTTCCAAATGATTTTCGTCGTGACAGCCTCTCTGGCGATCTGCACGCAGAATTTGATGACAAAAGCGCCGAGCAGTTAACCAGCTTGGGTAAACAGGTATCGATCGCTGGCCGCATCATGACCCGCCGGATCATGGGTAAAGCCTCTTTTGCCACCCTGCAAGACATGGCTGGTAAAATTCAGATCTACGTGACCCGTGACGATCTGCCAGAAGATTTCTACAACGAACAGTTCAAAAAATGGGACTTAGGAGACATCGTTGGTGTCGAAGGTACCCTGTTTAAGACCCAAACCGGTGAACTGTCTATCCATGTTTCTAACATCCGTTTGCTGACCAAAGCACTGCGTCCGCTGCCTGAGAAGCATAAAGGTCTGACCGATCAAGAAGCGCGTTGCCGTCAACGTTACTTAGATCTGATCGCCAACGACGACTCCCGTAAAGCCTTTGTGACTCGTACCAAAGTTGTTGCAGGGATCCGCAAGTTCCTAAACGACAAGCGCTTTATGGAAGTAGAAACGCCGATGATGCAAGTCATCCCAGGTGGTGCTTCTGCGCGTCCATTTATCACTCACCACAATGCCCTCGATATCGACATGTATATGCGCGTGTCACCAGAGCTTTATCTCAAGCGTCTGGTAGTAGGTGGCTTTGAGCGTGTTTATGAGATCAACCGTAACTTCCGTAACGAAGGTATCTCTGTTCGCCATAACCCCGAGTTCACCATGCTCGAGTTCTATATGGCCTATGCCGATTACCACGACCTGATGGACTTGACCGAAGAGATGCTACGCACTCTGGCACAAGACATTCTGGGCGATACCAAGATCCATTACGCCAAAGAGGGCGAAGAGGGTCTGACCATCGATTTCGGTCAGCCATTCCAACGTCTGACCATGGTTGACTCTATTTTGAAGTTCAACGCAGATGTCACTCGCGATGATCTGAGCACTTTAGAAAAGGCCATTGCCGTTGCTAAGCGCAAGAACATCGACTTGATGGCAAGCTGGGAGCTGGGTCATGTGATCACGGCTATCTTCGAAGAAACCGTTGAGCACATGTTGCTACAACCTACCTTCATCACCGATTACCCCGCTGCCGTTTCTCCGCTGGCGCGTCGTAACGATCACAACCCAGATGTGACTGACCGTTTTGAATTCTTCATCGGTACTCGCGAACTGGCCAATGGCTACTCCGAGTTGAACGATGCAGAAGATCAGGCAGCCCGTTTCCAAGCCCAAGTCGATCAAAAAGATGCCGGCGATGACGAAGCGATGTTCTACGATGCAGACTTCGTGACTGCACTTGAGCACGGTCTGCCACCGACTGCAGGTCAGGGTATTGGTATCGATCGCTTGGTTATGCTGTTCACCAACAGCCACACCATTCGCGACGTTATTTTGTTCCCAGCCTTACGTCCACAAAACTAAGGTTTGCTGCCTGCGCTAACTGCGCAGCGCAGGCTTATCACTGGGCTCATCCCTGTTAGGTGATAGGCAAACAAACGCCCCGCAATGCGGGGCGTTTTTTATGGTGCATTTTTTCTGGTGTACTTGTTATGGTGCCGGCGCGCCGCGCGGGCCATGCCGTTTAAGGGTAATAACTTGGCTAGAGCAACAAGGGGCCGTTGGCGCGCTTGTTGGTTGTCGATGGGATCAATTACTATCCGATCGGCTATTAAAACCAGCAATTAAGACCGGCTATTGACACCAGATCAGCGCCGCTGCCACGTTTCAAAGCAGTAAGGATGGGGATTTTTCTCATCAGCGAGGTGGGGCTTGCGCTCAATACACTGCCACTCATCGGCATCAAAGGCAGGAAAGTGGGTATCACCCTCTACGCACAGATCAATGCAGGTGAGATAAAGGCAGCTTGCCAGCGGCAACATCTGGGCATAAAGATGACCACCCCCTATCACCATGAGTTCTTCTGTTGCACTACTTGCTAGCAGCGTTAATGCCACCTCGATAGATCCCACCACCTCAATACCCGCACGTTGATAATCAGGATTACGACTGATCACCAGATTGCGTCGCCCAGGTAACGGTCGGCCGATAGATTCAAATGTTTTGCGCCCCATCAACACCGGCTTGCCAAGGGTCACCCGTTTAAAGTGAGCTAAGTCAGCAGGTAGATGCCAAGGCATCTGATTGGTCAGACCGATGACCCGATCATGAGCCATCGCTGCAATCATAGAAATCTTCATAAGGCCTTTTGTATCGGTCAGATAATGGGGCGGTTACGGTACACGACCAGCGATGGGATCGCCAAACCAAAACTGAGCGCTCCCACAATAAACAGTGCCTTTAGGCCATTTTCCACCGCACTTTGAATAAGCGTCATCGTCACCCCCGAGATATTAAGCTCCACCACTGCAATCATGGTTTTAAATGCATAGCTGCCGGGGATCATCGGAATAATTGAGGCAACGCTAAACACTGGCCGCGGCGCCAGCAAACGACGGGACCAGTAAACACACATAAACCCCACCGTGGTTGCCGCAGCAAAGGTAGCCCACTCAATCGACATGCCGTAATAGATAAGTAAAGTGCGCAAACTATGAGCCAGCGCGCCCCCCATGGCGCAATACTTCAACATCCGAGGTGGTACGTTAAATAGCATGGCAAAGCCCACCGCAGGGATAGAGGACCAAAACGCATCCTTTGCCAATAACCAGAGCAGATCCATCACAGCTCCCATCCCCAAATCCCAGTCAGCGACATGGCCAGAATAATCCCGATAGCGGCACTGATGGTGAGCAAGGTCGCCGTGCCCCAACGGGCCAACCCCATATTGAAGTAACCCTTCACCATGTCAGACACGGCATTGATCAACGGAAAACCCGGTACCAATAGCAGCACACTGGCGGCCATCGCAAGATAGGGCTGCGCTCCCCAGTTAAAAAAGGTTGCGCTTGAGGCTAGTAACGTTGCGATAAAACCGGTCACTGCAAAGTTGATAAGTGGACTGTGGTGATGGCGCGCAATCAGTTGGCGTACCCGCATTGCCGTGGCCGCAGCGAAAAACGTCACTAAAAAAATCGGCCAATCACCGCCAAACAACAAGCTAAACGAGCCACAAGAGAGCCCAATCATGGGCACCACTAGCCAAGGGTGATAGTGAAAAGGCACTATGGCATCAATTCGTTGACAGACCTCTGGTGCCTCAATCAGCTTTTTCTCTGCCAAAATGCAGATCCGCTGGATCTCGCACACGACCTGCATGTTGATCCCATGCTCGCGCACCCGCCGAGTCGTTGTCACACATCCCCCTAGATAGAGGCTGGTCAGCACAATCGCACTCGAAGAGATGGCCATTTCCACACTTTCTAGCCCTAGCGCGATCCCAAGGCGCACCGTCGTCTGCTCGATAATCCGACTCTCAGCCCCAAATTGGGCCAACATCTGCCCCACCTTAACGACAATACGGGTGATGTCAGTTTGTTGCTCCCGTGATAATACGGGGGGTGATCCGAGTGTTGATGTGAGTGTTGATATGGGTGTTGAAGTGAGTGTTGATGTGAATACGGGGGTGATACTGCTCATAATCCCTTCAAGTCGCAGTCATAAAGTGTGACCATATTAGCCTAAGCGCTGCCGTCATTCACCTTCCCCGCTTACCTTAAATCAGCACCTTAAGCCCGCGTTTAATGATCTCCCCGGCGTTGTTTCCCAAATCGATGCAACGTGCATGGAACTAATTGAAGATCCGGTGATCTGATCACTATCATCCCTTTTCAAGTATCCATCATGGGCAAAGCGCTTCATCCCATCAGCAACTGGCCTCAATACAACAGG
>JBOFTS010000019.1:0-1276 GCA_051652185.1 Aeromonas sp.
TCACCAAATACACGGTGTTTTCCTTTCCTTACAATGGCCACTGACAGAAAAACAAAGTCAAGATCCACCCGTGCCGGAATCATCTTCCCAGTCGGACGCATCCACCGCCACCTGAAGGAGGGCCGCTACGCCGACCGCATCTCTTCTGACGCGCCAGTCTACATGGCCGCCGTCCTCGAGTCCGTCGTTGACGAGATTTTCCGCGAGGCCACCTCCCACAAGGACAAGAAGAGCTCCAAGCGCCTCGTTCCCAACAACGTTCTCACCGCCATCCGCAAGGACAAGGAACTCAACGATGTCTTCCGTGACATCGTCATCCGCGAGGGTGGCGTTGCCCGCAGCGAGAAGAAGGAGAAGGGTGAGAAGGGCCGCAAGTCCCAGGACCAGTGATTTATTTCTGCATTTTCTACCTCGTTTTTCACTGCCAGACATCGATGAGTTTTCAGCCTTGGACTCCAGACAAACGCATATGGACTTACTAATATTGTGTGACAGTAACCTAAGCACTGACCAACAGTAGAGAATATTGCGGGCTTTGATGAACGAGATTTTATTTTGTTCAATCAAGATGCACGCGGCCATGGCGTCATCGGGCGACAACTGCTATTTGCGCAATCTTAAAGACGAAAAAATAAATCAAATATTAAGGCTTGACAGACGAAAACCAAGGACTCGGCACACTATACGACGAGGCTTTAGAGGCTTGAGTATATGTGACTACTGCCAGCTGTTCCAATCAGACACTAATCTGCCTCTAACTGACACAAGTCGAAAACCCGGAGGACGCCATTCTCCGTCGTCTTGAACGTTTCCTGACGTCAGGAAGGCTGCCGTCAGGTAGAATGAAAATTCATGCTGGCTTGATCAGTTGCCGCATTACTTCCTCTGACTTTATGATTGGGCAAAAAATTATCGCCTCGAAAAGGCAGATACGACTAAAAGCCGTACATGTCATGCATCATCTTCGCATGGCCGGCCTCGCTGGCGCCCGTGGACGAAGTGGCGTTCGCCGTCAAAGACTGAAACCTGAGGCAAAGAAGATAGGCGGGGTTAGAAAATAAAAGGAGTGAAAAATGGAAGCAGTGGTATCACCGACACAGTTTTTATCCTTCTATTATGTGCGGTATAAATTACCCAGCATCCGTCGTGGATTTGCCCTCACCAAATACACGGTGTTTTCCTTTCCTTACAATGGCCACTGACAGAAAAACAAAGTCAAGATCCACCCGTGCCGGAATCATCTTCCCAGTCGGACGCATCCACCGCCACCTGAAGG
>JBOFTS010000020.1:0-1246 GCA_051652185.1 Aeromonas sp.
ATAAAAACTTACTCAACACTCTCGGAACAACCAATATCCATTACTTTCCCCATAAAACCAACTACCTGTCATACATTCATATCACCAACACTCTACCCATCCTACATCAACATTACCAACATCACCGCCACTCCACCTAGCATTCACACCCACCCAGCATAGTGCTTCGCAGATCCTCTCCCACCACCCCCTCATCACCACATTCACTCCCACACTCACCCACTACCACTAAATACTACATCAATAACGTGTTAGTACACAGTGGTGAGAAAACTAATTGCCGATTTGATGATTGCAGGGGGATAGGGAGCTGTAGAATGGTAGTTGTGTGGAAGCGCGGGCGCTGTAGAGTTGTTTGGCGTGTTTTGGCTGAATAACGGTGGTTTAGGTGGATTAGGGAGCTGGGAAGATGGGGGTGTTATTTAAAATAATTTAAACGTATATATTGTCTCTGTACATGTAATCACGGACTGGGCCTGTGCTCACCACCTGTTATTACATTATTTCCACACCATACACAAGAATGAGCGGAAAAGGGAAGGGAAAAGGTTTTGGCAAGGCTAAGCGACACACGAAAGAGAAGGATGTATTAAACGGTATAACGAAGCCAGCGATACGCCGTCTGGCTCGTAGAGGTGGTGTGAAGAGAATAAGCTCAACGATCTACCCGCAGACGCGTGAGGTGTTGAAGGCTTTCTTAGACGTTGTAATTCGTGACTCTTTGACTTACACCGACCACGCGCAGCGCAAGACCGTCACCTCCTAGGACGTGGTCTACGCGCTCAAGCGCCAGGGCAAGACGCTCTACGGCTTCGGCATCTGATTTTTATTTTATCTCTTTCTTACACCGGTAACTGTAGCATCGTAACTCAGTGTTGCCGCGGCGAACTATCTGCGAAGCGCCCGGCCCGCATACGGCAGCTGCGCTGGGCTACGTGGCTCTTCGAAGATAATGCTGGGCCGGCCTCAGGTATGGTGTTGGTGCACTTTGACGTGCTATAAAAATCCCAAGTTAGTTAGTACTTTGTTAAACAAATTGATTTATTATTGAGTATGTAATATTGATATTAATACAATTCTCTATTATATAACACATATATATACCTCATGCTACCGAATCATAGTATTTAATGATAAAAACTTACTCAACACTCTCGGAACAACCAATATCCATTACTTTCCCCATAAAACCAACTACCTGTCATACATTCATATCACCAACACTCTACCCATCCTACATCAACAT
>JBOFTS010000021.1:0-3267 GCA_051652185.1 Aeromonas sp.
GCTCACGTTATTGGATAGACAAGCCTGCATCAACAATAAAGTCTTGGCCGGTACAACCACGGCTCTCATCTGAGGCTAAAAACAGCGCCATACGTGCGCAGTCTGTCGCATCAAGACGGAACTTGAGCATTTGGCGATCCAGAAAATCTTGGTTAGCACTGGCAAAACCGGCTGGATTATTTGCCCACATCGCATCTTGTCTGTCAGTCCGGATAGCGCCAGGAACCAGACTGTTGACGCGGATATTTTTCTCACCCAACTCACGCGCCAAGGTGCGGGTTAAACCGTGAATGGCGGCCTTAGGGGTAGTGTAACAGACCATGCCATCGCGACCACGCATCCATGAGATTGAGCCCATGTTGATAATCACGCCACCACCTCGGCGGGCCATCATTGGCGCAACGGCTTGGGCAGCAAAGAACTGGTGACGCAGGTTGGTTTGCATCCGCTCATCCCAATACTCTGGGGTGACATCCATCATATTATGGCGATCATCGCGGGCGGCATTATTAAACAAGGCATCAATACCGCCCCAACGCGCTTCGACATTAGCGATACATTGGCGCAGTAAGTTGATATCGCGCACATCACAGAACTGAAAGTAGAGGTTATCACTGTTTAAACGGCACACCAGCTCATCGGCAGTGTTGCTGTCAAAATCAATAAAGGCAACCTTCGCGCCCTGCGCCAAAAAAGCCTCAACATAGGCGGCACCAATACCCGAAGCACCACCAGAAATAAAGATAATGCGATCTCGCAAAGAGGGATAACGGGCAATATCAGTATAATTCATAACAATTCATTCCCTTTGAATGCGTTTTTTTGATCTTAAATTCGGTTCGATTTTGTATGATATCAGTGTGGATGAACGCAATAGATCTCACCCACACTGAACCTGCATTACAGTGCTGCTATTCCCGCGAAGAGATCTTTCCACGGGCTATTGGCACGGTAGAATACTGGAGGCTGGCCAACAGGTGCAGGCAGAGTAACCCGCTGCCCACCAGTGAAGGTTTGGCCGCTCCAGACATGTGTCCACTGCTCGCCAACAGGCAGGTAAGTGGTCCACTCACTGACATCCGCTTTATGCACCGGTGCGACCAGTAATTCTGCGCCATACAGGTACTGATCCTGCATTGCGTAGGTTTCCGGATCATGCTCAAAGTGCAGCATCAGGGCGCGCTGTACCGGATAGCCTTTCTCAGCCGCTTCGGCTGAGAGTGATCGCAGGTACGGTGTCAGGTGGCAGTAAATACGGGTCATACGAGCAAAGTGCGCCAGCGTGCCACCGTCTTGATCGAACTGGAAGTTCTCATCCGGACGGTTACCTTCATGGGTACGCATAACCGGTGTGAAGGCGCTCATCTCAACCCAGCGGTCAAACAGCTCTTTGGTACGGCGGTTGCCAAACAGTGAAGTGTAACCACCAATATCCGAATGGTGATAGGCATTACCGAGCATGCCAGATGAGAGTGCACCAGAGATCACGGTCACCAGACCATCGTGGCGGGTAAAGTCTACTGACTGATCACCGGCCCACAGCAGCGGACAGTGTTTTTGTACACCGGTATAACCGGCACGCATAAAGAACAGCGCATCGCCAGTTTGCCCATTCATCTCAATGGCTTCTGCGTTGCATTGTGCCCACAGTGTTGGCCATGCGTTGTGCATCAGTTTGGCATCTACACCGTTTTTCAGGTAGATGTTGTCGGTCGGCAGGTATTCACCAAAATCAGCCATCCAGCCTTTAATGCCCAGATCCAGCATATTCTGGCGGATAACGGTATCACGGAACCATGCCATGGCAGCAGGGTTGGTAAAGTCAATCACACCACAGTCAAATTCACCAAAATCAACTAAGGCAACGTTACCGTCTTTATCCAACGCCATGTAGCCGTGCTCTTTGGCAACAGGGAACAGTGCGCCATCATCACATAAATACGGGTTAACGTAGGCTAAAAACTGGATACCCTTCTCTTGCAGTTGCTGAATTTTTTCCGGCAGATTCGGGTAGCGGTCCTGATGATGTTTCCAATCCCAATCCCAGAACAGGCGCTTACCAAATGAGGTAACACGTAGGCCGCACCAGTCTTCGCTCCATACGCCTGAAACTTTAATACCATGGTTGATGGCATTTTCCAGCCGGCTGAAGGTGTTCACTTCACCGCCTTTTAATCCCAAAATAGCGCCTTGGTAAACCCACTCTGGCAGCATTGGCTGACGGCCAAACTGAGCCGAAAGTTTTTCCACCAGACCTAAATAGCTCTCTGCTGTTTTTAGTTGGATCTCAGCGGGGATAGCCCAGACTTGTAATTCATGGAAGTGGTCATTGCGGAAATCAAAATCAGCATACGCTGTGGTTTCAACATGACAGCTGTATTTGCGTGATGAAACAAAGGTCGGCTGCGGGTAGTTGGTGTGGTAGTAGTCACCGCCTGATTTACCGGTTACATCCGCTCGCCAAGTCAGCTCGGTTGATTTATCACGGCCAACACCCGGCTCTGAAGTCCAAAGTGGGAAGTGGCGGCCACGCAGATCAAAATAGGACATCTGCTCACCACAGCCCCAGATGTGCTCTTTTTTCTCGGCGGGAAGACGGCACCAGAAACGGTTGTAGCGCTCATCCAACGCGGTCAGCGCAAGAGTCACATCGCTATCTTGTAAGTGGATGTGCATAGTAAGCACGGCCGGCAGCGTTGGGGCGGTGGCAAAGTTGACTTGTAGTTGACCGTTGACCTCACAAAGCTCGGCATGAGCCAGCGCGACGCGAGTTTCAAGGTAGTCTTCTATCTCAAAATTCCCACGGTAAATCTCCATTTTTTCATTGCCGCAGCCCAGAAAAATGGCCGGCGCACTGCTTGAGTGGCTAAACAGGATTTTTCCTTGATGGGTCAGTGTAAAACCGTCAGTGGTCTGATTAATCTGCATGGTTGTTTATCCCTAATTTTATTGTGATCTTATTATGTTATGGCAATATCTCTTCGCGCAGTTAAGCACTCACTGCTCGGGCCTTGACCGCTTTGATAGTGGCACAAAAATCTTCTGGGCCCATGTCGTGGGCAATGGCGTAGTCATACACGGCTTTCACGGTGTCAACCCCTGGCAGATTCAGTGCCGGATCGCGCATCAAGCGCAAGGTGCAGTCAATGTCCTTGCCCATGTTTTGCAAGGAGAACGCCGTCTGGTAGTTCTCTTCGCTCAGAGCATTGAGTTTGCCGCTCAGGTAGAAGTTGCTTGCCCCACCGTATGAGGCGGCCGTGGCAAAAT
>JBOFTS010000022.1:0-1277 GCA_051652185.1 Aeromonas sp.
CTATTGTATTATAATAAAGATTAGATAAAAAATCATGTAATCATTGTGCGACTTGCTGGTTAGACACGTTTTGCCTTTACGAAATGAGCCGTTAACACCGAGGCGCCAACGATTACTGCAACTCCCACAACTGTACCGATGCTAGCTGCGATTATCACTGTCTTGTTGGAACTAGCTTTTTATACTTCTGGCTCTTTATTGTCAAGATTGGAATCGCCTTAGTCAACATCACCTTATTCATCGCCCTAGTCAACACCACCTTGGTCAACATCACCTTATTCACCGCCTTAATCACCACCTTAATCACCACCCTCGGGCATAATATTGAAGACATCATTCTCGAGAACAGGCTCAACGATGGTACGGACACTTTTCACAAGCTAACCACTTCTTCCCTATATATAATTGGACTTGTCAAACTCCCCAGGGTTGCCCGGATAACCATATCCGTCATCACATATCCCATTCGTTATTGCAATCCAGTAGCCGTCGAAGTAACCAACGTAACCTATCTTGGACTGAGATGAATATAGGTAAATGTCCTTGAACTGTTTCATCTTCTCAAGTGCTTCGGCCGCATTCGAAGCGGTGGCCCTTAGAACCTATAGTCTGTGATCACACATAATGTTCATCTCTGCACCTGTGGCACCGTTGTTGTTTTAGAAATTTACATTTGTAAGCTTTGATTGGACAGCCATCATGCGGATAAACTGGCGCATGCGTGGGAATGTTTCCAACTCACGAGAGCCCTTCGTCTTGCGATAGGCATTGATGAGGTCAAACAACTAAATCTCCTTCAGGTCCGTGTCTCTGTTTTCATACTGATAATTGATTGGCAATGCAAATGCTGGAATCAGCTGTCCGTCTGCAGTTCTCAGAAGGTGTTCGCCTTTAAACTCAAGATGCTGACCTGCAAACTGAGATTCACCCTTACCGCCAAGCTTAAAGTCAAGCTCAATATAAACACTTCCAACGGTCATGGAAGCCGGCTTTATATTTGATGGTTAGAGTGAGAAACTCTAGATGAATGAATCATTGTAGCGTGTGTTGAGCTTACCATCAATATTGATGCGAACTGTGTCACGTTAATAATTTGACAGATAGATGTCGGTGACTCTCTGTAGTTCCTTTTGCGCAATAACAAAGTCTTTGATGTTGAAGAATTTTTATCCATTATCACCTTCCATGTATGTTTCGAGGTCAGATGGCAAGTCGCTAGTGAAGTAGACGAGTGACCAGCTGTAGAAGTTATAACCAATTCCAACATGAGTAATTCT
>JBOFTS010000023.1:0-1292 GCA_051652185.1 Aeromonas sp.
CAGAAGGGGAGTACAAAGCTGAAGCGAGCGTCACCGATCCTGCTGGTAACACCGCTACCGATGAAGATCTGGGGAGCGTAGATGTCACTGCGCCCATCATCAGCGTTGAAGCACCGGATAATACCAACGACACCACCCCGACGATTACTGGTCAAACTGACGCGGCGCCCGGCAGCACTGTGACCATCATCGTCACTGACAGCGCCGGTAATAGCCAAGAGCTGACCACCACAGTGAAACCCGATGGCAGCTACAGCGTGGATGTTGAAACGCCGCTGGCAGAAGGGGAATACAAGGCTGAAGCGAGTGTTACCGATCCCGCTGGTAACACCGCAAAAGATGATGATCTGGGTAGCGTGGATGTCACAGCGCCAACGTTAAATATTGAGCTGCAAGGCGCAGGCGCAGACAACATCTACAACCAAGCTGAGATTGGTGAAGATGGTAGCGTGACTGCGAAAGTAACCCTAAATCCGGGCACCTTGGTGGGTGATAAGTTGGTTGTGACCGACGGGGCGGGTAATGAGCTGTTCAACGGCCCAGTCACCGAAGCGATGCTCAAAGATAGCCTCGATGTAGAGGTGCCGATAACGGCTGGTCTTACCGACGTTAAGGTGACTGCGCAGGTCACTGACCAAGCGGGCAACCTCTCACCAGAGGCGCAAGATACGGCGGGTCTTGACAATATTGCCCCGCCATCACCCAACGTTGAGCTGCAAGGCGCAGGAGCAGACAACATCTACAACCAAGCTGAGATTGGTGAAGATGGTAGCGTGACTGCGAAAGTGACCCTCAATCCGGGCACCTTGGTGGGTGATAAGCTGGTTGTAAAAGACGGCGCTGGCGATGTGCTGTTCAGCGGCGCCGTGACCGAGGCGATGCTCAAAAATGGCCTCGATGTAGAGGTGCAGATAATAGGCGGTCTCACCGATGTTAAGGTCACCGCACAGGTGACTGACCAAGCCGGTAACCTCTCGCCAGAAGCGCAAGACAACGCCGCGGTGGATACCACCGCCCCTAGCGCCCCAACCGTCACCATCGTCGATGACAGCAACAACGATCAACTGCTCAGCAAAGATGAGATTGGTAACGACCACGTGCAGGTTCAGGCAGAGGTGAACCATGCAGAGCTGGCTGCTGGCGGCAAGGTCATCCTGACCATCATCAATAACGGTAGTGAGCGTACTGTCGAGCTGACCCTCAATCCGGACGGCACCTTGCAGGCGGACGATGGCCGTAGTTACAGCTACAACAACGGCGTGATCAGCTGGACCGAGCAGACTCCGGCCGAT
>JBOFTS010000024.1:0-1078 GCA_051652185.1 Aeromonas sp.
CTATCGGCCGGGGTATCCGCTATTCTATGCGGCTGCTACTAGTTGAGTACGTATGCGATGTAGAAGAGTTGGATGTTGGCGACTGTGAGCATCATTTAGGACGTTAAAGTCCAGCCTATGTTCGCAGTATTTTTGTAAGATCGGTCCGTCTATTCCTGATCAGTGGTTTGATAATTTCCCTTCCAGTACGAGATTTACTTCAGTATTCAGATCTGTCTAAGAAATATTCGCAGTCTGAAAAATAAATACAAACATCGATACTAAGGTGGAATAGTTTATAAGGGTCATCGATTGGCTTGTTCCGCGCCTCCAGTAATGAGAGTGACCGTGTAAAGTCAAGTATCGATAAAAGTCAGTTGACCAGGATCGCTTAAAACAGTGCACTCCTGGGGTGAATGTTGTACTCAGACACCACCAGAAGTTCAATTGTATAAATCACGGCAGGGAATATTTTTTCATCTTCATTGTCTAAGTGCACAGACAATGGTATCGGACACCGCACTATGATGTGCTATGACGTTGCCCTTCGTGCGCAACATGTGAAGTATAGCACTACATATGGATTGACATCATACAAAGTGCGTAGACATCAGTATGACTTCCAAAATACGAAGTTGCCGGTTATACGATTATTCTTTTTAGACCATCTTAGCATGCTTTCTACACTGATGATTTTATTACACCGACAACCGGTACATGTGAAATATTTATACTATAACTATAAACTATCTACAATCAGACGAGAGATGAATCCTGCTACTGCGACACATCAGCACGACGACTATCGGCCGGTGTATCCGCTATTCTATGCGGCTGCTACTAGTTGAGTACGTATGCGATGTAGAAGAGTTGGATGTTGGCGACTGTGAGCATCATTTAGGACGTTAAAGTCCAGCCTATGTTCGCAGTATTTTTGTAAGGCCGGTCCGTCTATTCCTGATCAGTGGTTTGATAATTTCCCTTCCAGTACGAGATTTACTTCAGTATTCAGACCTGTCTAAGAAATATTCGCAGTCTGAAAAATAAATACAAACATCGATACTAAGGTGGAATAGTTTATAAGGGTCATCGATTGGCT
>JBOFTS010000025.1:0-2753 GCA_051652185.1 Aeromonas sp.
ATGATTAAAGAGTCAATTTGGCTCCAACCCTTGCCCTGACTGGCATGCAATAAAAAGAGGGAGGCATCATGCCTCCCTCACTCGTTAGCCCTTATACCCCGCGGGTTGGGACTCAAATTTTCTTAACTGACTTGCATTACCCAGTTAGGAGCCCTCTTTTTAATTCGCCTTAGATTATTGGGCGTCAATCACCCAATCCCCATCCCTCAACGCCCATCACCCCATAAAAAATGAGGCCCACCGTCATCAAGACGGTGGGCCTTAAAAAAATACTACGGAGTCGCGATGTTCATCGCAAACAGCTAGAAGGGATCCCCTTCTAAGCAGGCGTGCTGATAATAGTGATCACTTACCCTTTCATCTAATCAAATTGCCTGAATTTGGGAGCTGGCTCTCATTATTTACGCCTCATTGGCGCTCTATTTGCGCCAGCTGCTTAAAAGCGCCGAACAAACTCACCAAGAGGCAATTCACGCAGTTTACGGGCCTCAAGCATCGGGGTGCCGAGGTATAAAAAACCGACCAGTTGATCTTCTGCCGCTAATCCTAACCCTTGGGTAATCTGCGCATCGAAGATAAACCAACCAGAGCGCCAAATACCGTTGAAACCTTGAGCTTGCGCAGCCATTTGCATCGCCATCAGCGCGCAACCGGCTGATAACTCTTGCTCGAGTTTTGGCACCTTGGGATGATCGTGATAACGGGTTGCGATTGCGATCACCAAGGGGGCGCGCAGCGGCGCCTCGCGGCACTTCTTGATGCTGTCGTCATCTTCACCACGAACGCGGGCAGCCTCTGCCAGTAACTGACCTAACCGCTCACGCCCCTCACCTTCACATAAAATGAACTGCCAAGGGGTCAGGGTGCCGTGATCGGGTGCCCGCAATCCAGCTTTGAGAATATTTTCGAGCACCTCACCAGAGGGAGCAGGCTCAGTAAGACGACCACAAGAGTGGCGATTAAGTAACAGGGTCAGGGCATCCATGGGTAATTCCTTAACAAAGCAATGATGGCGCTACCTTAGCACAGCGCCGTGGGAATAAAACGTCGTACCACAGCTGGCGCCAAGTGATGCAACTGGCTCTGTGCCAGTGACGTAAGGGCCCCAAGATAAGGGGGAATATGGCAAATATTGCAGGCTAAATCCGCGCGGCAAGCTCAGCCCCTTGCCTGATGGCTCGTTTAGCATCGAGCTCTGATGCAAGGGCCGCTCCACCGATGAGATGTACCGGTTTACCTGCCGCCAACAAACCTGGCTGTAACTCATTAAGTGGCGCTTGTCCGGCGCAGATAATCACCTGATCCACTGGCAAACATTGGGTGATACCATCGATTTGAATGTGCAAGCCCTCATCATCAATCCGTAGATAGTGCACGTTTGAGAGCATCTCAACTTTGCGACTCTTAAGCACAGCGCGATGGATCCAGCCGGTCGTCTTGCCAAGACTATCTGCGACCTTGCTCTTTTTACGTTGCAGTAGCCAAACCTGGCGAGCAGGATCATCTACTTGCGGGGCAATGAGCCCCCCTGAGGTGACAAACTGAGTATCAATACCCCACTCTTTGAGCCAGTGATCGCGATGGTGTGTGGCATCTATTTCGGCTTCTTTCTTCGCTCCTTGCTCTGCTCTTTTTTCTGCTCTGTTTTCTACTAGGAATTCGGCCACATCAACACCGATCCCGCCGGCACCGATCACCGCCACCCGCAGGCCGACGGGTTGATGATCACGTAATACGTCGAGGTAGCTCAATACTTTTGGATGCGTAATCCCTGGGATATTAGGAATGCGCGGATAAACACCGGTTGCGAGGATCACTTCATCAAACCCGCCGCCAAGTAGGCTCTCAACGCTTTGGCGCAGGCCAAGGTGCAGCGACACCCCGCATGTGGTTAGCCGGTTGGCAAAATAACGCAGGGTTTCGTGAAACTCCTCCTTACCCGGGATCTGCTTGGCCAAATTAAATTGGCCACCAATTTCGCGTCCTTGATCAAATAGGCTCACATGATGCCCTCGCTCGGCTGCGTAGCAGGCAAATGCCAGCCCAGCAGGGCCCGCGCCGACCACTGCTAGCCTCTTGGGCTGGCGGGTGGGAGTAAAGATAAGCTCAGTCTCAAAGCATGCCCGTGGATTAACCAAACAAGAGGCCCGCTGCTGCTTAAACACCTGATCCAAACACGCCTGATTGCAGGCAATACAGGTATTGATCTCCTCTGCCCGATGATTGGCAGCCTTGATCACCCAGTCAGGATCGGCCAACAAGGGGCGCGCCATCGAGACCATGTCCGCCTCCCCCCTTGCTAAAATGCCTTCCGCTATCGCGGGGGTATTGATCCGATTGGTCGCGATAAGCGGCACCTTAAGGTGCGTTTTGAGCGCTGCCGTCACCCAGCTAAATGCGCCGCGTGGCACACAGCTGGCGATAGTCGGAATACGGGTTTCGTGCCAGCCAATCCCGGTATTGATGAGGCTTACCCCCACAGCTTCCAGTGCTTGGCCAAGGGCTATCACCTGCGCGAGGGTCGATCCTTTCGCCACCAGATCCAACATCGAGAGGCGAAAAATAATGATGAAGTTGCTGCCGACCCGCTTACGAATAGCGCGAACAATTTCGCGCGGCGTTGTTTCCCAAATCGATGCAACGTGCATGGAACTAATTGAAGATCCGGTGATCTGATCACTATCATCCCTTTTCAAGTATCCATCATGGGCAAAGCGCTTCATCCCATCAGCAACTGGCCTCAATACAACAGG
>JBOFTS010000026.1:0-1200 GCA_051652185.1 Aeromonas sp.
CAAAGCCGCCGGGTACCGGGAGCCCTAGCTCCGGCCCCCGGGGTCGCAGCGACTCGTGTCGGGCGTCGTTCGAAAGGTCTTTCCGAGGCCTTTCCAACGAGCCCTCGCTCGAGGCTCTGGGACTTATGGTTCGGGAGATACGATTTTTCAAAGCAAACGGCCACGGGTGTCCGAGCTCCGGCTTCCGGGAGCCCGTGCACCGGTTCCCGGGCACGCAGAGACTCGGGACCGGTGTCTTTCGAAAGCCAGTGACAAGACCTTTCCAACGAGACCCGAGTTGAGCCCCAAAGTCTCGGGGATCGGGAGATATGATCGGTCAAAGCCGCCGGGTACCGGGAGCCCTAGCTCCGGCCCCCGGGGTCGCAGCGACTCGTGGCGGGCGTCGTTCGAAAGGTCTTTCCGAGGCCTTTCCAGCGAGCCGTGTGTCGAGCCTCTGGGACTTCGGGTTCGGGAGATACGATTTTTCAACCCCCGGAGCTACCGGGAGCTCCAGCTCCGGCCCCCGGGGTCGCAGCGGCTCGTGGCCGGCGTCGTTCGAAAGGTCTTGCCGCGGCCTTTCCAACGAGCCGTGTCTCGAGCCTCTGGGACTTCGGGTTCGGGAGATAGGGTCTTTCAAAGCAAACGGCCACGGGTGTCCGAGCTCCGGCTTCCGGGAGCCCGTGCACCGGTTCGCGGGCACGCAGAGACTCGGGACCGGTGTCTTTCGAAAGCCACCGTCGAGACCTTTCCAACGAGACCCGAGTCGAGCCCCAAAGTGTCGGGGATCGGGAGATATGATGTTTCAAAGCCGCCGGGTACCGGGAGCCCTAGCTCCGGCCCCCGGGGTCGCAGCGACTCGTGTCGGGCGTCGTTCGAAAGGTCTTTCCGAGGCCTTTCCAACGAGCCCTCGCTCGAGGCTCTAGGACTTATGGTTCGGGAGATACGATTTTTCAAAAAAACGGCCACGGGAGTCCCAGCTCCGGCTTCCGGGAGCCCGTGCACCGGCTCCCGGGCACGCAGAGACTCGGGACCGGTGTCTTTCGAAAGCCACAGACCAGACCTTTCCAACGAGACCCGAGTCGAGCTCCAAAGTCTCGGGGATCGGGAGATATGATTTTTCAAACCAAACGGCTACCGGGAGCCGGTGCACCGGCTCCCGGGGAAGCAGACACTTCGGGCCGGCCTCGCTGGAAAGCCACGGCGGAGACACTTCCAACGAGC
>JBOFTS010000028.1:0-57497 GCA_051652185.1 Aeromonas sp.
AGATTGCTTGATTCAAATTGTTAAAGAGCGTTGCGCTTATCGCGCTGAGGTGGCGTATATTACGCGCCTCACTTCGAGAGTCAAGCGATTGTTTTCGCTTTTCTTTCGGCGCCCACTTCATTAAGAAGCTAGCTCATCAATCCGGCGTGTTCCGCCGTGCTGGTAGGGGCGCATTATAGGGAGCGAGAGAACGATGACAAGAGATTTTCATCATTAAAAGTGCGTTCGCTCATATATCAAACAACTTCCCATTTACTTGTTCAATTAACAATCAAAGTTGGTGATAACTGGATTTCAATTGAATATTTCATGAAGCTTTATATAATCACCATTTCAAATGCCACATTGGAATCTTCATGCACCAGATCCTCGATAGTCGTAAGGAAGAGCGAATCGTCCCGCTATTTCGTTTGGGGTTTCGACCCTTTTTCTTATTAGGGGCTCTGTTTTCAGTGGTCGCTATGCTGCTCTGGTTAGGGCAACTCAACGGTTGGCTGATTTTACCAGGGATTGGCAACCCTATTTGGTGGCATAGCCATGAAATGCTATTTGGGTTTGGTGCCGCTATCGTGGCAGGCTTTTTGCTCACTGCGGTACAAAACTGGACATCCCATCCCGGTGTGCGGGGATGGCCGTTAGCGCTGGTCATTGGTCTGTGGAGCTTACCGAGGCTGTTATTACCTTGGCTGGGTGAGCAAAGCCTCTTATTGATGGTGGCGGATCTGCTTTGGTTGCCACTTTGCGCTTGGTTTCTTGCTAAGCCGATTGTCATTACGCGCCAGTGGCGCAACCTCTTCTTTGTTCCCCTATTGCTGATATTGACCCTACTCAACGGGGCTAGTTGGTTATGCCATGCACAGTGGGCTACCGTCGAGCCACTGCTGATCACGACCGTATTACTCTTTACCACGCTCATCGCGGTAATGGGGGGGAGAGTTATTCCGTTCTTTACTGCTCGGGGCACCGGTCAAAATAAAGCGACCCCACTGCTCTGGTTAGATCGCAGCGCCCTCGCCACGCTGTGGTTAATCTTGCTGCTTTGGTTGCTGCTGCCTACGCAAGCGAGCACCTGCATCTTTATGGCGCCTCTATATATAGTGGCGGCGGTATTGCATCTGTGGCGACAGTTACGCTGGCATTTACCCTCGACCCTCGCGCACCCTTTGCTGTGGTCACTGCACTTGGCCTACTTATTTATTCCCCTTGGTCTGCTCGCGATGGCGGCCCACGCTGCAGGCCTTGCCATTACGGTGTCGCTGGCTAGCCACTTACTGAGTGTTGGTTGTCTTGGCACCATGATCCTTGGGATGATCGCCCGCGTCTCTTTAGGCCATAGTGGCCGTAGCTTACAAATTGGCCGCCGGATCAGCATTGCATTTGCTCTGATCATTGCCGCAGGACTAACCCGCGTACTGATCCCACTCTGTTGGCCGAGCTATACCTTGCTTGGCTGGAACCTAAGTGGCTGGGCTTGGAGCTGTGCCTACGGCTTATTTGTGTGGATATACAGCCCGATCTTAACCAGCCCACGGGCAGATGGCCGACCCGGTTGATCACTACCTCGCCCATCGGGTTATTAGCGTCTCGAGCCAGAGCCATGGCGACTTAAGCCGTGAACACTCAAGCCGTGCTCGTTGCCCCCTGAATTTTTACCATCAGCGCAGTTTTCTTGATCCAGCTAAAGACATTGAGGGGAGCCCTGTCGCATAATACGGCTCCTTTCTTCTCTTGGCTGGAACTTAAGAAATGGCTCGTCGCTCTTCCAATGCACAACGTCGTCGCAGTAGTTGGTGGTACAAACGCTTGTTGACAAGAGAGCGGGAACAGCGCGAAGCGCACTCCGTCCGAGATTGACACTGCATGACATAACGGAGCCTTGGGCTCCGTTTTTTTTTGCAGATCCCATCACCCTGCTAGCCGACTCACCACACCGCACTGTAATAGCCTCACGGCGGCTTATTTTGCTAAATAACTCACAGTTTGCCCCAACAGATAAGCGCACTATGGCGACCTCTTTTAATCCCTGAGATCCCCCTTGTGATGAAACCTCTCGCTCGCCCAACCCAACTTGCCACCTTACTTGCGATGGCTATTTCCTTGCCCGCCCTCGCAGGCGAAACGGTCACCCTCGCACCTGTTGCCAAGGGGGTGACGACCATCACCTTGGCTGAGCAAGCGCCCATTCACTGGGTTTCAGTGGCGCAGATTGCCCACAGCCTCCAAGGCCAACCCCCTCTCGCCGTGGGTTTTGACATTGACGATACCTTACTGTTTTCAAGCCCCGGCTTTTATCGCGGCAAACAGCAGTTCTCACCAAGCGACGATGGTTATCTGAAAAACCCAGCCTTCTGGGAAAAAATGAACAACGGCTGGGATGCGTTTAGCATTCCAAAAGAGGTGGGCAAAGCCTTAATCGCCATGCACCTAAAGCGAGGAGATCACATCTACTTCGTTACCGGCCGCTCGGCGACTAAAACTGAAACCGTTAGCAACACCCTGCAGCAGACCATGCATATTCCAGCCGCGCAGCTCAACCCCGTCATCTTTGCCGGCGATAAACCAGGCCAAAACACCAAAGTGCAGTGGCTTAAAGATAAACACATGAAGATCTTCTACGGCGATGCCGATGGGGATATCAAAGCCGCGCAAGCTGTGGGGGCCCGAGGGATCCGCCTGCTGCGGGCGGCTAACTCAAGCTATCAGCCATTACCACAGGCTGGCGCCTTGGGCGAAGAGGTGATCATCAACTCACAATTCTGATCACCCACGCTCTATTAGCAAAAAGGCTGGAACCTGATGGCTCCAGCCTTGTTAGTCTGCTTAGCGGGCGGCGAAAGTATTACACGTCGCCATCTGACCACTATCAAAACCGCGCTTAAACCACGCGTAACGCTGGGCAGAGCTGCCATGAGTAAAGCTATCTGGGATCACCTGGCCTTGGCTTTGCTGCTGCAAGCGATCATCACCGATTGCTTGCGCGGCATTAAGCGCCTCTTCCAAATCACCATGCTCTAGCACTTGTTGCTGCTCCATGTAGTGGCCCCACACCCCAGCAAAACAGTCTGCCTGCAATTCCAATTTAACCGACAACTTGTTTTGCTCAGCTTGACTCTTGCCCCGCTGTTGCTGGCGCATGGTACGCTCGATGCCCAACAAGTTTTGCACATGGTGACCCACCTCGTGTGCCACCACATATCCTTGCGCAAAGTCGCCATCAGCCCCTAGCTTGTCACGCATCTCTTGATAAAAAGAGAGATCGATATAAACCGTGCGATCTGCAGGACAATAAAAAGGGCCCATCACAGATTGACCCTGGCCACAGCCGGTACGCGTGGCCCCACGATAAAGCACCAGTTTCGGTGCCTGATAAGTGCGACCGCTTTGAGCAAAAATCTCGCCCCACGAATCTTCAGTTGAGGCCAACATCACCGAGGTGAATTTAGCTAACGGATCATTAGCGGGTTGAGACACCTCCTGACGCGAAGTCAGGCTTTGAGGGGCGCCAGCACTCATCAGCGCAGAGAGATCGACCCCGTAATAACCGGCGACCATCACCACCACCAACATGATCAGCCGCCCTTTACCTCCGATGGGCAGCCTGCCACCCCCCATAGAAAAGCCGCCACCATCGCTTTGCTCGCGCCTATCTTCAACATTGTTACTCTCACGACGATCTTGCCAACGCATTATTTTGCTCCCCTCATCTGCAATGGCAGCAATGATAATGGCTGACAGGAGGCTTGCCTAATGGGGCGCATTATTACGCGGCTCAATTTCAGGGCATACATTACCCGATTTATGACAGCCCCATTGCGCGACGGTGCGACTGACTTGATGCGTGCAGTGCAACTTGCAGAGCTACCAGCTACTCACCGGGCAACGCGTCGTGCGACTAACTGCCCGACTAACAGTCTGGCTAACTGCGCACCCCACCGCGCCAATCTTACCGCTCGCTATTCGGCCCAAGGCATACCGGGCAAGCTATCGAGAAACGCGTTATAGCGCGTGAAATTAAACGGGCCTTGCTCGGCTTCCATCGCCATCAACTCCGCCCCAAGGGCACAGGCAATATATTGCAGCGCCTCTTCTCGCGGCGTGCCTTTCATCACCAACCGCATCAATGTTGCTTTCACATGGGGTGGCTGCCCATCGGTGAGCTGGTTATCGACCATCTCGAGCAGCGTCTCTTCGTCAAAAAATTCCTGAGTGTCGTTCATGGGGTCTCCGCAACCGTCAAAATGGCGGTCAGTATAGCGGTAAAGATTGCGGATTGCGGATTGCGGATTGCGGATTGCGGATTGCGGATTTTTCTATGGGTAAAGGTGCACTAACAAGGGTTAAGTTTAACAAACATAAAAAATTGTTAATTTTGACGATTTCTAAGCTGCCTGTGCGGCAGCGAGGTTTCAGTCGGGGTCGAACTACCGCCCCAAGATTTTCTAAGCTGCCTGTGCGGCAGCGAGGGATGGCTCCTGTTCCGACTCCGGGACGTAGTTTTTCTAAGCTGCCTGTGCGGCAGCGAGGGTGACCAGTCACCATATGGACGAACTTGCCAATTTCTAAGCTGCCTGTGCGGCAGCGAGGGTCCTTTTGCCTAGCAGGGCTTGCCCCTGCCATTTCTAAGCTGCCTGTGCGGCAGCGAGGCTCTACTACGTCCCCACTTTCATCGAATTTGCTTTCTAAGCTGCCTGTGCGGCAGCGAGGGGTTGGCAGCGAGTAAGTTAGCTACTCGCTGCTTTCTAAGCTGCCTGTGCGGCAGCGAGGAACTGAAATGGTGGAGGCCCTGATTAGCTCAGTTTCTAAGCTGCCTGTGCGGCAGCGAGGCTTCACCTTGTTGGCCTCTTCTGTTAACAACTTTTCTAAGCTGCCTGTGCGGCAGCGAGGGCATCTGGCCATGTCGCACAGTGTGCGCAGCTTTTCTAAGCTGCCTGTGCGGCAGCGAGGATACGCAAAGGGGCTTCGGCCCCTTTTTGTTATTTCTAAGCTGCCTGTGCGGCAGCGAGGGGCCTCTTTCGGCCTAGATCTTGTCGCTCTCGTTTCTAAGCTGCCTGTGCGGCAGCGAGGTTTCGATGATGTGGCGCGGCATTTGGGCAATGTTTCTAAGCTGCCTGTGCGGCAGCGAGGCCCCGGCATCATCGCCACCCTAGTTTCAGCACTTTCTAAGCTGCCTGTGCGGCAGCGAGGGTGATGGACCATGAGACAGAAGACATCGTTCAGTTTCTAAGCTGCCTGTGCAGCAGCGAGGTATCTTTCCCTTTAGCCCCTGCCTTCACCACTTTTCTAAGCTGCCTGTGCGGCAGCGAGGAAGTGGCACCCTGCACATCTCATCATCTAACATTTCTAAGCTGCCTGTGCGGCAGCGAGGGCTGGTCAGGTGCTGTGCGACACCGTGTTGATTTTCTAAGCTGCCTGTGCGGCAGCGAGGTGTGGATAACAGTCGGTACCGGCTTACCCGCATTTCTAAGCTGCCTGTGCGGCAGCGAGGCATCGTCACGTGTATTTCTGCTCTATACTCAATTTCTAAGCTGCCTGTGCGGCAGCGAGGTTTTCTGTGAGCTTTTGGGGTGTCACCGCGCTTTTCTAAGCTGCCTGTGCGGCAGCGAGGGAGTGGACTAGCGAGCTAGATCAGACACACCATTTCTAAGCTGCCTGTGCGGCAGCGAGGGACCAGCCGCACCGGCTCACGGTGCATGACATTTTCTAAGCTGCCTGTGCGGCAGCGAGGCGTGACCACACTAGAGATGAACTAGATCAACGTTTCTAAGCTGCCTGTGCGGCAGCGAGGTAATCCGGCGCAGCTCACGCCATACCCCAACTTTTCTAAGCTGCCTGTGCGGCAGCGAGGGAGGGTTTGCTGTTAGAGAGTAACGGTCAGATTTTCTAAGCTGCCTGTGCGGCAGCGAGGACGTTGTCGATAGACATGGATGAAAGCGGCCTTTTCTAAGCTGCCTGTGCGGCAGCGAGGTTGAGCTGCCTCGCCGATCCCTTTAGCTTGTTTTTCTAAGCTGCCTGTGCGGCAGCGAGGCCAATCACTGCTGAGCCACCCAACAAGCGCAGTTTCTAAGCTGCCTGTGCGGCAGCGAGGATTACGTGGGAAAGCATCTTGCCGACTCCACTTTTCTAAGCTGCCTGTGCGGCAGCGAGGGCCGCGAGGGGCTAAACTGGGGACTAAATCACTTTCTAAGCTGCCTGTGCGGCAGCGAGGCGTTGCAATATAACGCTATCTTACTGATTGTTAAAGATCTTATCTAAAACACGCCATTAACCCCTCTTGTAATAAGGGCGTAGATGTCATAGAAAAATCAATGACTTAACTACGCCCTCAAAAATAGGGTTAGAACCAGGGAATGGTTGCGGTAGCACTTAATCCATATGCGTTAAACTCACCTATCGCTGATTTATCAAGCAAGGGGCCATGCTCAATATAGATACGCATTCGGCTACCCGTTGAGAGGCTGTGCATCTCGGCATAAGGCAATGTCATGATCTTTTGTTGAGTATCTGGGATCTGAACTAAGGCTTCTGCTTGCGTTAACCACCCTTTTGCTACCGAACGACGACGTTTATTTTGGGCACTTTTCGCCTGCACCCGATGCACGGTGCGATAACTGACCGCCGATGGAATGGCGGTCGGTTCACCGATACGAATGTAGTCTCGCATTCCTTGTAACCAGTTCGCTTCGGTCAGGTTACACAGGTCAGTAAGAGAGCCATGTAGACGCAAACACTCCCCTAGTGTGCGTTTGTGATCAGGAAAACTAACCCCAACTCGCCCCAACGTCCGGCTAGGAAGTACGCGGTGCAGTTTGGCGTAGAGCGCGTTGAGCAAGTCCACCTGACCAAACTCGGGATCGGGCAATACCCGAATATCGAGATAATGATCCATCACCGCTCCTTAGCCCGCTTCGCCGAAGACACCACCACGAACCAGTGTCGCGATGACGTAATGTTGCTCATCTACAGATGGCTGATGGTCTTTGAGCATCCAGCCATCGAGTAAGTTATAAAAGTCGAGTTTATCTTTGGGCTGACGATAGGCGGTCCCTCGGCTAGTAACGGCGCCATACGGTTCAACCGCAATTGGGCCTAATTCATCAGCTTGTGGGTACCAAGTGTCTATGGTGCGTAAGGCATTACCAATTTTTTGGGAGTGCATGGCTGCCACCCCATTGACTTGGTAGAGAAACTTGCTCTTTTTGCCATCTTTACTGCCACTTTGATCCAAGACCAACTCTTGGGAGGGGAACACCTCTTGACCGGCCCCTAAACGAACGAATGCCTCAATCTTTAACAGCGCAAAGTTGTTACCAAGTAATCCTTGGCGAATCACCTCAGCAAGTTCTGCTAACGCCCCTTGTGGTTTAGTAAAGGCGCGCAAATTGAAACTCTGGGCATTAAACGTCCAACTCTGCTTTGCCACACCTTGTTCTAGCTGATGGACGTGCACCTCGACGGCTTCAGCCCCAACTCGGTTGCGCCAAAGAAAGCGCCCATTGGCTAAGTTCTCGGCATAACGGGCAGCTAATTCATGAAACTGGTGCTCGTCTATATAGCTACCGATCTTTTCGCTCAAGATCGCTTGATACGCTTGATCGTTACAGGCTGAGGGCTGAGCCAAATTTCCCAGTACCCGCAAGGTGAAGCTCACTCGCAGCGTGTCGGCTTCAAAAGGTAGGGTCGCGACATCCACTCGCTGAAGGTTGGGTTTTTGGGTTTCATTGTCTAGTTTGGTGGGGTCTTCTGCTGTCGCTTTTTTCAAGCGGTTAGATATGGTGCCGCGTACGGCTTTTTCTTGCAGTGATAGTGGATGCCACGCCTTAGGATCAGCCCGATCCTGCCAGTTGCCAGAAAAAAGTTGGGCATCTGAGTTAGTGAGTTTGCGCTCAAAAGCCAAAACAGAGGCGGTTTTAATCGTTGCTTTTGCCATTATGTGATTCCTTATCTTCCTGTGATTAGCTAATAAATTCTTCTTCGTCTTCTTCAATATTCAAAGAAGATGACACGTAATGATTTTCACAAAGGTAATTCGGTTCTTGGTAGCGGTAGCGCCATAACAGAGCGTCAAGATCTTGGATCCGATGAGGGCTAATCCACTGTCCTACGCTGTAAATCGATTCCACCATCCGAAAAGGTGTTTCTTGGTCACGGCTGCTTGCAATGGAGCCCGGATTATAAAGTGGGGAGATACCTTGATACCCCACAACCAGTGGCACCAAATAGCCAGATGAAGGCTTAGCCAATGGCTGCCAACTCACCCCCTCGGCTTCATCTTGCTGGGCTTGATGCTGCAACGTTACAAAGTCGAGCAAACTATCGAGCAACTCGTGGTTGGGCTCAACAGTCAGGCGTTGTTGATGGTGCTCGGTGAGCGCGTCGTGACGACAGACCAACGCAAAGCCTGGTAACAAGCTCATGCATAAGCGGCGTAACTTCATTTCATCGTAATGTTCGTGCCACTGTACCTGCCCGAGGGTGGTGATCATTCCCCCAGCAAGGCGTAGGGTCGGTACTGTGCGCTCAAACCACCCGTGCAGTTCACTGATCGATTGATCTAGCGAGTCACTCCGAGGCAGCTCTTCTGCCTTAAAATCACATTCAATCAGCAGACTAATGTCGAGGTGTACTCGTCCTTCTTCGTTAAAAGGCGCGGTCTTACCTTCTTTGGTCAAAGGATTGCGAGTCAGTGCAAACACCTGTTCACGACGATTACCAAGGGGTTGACTCTGCAGTTCGGTGTTATGAGCTACCACCGCACATCCCCCTAGCGTCAGGCCGTACGCTTGCTCAAGGCGGCGTGATAGGGCGTGGGTAAACCCGAGAAAGTGAGTGATAGCCGGAAAGCCATAGGTCAAACCACTAATAGCATTGGCATTTTCCACCCGAAGGTGGCGGAGCAGCAGGGTTGATTTCATGCCCATCCCTCCAGATCCTGTTTAAGCAACCGTAACTCACGAGCCAGCAGCCGCCGCCACACGTGCAGATCAACATCTCCAACATGATTTAGTTGACTTTGCAGTTGGCCATTTAGCCAAACGGCAAAAGCATGCCCAACCTGATTGGCCCAATCTATTGGTGGCACCGTAACGGCAGCAGGGTCAAGCCAATAGCACAGTGCTTGAGGCATAGGTTCAGCCATGTGTTGAGACCAGCCAGCCGGTAAGTTGCGTAGTTTGGCGCTGTATTCGTGCAACTCAGCCACTAGCTCGGCAACCAGGGCAGCACGGCGATCTTTAATGGCCGCATTGTTGTCCCGCATCGCTATTTTTTTCAAAAAAGTGGTGAGTTTGCGAGTGATCGCTTTGACCTGATACCCATATTGCTGCCAGAAATGATGCTGACTGTGAGGGGGTGTCAGCCGACTTTGCCATGATGGTGGCTGACAGCTCAGCAGATAGGCTCGGCCATAACGCTTACTGTTTAGTAAAGAGACGTTTTGAGGCTTAGTACCACCAAAATGCTGCTCCGCCATATGGGGAAAATCCACGAGGGTCACGGTGGAAAATTCATTTTTACGGCGAGCATCGCGTGCAAGTTTTGCTTCTTCAGAAAAACGGGCCTGATCAATGCGTTGATGTAAGGCATGGCAAAGTGAGCTGGCAAAGAGTGGGCTAAGAAGGTGGTATCCCTGCTCTACGGGAAAATAGGTTTGCTTAGCCAAGGTATGGGTCGTCACTTCCCCGCCGACTAACGCTAGCGATAACCCATCACACCATGCATCCAACTGCGCTTGATCGTGGCTAAAACAAGCTAACGCAGTGGTATCACCATTCTCGATTAAATCCACTAGACGTTTGCCATTAGCCTCAAGCAGCAGCAAATTCGCGACATCGAGCGCGGCGGCATTGCCAATCACATCGATTGCAGGTGCAGTGAGGCTGGCGGTAGAGAGGTAGGCTTGTCCCTCAGCAGCTTCAATCCGAGCCCCAATACCACGGACATCGCCATGGGTGAACTTAGGGGCATGGGTCACTAACGTAATCTGTTTGGCGCGCTTAGCGGCATCATCAAGCCAGTCCGCCTTGGTCGGCCATTTATCTGGCTTAGCCTCCTGCCGTGACGAGATATAGTCATCGATAGCCGATGACAATTGTTCCACTCCCATTACTTTCTCCCTAGTACCTAAAGGTGTTCTACAAGGTGAATCTGGCCGGCCTGCATAAAAAAACTATCAATGTTGACGTGCAGGTTGTGCTTGATCGCAAAACAAAAACGACGCGCAATGACAGTGCGAGGCTTGGGCTTCGTTACATGCCAACAACAGATACATTCCGATCCCTATGAAGCTATCTTGAACCTGAAACACCAAATGATCAATACCTGTGTATATGTATTAATTTTAACTGGAATATTACTTATATATGCTTGATCTGATCCCCGCTATAATCAGCTGCCTGTCGTACAGACAGCTCAGAAGTGTGTATATGTATTTATTATCCTCGCTACCGCACAGGTAGACCGTGTATCAGGCGCTCACGTGAGCGCCTGATACACACCAAATAACGGGTCATATAGCCAACTACTCGTTTTGCGTAGACGAATTTCAGTAAAGGTGCGCGATAACCTTGCGGCATCCCACTCCAGCTGCTCACCCATCGCGGCTAACAGCGGTTCTGGATCGTTACTCAACAACGGCTCAACCCGCATCGCTGGCGTAAACACCGAACGAACAAAACAATTTGCGTCGACTAAGGTTGGCTCCCCAAACGCTTCAAGCCGATGAAAGCGCAGTGGCTCGTCTTGATCTTTTTGGTAAAGCACAAAGCCTTCGTCAGGGTATGAATGTCGAAAAGGGGTTTGTTGTTGCATCTCACCAGACCAATCCACAGGACATTGCCACCACTGCTGAGCCGGTGGAATCTCTGGCGTCTTATTCGCGGCTTGGTAGCCAAATAGTCGGACGTAAAGATGAGCATGCTCTAGCGCATCGAGCCGATCGTAAGGTCCCTTCAAACTCGTTTTTGGCGGCATCTGAATTGCTGGGGCTGCCGAGACCCATTCATAGCAGCTCAATGGCAAGCTGTTATTCATATCTGGATCATTAAGTTTAAAATTCTTTGATTCAAATCCTGGCCGACAGTAGGCCGGCGTCACTCCTTTCAATGCTTTAACATTTTGATTGAGGATCAATAGGTTAGGAGTAGACGGAAGATTTTTGCGGTGACGCTGGATGCGACCTGCCAACTGGATAATGGATCGCATAGAACTTGGCTCTGCAATCGCCCAGTCATAATCGTGATCACGTCCAACTTCCGCAACGGGGGAGGCAAAAACGACAAAAATATGGTGCGTTTCTGGTTGTGCTAATGCTTGTTGCACTTCGGGTCGCTGCCAAAATGCATCACTGCAGTGGCGAGTGAGCAGGGCATCTAAGCGTTTCTCCATCTCAGATCGCACTATTAGGGGGTGGTGACTGTGATAAACGCAAAAGTGGATCCGAGTATCAGATGGTAGGTCTTGAGCGAGTACCTGCTGAGCAATAGCCACTAGCGGATTGATATTTGCCATACGAACTAGGCCAACGGACATGCATTTGCCAGTCAGGTGGGCTTCATGGTGATCCGTATGCAGCTGCAATATCCCTTTATGAATGGCCTCGGCCATTGCTTGCGCGACGTCATCACTGTCTTTACCGATGGTATTCACAGACCAAAGTGCTCCGTGACGCAGATAAGGCTGCTTGGCCAATTTAGCCAAACGAGTAGTAACAAACGCACGGTGTTGCACTTTAAAGGCATCGAGATTAGCTAAGTCTTGCTCTATAGCCCCAAATTCATCGAACCATGCACAACAAACAGGAGGCACCTTATCTGACTCACCACACGCTTTGTGATAGTGAGCTCGTCCATCCCGATAAGCAGCAAATAGTGCATCGATCAATGCGGGGGGTAACGTTGCCGACGAAAGCAGCACTCGACTGCCTAGCATGCCAGCCCAATTAACCAAACGACATAATGCCGGTAGATCGTCTAACCCAAAATCATCAGGCTCATCGAGAACCAGATCTGAAGTCAGGAGGCGCAACATCGGGCCAATTTGCTTACCGCCACGCGTACCTTCCGTTGCGGGGATTAAGTGATCGATGGTGCTCACCAGCACGGGGGCACTAACCAGTTGATGCAGTGGTGCCGATTGCTTAAGCCAGCGGCGTAACGGCCCATCATCGAGCGCACCGTCGTAACGCACATACTGATTCGTATCAAGCAATGCCTCTGCTGATTCAGAGCCGCCTTTAGACCCCATTTGAGATGCCTGAGTGCGCTGTTGATGCAACTGCTGGACTGCTGCCGAACCAATCAACACCGCCAGATCATCGCTATCGAGCGATAGTTTTGTTTGTAAGGCATCCCCCGTTTGTAGGGTTAAGGTTCTCAGACCCAACGCAACACTAAAACGGCAACCCTGTTTTTCATCGGCCAGACCATACATGATACGAGCATTAGCAAAGGTTTTGCCGCAGCCAGTAGAGGCCATATTGACCCCAAAAAAACCCTGTTGCTGCGAACGATGCGCCAATATTTTAGCCACATCAAATGCCTGATCCTGCCAGCGAAATACCGCTGATTTGCTGCGTTGCTTAAAGCCCTTATGCCGCGTAATCGCAGGTAAGTGCCTGCGTAATTTAGGTAGGCTTTTGGCAAGTAAGTAGGCGTTATGACCCACCCCAATATTGTGTTCATCTAGGGATTGCTTGAGCTTACCCGTTGCACGGTCAGTATTGGCATATGCCTGGTAATCCCTATCTTGCCATTTTTCTATTGCAGCTCCAGAAGAGTACGCGTGATCCGCTAGCATCAGGCACAAGCGGGCCAAATGAGCAGTAAAACGATCAGATAGCCAATCAGTTTCTTGCCAAAGGGCGTGGCACTGCAATGCTCGCAGGGCCTGACGATTAGCCTTACTACACCATGTATGACTGGCCAAAGGGGTGCCATGAGGGAAAGTCCACACCTCTCTCCAAGCGCTTAGATCCCATTTTGGATCGCGGCATTGAGGGGAGTTCCAGCTGGCATCAAAGCGTGGTGAGTTCAACGTCAACTCCGCTGGCGTTGGTGCTGCCAGATTGATATTCGATTTATCAAACTGTGGTAAACGATGGTGGGTAACGATAAGCCAAGCGATCAGACGAGCGATCGGGGCCAAACCTTCAAAGGGCGTGTGTTTTGTCGGTTGGGCCTTGCTCTCAGTCGTCATCTGCGTGGCAAGTACCGACGATGCATCACCCGGAGTGAGCGTTGAGAGAGCGGTTAACCACTGCTGATCGTCTCTGCCATCAACAAATGCCTCAAAAATCCGCAAGGAGACCCATTCATGACGTAATGGCTCACTTTGGAGCTGCTTACTCTTGAGTTTGTTTTGGAACAGTTGGTTGGCCTTACCAACGTCATGAAAAAGGCCCGCAATGCTTGCCAACAGCGCCATAGATTCGCCGGTATGCCAGCGATTCTCATCCTGACTGCGTAAGATATTGCGTTCTGTGGTGTTGGTCGGTACTGAGCCATTTTCATCAAAACGGCGAGCATTACCAACAATCCAATACAACTCAGGACCCGACGTTTTCAGCCAGTGGCACGAAACAGCGGTGTTACGACGGGCTGTTTTACGCAGTAATTTGCGCAACGTATCAAGGCCATCTTGGGTAATCACGGTCGCCCACGTGCGATCTCCTTTTCGTTCAGCAAACTGATCTAAAATGCGCCTTGTTTCAGCTAACGCCCGTTTGCTGCACTGAGAAACTAAAAGAATATTCACCGTTAAACCTCACTGAGCTCAGTCGCAACCGACTGCAAAGTGTCAATCATCACATCCAATGCACCATGCTGATTAAAACCTCTGATAATTCGCTGGCGAAATTCTTGCTCCTCTTCCCCAGCCATCGCGGCGATAAACGCTTGAGGCAAAATAAGCGCATCCTTGATGAGGTCAGCGACATCAAATACCAGCCCGCCTCGCCGAGTCTTACCATGGAGCACCGATAAACCATGGGGCAAGCCAATAACCCAGCAAGCCGTTGCGCCAATCCCATAGGCCAAATAGTTACCGTGATCGAGAAAACGGTTTGCCACATCGATGCCACTGCCATGCTTGGCTCTGGAAAATTCGCCATAACAAACAGCGTTACCTGCAAGCTTATATAGCGCCTTCGTCATGCTAGCCTCCTGTGCCAGCACATCTGTGCTAGTGCGGCAGGCAGCAAGCTGTGACTCAAAGCGTTGCAACACTTTTTCAAGCGCGGTCTCATCGATAGCAAATGTATGTTCACGCTTCATCGCCGCGCCAAGCCATGCCTTACGGATCTGGGTAATACGAACCTTCTGAAAGGAAATCGCCGCTTGCAGCCTTGATGTATCGCAAAACCAAAAGCTAACCCATTGCTGCAAGTATTCCGTTGGGCGGTACTCACTCTGGGGGGTGAGCCAACTCACATTTACCTCTACTTCATTAGCCGCAAAAAGAGGAGTACCTCCACCGCCACAAAAACCAACTAACACCCCCGCCTTTGCGAACTCTCGCATCGCAGCTTGGGTAATAGATGTTCCCGTACCCAGCAAAATACAGGTGGTATTCGCAATAGGGATATTCCAATACAGCGACTCCTTTCCTTCATCGGTAACGTACTCAACCCGCCCGCCATTCACTAAGACACGGCAATATTGCAAGTAATAAAGGTTGGCGCGTTTGGAGTGCAAAATCGTTTTTAAATCAGATGCTCTTAACTCTTCCATAGTCGATTACCTCTTCTTGAGCAGCGCGAGTCATTATCCCCCCGTCACTGGCTCACGGGCTGAGCCACTGCGGTGGGAATTTGATGTTTTGCTAATCCGGCAGCCAATGCGGCAACAATACGCTGGCGTAGTTCAGGTGGGGCAAGGACTTCAACCTCGCCGCTAAAGCGCAGCAGATCGCGGGCCAATTCCCGCTGGTCGGTATAAGGAACGGTCAGGTGAATATGACCGCTGGGTTCGAGGGTTTGAATTTGATCCCGATGCCATTGCACGTCTTTAACCCACGGCGCGGCGCTAGGATCAAAGCGCAACTCAGCTTGTTGCACCTGCCCACCGCCGAAGATCCCATAACTATTGGCAAAGATGGCATCGAGTCCCCCGCTATCACGCTCACAGGCGGCGTTATCCTGCGCAATAGGATCTGCGATCCAGCTCAATGAAAACCAGCGCAGTCCAAGCCGCTCATGACACCAACCAAGCAAGTACCAGTTATCGCGATACCAGTAGAGACGCTGAGGTGATACCTGGCGGATTTTGGCTGGATGGTGGGTCGGGTAATAAAGAAAGCTGAGCTGGCGTCTGGCAAACAGGGCCTGCACCAAAGGCAAGAAGAGCGCAGGCTCCACGAATTGGCGGCCAATGCTGGCAACCTGCAGCCGTTCGCCTTCACGCTGCCACTGCGGGCCGATCAACTCACCGATACGAGCCTGTAACTGCGCCATTCCTTGCTGCTGTAACCCAGGTTGCACCTCTTGCAATAGGCGGTTGGCCATCACCAAGGCGAACGCTTCGGATTCGGTTAGCCACACTCCCGGCAAAGTAAAGCTTCCATCGGCAGTATCGTAACGATAACCGCGGGCGAGGTTGTCCCAGATAATGGGGGCTTGATAACGATCTAGGAGCAGTTGCAGCAACCGTTTGAAGGTGCTGACTGAGCACTCGAGTCGCTCAAGGATCAGAGTCCGGGAGACCGGATAACGAACATCCACCAGCAACTGGTGTAATGCAAGGGCGCGATTAAGCTGTTCCATCTTGAGGTAAACGGATTGATACATGTTGATCAATGTACCCGACCTCTCACAAAAAAACTCAATCGGCTCTCACAGATTACGTCATCGAAGGGGGGGATATGGGTATGTTGATGGTTTGATAAATGCGGAAATAAAAGAGGATAAACAAGGGGATAAAACGAAAAGGAGTGATGGTTACTTGGGGAAGGTGGAGGCACCTATCAATAAAAAGGCCATCGTGAGTGATGGCCTATCTGCCTCGATGCGGCTAGTTAGCAGGCGGGATCAGTTAAAGTCTTCGATAGAAAACTCGCCAGCGATGCCATCACAAGAGATGGCGAAACCACCGCTAAAGCGGGTGCTGAACTGGATCAAAAATCCATCGATATCTTGCTCTTGCAAGGGCAAGTTGATGGGTTTGCTACGACGCAGAGGCTTGTGAGTATTGACTACTTTCATTATTAAATTTCTCTATATCAATGAGTTGCTTGCTCCTTGTATTGGCAAATATCAGGCTAATGGGCGTGATTGATGAGGTGATCGACACGCGCGCAGGTATACCCAGCCCGGTCAGGGGCGTCTGCATTTTTCAAGGAATGCGCAAAAGAATATGCATAGTGCATGGTTCATTTGGGTGGGCAGATCGGGTCTGCACCGTGAGAGCCGGGCAACGCAGGCAGACAGCCTGACGGTTCTCAAGGCGAGTAAATCAGAAGAAGGTTATGCGGGAACTGACTGGATTCATCGTGAGGTGAAGCATTGCAGGATAAACATAAACAGGGCTGATTAACTAGCCGACGCGCATTTTGTTCTTTAAGTGGATAAAAAGCAAACAATTATTTGGCTATCTGTGCTAAGCACTGGATTTTTGCTCTGAGCCAACACCGATCTTAGCCAGCGGCACTGGGCTATTACCCTAGCAATGCGGGCTCCTTATGGGAGCCCGCGGTTATTGCGTCACGGTATGTATCGAGTCACTTCACTTTCATGACTTAACTCTTACCATTTAACTCTCACCATTTAAGATTCACCGTTCGCCTTTTTGGCCGCGGTGATCATCGGGGTGATGGTCATCCCCTGCACCACGATGGAGAACATCACCACCGAGTAGGTCATCACTAAGATCACCTGACGCAGGTCAACCCCATGGCTTGGGATCATCATGACACCAGAAGGCAGCGCGAGCGCCATCGCCATGGCCAGCCCACCTCGTAGACCGCCCCACGTGAGGATCCGCACCGAGAAGCTGTTGTAGCTGCGAAAGCGGCGAAATGCGATATAAGGCAACGACACGCTGATAAAACGGGCCGCCAAACATAATGGCACCGCAATGACCAATAACGCCCAATCGTGCCAAGCCAAATCAAGCAGCACCAACGCCAAACCAATTAACAAAAACAGCAAGGCATTGAGGAATTGATCCATCAGCTCCCAGAAGTGATCGAGGTAATCTCGACTCTGCTTAGAAAAGCCTGAGTGACGGGTCCAGTTGCCGATCATAATGCCCGTCACCACCATGGCGAGCGCGCCAGACACACCGATCATGTTGGCGAAAGCAAATCCTGCGGTGGGAATACACAAGGTCAGCAACAGCTCAAGGGAACCATCGTCGGTCGCGCTGATCATCCAGTGGGCAATTAAGCCCAGCACGACACCAAACAGAATGCCACCGAGGGCCTCATGTAAGAACAAGCCCGCTACGCTGCCAAACGTGGGTGAAACGCCGCCAAACGCGATAGCAAACACGGTGGCAAAAATCACGAGGCCCACCCCGTCATTAAACAAAGACTCCCCTTCGATTTGGATCGCGATCTGGGGTGGTGCCTGCATTTTTTTGACAATAGCGAGCACGGCAATGGGGTCCGTTGGCGAAATGAGTGCCCCAAACAACATGCAGTAGACCAGCGGTAACTCCCAGCCCAATAGCTGAGCCAGAAACCAAAAACCGTAGCCAATCAGGAAGGTTGACAGCACGGTTGAAACAATCGCCAACACGGTGATTTCCCATTTTTGGCTACGCAAGGCTTTAAGATTGATACCAAGGCCACCTGCGAACAGCAAAAAACCCAAAATCCCTTTTAATAGGAAGTTTTGAAAGTCGATGCTCTCCATGGTTTTAACCGCTAGCGGTTCTAAATTGAACCAACCAAGTTTACCAAACAGCACTAGCAGCGCTGAGATCACCATCGACCCGGCGGTGATAGCGATGGTGGTCTGGATCTTCACCACGTACTGGTTAATAAAGGCGATAAAGATCGCCAATGCAGCCAGAAAACAGAGTGTGTAATAGACGCTCATAGTTATTTTCTCGTTAGTAGACGCAAGCAGGTATCCCCATGCGGGGCTAGCACAGGGTACTCTCGGGCCCCATGTTACTCATAACCCCTTGATGAGTATACGGCGCGCCATACTTGGCCTCTCGCTTGCGAGCTCGCAGGATGTACCGTAATAGAAAATGCCACGGGATAAGCACGGCGTAATAGCCACGACAAGCAAGATGGCGGCAGCCCAATGCCGCGTTATCTTCATCTTCCCCCTCCCACACATCCACATATCCACATATCCGTATATCCACGTACCCATTCATCTCATCAGTAGATGACGCAGAGAAACCATTGGCGTTGTGATGGCGCTGTGGCACTTTATATCTGCGTGCCCTTGGCTACCTAGCTATCACCTTCTAGCGGAATAATCATGAAGATTGCCATTTTATCCCGTGAGCCCAAAAACTACTCCACTCGTCGTCTCGTCGAGGTGTCACTCGCCCGTGGCCATCAGGTTGAGGTGCTCGATACCCTGCGCTGCTACATGAATATTGCCTCTCACTGCCCTTCCATCCATTACGAAGGGGGGGCGCTCGCCAGCTTTGATGCGGTGATCCCTCGCATCGGTGCCAGCATTACCGCTTATGGTACGGCCGTGCTGCGCCAATTTGAGATGATGAATACCATGGCGCTCAACAATTCGGTGGCCATTAGCCGTTCCCGCGACAAGCTACGGGCAATGCAGTTGCTCTCTCGCCACGGCCTTGGGTTGCCTATCACCGGTTATGCCCATAGCACCCACGATGTGCCAGACCTCATCACTATGGTGGGCGGCGCGCCATTAGTGGTGAAGCTGTTAGAGGGAACGCAAGGGATTGGAGTGGTGCTGTGTGAGACTCAAAAAGCGGCAGAGAGCGTGATCGAGGCCTTTATTCAAACCCAGAACAATATTTTGGTGCAGGAGTATATTCGCGAAGCCAATGGGGCCGATATTCGCTGTGTGGTGGTCGGTGGCAAAGTGGTCGCGGCCATGCGTCGGCAAGCGCAACCGGGGGAGTTTCGCTCTAACCTGCACCGTGGCGGTGCAGCCTCGGCGATTAAAATTACCCCAGAAGAGCGCGCAACCGCCGTGCAGGCCGCCAAGATCATGGCGCTGGATGTGGCGGGCGTGGATATTTTGCGCAGCGCTCGCGGCCCACTGGTGCTTGAGGTCAACTCCTCCCCGGGCCTGCAAGGGGTCGAAGCCGCCTCTGGCAAAGATGTCGCTGGCAAGATCATTGAATTTCTCGAACTCAAAGCCAGTCGTAAATACAAACCGGCGGAGTAATGCGGCCCAGCAGCGGTACCACCCGCCTAGCGCACTCGGCCTATCCGGTGACCTTGGTGGATAACCAATCCCCTGTTCGCCACTTAGCTCCCATCCATCAAGATCCCATCCATCAAAAAAGGGGCACGAGGCCTAATGCCAGTCAGTTAAGCCTGACTGGTATTGTTTTTATTGGTTTTTTCACACTGTACTTCTGGGGCCTCGACTTCACACTAGAGCTCGTCGATATCGGCGCCAAGGAAGCGCATCTGGTCCGACCACCGAAGTCAGCACCTACCGCACCTTGCCGTTGATAGTGCGAGTCAATAAGCGGGCCTCCACCGTATCCGGCAGTTGCGGCCACTTCTTGCATGCCTGCGGACTGGGCGTCAAGCGCACCAACTCATCCTGACGCCCCAACTTGCGCGCGACAAGTTGTTCGGCCAACACCATCTCGTTGACTGCGCAGTTCTCCATGACAGCTTGAACAAGCGGGTGACGAGCAAGCTCCATATGGAGTCCGCGCGTATCTGCGGGTAAGCGGTCTCCCCATGCTGGGTGCCCGGCTTGGCAAACGCGGCGGCATTGTCCGAGGTATCGGGCAGACGCCACATCATGCCATCGATGGCGAGTAGTTGCAGCCCGGCCCAGCCTCTGGCGAGCTTGCAGGAAGGCGCTGGGGGGGCGACAAAGGGGTAGTCACCGAGCAACAGGATATCAAGCTGATTAACCAGCTGAGTCATAGGAACCTAGCGGAAGATGGGCATACGGCGATGGCTCCGGGTCGCAACGCCCTCTTTGTCAAGCAGAGTCATGATGAGCTTGGGGAGGGGGATTAAGTTGGAGAGTGACTCAAACTGGGCGGCATTGCTGGTGTGGAGAAAGTAGAGAGCCTGTTCGATACGCATAAAGATCCGAAACCAATCAACCGGTTTCGGATTTTTACACATCAGAAGGATCGGTCAATAGATCCTTAACTGATCGGCATTAGCCTTGGAAGGGGTTTTAATTGATGTTTTTTCTTAAGAAAATATACATGATGGACTACTACGACAACATGCACTTAAAAAAAATCATTTGAGCTAAGTGGCACTAGAAGCCTTACTCGCGTTGAAGGCACGACTAAATGCGAGACCGCGAAAGTATCTTGATTTTAGGCAACCACGAGTCATTTTTGATGAGTAAATAAAAGTGGCATAATTTTTAAGTGAGTGTTGCACTTCGTAGTTGAATCCACCGAATTCTGATCGCCTGTGAATACCACTCCACTTTATTGCTAACACATTGCTTATTAAATGCTTCTATTTATTAAGTTCTTTTCCACTCCCGATAGCTGGCGAGGTGGTAGCCGCGCTCGGTGATAAGGGCGGACAGGGACGGGTCGGTCAGGATCGCCAGTTCGTTGAGGCGGGGCTGGCAGTAGGAGCTGCCTTGCATCTCCAGATCGATAAAGGAGGGGTGGCACATGATCTCGAGCGAATGGACTCCCTCTTCACTGGCCTCATCGAGCAGTTGTAGCAGGCTGTTTTGGGTCAGCTGCGCGCCGTAGAAGCGGTCGTCGAACCGATCGCAGCTTTGCGGGTGGTTGACGGTCAGTCCGTGGCGGGCTATTTCGTCCCGGTCAATGCGAAGGGGCAGTTCATGCGCTTTGGCGAAAGCCTCCACCAGCGGGTAGATAGTCGGCAGCATATGAACATGGTGGTGGCTGTCGATATGGGTCGGCTGCTTGCCAAAGATCGCAACAAAGCGCTGATACTGACTCGCCAGCTCACCGGATATCTCTGCCAGATCCAGCTCTCCCGCCTCGCTCTTGTGCCAGATCCCCTTATTTAGCTCGCCCTGCTCGTTCACCAGCGAGGTGAGCGGCGTGAGCGGTTTGCCCCAGCTAAGCATAAAGTGCAGCCCGACTGGCAATTCGGGGAAGGGTTTGGCCAGCCAGGCTGCGTGTTCGATGGCAGGGGAGGTGACAATGGCGGTGGTAGAGCTGACGACCCCGTGCTCGAACGCCTCTACGATGCCGTAGTTCTGGGCGCGGCAGAGGCCGAAGTCGTCGGCGTTGATGATCAATCTCTTGCTCATGAGGGTTCCCTTGTGGTTAAGCGCCCCGCCGGTTCGGGCGGGGCGTGCTGGCCTCAGGCGAGGGCGTCGATGGCTGCGGCGAAGTTGGGCAGGTGTTCGCGGTGGGCTAGCAGCAGCTCGCGGGCGACGATGCGGGCATCGTTGTCGGAGTGGATCAGCGGGTTGAGGTTCATCGCCAGCAGCAGGTCATCGAAGTTGCCGCTGATGGCGGCCTTGGCGGTGGCGATCTCGAAGCTCTTGATGAGGTGCACCAGCCCGCTCACCTTGTCGTCAAAGCGGGTAAGGCGCGGATGGGGGATAGCACCGTCACGCCCGATCAGGCAGCTCATCTCCACCGTCCAGTCGGCCGGGATATTGGTGACATGGCCCTGATGGGGCACGATGACGTAGTGCTCGCTCTGCTTGTCGTTGTAGATGGCGCTGATCACCTCGCAGGCCGCATCGGAGTAGTAGGCGCCGCCACGCAGCTCCAGCTCCTTGGGCTTTTCGCACAGATCGGGGTTCTGGTAGAGCTCGAACAGTTTCTTCTCGACCTGCTGCACGACTTGAGCCCGGGCGCCGCCTTTATAGAACTCGCCCATCTCGATCCCCAGCATCTCTTTCTCCTTGAAGTAGTAACGCAGGTAGGAGCAGGGAAGCAGGCGAAGACCGCGGATAAAACTGGGGTCGAACGGCAAGTCGAAGATGTTCTTGACCGAGCTGGCGCGGGTCAGGCTGCCATCGGCGACCCCTTCCAGCAGCTCGTCAAAGCGGGATTCGCCGTTGACCAGCACATCGCCGATAAAGACCAGATGATTGAGGCCAAACAAGTCCATGGAGAGGTGATCATGCTCGGTCAGCTGAAGGGCATCGCGCACAAACATCTGCATGCCGACCGGAATATTGCACACCCCGATAAAACGGCGGAAGTTGGTATGACGGCGCACTGCTTCGGTCACCATGCCAGCCGGATTGGTGAAGTTAATCAGCCAGGCATCCGGGCAAAGCTCTTCGACGTCGCGGATGATGTCGAAGATGACCGGTATGGTTCGCAGCCCCTTGAACAGGCCGCCTGCACCGTTGGTCTCCTGCCCCAGCATGCCGTGACTGAGCGGGATGCGCTCATCCTTCTCCCGCGCCTGCAGCTGGCCGACGCGAAGCTGGGTGGTGACGAAGTTGGCACCCACTAGTGCCTCGCGGCGATCCAGGGTTTTGTGCAGGGTCATGGGGATGCCTGCCTGGCGGATTATCCGTTGGCAGAGATCGAAGATGATGTTCAGTTTCTCTTCGCCAGTGGGAATATCCACCAGCCACAGCTCGCTGATGGGCAGCTCGGCATAGCGCTTGATGAAACCATCGACCAGCTCGGGGGTGTAGCTGCTGCCGCCGCCAATGGTCACTACCTTGATCTTCTCGCTCATAAATCCCTCTTCATCGATCTTTCTAGGTTTGATGGTGGCCGCTCTGTCTTCATGGTGAGAGGGGCCGCAGCCGCCTGTGGCAGGGGCTGATCATGTTCTGTGCTTTCTATTGCAATCTGTTCTATTTACATGGAGTTCACTGTCGGCATCAGGCCGGGCTTTCAAATTTCGGGTAGAGATATTTGCGGTAACTGCCCGGGGTAAACGAGGTGAGCTTCTTGAAGTTTTTGATAAAGAGGCTGACGTCGTTGTAGCCGGTCTCGAAGGCGATATCGGCCACCGAGTTATTGGTCACCTCCAGCTGCATCTTGGCGTAGTTGATCCGGATTTCGTTGATGATCTGCATCGGCGTCTTGTTGTAGTAGCGCCGGGTGGCCCGGGTCAGATACTCCTGGCTCTTGCCACAGAGGGAGACCATGTTGGCCAGCGCATCCTCGGCAAAGAGGGGGCGATCGTGCATCCGCTCCACGGTTTCGTGGAGCCAGAGCGGGAGATCGTCGCTGGCGGAGGTCTCCTTGTAGTGACGCAGCCGGTTCATCACCGCGTAGGTCACCACTTCGAGAAATTCGGTCAGCGCCTCTTCCCGAAACCCCGGCGAGACCAGCACCGACTCGATGTAGCTAAGGAACTCGCTTTTGAGGGCATAGGCCTGTGAGGCAATAAAGTGTTTCGGCAACAAGTATTTGAAGTGCTCGTCAAAATAGGTGCGGCTGATCCCGACGTTGAAGATGCGGGTGGTACCGAACTCGTAGAAGCTCTGATGGCGGGAGCTGATAGGGATAAACACCAGATCCCCCCGTTCCAGCAGCACCCGCTTGCCATTGACCTCCTGATAGTAACGACCGGTCAGTACCAGGGTGAACTCGTAAAAGTCGTGCTGGTGCAAACCGGTTCCGCTCACTTGTTTGTTGTAGATGAACATTTGGAACGGTTTGTTGTTAAACAGTTCGGTTTCCCGGATTGTTTTGACGCTCATGAGTCGCTTCCTGATCTGCGGGCCGATGACGGGGCCTTGCGCCCCGTCCGGAGGTTATTGGTTCTGCAGCTTTTCGTGCAGCTCGATCAGCTCGCTGATCAGCTCACGGGCCAGCATGGAGGTCATCAGGTGATCCTGGGCATGGACCAGCACCAGGGTGACCGGGATCTTGCCTTCCCCCTGATCGTCCTCGATCAGCTGGGTCTGCACCAGATGGGCGGCATTGAGCGCCTCGCGGGATTGGGCCATCAGCTGGTGAGCGGCGGCCAGATCCTCCTCCTTGGCCTTTTTCAGCGCGGTGTAGGCGAGACTGCGGGCCTGCCCGGAGTTGATGATGAGCCCCATTACCACCTCTTCCAGATCGTTGCTGGTGGTAGCCTCTTCAGTGATGTTGTCCAGATCGAACATGTGTCGTTCCTTAGGTAAATGCGTTAATTAAAACCATGGTTGCGCGCTACCTCGGCAAACCAGTAGCCGCTCTTCTTGATGGTGCGCTGCTGGCTCTCCAGATCGAGGCGGACGAAGCCGTAACGGTTCTTGTAGGCGTTGAGCCACGACCAGTTGTCGATAAAGGTCCACAGATGATAGCCGCGACAGGCGCTGCCCTCTTCCAGCGCGCGATGCAGCCACTGGAGGTGCTCGCGAATGAACTGGATGCGGTAGTCATCCTCCACCCGTCCCTCGGGACCGATAAAGCGCTCTTCCCCTTCGACCCCCATGCCGTTTTCCGAGATGTAGCAGGGCAGGTTGCCGTAGTTGACTCGCAGGTCGGTGAGGATGTCGTAGATCCCTTTTTCGTAAATCTCCCAGCCGCGGTGGGGGTTCATCTTTCGGCCCGGCATCTCGTAGTAGTCGAACAGATCTTCCGGCGTGCGCGGTACACCCTGCCACGCCACCTCTTTGGCCTTGACCCGGCGCGGCTGGTAGTAGTTGATGCCGAGGATATCCACCTTGCCGGCGGCGAGCAGCGCCTTGTCACCCTCTTCGATCTGCGGCAGCAAGTCGTACTGCTCTAGCAGCGCGACCAGCTCGGGGTCGTAGCTCCCCTTCAGGGCCGGATCGAGAAAGCTCTTGTTGAGCAGCAGATCCGCGATGCGGGAGGCGGCGATATCAGCCGGATCCTGTGAGCGGGGATAGGTCGGACTCAGATTGAGGATGATGCCGATCTCGCCATCATGCTGGCAGGCGCGATAGGCCTGCACGGCACCGGCATGGGCCAGCGCGGTGTGGTAGGCGACGGTGGCCGCCCGACCAAAATCCACCACGCTGGGGTAGTGGTAGTGGCCAAGGTAGCCACACTCGACCGGCACGATCGGTTCGTTGAAGGTGAACCAGTGCTTGATGCGACCGCCAAACAGGTCGAAGCAGCGGGTGGCGTAGCGCACATAGGCGGCCACCACTTCCCGGCTCTCCCAGCCGCCACGCTCCTGCATGCACATCGGCATGTCGAAGTGGTAGAGATTGATAAGCGGGATGATCCCCTCGGCCAGCAGCCGGTCAAAGACGGCGTTGTAGAAGCTGACCGCCTCCTGGTTGATTTCGCCCACCCCGTCCGGGATCAGCCGTGACCAAGAGATGGAGGTGCGGAAACTGTTGTGCCCCAACTGCTTGAGCAGCTTGATGTCGCTCTCGAAGTTGTCATAGAAGGTGGAGGTATCGGTTGGGCCGACCTCGTTGTGGAAACGCTGCGGTTCGATGGAGAACCAGTAGTCAAAAATATTGGCAGATTTGCCGCCGCGGTTGGCGGCGCCTTCCATCTGCGGGGCCGAGCTGGCGCTGCCCCACCAGAAGTTATCCGGAAAACGATACTGCATGGGTTACTTCTCCAGGCTGTTAGGGGAGGAGTTTTGCTCCTCCCTTGTTGTGATCGGAGTGGTTGTCATTGAAACGTTGGGCATCAGAACTTCAGGGCCAGAGCGATATCCTCTTCGCTCTCCTCTTCTTCATCGATAACGTTCTGCGCCTTGTTGGCAATCAGCACGAAGGGGATATACATCATGGTCGCGACCCCCAGGTTGAATATCGCCAGACAGAAGGCGGCCACGCTACCGTTGGTGTTGAAGAAGGCACTCAGGCCGGTCGGCATGGTCCATGGCGCTATGTTGGTGATGGGCGGGATGATCCCGGCGTAGTAGGCCGCCATGGTGATCCCCATCAGTACTGGGTGCACCAGAATGAAGGGCACCACCAGAATGGGGTTCATGATGACCGGCAAGCCGAACAGGATGGGCTCGTTGATCTGGAACAGGCCGGAGGGCAGGCCCAACTTGGCCACCTGACGGTAGTCATCGCGGCGGGAGACCATAAAGATGGCGATGATGAGGCCCAACGTGGCACCGGTACCGCCGAGGAAGACGAAGGAGTCGGTGATCGGCTTGGCCCAGAAGTGGAACTCTTTGCCTGCCGCGATGGCTGTTTCAACCGAGCCGTACTGGTTGTAGAGGGCGACGTTTTCCAGAGCAAACGGGAACAAAATGCCGGATTCCAGCGCGGTGAGCGCCAGCATGCCGTGTACCCCGAAGAACCAGAGGAAGGAGGAGAAGATCACATAGACCCAGCCCACCAGACCGCTCATGTTGGACAGCGGCTTGGCGATGCTGTCCATGATCAGCTGGTGGAAGTTGGTGCCGGCATCGCTCAACAGATAGGAGATGATCCCCATGATGGAGAGGATGATAAAGCCCGGGATCAGCGCAGAGAAGGAGCGGGAGACCGAGGCCGGTACGCTATCTGGCAGGGTGATCACCCAGTTGCGACGGACGATAAAGGCGAACATCTCGGCCACGGCGATACCGATCAGCATGCCGGAGATGATGTTGGCTCCGCCCAGCCAGTTGGCGCCGACCGCATAGGCGTCGCCCACGCTGAACGGCGTGACCGTCATAAAGGCTGCAACCGACAGCAGGCCGGACGCCAGGGGGTCTGTTTTGCGCTCTTCGGCCAGTGCCAGCCCGATAAAGAAGGGGGCCATCAGGGACATGATCCCCAGCGTGCCGTTATAGACGTTGCCGCCGATGCTCTTAAGGCCATCCAGGGTGGCGATGGTGGCGGGATCGAGCCGCACCCCGATGGAGTAGAAGAAGGAACCTTCGCCAAAGCTCAGGAAGACGTTGTTTATCAGCACGAACATGGCCCCGACCAGCGTCAGGGGCATCATCTTGATAAAGCCGTTCTTGATGGCGTTGACATGAGGCTGTTTGCCCAGCTTGACGGCAATGGGCAGTATGACCTTCTCCAACGATGCGATGATGTTGCTCACAGGGATCTCCTTACCTATGCGAGGCTCTTCTTGATGGAGGCAACCGCCGCCTTCAGTACACCGAGGCCGTCTACCTTGCCGTAGAGCAGTGTGTCGATCACTTCGACCGGTTTGCCCGGCAGCTGCTGCTGGATCTCTGGCAGCATGTAGGCGATTTGTGGGCCCAGCAGCACCAGATCGGCATCCTGTCCCTTCTCGCCAGCTAGGGTCTCCGGGTAGGCATCGATCAGCACCGGCACATCATATTTTTCCGCCTGCGCCTTCATCTTTGAAACCAGCAGTGAAGTGGACATCCCGGCAGAGCAAAACAGGTAGATACGCTTCTTTTCCATAACTCTTCCCTCAACGCTTGAAAACCAAATGAACGGAATCGGTCGAGATGGTTGCCTGTTGTGCTATTAAGGCAAATCAATCATCTCAGATTGACTTCATTGTATATACTCGTCGGTTTGATTGGGTATTCTTAGACTTTAATAAATCGTCTATAGTTGACCACTCTAATTGTATTTGCTCACACTTCTGCGAGATGAGCACAGTGATAATAAGTTTGCATTTATGTTTAAATAATAAATGGCTGTTTTTTCAATCTGTTAACTCTGGATATTTTTAACTGATAAAATTTCAGAGAGAATTTTTAGATAATGAGTAGTCGATCACTGTTTATTAAAATACAACCTGACTGATGCTTGGTTATTCAGCCATAAATCAACATATTATTAACATAATACGTGGCTATTGACCTTAGATATATTCATGCACAGGACCTTAAGAAAATACATCAATTAAAACCCCTTCCAAGGCTCATGCCGATCAGTTAAGAAGGGCGTTGTTTCCCAAATCAGCCATCAAGCCATAACTTCCCCAGCCTCGGGTGACCGCTACACTCGGGGCTTTCTTACAGGCAAACCAAGGGTGTTCAGTTTGTTTATCGCGCTCACATACGCCATCACTTCTCCCACTTGCCCGTTGTAGTTACGCACACTGATTTTCCCCGTCAGCAACTGCTTGAACCGATACATCGCCGTCTCTGCCAGCGAACGACGGTGATACCCCGATATCTTCTTCCAGTGCGCCAGCCCTTCCTTGCGCATCACCGGCATCGCCTCATTTTTCGGATGGCTCTTTTTCCATAGCCCTGCGTTCTTGCTAGGCAGGATACACGCCGTCGCTCCTTTACGCGCAATCAACCGATGGCTGGCTTTGCTATCATAGGCGCCATCTGCGTAAACACGCCCTAGCTTGCGACGCAGAAGATTGAGCAAGGTCGGCAACACTTCTGCGTCATGCACATTCTCCAGCGACACTTCTGCCGCCACAATATCGTGAGTCACCGGATCTACCGCCAGATGCAACTTGCGCCAGACTCGACGTTCCTCAGCGCCGTGTTTTCTGACTTTCCACTCGCCTTCACCAAACACTTTCAGACCCGTCGAGTCGATAACCAGGTCAGTAATACGCCCCTTAGGGGCTGCCGATAGGCCACCTTCACTGTGCGGGCGCGCTTGCTGACACAGCTGTAATCTGGGGCACACAGCGGCACATTCATCAGTTCCGACAGGGAGTCGAGTAGCCCCGGAGTGGCTCGCAGTGTGAGGCTGAAAATCCCTTTGAGCATCAGAAAGGTACAGATGCTTTGGTCGGTGTAGAGCTGACTACGTCCCCGTTTTCCGTGATGGTCTTGGTGAAACCAGTTATCCATGGCCTCGGCATCAATCCAGAAAATGAGAGAGCCACGGTTGATGAGAGACCTGTTGTATTGAGGCCAATTGGTGATGGGGTGAAGCGCTTTACCCATGATGCAGACTTGAGGGGGATGGTGGTGATCAGATCACTGGGTTTTCAATTAGTTCCATTCAAGCTGCATCGATTTAGGAAACAACGCCGTTTTTATGCGTATCGAATAGGCTCTCGACTTCCTCTGCACCATCGCTGTATACCCATGGTTCGATTGGCCTGGGCCATCATCGGTATGACCACCTTCCGCCAGGTTCCCATGACTCAGCTGGTTACTCAGCTTGATATCCTGTTGCCCAGTGACCACCCCTTTGTCGTCCCAGTGCCGTCCTGCAAGCTCGCTAGAGGCCGGGCCGGGCTGCAACTGCTCGTCGTTGATGGCGTGATATGGCGTCAGCCCGATACCTCAGGCAATGCCGCCGAGTTTGCCAAGCCAGGCACCCAGCATGGGGGGGACCGCTTACCCGCAGGTACGCATGGCCTCCATATGGAGCTTTCTCGTCACCCGCTTGTTCAAGCTGTCATGGAGAACTGCGCAGTCAACGAGATGGTGTTGGCCGAACAACTTGTCGCGCGCAAGTTGCGGCGTCAGCATGAGTTGGTGCGCTTGACGCCCAGTCCGCAGGCATGCAAGAAGTGGCCGCAACTGCCGGATACGGTGGAAGCCCGCTTGCTGACCTGCACTATCAATGGCAAGGAGCGGCAGGTGTTGACCTCGATGGTCGACCCGATGCGCTTCCCGTGGCTGATATCGGCGAGCTCTACAGTCATCGCAGGGAAATCGAGCTGGGCTATCGGGAGATGAAGCACAGCCTGCAACAACACCGGCTGACCCTGCGCAGCAAAAAGGCGGCGGGAATACGGCAAGAGCTGTGGGGCGTGCTGCTGGCGTACAACCTGCTGCACAGCCAGATGGTAACGATGGCGGCGAGTCTGAAGGGATACACGGCGAGCCAGCTGAGTTTTCACATGGCATCGGTGTACCTCATCCATGAACTGAGCTGCATGCCGTACCTGTCACCGGGGAGTATTCCGAAGCGGGTGGTGGAGCTGGATAAGCAGGCGAGGCAGTTTGTATTGCCGGAGCGAAGGGAGCGGAGTTACCCCAGCAGTGTGAAGGCAAGACCACAGCGGTATAGCGTGAAAAAAGCCAATAAAAACAATGCCAGTCAGGCTTAACTGACTGGCATTAGGCACGAGGCCCCTTTGTCATCATCCGTGATAGATGACACGTTATTGCGCTAATAGCGGCCGCAAGAAACGAGCGGTATGGGAGACCTTGTTGCGGCACACCTCTTCAGGGGTGCCTGCCACTAAAATTTGGCCTCCCCCTGCCCCGCCCTCAGGCCCCAGATCAATGATCCAGTCTGCGGTTTTCACTACATCTAAATTGTGCTCAATGATAACGATGGTATTGCCACGATCTCGCAGTTGGTGCAGCACCTTGAGCAGCTGGGCAATATCGTGAAAATGCAGGCCAGTGGTCGGCTCATCCAAAATATAAAGGGTCTGGCCAGTATCACGTTTAGAGAGCTCACGGGCTAATTTTACCCGCTGTGCTTCGCCACCAGAAAGGGTGGTGGCCGCCTGCCCAAGGCGAATGTATGACAGACCGACATCGATCAGGGTTTGTAATTTACGGGCGATGGCCGGCATGGGATCAAAAAATTGGCGAGCATCTTCTACCGTCATATCCAAAATTTCGTGAATGTTTTTGCCTTTGTATTTGACCTCGAGGGTTTCGCGGTTATAGCGCTGGCCCTTACAAACGTCGCATGGCACATACACATCGGGCAAAAAGTGCATCTCAACTTTGATAACGCCATCCCCTTGGCACGCCTCACAGCGGCCACCTTTGACGTTAAAAGAGAAACGACCGGGCTTATAGCCACGGGCACGCGCTTCTTGGGTGGCAGAAAGTAGCTCGCGCATCGGCGTAAAAAGCCCGGTATAGGTGGCTGGATTAGAGCGTGGGGTGCGCCCGATGGGGCTCTGATCGATAGCCACCACTTTATCTAAATGCTCCAGCCCCTCCACACTGAGATAAGGAGCCGGGGTGGCCTCCGTGGCCTTGTTGAGGGCTCGCTGGGCAATCGGGAATAAGGTGTCATTGATCAGGGTTGATTTGCCAGAACCCGACACACCGGTGACACAGGTCATCACCCCGATGGGTAAGTTCAAGTTAACGTTGCGCAAATTGTTGCCGCTCGCCCCTTTGATCTTCAGCCATTTATCGGTCAGCGGGGTGCGCGCAGCGGGAATGGCAATCTGCTTGCGGCCAGAGAGATAATCGCCAGTCAACGAATCGGGGTTATCGATAATTTGCTGCGGGGTGCCCTGCGCCACAATTTCACCGCCATGGACTCCTGCCCCTGGGCCAATATCGAGTACATGGTCAGCAAGGCGGATCGCCTCTTCATCGTGCTCCACCACAATCACGGTATTGCCCAGATCTCTTAAATGAATAAGCGTCTTGAGGAGTCGCTCGTTATCGCGCTGGTGCAAACCAATGGACGGCTCATCAAGCACATACATCACTCCCACTAAACCTGCGCCAATTTGGCTGGCCAACCGGATCCGCTGCGCCTCGCCACCCGAGAGGGTTTCTGCACTGCGAGACAAACTTAGGTAGTTGAGACCCACGTTAACCAAAAAGCCGAGGCGCTCGATGATCTCTTTTAAAATTTTGTCGGCAATCTGACCGCGCTGCCCCGGCAGGTTCAACCCTTCAAAAAAGGCCAATGCCTCACCGATAGACTGCTCAGCAATGGCGGGCAAATTGCGATTATCCACAAACACGTGGCGCGCTTCTTGCCGTAACCGACTGCCGCTGCAACTGGTGCACGACTTGTTAGCAATATATTTCGCCAGCTCTTCACGGACCGAGTTAGATTCCGTTTCGCGGTAGCGCCGCTCCATGTTGTGCAAGATCCCCTCAAACGGGTGTTTGCGCAGCACCACGTCGCCGCGATCATTCATATAGCGAAATTCAACCTCGCTATGACCTGACCCGCGCAAAATCACCTCTTGGGTCTTTAGCGGAAGCTCTTCCCATGGAGTGTCTAAATCAAAGTGGTAGTGCTCTGCTAAGGACTTGAGCATCTGAAAATAGTAAAAGCTGCGCTTATCCCATCCCCGAATCGCCCCGTTAGCCAAGCTGATGGTGGCATCACTGATCACTTTGGCGGGGTCAAAATATTGCTGCACCCCCAAACCATCACAGGTTGGGCACGCACCGGCAGGATTATTAAATGAAAAGATCCGCGGCTCTAATTCTTGCATGGAGTAGCCGCACTCAGGGCAGGCAAAGTTGGCAGAAAAGGTCAGCGTAGTGCCTCCCTTTGCGCCATCCATCGATACCACTTGTACAATACCGCCAGAGAGGGTCAGCGCTGTTTCAAATGACTCAGCCAAGCGCGGCGCAAGGTCACTGCGCACCTTAAAGCGATCCACGACCACCTCGATGGTGTGCTTCTTATGTAACTCAAGAGTGGGTGGGTCAGAGAGATCGCACACCTCACCATCAATACGGGCGCGGATATAACCCTGCGCAGCCAGATTCTCTAGCAGCTTGCTGTGCTCTCCTTTGCGATCGCGCACCACGGGGGCGAGCAGCATCAGCTTGCTCTCCTCGGGTTGCGCCAACACCTGATCCACCATTTGACTGATCGTCTGGGCCGCCAACGTAATGCCATGGGTAGGGCAGCGGGGCTCACCGACACGGGCGAACAATAGCCGCAGATAATCATAAATTTCGGTAATAGTACCGACGGTTGAACGCGGATTATGAGAAGTCGATTTTTGCTCAATCGAGATAGCCGGTGACAATCCCTCGATGTGATCTATATCCGGCTTTTCCATGAGCGAAAGAAACTGACGGGCATACGCAGAGAGAGACTCGACGTAGCGGCGCTGCCCTTCGGCATAGAGGGTATCGAACGCCAACGAAGATTTGCCCGAGCCAGAAAGACCGGTTACCACGATCAGCTTGTCGCGGGGCAGGATCAGATTGATGTTCTTGAGGTTGTGGGTGCGAGCACCCCGGACCACGATTTTTTCCATCTTGTTGCACGCTCGATACAGAAACTTGAGCAAACCAGTATCGCATAGGGACTACTGGATGAATAGACAGGCTTCTCCTGAAATCCTGATCCCATTGAACTCCCCTTCTTCACCACGCTTCATCATGCATTGAGCCATAGATCAGTGGCAATAAGAGGGACGTGAGCGCCGCTGCTAAAAAGGCGCAATGATCCCCGTTAGAGTATCGCTCGCCCGCACACTCAACACATCAAGCCAGTGAAGGATGCTGCCAATCTGCCGCGCAACTGTTACTATGCCCGCCACATGCGTCTGCGTGGCCCCAAGCCCTGCACATCGCAACAATTTAGGTATTTAGTCGTGTTGGACCAGGTTTACCTGGCCCGTCAATAAGGTGGAAGAGAAATTATGGCCAGTCGAGGCATCAACAAAGTCATTCTGATCGGTAACCTCGGGCAAGACCCGGAAGTACGCTACATGCCCAGTGGCGGTGCTGTGACCAACATTACCTTGGCTACCTCTGAATCCTGGCGCGACAAGCAGACCGGTGAGCAAAAAGAGCGTACCGAATGGCACCGAGTGGTATTTATGGGTAAGCTCGCCGAAGTGGCAGGGGAGTACCTGAAAAAGGGTTCCCAAGTCTACGTAGAAGGCAAACTGCAGACCCGCAAATGGCAAGATCAAGGTGGCCAAGAGCGTTATACCACTGAAGTGTTGGTCGACAGCTTCAACGGTGTCATGCAGATGCTCGGTGGCCGTCCACAGGGCGGCATGGGTGGTGCAAATGTAGGGAACCCAAACATGGGTGGCCAAAACCTGGGTGGCTCACGTCAAGATACTTGGAGCCAGCAGTCTAATACTGCCCCCCAAGCGCCACGCCCTACCGCTGCCCCGCAGCAACAGCAATCACAACAATCGCAGCAAGGTGGTTATACTCGCCAGGCGGCTACGCCACCAGCTCAGCCATCTACTGCACCGGTATATAACGAACCACCGATGGATTTTGACGACGATATTCCCTTCTAATCGTTGCTCCAGCACATCGTGGTCATACCCAAATCTAAAAGCCCCAATACCTGGGGCTTTTTTGTGCCTTGTAACACTCACTGCGGCGTGGGGGATCCGCACTATCTATTTACCCTAGGCTGACTGCCCAGCTAAACCCATTTACACACGGGATCCTGATTCACTCCCTATTCCCTATTCCCTATTCCCTATTCCTATTCCCAATTCAAAAACGCGCCGAATAAATAGCGGCCAATCTGTACATCCAGATCTTGACCTTACGGTGGGCGATGACTTTAGACTAACCCCCTATCCATAAAGGAGATTATCTATGACCATCGAACTCACTATTTCCGGTATGTCCTGCGGTGGCTGCGCAGCTAGTTTACAAAAGGCCTTACTCAACCAACCTGCGGTCACTGCAGCAACCGTCGATTTTGCCAGCAACAAGGCGATGATCGAGAGCTCGTTAAGCAAGCAAGCGCTTATTGCTCTGATCGAGGCTCAAGGCTTTAGTGCGCATTAATTCATGTAAATCAACCGGCCAGTGATGCTATCAATCTGCCCACTAGCCACTCATGCAAGGGCAGAGTCCTCTGCCCTTATTACCCACCTTACATCTGGCTCATCCACATCCTCTCTTTGTGACGAAAAATAAACGGTGAAGCCACAGAATGTGCCGCTTTCACAAGCGTTACGCCGCCAAATTCATTACACTGCCCATCGTCATTTTTCGCTCAAAGGTAGCGCTGTAGTATGGATATCTTGATCCTATTAGGATTAATTTTGCTCAATGGCATGTTTGCCATGTCAGAAATTTCTATTGTGACCGCGCGTAAGGCACGTCTCACGAACATGGCCAACCAAGGCAATAGCTCTGCCGCCATCGCCTTAAAACTGGCAGAAGATCCCACCCATTTTCTCTCTGCGGTTCAAATTGGCATCACCAGCATCGGGTTGCTCAACGGGATCTATGGTGAGTCGCTCTTAGCTCAGCCGTTCTCTATGTGGTTACAAGAGTGGGGATTAGCCCCAAGCAGCAGCAATCTGCTCGCTACCGTGATCGTCATTGTCACGGTGACGTATCTCTCTATCGTGGCGGGTGAGTTAGTGCCCAAGCGCCTTGGTCAGCTCAATGCTGAGCGGGTAGCGTGTCTGGTCGCTCGCCCCATGCTGCTGTTAGCCACCCTCACCCGCCCCTTTGTTTGGCTGCTATCGGCATCTACCCATGCCAGTTTGCGGTTGCTGCGGGTCAAGCAAACCAGCAACACGAACGTCACCGAGGAGGAGATCCACGCTATGTTGGTCGAGGGCTCGGAGGCGGGGGTGATCGAGGATCATGAGCACACTATGTTGCGTAATGTGTTTCGCCTCGACCAACGGAGCCTCTCATCGTTGATGGTGCCTCGTAGTGATATTCACTATTTGGATCTGGCGCAGCCCCTTGAGGTCAACTTGCAGCGGTTGGTTGAGTTTCGTCACAACTTCTTCCCCGTCTGTAATGGCAGCCTGTCGGAACTGGTGGGGATCATCAATGTAAATACCCTCCTGCTGGCTTATATCAAAGGTGAACCCATTGATCTGGCGGCCATGACCCAAGAGGGCAGCCTGTTGCCAGAGACCCTAGACGGCCTTGAACTGCTCAACCATTTTCGTACTCACGCTGAAAATATGGTGCTGGTGGTGGATGAATATGGCGAGTTACAAGGACTGGTGACGCAGCAAGATCTGTTAGAAGCGCTGGCCGGTGATTTTCAGCAAGAAGATGGCAGTGATAACTGGGCATTTGCGCGCGCCGATGGTAGCTGGCTGCTTGATGGCTTGATCCCATTGCCAGAATTAAAAGACTGTCTGGCATTGGCGCGGCTACCAGAAGAAGAAAAACATCACTATCACACCCTCGGAGGGCTTATCATGCTACTTCTTGGCCGCGTTCCTAAAACCGGAGATCTGGTGACTTTGGATCAGTGGCAATTGGAAATTGTTGACATGGATGGCCTGCGCATCGACAAGGTGCTTGCTATGCCCTTGACCGATCTACCCAGCTAACCTGCGGAGTTTGCAAGTATGGAGCAGTTTTACCAACTGGCTCACGCCTTTATGCATCATGATCTGACCACTCTTTCTGATCCCAAGATGGCGTTCATGATTTGTGGTGTGATTTTGACGTTTCTCATCTTAGAAAATGGATTTATCCCCACCGCTTTTCTGCCAGGCGACAGCTTGCTGATCTTAACGGGGGTGCTGATTTCTCAAGACGTCTTGTCGCTTTGGGTGATCCCGCTACTGATCATGGCGACCTTTGTTGGCACTTGGCTTGGTTATATGCAAGGTCGCTTTCTTGGTCACACCGAGATGTATCATCGCCTGATGTCTCACGTGGAAGAAAAACACAAAGAAAAAGTCTATTACTTGCTCAATAAGTACGGCATTTTGACCCTGATCACCGCTCGTTATATTGCCTTTGTCCGGACCGCTTACCCCTACATTGTGGGGGCCACCGAGTTGCCACAGGGGCGCTTTCTGATCGTCAACTTGATCAGTTCTATCATGTGGATCTGCCCGCTGGTTGGCTTTGGCTATTATCTGAGCCACACCGAGCTGGCAACAGAATACCAGTCCCAATTTTTTAATATCATTATCTACCTGCCAGTGGTGTTACTGGTGGCCGGCGTTCTGGCCTTGTTATGGCGTTGGGTCAGTAAACGCAGAGCCATAGCACCACGTAATTGATCATCCATTCCATACCCAGTGAAAGCCCTCGTTAGAGGGCTTTTTTTTATCTACCGGCAGCCGACCTAGAATTCCCCTACAAATTGCTTGTAATGGGGCGGTAAAAATGAGTGAATCTAGCGCTTTTTTCGATGGGATGGGGTTGGTTATATGCAGTGTCGAGTTCGTGCAGTTGCACTGGTGTTGGGCATTATGGGGATATTGGGGTTACCCGCGGTTCACGCTGCGCCCAACCCCGCCACGCTGGAGGTGCGCTCAAGTAGTGCATTGGTATTAGATGCCAATACTGGCGATACCCTCTATCAAAAAAATGCCACGGCGGTGCGCCCTATTGCATCGGTCACCAAGCTGATGACCGCACTGGTGGTGCTCGATGCAAAGCAAGATCTTGCCCAAACCTTGACCGTTGATGAAAACGATCGCGACTTGCTCAAACATACCCACTCTCGCGTGCGCATGGGTACGCAAATTACCCGTGGGGATGCGCTGCACTTAGCACTGATGTCATCTGAAAATCGGCTAGCCTCTGCGCTGGCTCGCCACTATCCCGGTGGCCGTAGCGCTTTCGTGCAGGCAATGAACAACAAAGCGAAACAGCTAGGGATGCAGCAGACCCATTTCTTGGACTCGACAGGTCTATCGACCCAGAATGTGTCTACCGCCCAGGACTTGAGCAAGCTGGCCACCGCCGCTTATCGTCAACCGCTGATCCGTCAATTCACTCAAGCGCCAAACCAAGAAATCCATTTTAGTACCCCTGTTTACAGCCTGATGTTCAACAACACCAATCCGTTGGTGAAGAACCCCAAATGGGGAGTGCTGCTCTCTAAAACCGGCTTTACCGATGAGGCCGGCCATTGTTTAGTGATGCGGGCCAAACCAGAGGATCAAGAACTGCTTATTATCTTGCTGAACTCCGTGGGTAAACGCACCCCAATTGGGGATGCCAACCGCATTCGCAAGTGGCTAGAAACTAATCCCAACTAATCCCCCCAATACAAATAAACAGGATGCTACGGCATCCTTTTTTATTGTCCGTTAAGCCCTAAGCGGCGCCAGCATCTTGATGGCCACCCTATCAGCAAGAGCACCGACAGAGAGCATCAGCGGGGCAGGGTTGCGGCGGCTAACCATTTACATCCAAGAGCAAGAGCGGCACAACAAAGAAGGATCTGTGAGTGATCGGTGGGCAATCGCCAAGTAAACCGCCATCGTCGATCAAGGAGAAACGTCTCTCGTCTAAGGCAGTAGGCAGTAGGCAGTAGGCAGTAGGCAGTAGGCAGTAGGCAGTAGGCAGTAGGCAGCTTAGCCACTCAATGCCGTCATGGGGCTTGTGTTTTTTCCATAAAAAAACAGCCTCGACCGAAGTCGAGGCTGTTTAAATGGTGCGCCCGGGAGGATTCGAACCTCCGACCACCTGGTTCGTAGCCAGGTACTCTATCCAGCTGAGCTACGGGCGCTCATCAATCTTGCAATGCTTTAAAATGGTGCGCCCGGGAGGATTCGAACCTCCGACCACCTGGTTCGTAGCCAGGTACTCTATCCAGCTGAGCTACGGGCGCTCATAAATTTTGTAATGCTTAAATGGTGCGCCCGGGAGGATTCGAACCTCCGACCACCTGGTTCGTAGCCAGGTACTCTATCCAGCTGAGCTACGGGCGCCCTGTTTTAAACAGATAAAAAAAGCTTACTGATCAGTAAGCCTTTCTCAAAGTGCTGACTTGCTGATGGTCAACACATGACTCTTGCTTGAGTCTAAATATGGTGCGCCCGGGAGGATTCGAACCTCCGACCACCTGGTTCGTAGCCAGGTACTCTATCCAGCTGAGCTACGGGCGCAATGGCGGAGAAGGGGGGATTCGAACCCCCGATGCGGGTATAAGCCGCATACTCCCTTAGCAGGGGAGCGCCTTCAGCCTCTCGGCCACCTCTCCGTTACGGGGCTGATAATACGTCACAGAGATTTTTAGTCAAACACTTTTTTATAAAATAATGCCACTCGCTCAATAGTTAGCCAAAAAGTGCATTATTAAAGCGAATTCGTCACTTACTACCCACTCATCAAGCAGTTACGATCGCCGATCACACATTTACAAAAAACCATTCGGCGTCAAATATTGCCCTCATTTCGATGCAATCCCCATGAACAATCGGCTGTTATGGCGCTACATTGGGCTTATGAGCAAAATACCGCTCGCAAAAAAACAAAAGGCGACACATGAGGTGTCGCCTTATCACAGCTATCAAAGTAACTTAGAAGCCTGATTGGCCTGGTACTTTCTCTGCCTGGATACGCTGGTAGATCTCTTCGCGGTGCACAGAGACCTCTTTAGGGGCGTTAACACCAATACGAACTTGGTTGCCTTTTACGCCCAGTACGGTGACGGTCACTTCATCACCAATCATCAGGGTTTCCCCAACACGACGAGTCAAAATAAGCATTCGCTTGCTCCTGTATCCTGTTTTGTTTTTATATCGACATGCAACATTATCTTACAAAGATACCGATATGGTAAATGGTTGAAACTAAACCAATTAGAGATTGTTACCCAAGGGCTGCTCCAACGGTGCTTGATCCAACCCAAAAGCCGCGTGCAAGGCTCGCACTGCCAACTCCAGATATTTTTCGTCAATCACCACGGAGATTTTAATTTCAGAAGTTGAGATCAACTGCATGTTAATCCCCTCCTCGCCCAATACCTTAAACATGGTACGAGCAACACCCGGCTGGTTCCACATGCCAACGCCCACAATCGAGACCTTGGCTATCTCACCATTACCCTGCACATCAGCGGCCCCCAGCCTAGTGGCGGTCTCCTCTAGCAGAGCCCGAGCGCGGCGATAATCATCACGATTAACGGTAAAGGTGAAGTCGGCCGTGCCATCCCCGAGGCTGTTTTGCACAATCATGTCGACATCAATGTTGTCGTCACTGATGGGGTTAAGGATCTGTGCTGCAACCGTTGGTTGATCTGGCACCCCTAAAATCGTCAGGCTGGCCTCGTTGCGGTTAAAGGCAATCCCAGACACTAATGGCGCTTCCATCCTATCACTTCCATATGTGATTAAGGTCCCTGCCCCTTGCGTGAAGCTCGACAGCACCCGTAATGGCACGCGGTACTTGCCCGCAAACTCCACCGATCGGATCTGTAACACCTTGGCGCCAAGACTCGCCATCTCCAACATCTCTTCAAAGGTGATGGTATCAAGGCGTCGTGCCTTAGGCTCAACACGTGGATCTGTGGTGTATACCCCATCCACATCGGTAAAAATCTGGCACTCATCTGCCTTGATCGCCGCAGCCACCGCCACGGCGGTGGTATCTGAGCCACCGCGCCCTAAGGTGGTGATGGCATTATGCTCATCACGACCCTGAAAACCAGCAATCACAACCACGTTACCCGCGCCAAGTTCAGCCTGAACTCGCTCGGTGTCAATGTGAGTAATACGCGCCTTGCCATAGGCAGAGTCGGTATGAATACGCACTTGATCGCCAGTCATTGAGACTGCAGCGCAACCACGCTTATTCAAGGCGATCGCGAGCAGCGCTATGGTGACCTGCTCACCGGTAGAGATCAGCACATCGATCTCACGCCGGGTGGCGTCAGGATCCAACTGCTGAGCCATGCTCAGCAGTCGATTCGTTTCGCCCGACATGGCAGAGACCACCACCACTACATCGTGCCCTTGATTGCGGGTTTGTTTAACCCGCTCAGCTACTGCCTCGATCCGTTCCAGTATACCGACCGAGGTGCCGCCGAATTTCTGTACATAGAGTGCCACAGATCACCTCGCCCGCTTACAGGCGTTCTTCTAGCCAAGAGTGAACAGATTGCAACGCCGCGGGCACTGCTGCTGGTAAAGTACCACCTGCTTGCGCCATGTCTGGACGTCCACCCCCTTTACCGCCAACTTGCAGTGCAACCAGGTTAACTAGCTCTCCGGCCTTCACCTTGCTGGTCAAATCACTGGTCACACCAGCGATCAGATTCACTTTATCGTCGCTACAGGTCGCCAGCAGGATCACTGCAGATTTCAGCTGATTTTTCAGGCCATCTAACATGCCTCGCAACGATTTCGGATCAGCACCATCAAGCTGTGCAATCAGCACTTTTTGACCCTTGATCTCGATCACTTGGCTTAGCAAATCGTTACCCGCTTGAGCGGCCAGTTTAGCCTTGAGCTGCTCTAGCTCACGCTCCATCAGCTTGGACTTGTCCAGCATCTGACGAACCTTGTCAGCAATAGAGAATTGATCGCCTTTCACCAGCGCTGCGGCCTCTTCAAGCTGCTCACCGACCTGGTGCATAAAATCGATCGCGCTCTTGCCGGTCACCGCTTCGATCCGGCGAATACCTGCTGCGATGCCGCTTTCAGCAATGATCTTGAAAAAGCCGATATCACCCGTGCGCTTGGCATGGGTACCACCACATAACTCAGTGGAGTAGTCGCCCATGCGTACAACCCGCACGTCGTCTTCATATTTTTCACCAAACAGCGCCATGGCACCGGCGGCCTTGGCGGCTTCTAAGTCCATCACCTGGGTGCAGACTTCGTAGTTAGCACGAATTTGGGCATTGACCTGCTCTTCAATGCGACGAACGGTGGCCATACTCAGGCCTTCGAAGTGAGCGAAGTCAAAACGCATCCGCTCAGCACCGACTAACGAGCCTTTCTGAGTGACGTGATCACCCAGTGCTTGACGCAGGGCAGCATGCAATAGGTGAGTAACAGAGTGATTCAGCGCGACGGCTTGGCGACGTTCGCTATCGACTACGGCCTCAACTTCGGCGCCCTTTTCCAGGGTTCCTTGCTCCATAAAGCCCTTATGAATGATGGCTTTACCCGCTTTTTGAGTGTTAGTGACGGCAAAGATGCCATCTGCTAGCTTCAGTGTGCCGCTATCACCCACTTGGCCACCAGACTCGGCATAGAAGGGAGTCTGCTCTAGCACGATGACCGCTTCGTCACCCGCGAGCAATCCGCCCACCTCTTCTGTGCCCTTGTAGATACCGACCACCCGAGTGCGCTCGCTCAGGCTCTGGTAACCCGTAAATGGGGTTTCAAAATCGAGTTTGAGCATCTCGTTGTAATTCACACCAAAGCTTGATGCTTCTTTAGCGCGCGCCCGCTGCTTCGCCATCTCAACGGTAAAGCCCTCTTCATCGATACCAATATCACGCTCGCGCGCCACATCAGCAGTCAGGTCAGCAGGGAAGCCGTAAGTGTCATACAGCTTAAATACCACCTCGCCTGGCACAACTTTCGCATCGCCCAAGTTGGCCAGCACATCTTCTAACAGCAGCAAACCGCGATCTAAGGTGCGAACAAATTGCTCCTCTTCGATACGCAGCACCCGCTCGACCAGTGGTAATTGAGCGATCAACTCAGCTGCAACATCCTTCATCTGCACGGCCAGCTCGGCTGCTAGTTGGAAGAAGAACACGTCGGTGGCGCCAATCTTGCGACCGTGACGCACAGCGCGACGGATAATCCGGCGCAGCACATAGCCACGGCCTTCGTTAGATGGCATCACGCCATCCGCCACCAAGAATGCACAAGAGCGAATATGGTCAGCAATCACGCGCAAAGACTGATTATTTAAATCTGTGGTACCGACAATTTCGGCCGCTTTTTTGATCAATGCCTGGAAGATATCGATTTCGTAGTTAGAGTGAACACCTTGCATAATGGCGGAGATACGCTCCAATCCCATACCGGTGTCGACTGACGGACGTGGCAGCGGCTCCATGGTCCCGTTCGCTTGACGGTTGAACTGCATGAACACCACATTCCAGATTTCGATGAAACGGTCACCATCTTCTTCTGGTGAGCCAGGACGGCCACCCCAGATATGATCGCCATGGTCATAAAAAATCTCGGTACAGGGACCGCACGGGCCGGTATCACCCATTGCCCAGAAGTTATCTGATGCATAAGGTGCACCCTTGTTATCACCGATACGCACGATGCGATCAGCGGGTACCCCAATTTCTTTTTCCCAAATATCAAACGCTTCATCATCAGTCGCGTAGACGGTCACCACCAAGCGATCTTTAGGTAATTGCAATACTTCTGTCAGAAACCCCCACGCAAAGCGGATGGCATCATGCTTGAAGTAGTCACCGAAGCTAAAGTTGCCCAACATTTCAAAAAAGGTGTGGTGACGGGCGGTATAGCCGACGTTTTCCAAGTCATTGTGTTTACCACCCGCACGAACGCAGCGCTGGGATGAGGTGGCACGGTTATAGGCACGCTTCTCAGCGCCAAGAAAGACATCCTTGAACTGATTCATACCCGCGTTGGTAAACAACAGGGTTGGGTCGTTGTGCGGTACCAGCGAGCTGGAAGAGACTACATGGTGTTCTTGAGAACGAAAATACTCGAGAAACGCCGCGCGTATCTCTGACGTGGACATATACATGGCAAATCCTGCTTGATTCGAATACGGACTTTTAATCGCATTAATGTAAGTTTTCTGCGGGGTAAAGTAAAACGTACCAGCCCATCACAGGCGAAAAAGCACGCATAAACGGATACAGAAAGAAAAGAGAGCGACATCGCAGCGTGTTGAGTCAAGCATTAGACCCACAGCAAAAGAGTGCGCAGCTAACGCAATGGCTCCATCTGCGGCATCTCGTTATCTCGTCATCTCGTCATCTAAAGCGGGTGAGGCGGGTAAGGCGGGCAAGCAAAGAGGAGCCACTGAATGGATTGGCAGAACAAAAAAGTCATCATCACTATCACAAACTCGCGCGTCATCACCCCTAGTCATCACCCTAATGCAATCACGTTGCTGTTAGCCCGCACCTTTTGACAAACTAGCTAACCATGGCCATATCACCCAGTCTCAACACCTCGACATATCAATGTCGATCGCCGCTAGATGCCGCAACTCGCAGCCACTCTTGATGCATCGTTAGCAAATTAGGCTTGCGCCTCTTGCAGAGTAGATAACGCATAACGTGCCTGATCTTGAGTAAAACCACGCCCCAGCAGGTATTTAAGCCATTTCATGCGCAGCTTAAAATCATCCAGATCGCGGGCTTGGGCGCGCCGCTCAAGCAGAGCAAATGCCAATTCGAACCAATCTAGCTCAGGTTGATCAAATGCTATTGCTATCTGGCTATCATTGAGTCCTTTTCGGCGCAGATCAAAACGGATTTTAGTCGGGCCATGCCCCTTCGCGGCTCCCGCTCGAACCATAATGCCAGCGTAACGCTCATCATTAACCCAGTTATAACCACGGCAATATTCAAGTACAGCCTTGATCACCTCATCATTGAAGTCCCGCTGACGTAGCCGGTTAGCCAACTCTGACTCGGCACTCTCGCGCCGGGCCAAACTGCGCACCGCAAACGCACGGGCTGCGGCAAATTGCTCCTCAAAGGAGAGCTCTTCAGATCCAAGCAAAGATTCATCAACCATAAATGACAAGGCCGGGGGTTAGCCCGGCCTTCCTAATTATTCGAACTCTGGCTCGCCATCATCTTCGAGCACTTCATCTACAACCCCAGGAGCCTCGATAGGCGCAGCACCAGAGAGCAGCAGATCACGTAAACGGGTCTCGATTTCGGCCGCCATCACTTTGTTTTCTGAAAGCAGCTTCACCACGTTGGCCTTACCTTGACCTACCTTCTCGCCGTTATAGCTGTACCAAGCACCGGCTTTATCGATGAGCTTATGCTTAACCCCCAGATCAACCAGTTCGCCCTCTTTCGAGATACCCACACCGTAGAAAATCTGGAATTCAGCCTGCTTAAAGGGCGGTGCAACTTTGTTCTTCACAACCTTAACGCGAGTCTCGTTACCGACCACTTCATCGCCGTCTTTGATTGCGCCAATACGGCGGATATCTAAACGCACAGAGGCATAAAACTTAAGGGCGTTACCACCGGTCGTAGTCTCGGGGCTACCGAACATCACGCCGATCTTCATCCGGATCTGGTTGATGAAGATGCACAGGCAGTTGGCGTTCTTGATGTTGGCGGTCAGCTTGCGCAGCGCCTGAGACATCAGACGGGCTTGTAAGCCTACGTGTGAGTCGCCCATCTCCCCTTCGATTTCAGCTTTTGGGGTCAGCGCAGCAACAGAGTCAACAATGATAACGTCAACCGCGTTGGAGCGAACCAACATGTCGCAGATTTCTAGCGCCTGCTCACCGGTATCAGGTTGCGAGATCAGCAAATCATCAACGTTGACCCCCAGCTTGGCAGCATAGATAGGATCAAGCGCATGCTCTGCATCGATAAAGGCGCAAACTTTACCTTTCTTCTGGGCTTCTGCAATCACCTGCAAAGTCAGGGTGGTTTTGCCTGAAGATTCTGGGCCGTAGATCTCAACAATACGACCACACGGCAGACCGCCAATACCCAACGCTACATCCAGCGAGAGAGAACCTGTTGAAATGGCTTCGATATCCATAGTCTTGCTGTCGCCCAGACGCATGATGGAACCTTTGCCAAACTGCTTTTCAATCTGACCCAGCGCAGCCGCCAGTGCCTTCTGTTTGTTCTGATCCATGTCAATCTCCGCTGGAAATCGTAAGTAAAAATATGAAGTTGGGGCTAAGTATACTGTCTATTCATACAGTATCAAGCCCAATTTATCTGAGCAGGGCCAACAGACCCGACAAGGCCTGTCTCACCGCCTGCTGGCGTACCTGTCGGCGATCCCCGTCGAAGCGGGCGAGCAGGGAGTGGTGACGGCCGTTGCGGTCGGCCCAGGCGAACCAGACGGTGCCGACTGGCTTGCCCTCGGTGGCGCCGCCGGGGCCGGCGATACCACTGATAGCAACGCTGATGGAGGCAGACGAGTGCGCCAGCGCCCCGCTAGCCATTTCTTGCACCACCACCTGACTCACCGCGCCGCAGCGTACAAGGCTCTGCTCGCTTACCCCTAGCATCTGTTGCTTGGCCTCGTTGGTGTAGGTGACAACCCCCCGATCGAACCAATTAGAACTACCCGCAATATCGGTAATGGCACTCGCGACCCCACCACCAGTACATGATTCAGCGGTCGCAACCAGCCAGCCCCGCTCTGCAAGCGCTTTCCCAAGCTCGATGGCAAGGTGCGCTATCTCAGCATCTAGTGTCATCGTGCCTCCTACTTATATGTGGAGAAAGCTCATTATGCGATCCTGCTGTAACTGCTCGCAACTAGACCCCGCGGTGTTTACTGGTTATATCATGTACCTATCACATCAAAATGACCGGTTAACCACACCTAACGTACCACCTCCCCCGTGATGGTGCTTACGTGTAGAATGGTGCTATCAAATTTACTGCTTATCACGGCAGTCTCTGGCTAAAAAGACCCCTTTTGGAATAGAACATGACCGCACCACACCCCACCAGCGCAGCGGCTGGCACCAATCTGAGCGCCCACACCCCCATGATGCAGCAGTATCTGGGCCTCAAGGCTGAGAACCCAGAGATTTTGTTGTTCTATCGGATGGGTGATTTCTACGAGCTGTTCTATGACGATGCCCGCAAGGCCTCCCAGCTGCTTGATATCTCCTTGACTAAGCGCGGTCAGTCGGCGGGTAATCCTATCCCGATGGCGGGGGTGCCTTATCATGCCATTGAGGGCTATTTAGCCAAGTTGGTGCAGCTCGGTGAATCAGCCGCCATCTGTGAACAAGTAGGGGATCCTGCCACCAGTAAGGGGCCGGTGGAGCGTAAGGTCATTCGCATCATCACCCCGGGTACTGTCTCTGATGAGGCGCTGCTCAGCGAGCGCCAAGATAATCTGATCGCCGCCGTCTATCACGATGGCCGTCGCTTTGGCTACGGCACCATGGATGTCAGCTCTGGCCGCTTCTTCATCAACCAGTTCGACAAGGAAGAGACCCTGCTGGCCGAGCTGCAACGCACCAATCCGGCGGAGCTGCTCTATCCCGAATCGTTCGCCCTCCTGCACCATATCGAGGGGCGCCGCGGCCTGCGCCGTCGCCCTGAGTGGGAATTTGAGCTGGGCACCGCCCGCACGCTGCTCTGCCAACAGTTTGGCACCCAAGATCTAGTGGGCTTTGGGGTCGACAAGAGCGAGACCGCCCTGTGCGCCGCCGGCTGCCTGATGCAGTATGTCAAAGACACCCAGCGCACCGCCCTGCCCCATATCCGTAGCGTGCGCCTCGAGCAGCCCGATCACGCGGTCATCATGGATGCCGCCACCCGCCGCAATCTAGAGCTGACCCAAAATCTGGCCGGTGGCTATGAAAATACTCTGGCCGAGGTGCTGGACAGAACCGCCACCCCCATGGGCAGCCGGTTGCTTAAGCGCTGGATCCACCAGCCGATCCGCGATCGGGTGATCCTCAAAGGTCGCCAAAGCACCATCAAGGAGCTCATCGAGCAGAACCTCTACGGCGATTTAGGCGACTTGCTGCGCCAAGTGGGGGATGTGGAGCGGGTGCTTGCGCGCCTCGCCCTGCGCTCGGCCCGCCCGCGCGACCTCACCCGGCTGCGGCAGGCCTTTGCGCAGTTGCCCGAGTTGCAGCGCCTGCTGGCGGATAACGAGCACGAAGCGGTGCAGCAGCTGCGCGAACGCGCCAGCTCCTTTCCCGAGCTGCTGGACTTGCTCGAGCGTGCGGTGATGGAGGTGCCACCGGTGCTGATCCGCGATGGCGGTGTCATTCGCGATGGTTTTAATCAGGAGCTCGACGAGCTGCGAGATTTAGCCAATGGTGCCACCGCTAGCCTTGCCCGTATCGAGGAGCGAGAAAAGACCCTCACCGGCATCAACACCCTCAAGGTGGGTTACAACAAGGTGCATGGCTTTTATATCGAGGTGAGCCGCGCCAACAGCCATCTGGTGCCCGCCCACTACATTCGCCGCCAGACCCTGAAAAACAACGAACGCTACATCATCGACGAGCTGAAGGTGTATGAAGACAAGGTGCTCACCGCCCAGTCTCAGGCGTTGGCATTAGAAAAGCGACTCTATGAAGCGCTGCTCGATACCCTGCTGCCCCATCTCGGTGAGCTGCAGGAGTTCGCTGGCGCACTGGCGGAGCTGGACGTGCTGGCCAATCTAGCCGAGCGGGCCGAAAGTCTCGACTACCGCTGCCCACACCTTATTGATGAGGATCAGATCCTGATCGAGGCGGGCCGCCATCCGGTGGTAGAGCAGGTGATGAGCGATCCCTTTATCGCCAACCCCATCCGGCTAGAACAGGATCGACGGATGCTGATCATCACCGGCCCTAACATGGGGGGTAAGTCCACTTATATGCGTCAGACTGCGCTGATCGTGCTGCTAGCCCATATCGGCGCCTTTGTGCCGGCCGACAGCGCCCGCATCGGCCCCATCGACCGCATCTTCACCCGCATCGGAGCATCGGACGATCTCGCCTCCGGCCGCTCCACCTTTATGGTAGAGATGACTGAAACCGCCAATATCCTGAACAACGCCACCGCCCGCAGCCTGGTGCTGATGGATGAAATTGGCCGCGGCACCAGCACCTACGATGGCCTCTCGCTGGCGTGGGCCTGCGCCGAGCAGCTGGCAAGCAAGATTGGCGCCTACACTCTGTTCGCCACCCACTACTTCGAGCTGACCCGCTTACCCGAGCTGATGAGCGGACTAGCCAACGTCCATCTCGATGCGGTGGAGCACGGCGACACCATCGCCTTTATGCACGCGGTGCAAGAGGGGGCGGCCAGCCGCTCTTATGGCCTGCAAGTTGCCGCACTGGCCGGGGTGCCCAAATCGGTGATCTTGCAGGCTCGCCACAAACTGCACGAGCTAGAAAGCGCCACCCCAGTGGCTGCCGGTGAAAGCCGCCCAGCGCCAGTGAGCTTCGCTCTGCAGATCCATCCGGTGGTGGAAGAGCTCGCCGCGGTGCACCCGGACGAGCTAACCCCCCGTCAGGCACTCGACCTACTCTATCGCCTCAAGCAGCTGCTGTAATCCCTCATCACCAAGATGCAAAAGGGGAACCTCACGGTTCCCCTCATCTCTGTAGTTGTAGTGGCCCAATCCCGCGCCTTAAATCCCTAAATCCCCAATCCCTAATCCCTGATCCCCACTCCCGAATCCCTAAATCCCCACTCCCCAATCCCCAATCCCTAATCCCTAATCAGCCTTTACCACAGAATATGCCCGAGCAAGGGCGCCACTAGCACGGTCACCATCCCGGCAATCATCATCACCATGCTAGAGACGACCCCCTCTTCATTACCCATCTGATAGGCTCTGGCAGTACCAGCGCCGTGGGCTGAGGCGCCAAATCCCGCTCCTTTGCCAAGGCGGCTGCGGATCGCCAACACGGTAAGCACCGTCTCGCCCACGGCCATCCCAACGACCCCCGTCAGCACCACAAACAGCGCTGTGAGATCGGTTTGCCCGCCAATGGCATGGGTGGCTTCTACCGCAAAAGGGGTGGTGATAGATCGCATCGCCAAACTGCGCTGCAGCATCTCAGACAGATTTAACCACCGCGCCAATTGCACTGTGCTGCCCACCGCCATGATGACCGATGCCATCACCCCCACTGAAAGTGACAGCCAATGGCGACGCATTAAACGACGGTTCTCATAAACCGGTATCGCAAACGCCACGGTCGCAGGGCCAAGCAACCACAGCAGCCAATGGGATTCGGCCATGTAGTCTTGATAAGGGATATGAAACAGCAGCACCATGGCCACCAGCAGCGTTGGCGCTAGCAGTAGCGGCATCAGTGGCAAAATACGCTTCTTGCCATAAAGCCACTTGCTGGCGTAGTAAAACACCAACGTCAGCACAAAACAGAGCAGTCCAAGCAAGGTATCAAACATGACGGCGACTCCGGCGGGCTAGTTTTAGCTCAAAGCGATAGACGCGATCGACCACTAGCGCCGTGGTGCCCAGTACTAAAATCGTACTCACTATCACCACCACCATGATCCGCCACCCCTCTTGCAGCAGCAGATCTTGATAATTCACCACCGCCACCACCGCAGGGACAAAAAACAGCAGCATCTCTGCGAGTAGCCAACGGGCTCCGGCCCGAAACCACTCCACCTTCACCACGCCCAAAAAAATACAGACCAGCAACAGCAACATACCGGTCAGGTTGGCGGGTAACGGCAGGTGAAGGGTGCGTACTGCGGTATCGGCGAGCAGCCAAATGGCGGCCAGCAATACCACTTGAAAGGGAGTCTGGAACCAGCGTAAACAGAGGGCTTTCATGATCATCGTCTTTTTGTGAACTAGCTCACAGTATAGAGTTGACGGAAACCTGCCCAAAATGAATTAAAATTATAAAATTGATGCCAAAAAGGCATGCTAATCACCCTCCACATCGAGAGCGTCCATGGATATTCGTGCCCTGCGTTATTTTGTCGAACTCGTGCGCGAGCAGAGCTTCACCCGCGCCGCTGAAAAGCTGTTTGTCACCCAGCCCACCATCAGCAAGATGATCCACAATCTCGAAGAGGAGCTCGGTCAGCCGTTACTCAGCCGCGAAGGACGTCGCTTCACCCTGACCGACAGTGGCCAAGTGCTATTTAACCGCGCTCAAAGCATTTTGGCGCAAATGCAGCAACTCGAAGCTGAGCTGGCAGATCTGCAAAGTTTGCAACACGGTCGCCTCACCCTTGGTATTCCCCCCATGGTGGGCCACGTTTATGCCGACCTGATCCGCGCCTACCGTGCTTGTTATCCCAACGTTGAGCTCACCTTGGTCGAATACGGCGGGCGTCGCATTGAGCAGGCGGTATTAGAAGGCGAGCTAGATCTGGCTATCACTATGCTGCCCCCCAAAGAAGACGGTGCCCTCAGTGCCTTGGAGCTGGATCAATACCCCATTCGCGTGGTGCTGCCAGATCAACTCCGTTGGCGCGGCGAGACCCCGTTACGACTAGAGACCCTGCAAGAGGAGCCGTTTTTGCTCTATACCCACGCATTTACCCTCAGCGAACGGTTAGAGCAGGCGTGTCAGGCAGCAGGGTTCGTGCCTCAAGTAGCGGCGCGCAGCAGTCAATGGGATTTTCTTACCGCCATGGTGCGCAGCGGGATGGGGATTGCGTTTTTGCCTGAGCCCGTTTGCCGCAGGCTGACTCCTGACGGCCTGATACTAAGGCCACTAGAACCCGAACTCAGCTGGCGCCTTGGCGTGATCTGGCCAAGCCAGCGCTATCTCTCGCGCACCGCTGAGGCGTGGCTGGCCCTGTGCCGAACGCGGCAAGTGCCGCAGTGACTCCACCCCATTAATGGGAGTCTTGACTACTCCTCACCAATAGGCGCCGCGATCCATTGCAACAGCCGTAGTATATCCTGCGGCGCCACCCCTACCGAAAGACCGCGCTTACCTCCACTAACTAAGATCTCCGTAAACTGCAAGGCTGACTCATCTAGCACGGTGGGCAGTAACTTTTTCTGGGCCAGCGGGCTAATCCCCCCCACCTTGTAGCCAGTCAGCTTCTCTGCGTCGGCTGGCTTCATCATCTCAACCTTCTTAAGGCCTGTGGCTTTGGCGAGCTGTTTTAAGCTGCACATGCCAGATGACGGCACAATGGCCACCACCGCCTGCTTGTCATGATGGGCGATCAGGGTTTTGAACACTTGCGCCTCGGGCAACCCAAGCTGGGTAGCAGCATGTTTGCCAAAATCGTCGTGGGCCTCGCACTCGTAGGGGTAAAGCTTATGGGGAATATTGAGCTTTTTCAGCAAGTTAATGGCAGGAGTCATAATCAGCACCTTGAGCAAGAAGCAACAAAAAACAAGGCCAAGTAGTCTGCGCCTCAAGGATGAGGGAGGCAAGCCTCGCTTCATCTGTGGTCTTTCACCCTGCTATGGCCCTTTGCGAGTGACCCTTTGCGAGTGACCCTTTGCGAGTGGCCCTTTGCGAGTGGCCCTTTGGAAATGACCCTTTTAGCTCTTTGCGTTAGTCCCTTTTAGGTTACCTATTTGGGTGTGGTAGCCAATTTCATTAGGCTCACCGCAACAAAAAAGGGCCCAAATAGGCCCTTTTTTGATCGGTCTGTGTGATAAGCCTTAACGCGGTGTATTACTCACCGGCAACGGCTGCCACGTGAGGCGAGTCACTTGGGTGCCCTGCACCTCACACTTGAGGCTCAATGCCTGCCAGCCTTTCTCTTTGCGCAAAGAGATCTCCCCTTCAATCCCTTGTGGACTCATCTTTAGGGTATCTTTTGCAAAAATCACCTTATCCCCATGAGCCAGCTCCATCAACTTACTGTCACACAGCCAGCGAGCGAGCTCCGCCCCTTTCAGCTTGACGCCTCCCTTGGCCGCTTTTTGCTCGGCAGCGCTAAGGGTAAACAGTGAACTAAGCTCTGCGGCTCGCTTGATCAGCCACTCTTGGCGCGGCTGCATGCTCACCTTGGTCACGAATTCAGCAGGTTGTCCTTTTTCATCTAACCACTGAGTCAGCTTACCGTTGTCATCAAAGGCAAACTGAGCCGCAGGCTCTTTTACCCCAAACAACTTGCCGCCTTTAAAGTAGTAACGACTCTCCCCTTCTAACTGGCCCAGCTCGTTCTTAATCGGCACGGCAATGATGACCGGAGATCCATCGACCCACGCTTTAATATCGACCCCATCGTGGCTAAATTGGCGAACATTGAGGGCGTTATCAGCCCCTTGATCCATCTGACTAAACTGCTCAGCCAACGAGGCCGCAAGCGCGGAGAGGGAGCAAAATCCTAGTGTCAGCGCAATGGCTGTGTTGCGTATTGGGTGATACATAGTGTTCCTGTAATAGGCTATTTAGCCCTTAGTTAACTCGCTATCAGCCGAGCCAGCGGCCCTACTCAGTGAGCATCGCTCAATGGCAAGGATAGGCAGACCCGGTGGTGAAATTGGACAAGGATATATTGACAGCAACGGCAACAGTGCCGTGCGGCTCAGGCTCCTGCCAGCCCACTAAAATAGGTGCATCGCGAGCGACGATCGGTTTAACCGATCACGGGTCACAGGCCAACCGCGACGTGATTAGGTGAACCAGGCGGTGGGCTTAAGATGATGGATGTACCAAAGACATCTATTTTTAACCCACTCAATCGCGTTTATATCGAGCCCATCGGGCGAGCTTTGATCAAGCCATCGCGCCAGCATCGACATCGAGACGCCATGTTACGAGGTGCCATGTTACATGATACTGCAGCCCCAAGCACAGAGATGCACGACGCGAGCGTCGAGCGGCCAACCCGTGTCGCAACGCCGCACCGTTTTATACACGTCCCTTACTCGCGCCTCATAACGGATCACACAACAGGTCAGCATTTAGTCTTTGGTTAAAAATCTCATTTTCTCTCTTTAGACGAGGGGGAAACCATCATATATACTCGCCCGACCCAAAATAAAAACGACATCCATATGCCTGCTAGCAGAAACCAAAATACTTGGTCCCTCATCACCAGAATGCGTCTGGGTTTGACCTTGCTATTTATCCCCATGCTGCTGCTAAGTGGCATTTATTATCTGCATATGAGTCGAGTCCTGCACCAAGAGCAGGAATATAACCTCACCGCCCGCAACACCCAGTTTGTTGACTCCCTACTGGCGCCTTACCTTAATAACCTCGAACTCCAATTTGCACGCATTTATCAGCATGTAAATTACCAAGATTTCAGTCACTTGCCGCTTAAAAACCAGGCCCGCTATCTGCAACAGTGGCAAGCATATATTGATGCGATGGAGCTCGATTACATCTACGTCGGGACTGAACAGCACAATGTACTGACTCAGCCAGCGAAACAATACGACGATGAGTACGATCCTGGCTCTCGCCCTTGGTACCAAGCGGCCACGCGCAACCAGGGCAAAATCATTTGGACGGATCCTTACTACGACTACGCCTTAGGCACCCTCACCATCACCATTGCCAAAGCCATTTTAGATCCACAAGGCAAGCAAGTGGGGGTACTTGCCTTCGATACGCGGCTTCCGCCGCTCTCTCGCTGGCTCAATTACGCAAATCAACAAAATCCAGCGACCTCCCAAAGCCGGCAAATATTAATCTCGCGTGATGCGCTACAAATTGCTCACCCAGAGAGCCAAAAATTATTCAAACCACTGGCATACCCTGACTGGCTAGCAAAGATGACTGCGCCGCAAGGATTTTTTATCGATCATGCGCGCGGCGAAATGGTGGCTTATCACCAGATCCCGCAGCAACATTGGATTTTGATCAGTACCACCCCGACGGCTGGCTTTAATCAGGTCATTGATAGCGTGTCACGCAACGTACTCACCATGATCGGCTGCACCATTGTCTTCTATCTCGTGCTCGCCTTTAGCTGGTCACACTATTTAGTGGGCATGATCAAAGAAATACGCAAACTGATCCGCGCCAGTATCAAGGGCGAGCATCAGCCAGGTGAACGGCGAATGAGCGAACTCTCCGGTATTTATGCCGAAGTAGAAAATGCCAGTAGAGAGGTCGCCGATGTGCGCAGGCAAGCTCATCAAGATAAACTCACTGGCCTTTATAATCGCCGTTTCTTCGATGAGCGCTTACAACACCAGCTCGACAATAATGTGCTGTTTGGCTTAGTGATGTTCGATCTGGACAACTTTAAACGGGTTAACGATACCTATGGCCACCCTGCAGGCGATGTGGTGCTCGAACGGGTAAGCGCGTTGGGCATGAAACTATTTGATGAGTGGGGTTGGTTTTGCCGCTATGGCGGCGAAGAGCTAGCGCTGATCTTCCGCTTAGATACCTCCCCTGACCTGTTCTCTTCACTATTAGAGGCGTTTCGGGTTGGGGTAGAGCAGCAGGAGTGGCGTGAGCCAGGGCTCGTTGCCACCATCAGCGGCGGCGTTGCGTTTTGTAGTGGCGAACTCACCGCCAAAGCGCTCATCGCCCGAGCCGACAACGAGCTCTATCGCGCCAAGCGGGAAGGGAAAAACCGTATCTGTTTCCCATCACAGCCAAGCGTGGCCCCTCTTCCCCCGCAGGATATCGCGTTGGCGAATAATTCAACGTCCAGAGCCTCTCATTCATAAACGGTCATTGCGCATTAACCACTGCATTAACAAAAAGAGAGACCATTGGGTCTCTCTTTTCCATCATCTCAAATGCAAGCGCGCAATGGCGTCGCACGATCCCTTATGGGCTGGGCCCTACCATAAGATAACTTAACGTGGCAGGCTGATTTGAGCCTCGAGCCCCCCTGCAGGGCGATTGAGCAAGATCAACTCACCGCCATGCTGATGGACCAATGTACGGGCAATCGACAGTCCAAGCCCCACGCTACCGGATTCGGTATTACGGGCCTCATCGAGCCGCACAAAGGGTTTAAATACATCCTCTAACCGCGCCGGATCAACCCCAGGCCCGTTGTCACACACCCTGATCACCAGCGCCTCTTGAGTGCGCTCAAGCGACACCTCAGCGCTGCCCGCATATTTGATGGCGTTGCCAATCAAGTTTTGCAGCACTCGGCGCAAGGTATTAGCGCGGCAGGCATATACCTCTTTGCCTTCGGCGAGGCACGTGACAGGCTGGCCCGTATCGGCATAGTCATCGCATAGACTGACCAGCAAGCTGACGAGATCTAACTCCCGCGTCGCCTCTTGCTGTCCCTCATCACGGGCAAAGCTAAGGGTTGCGGCCAACATTTGTTCCATCTGCTGCAAAGTTTGCTGGATCCGATCCTTGTCTTCACCATCGGCCAAAAACTCGGTACGTAGCCGCAAGCTGGTGATGGGGGTACGCAAATCGTGAGAGATGGCAGCCAGCATTTGGGTGCGGTCTTGCACAAAGCGATCAAGCCGGGTATGCATTCGGTTAAAGGCTTGAATTGACTCGCGAATTTCTGTTGGCCCCACCTCTGGCAACGGGTCAATATCTTCACCCCGCCCCCATCGCTCGGCATTGCGTGCCAGTTGCTGCAGTGGACGGGTGGCGCGGCGAAACAGCCATACCATTAGCCCTATCACGAGGCTGGCCACCAACATCAAATTGAGGGTGGTGCGCCATGACCAACTGCTCGCCTCCTTATCGACTAGCGAGCTAAATTGCAGCCAACCCCCTTGTGGCAACTCGATGGACCCATAAAGCCGCATCTCTCTGGCTGGGAGTGGCAACCCTTTGCGATCGCGCATCAGCCGCACGTGATGCTCCCACGCGCGGTTACGCTGTACGGCTTCTTTGAGCTCGGCGCTGATTTCGATAGTCAAGTTGGCAGGATAATCGAGCCGCGAGCGTACCAATTGCTCAAAACTGGGGCTGCGCTTATCTGGTCGCAAAGGTTCATCAGAGAGGCGCAGTAACAAGGTTTCACTGCGGCTAGCTTTAAGAATTTCTTTATACAGCGAGGGCGGCGAGCGAGAAAGCAGCCGTACCACCGAGCCAATGCGTTGCATCGCATTGCGGCTATTAACAAACCCAAGCGCCTCTTCTCGGTCTGAACGGTAAATCTGAATACTGAGCAGCTGGATCAAGATAAGGCCCGCCAGCGCCACCAATATGATCTGGCCGGTCAGCCCTTTAGGCCACAGCCGTCCCCATAGTCGTTGTAACATCGCCATCCTTTACACCAAGGTCACATCGGCAGAAAACAGATACCCGCCACCCCAAATGGTTTTGATAAGCTCTGGATTTTTGGGATCTCGCTCTAGCTTGCGCCGTAGCCGACTGACCAAGGTGTCGATCGCCCGATCAAAGGCCGCTGTCTCGCGACCACGAGCCAGATCCAGCAGTTGATCTCGACTCAGCACTCGCTGTGGGCGATCTAAAAACACTTTGAGTAGGTCAAATTCCGCAGTGGAGAGGCTCAAGCCAACGCCCTGTTCATCAATTAATTCCCGCCGGTTAATGTCGAGCAACCAACGATCAAAGCGCAAATCCCGCGCCACCACCTCACTGGCTTGATGGGTATCGGCTTGAGTGCGGCGCATCACCGCTTTGATCCGTGCGAGCAGTTCACGGGGGTTGAAAGGCTTAGCCAGATAGTCATCGGCCCCCATCTCAAGGCCGATAATGCGATCCGTCTCTTCGCCCATGGCGGTCAGCATAATGATTGGCAGGCTCGATTTGGCGCGCAGCTCACGGCACAAGGTTAAGCCATCTTCCCCCGGCATCATCAGATCTAACACCAACAAGTCAAATTCACGCTCTTCTAGTAGCCGCTTCATCTCTTTGCCATCACGGGCACAACTGACCCGCAAGCCGTGCTGCTCTAAAAAACGCTTCAAGAGATCGCGGATCTCGCTGTGGTCATCAACGACCAAAATATGTGTGCTACCAGAGTTCATCGCTCTCTCCTACAGGCCTACAGGGCATTGGCGCGAGTATACGAAAATCTTCAGCTCGGTTTATGTCAAAGTATGCCAGCCTTGCTTGCTGTCACACTCTGCTACAAAAAAGGCCGATGTTGGCAAAATTTAGACACGTGACGGGTGTCTACTTGATGGCAAGGCAAAACGCCGAACCTACCACATCGTTATTGGAGATAGACCATGAAAAAATTGACCAAAACTCTGCTGACCGCGACCTTAATCCTGGGCCTGCCATTAGGTGCCTATGCAGCTGCCCCAGCCGCCCCCGTTGCGGCTGACCAGTCTACCGTCGTAGTGGACGGCCAGATGGATGGCTCACACATGAATGACGGCAAGCACCAAGGCCGTCGTCACCACAAAAAAGATCGCCAGCAGAACATGACCCCTGAGCAGATGAAAGAGCACCTGCAAAAGCGTTATGACAACATTAAAGACGATGCCAAGAAGGCCACCTTCATCCAAAAACTCAACGTGCGGGCTGATGGCATGATCAAGCACGCCCAAGTGATGAAAGAGTTCGCTGACGCGCACAAGTAATCGCAAGCGCCTACGTGGTTATGCCGCAATCGCAATGCAAAGGGTGGCCAAGGCCATAATGCAAGTCAGTTAAGAGAATTTGAGTCCCAACCCGCGGGGTATAAGGGCTAACGAGTGAGGGAGGCATGATGCCTCCCTCTTTTTATTGCATGCCAGTCAGGGCAAGGGTTGGAGCCAAATTGACTCTTTAATCAT
>JBOFTS010000029.1:0-21364 GCA_051652185.1 Aeromonas sp.
TTCTGCAGCAACACGGGCAGCTTCAGCGGCTTGCGCCTCTGCGGCAATACGAGCAGCTTCTACTTCTGCCGCCTGCGCCTCTGCAGCAATACGGGCAGCTTCAGCGGCCTGCGCCTCTGCAGCAATACGGGCAGCTTCAGCGGCTTGCGCCTCTGCAGCAATACGGGCAGCTTCGGCGGCGTGTGCCTCTGCAGCAATACGAGCAGCTTCTACTTCTGCGGCCTGCGCCTCTGCAGCAATACGAGCGGCTTCTGCGGCTTGCGCCTCTGCGGCAATACGGGCAGCTTCAGCGGCTTGCGCCTCTGCAGCAACACGGGCAGCTTCGGCGGCTTGCGCTTCTGCAGCAATACGGGCAGCTTCAGCGGCTTGCGCCTCTGCGGCAATACGAGCAGCTTCTACTTCTGCGGCCTGCGCCTCTGCAGCAATACGAGCGGCTTCTACTTCTGCTGCCTGTGCCTCTGCAGTAATACGAGCAGTTTCAGCGGCTTGCGCCTCTGCGGCAATACGAGCGGCTTCTACTTCTGCTGCTTGCGCCTCTGCCTCTGCGGCTTGTGCGGGGTGATCGGTGACCTCGATCTTTGCGATTACAGGGCTAGCTTGAGGTGTCTGTGGTTCGACAGCCTTAGCTTCTTCTTTCTTACGGCCAAAACCCAGCCATGAAAACAAACCTTTTGCCATCTAAAAATACTCACATCAAAGGCAGACTGCTAAGATAGCCGTCCCTTGGCGGGTCGGCATAAGAATGAACCGCCTTATACTACCACTTTATTTTCTGACGATGAAACGCGATGCCCAGAGCGAAATCCAGCCGTAGTAACCCAAGCCAAAGTCCGGCCCCGCAAGGAAAATCAGGCTTTGTAAGAATCATCAGTGGTCAATGGCGAGGCCGTAAATTGCCGGTCAAGGATGTAGAAGGACTCAGACCAACTACAGATCGCGTCAAAGAAACCATTTTCAACTGGCTGGCGCCCCATATCCGTGGTACTCGCTGCCTTGACCTGTTTGCTGGCAGCGGTGGGCTCGGACTAGAGGCGTTATCACGCTATGCCGAGCAGGTGACCTTAATTGAAATGGACAAAGGGGCTGCAGATCAGATCAAAAAAAATCTCACAGCCCTCGGTAGCAGTCAGGGCCAGGTGATCCTCTCTGATGCCCTCAGTTGGCTACAAGGGCCTGCCACCCCCTTTGATCTAGTATTTCTCGACCCGCCTTTTCGGCGCGAATTATTGCCCCAAGTATGTGAGCTACTCGAGCAACGCGGCTGGCTGGCAAAAGATGCCCTGATCTATCTAGAGCGAGAAAAAGAGATGGCTGATTTGGCACTGCCTGCCAACTGGCAATTGCTCAAAGATAAGCAAGCCGGTCAGGTCTGTTATCAACTCTATGTGCGAGAGGTCAGCCATGAAGCGAGTCTTTAATCTATTGGCGATGGGGCTAATACTGCTGTTTTGGATTGGCGTGCTGGCGGGCTTATTTGGCTTATTGCCAGGCAAACTTAACGGTTTTTTGCCCGTGTGTGGCGGCATTGTCGCCCTGTTTCACTGGCTGCAAGCCAGCTTTATCAAAGCGGCATGTCAGCGCTATTTTGTCATTACCCGCACCGAATTCATCGGCGTGTTGGTTTTTGGGGTCTTTGGCATGACGAACATTCGCCAGCGACTAAAAAAGATGATTGATGACGCACTTCAGGGCCCTCAATCTTGATGTAAGAGAAGACACAAAAAGAAAGGGGACGGCGGTAGCCGTCCCCTAGAGTCGTATCGTTCTGTCCATAGAACTGCAATGCTCCCTGCATTCCCTGACATTATCCTAATCCTTAGGATTATCCCCTTGCCCATCCGTTGGCGTGTCCTGTGGCGTTCCTAGCCTAGCCATTCATCCTAAGCGGCTGCACTGTCTCCATCCTGGAGGTGTCCATTACCACGTCCTGTGGGGTTCCTTGCGTCTTCCTGACAGATAACCATCTTGGTTATCTCACTTCATCCTGAAGTATCCTTCTCGCATCCTGCGAGGTCCTATTCATCCTGAAGAACGAGATTCCGTGCGTTCTGCTCTCATCCTGAGAGTGTCCTACCGCATCCTGCGATGGTCCTTGTTCATCCATGACGATGATCATCCTGATTATCGAACTCATCCTGAGCTGTCCTTGCCTGCATCCTGCAAGCTATTCCATTTTTATGCGCTGCCTAACATCCTGCTGGCTAGCTCCGTCCTTGTGAGACCCATAGTAAAGAAATTTGCCTCTCACACAAGCCAGTGCATCCTTATAGATCCGTGAATGAACGGCCACCAAAAACAATAAAACAAATTAATTGTTTATAATCAAATGCTTGCATTTTACCTATTGAGTTTCAGATGATCTAATCATGGCTTGGCGTACGGTTTAAAGCGCTCCCCTCTTACAGTCACCATGGCGGATCTCTTACAAGATCAAATCCCCACAAAGTGGTAGAAAGTGATTCATTCCGGTCACGTCATCTAAAATATCAATTGAATAACTATGCTTTTTTTAAAAACTGGCAAAAAAAAAGCCGAGGCTAAGCTCGACTCTTTCCTGTTTTCGTATCACTGGCATTGTGGAGCTGCGCCAAACGTTGGCTAACTTAAGCGCAACCTTGTCTCAGCCTGTTAGCTCACCATGCTGCGCTTGTCATACTGAGTCATGCGCCCATTGCTACCAGAGATCTGATTGTGGCCAGAGATCTGATTTTCTACCGGTGACGGGCCGCTTGTTTCAATGTGGCCCACAAAACGTGCTGGGCCACTCACATTCTGATAACCCTGCTCGCGGATCAACTGTTGGAGATTGAAATCCTTTGGCTGAGTCGCACTAAAATTGGTCAGTTCCACATTCTTAAGATGCTCAAACGCAATACCGTAGACCTTAGGATCCAGCTCCGACAAGGTGCAAAGTAAAATGGGACCCTCTGGCTGATTCAAAATGCCAAGGGGATTAATGCGATCATAAGAGAGCCACACGGTGCGCTCTTTAATGACTCGCTGGATCTCAGCACTGAATTTGCGACCCCGCCACAGTGCATCACGGATCAAGGTGCTGCGACGAATATCGGGGTTGCCCGCAAATGGGCGTGGCGAGAGGTGAACACTCTCAAGCCAACGTTCAGCCAATTCACTTTGGCTATCACGGATCACCTGACCCGCCTTATCAACCAGTGGGTTCAATTCAGTCAATATGCTCGCCGGTAATAGATGGCTGGCCTGATCACTCCAGGTTTTCAGGGCCACTGCCAGCGAGAGCGGCATAATATTGGCAAAATCATTAAGGCCATGGCGCTCAAAGCACCAGCCATGGGGTTTGCTGCGCTCGTCTGAGGTCAGATCGAACAGACCCATACCAGACATCTCTTCCAGGTCCCGCTGCACAGTTCGCAAACTGACATGGATACCTTCCTCTTCCAGCTTTAACTGGAGTTGGCTGGCAGTCAGCTTGTAAGGACGATGCGGGATGCAACGCGCCAAGGTCAGTTGTCGTAACAGCTTTTTACTCATGGTGGATGCCTTCACTGGATTAGCGTTGACCATATACTAGTTGGCGAGTGCGACAGTATATGTCGCAAGTTTTGCTGCGACAACTGTCGCCATTTTCATACAACAACAGTCAAATACTTGATATGAAAAGATAAAATGGGTCAGAAATGCCCTAAAACAGGTGAAAAATAATCGTCAACAGACCAAATTAAAGTGTGTAAAGACGGTTTTCTTCGCACCAAAATTCGAAAAAACACACTAACCACTGAATATTGTATCGATTATGGGAGGGATCCCCCCCTCCCGCCTCATTCAAAAAAACCATGACCACGCCGATTTAGTGACTGCTGCTCCGACCATATAACCAAACATGGCTAACGCAGCGATCCCCGTGATCAGTTTTTGGCTACGCAGCGGCCGCTTGAGCGCCATGGTTCCTAAACCGATATAAAGCACCAGCGCAATGAGTTTGGCCATCAACCAAGGCTGCTGGCTAGGGCTCATCTGCAGCATCACGGCCAACAGCACACCCAATACCAGCAATAGGGTGTCGTTGATATGAGGCAAGATCTTGAGCCATTTTTGCTGCAATCGTTCGCTGCCAGCCAGCGCCAGACTCCAACGGTAGATAAACAGCAGCACACTGATCAGTGCCAGTGTCATATGCAGGTGTTTAAACATCGGGTAATAGGCAATCATGTTGTTTCCTTGTTGTTGTTGTCGTTGTTGTCGTCGTCACTATCGGTCAGCCCACTATGCCAGTTATGGCCATGAATACGCGCTTGCCCCTCCTCATCGTCTTGCAGTAGATCGCTGAGAATTTCTCGGTATTGCAGACTTTTGTTGATATAGGTGTGCTCATCGTCCAAATAGTTAACCTGCTCGCGCAGCAGCCAGTTATCGTGTTGCTTAAAAGTTTGCCCCGCACGCCACGCTTGATTAGCCCGAAAACCTAGCTGGGTCAGTGCTTCCACCCCCAAATCGACCGCAGATCCGAAGGTTTCGCGATGCACGCTCACCACTCCGTGGCGCAAAATCTCGTGGGCATGGGGACGATCTTGGGCACGAGCCAATATTTTCAGGTGTGGAAAGTGCTTTTGCACCATCTCGATCACTGCAAGCGAGGTTGCCGGATCATTAATCGAGAGCACCAGCAGCTTGGCTTGGTGGGCGCCAGCAGCATGGAGCAGATCGATCCGGCTCGCATCGCCATAAAAGACCTGATAGCCATATTTGCGCAGTGTCGCTATCTGGCTGGCATCTTGCTCAAGAATGGTGGTACCGATGCCATGGCCATGTAGTAAGCGCCCGACTATCTGACCAAAACGGCCGAAACCTGCGATGATCACCGGGTGTGCCACTTGCTCTGGCAGCTCATCGTGCGGTGTCTCGCTTTGATTACGTTGATTACGCTCATCAAACCAAGGTTGGATCACCCGATCGTTTAGGATCAACAGCAGCGGTGTGAGCGCCATCGACAGTGCAACAACTAACGTGAGTAGCGAGATAGTCTCCCCAGGTAATACTCGGTTTTGCGCGGCAAACGAGAACAATACAAAGGCAAACTCTCCCCCTTGCGCCAGTGCCAGCGCAAAGGTCCAGCGCTGGCTCGGTGAAATGCGGATCACAATACCGAGCACCATTAGCACCAGCCACTTGAGCACCATCAGAGCAATGACCAAGGTTGGGATCAGCAAAGGGTGTGCAGCAAACAGACTAAAGTCGATGCCCGCCCCCACTGACATAAAAAACAGTCCAAGCAGCAGACCTTTAAATGGCGCAATATCCGCCTCCAACTCATGGCGATATTCGCTGTCGGCCAGCACCACACCAGCGAGGAAGGAGCCAAGTGCCGGAGATAACCCCACCGATTCCATCAACACGGCAATGGCGATCACCAGCAACAAAGCAGCAGCGACGAAGATCTCCCGCATATGAGCCGCTGCAATGGCGCGAAATACCGGCCGCATCAAATAATGGCCACCCAGCACAATGCCGGAGATAGCCGCCACCACCAGCAATCCATGCTGCCAACCGGCGAGCCCAGCGTTGCCCTCACTGGCAATCGGCGCCATCGCAAGTAGCGGCAGCACAGCCAAGATCGGAATGACGGCAATATCTTGAAACAGCAACACCGCAAAGGCTGAGCGACCACTCTCCCGCTGCATCAATTTGCGCTCTTGCAGGCTTTGCAACGCAATAGCGGTAGAGGAGAGCGCGAGGATCAACCCAATGGCCAACCCCTGCTGCCATGGCAAACCGATCAGCCGAGCCACCCCCGCTAACACCGCCGTGGTCAGCAGGACCTGTAAACCCCCTGTGCCAAGGATCGGGCCTTTTAGCTGCCATAGTAGGGCCGGGCGCAGTTCGAGCCCGACCAAAAACAGCATCAACACCACCCCAAACTCAGCAAAATGCATCACATCTTTTTGCTCACCCACCAGCCCTAGCAAAAAAGGACCGATGACGATCCCGGCCAGTAAATAGCCAAGCACTGAACCTAGCCCCCACCGTTTAGCCAGTGGCACCGCGATCACCGCCGCTAACAGGTAGATAAAGGCATCAAATAAGATCCCATGCCCCATCAGAGCACCTCCAATAGGTCACGCAAATAAGCGTGCTCGGCCAATTGCTCATGGCTCAGTTGATCATCACGCAAGGCACATAACAGCTGGCGGTAATCCTGACCGCAGCGACGCAGCGCCACGGGGTCTGTGATCTTGTGAAAGGAGTGCAACACGAAAGGAGGCAGCCAGTTCATCCCACACAAGCGGGCCGTCTGCGCAAATGGCAATAAAAAATCCGTCAATGGACGGTGATTTTCTCCCTCGTGGCTATAAGATTCAGGCGTTCCACCGGTGGTGATGGCACTGAGCCACAACTTGCCCTTAAGAGCATTTGCCTCGGGCCCATAGGCGTAGCCATATTCCAACACTAAATCCATCCACTCCTTCATGATCGCGGGGCAAGAAAACCAATAAAAAGGGTGCTGAAAAACGATAATATCGTGCTCTGACAACCGTGCCTGCTCCTGTTTTACATCGATAAACATATCGGGATAGTGCTGATAAAGATCATGAACTGTGATCCCCTCTACCCCTTTAATGGCCTGTAATAGCTGTTTATTCGCCCGCGAACTTTGTAACGCAGGATGAGAAAAAATAACCAAAATACGTTTCATAACAGGATCACTCAAGGGAAGTCTCACCGAGCAAGACACGGTGCAAGATTAAGAAAAAAGCTATCCATCATTAAGCCGTGCCGTAACCGGCCAACTCGGGGATCAACTCCTGCAGCGCAGGGTTGAGGGTCTGATGGGCGGGATAGCAAAGGCCAATACGGCGAAACATCCGCGGTCCACTCACTGGCAAGGTGCAAAGTCCAGGCTCATCTTCAACTAACCCATCTGGCAAAAAACTGATGCCGATACCCGCCAACACCAGCGCCATCACCAATCCTTTACTCTGAGCTTTGGCAACGAGATTAAGAGTCAGCCGGTCACAGGCTAACAGCCCAATCGTTTGCTGATGAGCTTCGCAAGGAGGACATTCAATAAAATCATAATGTTGCAGCTCAGCCAACTCGATTTTCTGGCGATGGGCCAACGAATGGTCGATGGGCACGCACAGCACGTAATCCTCCTCCCACAATGGTAAAAAGATCTCATCTTCTCGGCGCAACACATCCAACGTTAAGCGGCAGTCGGCAGGGGTGGTGTAATCCGATAAGGTCAGATCCAGCTGCGGTAACACTCCCTGCACCCGCTGCAACAGCCCTGCCACCCGGCGGCGGCTCAAGTCCGGCATAATGGCGATATTAAGCCGCGCACGGGTGGCCTTTTGGCGAAACATTTCTGGCAGCCGGCGCGCCTCTTCCACCAGCTTAACGGCGTGAGGATAGAGATAGTGGGCCGGATCTTTCGCCACGACCCCCTTTTTACCCCGAATAAACAGGCTATCGCCGAGCACTTCTTCGAGTTGGCGCAGCCCTGCAGAGAGGGACGGTTGGCTGACATGACAGCGCTCAGCGGCCACCGTGATGTTCTTCTCTTCATAAATTGCGATGAAAAAACGCAGTAATCTCAAGTCCAGCATAATACCAACCATAGTTTTTTCAGATGATAACCAGCGGAAAACAGTATTTATCACTTATAGATGCGGTGACTATAGTGAATGTGTTCCATGGTGACCAGCAGCCCGTTTGCTCACACCGACTCTCAAATAAAAAGGAAAGACTCATGTCCAAATCTCTTGTTGTGATCACTGGCACCTCCGCTGGGATCGGTGCCGCCATCGCCCGTGCCTTCTCTGCTGCTGGCCATCCGCTGCTGCTGCTGGCTCGCCGTATCGAGCCAATGCTGGCGCTGAACTTACCTCATGCACTGTGCATCAGTGTCGATGTCACTGATACCGCGGCGATGAAAGCCGCCGTGTTGCAAGCTGAAGCCAAATTTGGCCCAGTAGGTGGTTTAGTTAACAACGCGGGGGTCATGCTGCTGGGTCAAGCTGACGTGCAAGATCCTGCCGAATGGCAACAGATGTTAAATATCAACGTGATGGGTGTGCTAAACGGCGTCCATGCCGTACTGGCTGGGATGAAAGAGCGCCGCAGCGGCACCATCATCAACATCAGCTCCATCGCCGGTCGCAAGACCTTCCCGAACCATTCTGCCTATTGCGCGACCAAGTTTGCGGTTCATGCCCTGACTGAAAATATTCGTGAAGAGGTCGCTGATTTGGGCGTGCGGATGGTCACTATTGCACCCGGTGCAGTAGAAACCGAGCTGCTTAGCCACACCACCGATGAAAATATCAAAGCCGGTTACCACGACTGGAAAGATCAAATGGGCGGCGTCATTGCGCCAGAAGTGATCGCCGATGCCGTGCTCTACGCGTGGAATCAGCCTGCCAACGTCTGCGTGCGCGAGATCGTGCTGGCGGCGACCCGTCAGCAACCTTAAATCCCGCTGACTGACACCATGGGGAGGGCTTGACCCTCCCCCGGGGCACAGGGTTACCATGTGCCCCTGATTTTTTTCGAGTCATGTGATGTTTCTTACCCGCTGCCAACTCATATCTGCCCGTCGTTGGCTCCCTTTGTGGAGTCTGCTGCTGGTATTGATGTCGTTTGGCAGTCGGGCCGCAACCGACCTCTGCACCCTCACCACCCACTGCAGCGAGAGCGCGCGCACCTTAGAAAAAGCGATGCCCTGTGGCAGCTTTACTACCGCCCTTTCGATGACGCTAGTAGGCAGCAACCCCCTGACAGTCGCGGTGCAAGCACCTGATACCCCCGAATTTTCTTCTCCCTCTCTTTATATACCGGACGCCCCGCGCGAACGGCTTGAACGCCCTCCTCGCACTCAAATCTGACGATCATCCCGTATCGGGTATTTTTTCTTCAATTTGAGGTAAGTGATGTACCAATCCCTATTACTGGCCATGCTGGCGGGTACGGTTAGCTTTTCCGCCCTCGCGGCCGAGAAGATGACGGTCTACAAATCCAAATATTGTGGCTGTTGCCAAAGCTGGAACGAGTACATGGAGCGCAATGGCTTTGAACTCGACGTGATTGAAACCGAGCAACTTGGCTCCGTGAAGCAGCAATATGGTATCGCGCCAGAACTGGCCTCTTGTCATACCGGTGTGATAAACGGCTATGTGATTGAGGGGCACGTTCCTGCCGCCGATATTAAAAAGCTGCTCAAAGAAAAACCGGCGATCCGCGGCCTGACCATTCCGGGCATGCCCCAGAGCGCGCCTGGCATGGATATTCCGGGCCATCCCTATGAGGTACTGAGTATCAGCAATGAGGGCGCGACCAAGACGTGGTCGAGCTACTCCGGCTGACGAAAACTGGTCATGAGAGGCGACACCCATTCCATGTGAGGCACACCTGAGCGGACTCTTGCCACTCATGGCCAGACAAACAGCCGCTATCGCGAGATAGCGGCTTTTTTTGATAACATTTCTAGTAATAACAAGGGATTGCTTGCAACAAGTGACGACAAGGGGCAGATTGAGCGGGTATTGATGGCACTGACATTTTGATTGGCTCGCCTTTCTCGCGCCAAAAATACGGCACCGTTACCCTCTCTTGAGGAGCATAACTACCCGCCCTTTTGACACGTTGCCTCTATGTTTAGATCCCTATTTTTCTGCCCACTTTTTCTTGCTAACTTTTTTTTGCTAACAAAGAGCCCGCCATGCTGACAAGCGAACATCCAATCCTGCCGCCCGTGGCCGCCAAACACCCCCATTCCCTGAAAATGCATGGGGATACCCGCATCGACAACTACTACTGGCTGCGCGACGACCAGCGTCAGGCGCCAGAGGTGCTGCAATACCTCGAGGCCGAAAACGCCTACACCGAGGCCATGCTCAAGCCGACCCAACCTCTGCGCGAACAACTTTACAAAGAGATGGTCGAGCGCATCCCCCAGCAGGATGAATCGGTGCCCTATGTGAAGAATGGCTACCGTTATCAGACCCGCTATGAGCCGGGCAAAGAGTATGCCATTCACTCCCGCACCCAGCTTGGTGATGCACAGTCGCACTTACTCCTCGATTGCAACCAGCGATCCGACGGGCATGAATTCTATAGCCTCGGCGCCTTAGAAGTGAGCCGTAACAACCGCTGGCTGGCGGTCGCAGAAGATGTTCTTTCTCGCCGTCAATACCAGATCCAGCTTCTCGATTTAGCGAGCGGCCAGTGGGCCAGCGAATCACTTCCAAATACCTCCGGTGATCTGGTGTGGGCTAACGATAACCAGACGCTCTTCTATGTGCGCAAGCATCCGCAGACCCTACTGCCCTATCAGGTTTATCGCCACACCCTCGGAACCGATCCGGCCACCGACCCGCTAGTCTACGAAGAGCAGGATGACGCCTTTTACGTCAGCCTCTACGCCACCACGTCAGACGATTTCATCGTCATCGCCCTCTCTAGCACTACCACCAGCGAAGCGCGGCTGATCGATGCCAACCAGCCGGAGCTCGCCCCCCGCCTATTCCTGCCCCGTCAGGTGGATCACGAATACAGCGTTGATCACTACCGTGGCCGCTTCTATGTGCGTTCCAACAAGGACGGCAAGAACTTCGGTCTCTACGAGACCAAAGAGAGCCCGGTCGATCAGTGGCAACCGGTGATCGTCCCCAATCCGGACGTACTGCTAGAGAGCTACGCCCTGTTCAAGGATTGGCTGGTGCTAGAAGAGCGCAGCAAGGGGCTGACTCGACTGCGCCAACTCAACTGGCACAGCGGCGATGAGCAGGAGATAACCTTTGACGATCCGGCCTATGTTACCTGGCTTGCCTACAACCCAGAACCGGATACCAACCTGCTGCGTTATGGCTACGCCTCCATGACCACTCCAGCCTCCACCTATGAGCTGGATATGGCCAGTGGCCAGCGCACCTTGCTCAAGCAACAGCCGGTGGCCGGTTTCAAGGCTAATCAATACGCCAGCGAGCGGCTCTGGATCACGGTGCGCGACGGCGTATCGGTGCCGGTATCGCTGGTCTATCGCAAGGACACCTTCAACAAAGAGCAGGCTGATGCGCCCAAGAATCCGCTGCTGGTCTATGGCTACGGCTCCTACGGCGCCAGCATGGACCCAGATTTCAGCAGCTCGCGCCTGAGCCTGCTGGACAGAGGCTTCGTCTACGCCATCGCCCATATCCGGGGGGGCGAAGAGCTGGGCCGTCACTGGTACGAAGATGGCAAACTGTTGAACAAGCAGAACACTTTCAATGACTTTATCGATGTCACCGAGGCGCTCATCACCCAAGGTTATGGCGCCAAGGATCAGGTCTACGCTATGGGCGGCAGCGCCGGTGGCCTGCTGATGGGAGCCATCATCAATCAGGCGCCCGAACTCTATCGCGGCGTAGTGGCGCAGGTGCCATTCGTCGATGTGGTCACCACCATGCTAGACGAGTCGATTCCCCTCACCACTGGGGAATATGACGAGTGGGGCAACCCGAACCAGCAGCGCTACTACGACTACATGAAGGGCTACAGCCCCTACGATCAGGTCAAGGCGCAAGCCTACCCCAACCTGCTGGTCACCACCGGACTGCACGACTCGCAAGTGCAGTATTGGGAGCCCGCCAAGTGGGTCGCCAAGCTGCGCGATCTGAAAATGGATGATAACAAATTGTTATTAAATACCGACATGGACGCCGGCCACGGCGGCAAATCAGGTCGCTTCAAGGTCTACGAAGATATTGCGATCGAATACGCCTTTATCCTCGAGCTGGCTACCCCAGCCAGCTGATTAAACATCACCTAGGCCCTTGCTATGCAAGGGCCTACTCCCTATTTTGCCAACGTCATACCTCAATTCTCCTCCATGCGCGCCCCCCACCATCAGGCTAAAAACATGGATCTTTTGCATCCTAGTCTCCCATATTTAATTCCGTTAGTTTGCCATTTTGTTTGATTTATGTTGGTTAAATGTGCCTAATCTAGGTGCTTGTCACTTTTTTGATCCCTCATTAGCCCATTGACGTGCCATTGATGACGGATCAGTCGCACCACCGCAAAAGGTGATGTGGTGCCTGATGTGGTAGCTGATGTGGTAGCTGATGTGGTACCGAAAAAACGACCCATTTCACCTTTGTTTGCAGATGTGTCTACTGATTTATGTACATGGGCAACGGGCAGGACAAGCAGAGCAGAATCCATCACAACATCGTCATTCATCTATCTGCAGATGGGATAAACGACATCAAAAAAAGGGAGAACAAATGAAAGGATTAACGTTGGCGTGCGCCCTCTCAACTGCGCTAGTTGGCGCCTCATTGGCAGGCCCGATTCAAGCCCAAGAGCGCTTTGTAACCATCGGCACAGGCGGTCAAACCGGTGTTTATTACGTGGCAGGACAATCTATCTGCCGCTTTCTCAATCGCGGCGCCGCCGATCACCAGATCAAGTGCAACGCCCCGGCCAGTGGCGGTGGTGTGGCCAACGTCAACGGCATCCGCAGCGGTGAATTCAACTTCGGCATCATGCAATCTGATCACCAGTTCAAGGCGATGAAAGGCTTGCCACCATTTCAAGCCGAAGGGGCGATGGCAGATATGCGCGCCCTGTTCTCTTTACAAAGCGAAGTGTTCACCGTGCTCGCTCGCCGGGATGCCAAGGTCACCCACTTCAACGATCTGAAGGGCAAGCGTGTCAACATTGGCAACCCGGGCTCCGGTCAGCGTGACACAATGGAAGAGATCATGGCGGTCAAAGGCTGGAAGAAGGGTGACTTCGGTCTGGTCTCTGAGTTAAAACCGGCCGAGCAAGCCTCTGCGCTAGGTGATAACAATATCGATGCCATGAGCTACTTTGTGGGTCACCCGAACGGTGCGATTCAAGAAGCCTCCACCACCACCGATGCGGTACTGGTACCGGTCACTGGCGCCGATATCGACAAGCTGCTGGCCGAGAAAAACTACTACACCAAAGCCGAGATCCCGGGTGGCCTTTATAAGGGCAATGATGAGCCGACCCCTTCTATCGGTGGCAAGGCGGTGCTCTCCACCAGCGCTAAAGCCGATCCAGAAGTGGTCTATCAGCTGGTCAAATCGGTGTTCGATAACCTAGATCGCTTCAAGCGGCTGCATCCTGCTTTTGCCGACCTCAAAGAGAGCGACATGATCAAGGTTGGCCTCTCTGCACCGCTCCATGACGGCGCGGCTCGCTACTACAAAGAGCGCGGCTGGATCTGATTACCGGCCGCAGGGTCTTTGTCACTTACCCAAGCCCTCGTCAAAAGCTTACCTAGACGAGGGCCACTCTTGTTGTATTCGTTGACACAAGTGAACCCTATGCAAGACAAACAACTCTCTACCGAGGATCTGATCGCCCAAGATGTGGGCGCACGGCTGCCGCTCGGCATCATGGGCGGGCTCATCACCGCACTGGCGCTGGCCTGGTCGCTGTTCCAGCTCTGGATCGCCTCGCCACTCCCCTTCATGGTGGGGTTTGGCGTACTCAATGACACCGAAACCCGCTCCATTCACCTCACCTTTGCCCTGTTGCTCGCTTTTCTGGTGTTCCCGGCATTTCGCTCCTCGCCGCGGGATCGGGTTCCCCTCGGCGATATCGCCCTCGGTCTGATTGCCGCGGGCGCCGCTTCTTATCTGTTCGTGATGTATGAAGCGCTGGCACTGCGTCCCGGCACCCTCACCACCGCCGATCTGGTAACCGCCTGCATCAGCATTCCGCTGCTGCTGGAAGCGGCGCGCCGCGCGCTGGGGCCAGCACTGGCGGTCATCGCCATCGTCTTTCTGATCTACAGTCTGGCGGGCCCCTGGATGCCGGGACTGCTGGCACACCGCGGGGTAGGCTTTACCGCGCTGGCCAACCACCAGTGGATCACTACCGAAGGGGTGTTCGGCATTGCCCTTGGTGTCTCCACCAGCTTCGTATTCCTGTTCGTGCTGTTTGGCGCCCTGCTGGAGCGGGCCGGCGCAGGTCACTACTTTATCCAGCTCGCCTTCAGCCTGCTCGGTCACCTGCGTGGCGGCCCGGCCAAGGCGGCAGTGGTCGCCTCCGGCCTGACCGGTCTGATTTCCGGCTCGTCAATTGCCAACGTGGTGACCACCGGCACCTTCACCATCCCGATGATGAAGAAGGTGGGCTTCAGTTCAGAGAAAGCGGGGGCAGTGGAAGTGGCCTCCTCGGTCAACGGCCAGATCATGCCGCCGGTGATGGGGGCTGCGGCTTTCCTGATGGTCGAATACGTGGGCATCCCCTATGTGGAGATCATCAAGCACGCCTTCCTGCCTGCCGCCATCTCCTACATTGCGCTGCTCTACATCGTCCATCTGGAGGCGCTAAAACTGGGCATGCAGCCCATCGGCAACCATCAACCCAAGCCCTGGCTGCGCCGCCTGACCGGCTTTGCCTTTGGCGCGGCCCTCATCAGCGGCCTGTCACTGGCGGTCTACTATGGCCTCGGCTGGCTCAAACCTGCTTTGGGTGACTACGCCCTGCCGGGGATCTCGGTACTGCTGGCTGCCACCTATGTGGCCCTGCTGAAGATCGCCGCTAGCAATGAACCGCTGGCGGTAGACGATCCCGACAAGCCGCTCACCGAATTGCCTAACACCCGCGCCGTGCTGCTCTGCGGCCTGCACTTCCTGCTGCCCGTGGTGGTACTGGTATGGTGCCTGATGGTGGAGCGCCTCTCACCGGGGCTGTCGGCCTTCTGGGGTACCGTGATGCTGGTGATCATCCTGCTGACCCAGCGCCCGCTGCTCAACTGGCTGCGCCAAGACGGCAAGCATGACTACGGCACTGTCGCTGACGGCGTGATGGATCTGCGGGAAGGGCTGGTCGCCGGTGCCCGCAACATGATCGGTATCGGCATTGCCACCGCTACCGCGGGGATTATCGTGGGTGCGGTCTCCCAGACCTGGGTGGGTCTGGTGCTAGCAGATCTGGTGGAGATGCTCTCCATGGGCAATCTGCTGCTGATGCTGATCCTCACCGCTCTGCTGAGCCTGATCCTCGGCATGGGGCTGCCCACCACCGCTAACTACATAGTGGTGTCCAGCCTGCTGGCGCCGGTGGTGGTGACGCTGGGGCAGCAGAACGGGCTGATCGTGCCGCTGATCGCGGTGCACCTGTTCGTCTTCTACTTCGGCATCATGGCGGATGTGACCCCGCCGGTGGGGCTGGCCTCCTTCGCGGCCGCCGCCGTCTCCAAGGGGGATCCCATCAAGACGGGGATCACCGCGCTTTACTACAGCCTGCGTACCGCGGCGCTGCCGTTCCTGTTTATTTTCAACACCGATCTGCTGCTGATCGACGTAGATTTTGCCCACGGGGTGCTGATCTTCATGGTGGCGACCATCGCCATGCTGATCTTCGCCGCCGCCACTCAAGGCTGGTTCTTGGTGAAGAGCCGCTGGTACGAAAGCGTATTGTTACTGCTGATCGCCTTTACCCTGTTTCGCCCAGGCTTTTGGATGGACATAGTGCACGACCCTTATCAGGTGAGCCCTCCCGCCCAATTAGCCCAGACCATGGGCGACGTGGAAGCAGAAAGCACCCTGCGGCTACAGATCCTCGGTGAAGATGCAGTGGGCAAACCGCGCAAGTTCACCCTGCTGGTCGCCGTACCGGATGGGACTGATGGCAAGGAGCGACTAGCTAATCTGGGGCTGAGCCTCTACGAGCAAGACGGCAAGACCCTCATCGACAATGTCGCCTTTAACAGCCCCGCAGCCAATCTGGGCTTAGAGTTTGATCAGCAGATCCTTGCCGTTAAGGCGCCGACCGATCGCTGGCACAAAGAGCTGATGTGGATCCCAGGTTTCTTGCTGTTTGGGGTCATCGTTTGGCTACAGCGCCGGCGCATCAAGCCGATATAATCTTTCAATCCACTAAAATAAAGGGCTGCAATGGCAGCCCTTTGTCTCTCTCACAGCCAGCGCCGTAGCGGCAACCATGCACTCAACCGTGCCACTAAGCGCCGCAGCCAATGCGATGACTGCGCCGATTGATGTGGCGCGCCATGCGCCTGCCTTTGCCTGTGCGTTAACCAATCTTGTAGCGCTTGGCAAAGTGATGGGCTAGTGACTTGCAGCATCAGTTCGGTATTAAGAAATAACGAGCGAGGATCAAGATTGAAGCTACCAAACAGCGCCCGCGTCTCTCCTAGCAGCATTACCTTGGCGTGCAGACTGCCGTGGGTTTCATCAAACTCAGTAACGTGGATCCCTTGGCGCTGCAACCAACCAAGATAACGCTGATACGCGCCATAGAGTAACGGCACATCTGTGCTAGCCAGTGAGTTCGTGAGCATAGTGATAACTACTCCCTGCTGGCGAAGCTGACGCAAAGAGCGGCGAAAACCACGGGTAAGGATGAGATAAGGGGTGACCAACGCCAGCGAGCACGGATTATCTGCCAGCACACGCCACAATTGGCGAGCAGTAGTCGGGCGAGAAATAAGTCCCTTGCCTGGCCGATCGAACCATACCTCCGCCAGCCCGCTATGCCACCGCAATGCCACATCTGCGGCTTCAAACAGCTCAGCGGGCAGATCACAAGCCACGGCTTGCGCAGGATCCGCCATCGCCAGCAAGCCCCCATTAGCAGCGCTGATTTCCCTCGCTAATAAGGGGCGATGTAATAGCTGGCGGATCGGGTGACTCCAGCGACTATGCCAAAAGAGCTCAAATCCCTGCTCCATCTGCTGGCATAAGGCCCCCTGACAGGCAAGATCGAGATCGATGAAAGGCGCTTGTGCATCTAGACCAAAGTAGCGATCGCCAATGTTGCGCCCACCAATGAGCGCCAGTTTGCCATCGACCAGCAATAACTTGTTGTGCATCCGATGATTGAGATGGCGAAAGCGAAATACCCCTTCTAACAACAGCGCCACTGGTCGCCAACCACGCAACCAAAAGGGATTAAAGAGCCGCACCTCGATCCCCGGATAATGCGCCACCACCTCTAAAAAGCGATTATCTCCCGCGTAAAGGTCATCAACCAGCAACTGCACCTTGACCCCCCGTGCAGCTGCGTGGAGCAACTCGCCCAGCAGCAGCTTACCGCTCCGATCTTCCTCCCAGCTGTAGTACTGCGCTCGGATTTGCTGGCGAGCATTACGGATCCACTGGCAACGAACTTTGAGTGCACCTAAAGGATCATCAATCAAGGCAAAGGATCCTGGGATCATGGTGTCATCCTACGGTCATCGCGTATTTACCTCTGCCCATGAAGATCCTATTGATGATCCCATGGCCAATAGGTTGTCAGACCCTCATCTGACCCTTGAGTACGCATTTTTGCAACCTGCAATTGCAAGCCCTTATCATCGGGTAAAGCGCAGAGTAAACAGTGAGACTTAACCATCGTCACAAGCAGAAAACAGAGAAGGAGGTCTAGATAGTAGGGAGTGGGAGTGGGAGTGGGGAGTGGGGAGTGGGGAATGGGGAATGGGGAATGGGGAAGCTAAGCGCGGCTAAAAAAAAGGTCAACACGGCAGGCAGACCTGCCGCGTTATCAGACAACTCAGATAGAGCGGGCACGCATTTCGAAAATCAGTTTTTCAGCGGTGCACGTAAATTGCAGTTGGGCTTTCAAGATCACCCCATTCGCGTTCTGAGTCAGCGAGCTGCTCACATGGGCATCGCTAGTAACTTGCTTGGCCAGCGCTTCATAGGCTGCCAGCTTAGTGCGAGCATCAGCCTCAGTCCCGGCTGCAATTTCCAGATCCATGACATCATCGCCTTCACCGATGATGGTGCCGATCTCAGCAAAACAGCCACAGCTGTCACAGGTGTCGTTCAATTCAACTTTTTCATCTACAGACATACTTCAACTCCTACTTATTTCGGATGATTTACATCGTCACACTGAGTCTTGCAAAAATCCCTGCTGGCAAGCGTGGGATCCTCATCAACCGCCATCAGACATTTGCTTACAAACATCACAGTGATCAACCACGGGATCCATCTATGCCAGATAAAGATTCTAAAAAACCTCGCGCCGACACGCTTTTACTCAGAGATATCAATCCATCTTATCAAAAAAGCGCGTGGGGATTGTTGGGCAAAATCATGATGGGTGCAAGTGAGCAAATAAATCATAACGAAAAAAGCGAGCTGCAACGCAAGATTGGCCACAACATATGAATGCAAATTGTCCCCAATTAGCCCTTCTGCTAATGGGACAAAAATGCCCCCATCACCAACCTATTGTGATGCAGAAAAGGTATCCATTCAGGCGCTAACTACGTTTTGAAAAAACGACAGGGGAAAATATAACGAATCGTACATAAAGCTGCGAGCGCCGTAGCGCTCGCAGAAGGGTTAACCGTGCTTACAAATTTTATCCGCGTGGGTTTGAAAACCATCCGCTGAGTCGATAAATTTGCCACGGGCAGCTAGAAAGTCGATCAATGCCTCAGCATCCATCTCACTTGCGCTACAGGTATGAAAACGGGCATCGGCGCCAAACTTTTGTGCCATCGCCTGCTTAAGGCTGTGACGGCTAAATTGACCACCCTGCGCCAGCATCATCTCCATCACTTCGTGACCATGTACAGATTGCGACATCTCTCACCTCAATAATGAATATATTTAATGTCTATTAGATGGTATCTGACTGGCAAAGATATTGATATAGGCTAATAAATTGCGCATTAGTGGGATCTGACTGCAAATCTATCAAAAGATAGCGCCACCTCGCCGTCTGCGGCAAAACTGTAAAAATGCATCCACCACATCTTCGCTCGTGCGTGCATGCGCACATCCGTCTCTAACCGGCCATAGAAGCGGCCATCAAGAACTGCGCCGCAAAGTAACTACTCATCACCAGCGCTCGCGCTTGAGAGAAAGGACGCAAAAAGCGATCTAACGCCAATATGCAATCAGAAAAAAAGAACAAGATCCCCCCCACGAGAGCCGCCGCAGATCCAACGGTAAGTGAGGCATACCAAGCCCCAGCAGCGACCCACACCATGGAAATAACCAGCAGCACATAACAAAAAATCGATATTTGCATCCTGCCCAAGTGGCCCCACAATAGGCCAAACACAAGGCCGGCAACCAATAGCAGAAGTAAGCCATCAGCTAAATTAAGCAACAGTGGCCCCTGGATAAACCCCATTAAGTAACAGAGGTTCGCAGCGAAAAAAGCTGCAAATCCCTGAATAAAGCGATCTATGGGTAACATCAACCACACATCCCCCACTAACGAAAGACACAGTCCTAGCAATATCCAAGCATGTGAACTGTTATGATCATCCCCTTGATAACTAATGGCCAGTGCAATAATAAGCAGCATGGTCAATGACTTACTCAAGTAAAACTGACGCGGAGACGCGGAAGAGTCCGAACGAATATGCCACCAACCTGAAGCAATAATCAAAAAGCTCAATAACATTCCCAGCCCTCAGCGATGGCCCAGCCATACGTCACCTCAATCGATTCCGATGCAGAGTACCAAATTCCGCTACCCCGTGGCAGGGGCTTATCCCATAGCAACATCCACCCTAATGTCTCAATGTGCCTGCTTTCATCAATACAATAATGAAAAACAGACAGCCAATCATTGGATCTACCCTAACCAGAGGGTCCATATCATCGATGATGGATCTCCATCCAAATCAAGTTCACCCTTGGCATATCAAGCTAATACCTATGTTCAACACCAAGAATGCCACGTCACCACTGCTGATTGCTCAACCACACGAGCAATGTTCATATTGTCAAAATGAAAAAGGTGGGATAGAAACCTGATCCCACCGCGCCTTCGGGTTATCATTTGGCCTCAAATAAGCTAAAGGTGACTGATTTAGTGGGTATTCGAGCTCAACAAAAAGAAAAAACTCGGCGCACATTAATCGATGCGGCATTTAGCCAACTATGCGCAAATCGAAGTTTTTCCAATCTCAGCCTGCGGGAAGTCGCCCGTGAAGCGGGTATTGCTCCCACGTCTTTTTATCGCCATTTTCGCGACATGGAAGAACTGGGTCTGACCTTGGTTGACGAAGGGGGTCTCACCTTGCGCCAATTGATGCGTCAAGCGCGCCAACGGATTGCCGGTGGGGGCAGTGTCATCAGCACCTCAGTGCAGACCTTTATGGAATTTGTCGAGAACAACCCCAATATTTTCCGGTTACTACTACGGGAACGCTCAGGGACGTCAGCAGCCTTTCGTCAAGCGGTTGCGCGGGAGATCCAGCACTTTATTGCTGAATTAACGGATTATCTGCAAGCGACAACCGACACTCCGCCAGAAGAGGCGTATATCCAAGCTGAAGCCATGGTCACCATCGTCTTCAGTGCGGGTGCTGATGCACTCGATATGCCTTACGAAGAGTGTCGCGATCTTTCAGATCGTACAATTCGTCAATTACGGATGATCGCCATGGGTGCTGAGGCACAAAACCAAAAACGCCGTACACCTCACCCGTAGCTATAAGGTAGAAACAACATGTCTGAACAGCTTATGATCCCTAAAAAACCGCTCATTATGGCCATGCTGATCGGTATCTGTGGTGATGCCTCGCTGGCCGCACTGACCAACTCGGTCGTACCCTTTTCCTTCTTTCCGCTGATTGCCCTCTGGCTGGCGGCTTATCAACTGTTCCAGCACTATCGTCACGAACCCATGGTGGGCAATACCCCCATCTGCACCCTGCTCTGCTTCTTTATCGGTGTCTTCGGTCACTCCGCGCTGATCAAAGTGCAATATCCGGAGCTTGGCAGTAACTTCTTCTCCCTGATCATGATGCTGCTGCTATTAGCGGCCCTCTCTATCAAGCTGGGGCTGAGCATGGGTAATAAAGAAAAGCCCTAATACATTGGTAAACTGGTAATAATTAATTTTTCACTTAATAAATCACGAAAAGAGGCCTTCCTAATAGGAAGGCCTCTTTGTTTTCACTGCAGCTGATTAACCCCGCATATACACATAACTCGTTACCATATGCACAATCGAGTCAGTTACGTCGCATTAAGACATTTGTCTTGATAGAGAAGGGATAAGCCTCGCTGACATATCGAATACCCAACGGGTTGCCAGTAACGTGAGCATCAGCATGCACCGCTAAGTAATTACCAATAAAATAGATAAAACATTGATATAACTAACAAAAAAATGTGAAAGCTATACCCCATCAGTAAGAATCCGAATGGCTGATATTAGATATCAAAAATATAAAACCGGGTCATGAGACCGACCTTTGCATGTAAAATAGAGATTAATCAGGAAAACTCTCATAGCAAAAAGGCCTTCCCAATCGGGAAGGCCTTTCAAATTAGTGGCGGAGCGGACGGGACTCGAACCCGCGACCCCCGGCGTGACAGGCCGGTATTCTAACCAACTGAACTACCGCTCCGCAATTTGGCTAGCTTTT
>JBOFTS010000030.1:0-2044 GCA_051652185.1 Aeromonas sp.
CCTGGCATTCCTCCGGGCATACCGCCAGCACCCTGATGCTTTGCCATGATGGGATAAATGATACCCTCGAACTCCTTCTTCTTCTCCTCGTACTCTGTCTGGGATGAGTTCTTGTTGGATTCCATCCAAGCCTGGAGCTCGTTGATCTTGTCCATAACCGTCTTCTTGTCCTCAGCGCTAAGAGGAAGCTTACCCTCGCCCTCTCCGTCGATCTGGCCCTTAGTTCCGAAAAGGAGCGACTCGAGCTCGTTGCGGGCTTTCTAGGCATCGCGGACAGCCTCGTCCTCAGCCTTGAACTGCTCGGCTTCACGCACCATGCGTTCGATCTCGGCGTCTGAGAGCCGGTTGGACTTCTGGTTAATGTTAATGGACTTGACGTTTCCAGTACCGGAGAGGTCCTTAGCAGTGACTGTGAGAATTCCGTCGACGTTCATATCATAGGTGATCTCGATCTTAGGTACGCCACGTGGAGCAGGTGGAATGCCAGTTAAATCGAAGGTACCGAGGAGATTGTTGTCCTTAGTCATTGGACGTTCGCCCTCGAACACACGAATAGTAACCGCTGGTTGGTTGTCCTGGTAAGTAGTGAATGTTTCCTTCTTGTTAACTGGAATGGTGGTGTTGCGTGGAATGAGGACGGTCATATTGCTGCCAGAGGTCTCTATACCAAGTGAAAGTGGGCAAACGTCGAGAAGCAAAATGTTACCTGCACCTGCGGACTGGGTCTTGTCGGAGCTAAGCACGGCCGCTTGAACAGCCGCACCGTAAGCTACTGCTTCATCTGGGTTAAGAGTCTTCAGAGGCTCCTTGCCGTTGAAATACTCCTTGATGAGCTGCTGCACCTTGGGGATTCTTGTAGAACCACCAACTAGCACGACCTCGTCGATCTCCGACTTGCTCATTTTGGCATCCTTGAGGACGCGGTCCACTGGTTCAAGTGTCTTGCGGAAGATGTCCATGCAAAGCTCCTCGAACTTAGCCCGGGTGATGCTGGTGTAGAAGTCGATTCCTTCATAGAGTGAGTCGATTTCAATCGACGCAGTCTGGGAGGAGGAAAGAGTGCGCTTTGCACGTTCAACCTGAGTTCTCAGACGGCGAAGTGCGCGGTTGTTGCCGCTGAAGTCCTTGCCGTGCTTCTTCTTGAACTCGGCGGTCAGGTAGGAGACAATGCGGTTGTCGATGTCCTCTCCTCCAAGATGTGAGTTTCCGGCCGTGGCACGGACTTCGAACACCTCGTTGTCTAAGTTAAGGATAGAGGAATCGAAAGTACCACCACCGAAGTCGAAGACGAGAATATTCTCCTCTCCCTTGGCGGTCTTCTTGCCCTTGTTAATGAAGCCGTAGGCGATGCAGGCCGCGGTTGGCTCGTTGATGATACGAAGGCAGTTAAGACCGCTGATCTAGGCGGCGTTCTAGGTTGCCTTTCTCTGTGCATCGGTGAAATAGGCCGGCACGGTGATAACAGCATCCTTGGCTTCCTTTCCGAGGAAGTCGGAGGCGGTTTGTTTCATCTTAAGCAATATGGCCGAGGAGATCTCCTCTGGTGAGAAACGCTTTGTCTCGCCCTTGTACTGGACCTGAATGAGGATCTTGTCCTCGCCCTCACAGATGACCTTGAAGGGGAAGTGCTTCAAATCGTCCTGCACCTCGGGGTCGTTAAAACGACGGCCGATAAGACGCTTTGCGTCAAAGATGGTGTTTTCAGCATTCATCGCTGCCTGGTTCTTGGCAGCCTCGCCGATAAGGCGCTCTACCTCGTTATAGGCGACAAATGATGGTGTAGTGTACGACCCGACATCGTTAGCAATAATGTCTACACGCTCGTTCTAGAAGACGCCGACGCATGAGTAGGTGGTTCCGAGATCAATACCAATCGCTGGAGTTGACATTTTATGATGGAATGGAAATACTGCTTGTAACTTGATTCGGTGGTGCGGAAATCAACTGTCTGAAGTTCAAATGATTTGTTGTTAGCAACTGCAAAAACTAAAAAACGAAGTTTGATACGAATTTATTCGGAAAAAATTTAATTTCTCTGATATTT
>JBOFTS010000031.1:0-40744 GCA_051652185.1 Aeromonas sp.
TGACCATCATCAATAACGGTAGTGAGCGTACTGTCGAGCTGACCCTCAATCCGGACGGCACCTTGCAGGCGGACGATGGCCGTAGTTACAGCTACAACAACGGCGTGATCAGCTGGACCGAGCAGACTCCGGCCGATGGTCAGTCACTCACCGTTAATGCAACCCAGACCGACAAGGCAGGCAACATCTCGCTGCCGGGTAGCGACAATGCCGCAGTGGATACCACTGCCCCCAGCGCCCCAACCGTCACCATTGTCGATGACGGCGATAATAATGGCATCTTGAGCAAAGCTGAAATAGGTGCCGATCAGATATTGGTCAAAGCATTAGTTGATCACACAGATCTGCTAGCTGGCGGCCAGGTGACGTTGACTATCAACAACGGTGACAGCGAGCGGACCGTTGAGCTCAAACTGGTAAACGGGGTGCTGCAACTGACAGATGGCCAACCGGCAACCGATTTTAGCTACAACAATGGCACTATTAGCTGGACTGAAATTGCCCCTGCTGATAGCAAATCATTGATTGTTGAGGCCACCCAAATAGATTTAGCCGGTAATAGATCTGAGCAAGATAGTGACAGTGCTCAAGTTGTGATTGCAGATAAGCCCATCCTCTCTGTGAACACATATGCAAAAGTGGCCGCCCTCGATTTTGAAGATATTAATCTTGGCAATAGAGAATGGCGGGCAGATGTAGATATTAATTCTGTGTCTGGCTCGGGGGTTATTGGTCAGTGGTATGCAAATGGCACAAAACAAATTGAGGTAGGAAAAGAGAGTGTGTATATCAGCGGGGGGGATAAAGACAATCAAGTATTAGAAATAGAGGGTAATAATGGTGTCAATCAAATTTATACCGTTCTAGGGTGTGAAGCGGGTCGCTTTTATCAACTTGAGTTTGATATTGGCGCTCGAAAAGGGTTTTCTCCAAGTACCTGTGGTTTAACTATTTCGCTTATTAAACTTGATGCCGCTGGTAATGAAGTTCCAGGTAGCAGCCGACTACTCTATGATTTTAGTCCAACCAAGGCCGGGTGGTTGAAAGGGCAACTGACGGGCTTTGAAATTGATGAAGCGAGTAATTATAAGTTACTGTTTGAGTCAAAAGATGTTGGGGATAGTGTTGGGGCTGTGCTTGATAATATTGCCTTTCAAGCAGTAGATAATAAAGGTTATACCGATAACTATATTAAATTGGGTAAAGTTAATGCCGCACTAACAGATACCGATGGCTCAGAAACATTAAAGGTATTGATCTCTGGGGCACCGGTTGGTGCTGAACTTACGGATGGCACACATAGCGTCATCTTCAAGGCGGGAGAAAAGTTAGATATTACTAGTTGGAACTTAGCTACGTTACAAATGAAGACCGATGTAGCGGGTAACCATAAACTGACTATTGAGGCCGTTGCCACCGAAGGGGCCACGCAAGAATCGGTCAGCAGTAGCAAAGATTTTATCGTCACGGTATTACCTAAGGCCAGCCCTATTAGTCTTGCTGTTGATGACGATGAGTTAAGCCCTGTCATGGCGCAGATCAGTGAGGATGAAATCTTATTGTCAGCGAGTAATAGCGCAGATGGTAGTCAGAGCGCCCAAGGGGAGCGTAGTCATTTAAGCCGTGGATTTGCAGGATTTGGCGATCATATTTTAGATAACGCAGAGGAGATAAATTTATTTGCATTAGCGCAGCAAGCTCCCGTGGCAGAGCATGATCGTTACCCGCTAACGGGTGTGATAAATGACAGCCATGATGATTTGGTTGGCTTAAATGATCTGCTAGATGATGATAATAACCCACAGCAAGGTGATATTGGTCATCTGCTTGAGGTATTTGAAAAGAGCGAAAAAGAGCAACAGCACTCAAAAGAGAGTGATGCTAGTAGTGCAGCACATGCCGCTGATGCTGGTCGCGATAATTTAAATAATTTAAGCGGTGGCATGGGGAGTGTCACCAATCAAACCCTTGATTATTTATTAAATGCGCACATGTTGGAGATAGATAAATAACGGTGTCAGTGACAGCGTGATTATTGGGGCTAAGCGAGCGGCCCCTTTAATAAAAAACCCCGCATTCATCATGCGGGGGTTTTTTATATGCCATTAGGGTTAGCGCTATGATTGCTAAGGCCTAGATACTAGGGGCGGACTTACTCTTGAAAATAGGTACCCCAACCATCGTAATCGACCCCGTATTTGGTGAGGATGGGGAGCATTTTGGCGATGTCAGCGACGATGGCGTCAACATTGAGTTTGCACTCAGTGGTGGCATCGAAGCAGAAGATAGTGGCGCCATCTTCAAGCTCCATCTCTTCGGCATCGGTCACTTCAAAACCGGCTTTAAACAGATCAACGGCGGCCTTTTCAAGGCGGTCGAAATCCTGGCAGGCGAAATGGTGTTCGATGTCGTAATCGGCATCAGGGTTGCTGCCATCAGCGAGTAGTTCTTGGACGATTTCGGTGGCTTCGTCGTGCCACGCTTGCATATTTACACTCATGTTGCCTCCAGGCGGTGTTATTGCGCCAAAGCATACTCGCAGAGTGGATTTGGCTCAATGTAGCGGTTCTAAAGAGTCGTGGATTTGTATCAGGTCTTGGTGATTAGCGAGAGAGCGTGCCGACATGATGGAATAAAGGGGCAACGCCCAGCAAAACGCACAGCAAAAGGGGGGCGTTCAGTTGTTGAGCGAACGCACTGCTGATCGCGGCGCTGTGGTTGACACCCCAGCCCAGAAAAGGTTTAATGCGCGCCGTTGCCCAGATAGCTCAGTCGGTAGAGCAGGGGATTGAAAATCCCCGTGTCGGCGGTTCGATTCCGTCTCTGGGCACCACAATTCCTCCTTAGTTCAGTCGGTAGAACGGCGGACTGTTAATCCGTATGTCACTGGTTCAAGTCCAGTAGGAGGAGCCAAATTTTAAAAGCCCGCTCAATTGAGCGGGCTTTTTTCATCGCTTCCCAATCCCCAATCCCCAATCCCGCTCCACACCCCATCGATTGTTAATATTTTGAAACGCTAAGGTGACCAAGGGATCTGGCAAGGTTATGATGGAATCGCGATGTTTCCATCCTGACAAGGAGAGCCAAGATGAACAGCCCGTTGCATTATGTCGTGGACGGCATCCACTGTGAGCCGCGTTTTTTTACTGTTCCCCTTAATCACCATGAACCTGATGGTGACACCCTTACCCTGTTTGCCCGCACGCTCTGCCGCCATGATAAACAAGACGAAGCGCTGCCTTGGCTGCTGTTTTTACAAGGTGGACCCGGTTTTGGCGCACCCCGCCCGATTACGAATAGTGGTTGGCTAAAGCGGGCGTTGCAGGAGTTTCGGGTGCTGCTGCTCGATCAGCGCGGCACCGGGATGTCGAGCCCTATCCACGGGCATACCCTAGTAAAACGGACCGCGCCAGAGCAGGCTGAGTACCTCACACATTTTCGCGCCGATAGCATAGTGCAAGACGCTGAATTTATTCGCCAAGAGATCTGCCCCCATCATCGTTGGAGCCTACTGGGTCAAAGCTTTGGTGGGTTTTGCTGCCTCACCTATCTTTCGCTGTTTCCAGATAGCCTGCGAGAGGTCTATATCACCGGTGGGATCCCACCGATTGGGCGGTGCGCCGAAGAGGTCTATCGCGCTACCTATCAGCGAGTGGCGGATAAAAATCACGCCTTTTTCGCCTGTTTTCCTCACGCGCAAGGGATTGCTAATCGGTTGGCTAACTATGTGCATCAACATGATGTGCGCCTGCCTAATGGTCAGCGCTTGACGGTGGAACAACTGCAGCAGCTAGGGCTGGATCTTGGCGCAAGTGGTAATGCTCAAGCCCTTTATTACCTGCTTGAAGGGGCATTTATGGGCGATAAGCTAAACCCTGCATTTTTGTATCAGGTCCAAGCCATGCAGCCGTTTAACGTTCAGCCGCTGTTTGCGCTATTGCATGAAGCCATTTATGCCCAAGGGGAGGCCACCCGCTGGGCCGCCGATCGGGTGAGAGGCGAGCTGTGTGCGCTCAATTGGCAACCGGGTAAAGATTTTGCCTTCACCGGTGAGATGATCTTCCCTTGGATGTTTGAGCAATTTTGTGAGTTGCAGCCCTTTAAAGCGGCGGCCCATTTGCTGGCTAATAAGGCTGACTGGGGGCTACTGTATGACGCGGCGCAATTAGCGCGAAATAAGGTGCCGGTTGCGTGCGCGGTGTACGCCGAAGATATGTATGTGGAGTTTGATTACAGCCGTGAAACGTTGCGCGGCCTTGGCCATAGCCGCGCGTGGATCACCAATGAGTATCAGCACAATGGTTTACGTATTGATGGAGAGCGGGTGCTCGATCGATTAATTGCCTTGAATCGAGAGCATTAACATAACCAAGAGCTAATAGCGCGTTAGCTCTTGGTTGATTGCAAGTTGATTACGGGTTAATTGCGGATTAATTGCGAGTTAATTACGAGTTGATCGTGAGTTAATTACAAGCTAGTACTGAGTTAATGACGCGATAAACACGGCGCAGGGCACAATTATAGTGAGACAGTGGTGAGACGGTAGCGAGCTAGGTGGTGAACGTGCGTCGTGTTGTGATTAATAAAGATATTTTGACTCCCTCTGATTAACCGGAGAAAATCGCCGCACATAATATTAGGCGCATTTTGCGTCACAATATACGTGACAATATGCGCCACGATATGCGTCACGATATTTCACGGTTTATTAAGCGCTACCGCTCATGTTAAGGACGAGTAATGAAAAAATTATTATTGGCTAGTTCATTGTGTTGTCTCTTTTCCCCAGCGCTGCTTGCAGCCACGCATTGGGGCTATGAAGGTGAGGCGGGTCCTGCGCAATGGGCCAAATTGACCCCTGAGTTTGGCCAGTGTGCCGGTAGCAACCAGTCACCGGTTGATCTCAATGGGTTAGTTGAAGCTGAATTGGTACCGCTGGTATTTAACTATCAGGCCGGTGGTAACAGTGTGCTGAACAATGGTCACACCGTTCAAGTGAGCTATGCCCCAGGCAGCACTTTGGAAGTTGACGGCAGCAAGTTTGAGCTCAAGCAGTTCCACTTCCACGCCCCAAGCGAAAACCTCATCAAGGGCAAATCGTATCCACTAGAAGGGCATCTGGTTCACGTCAACGATAAAGGCGAGATCGCGGTGGTGGCGGTAATGTTTGAAGCCGGCAAGCCGAATGCGGCACTGGCAAAAGCGTGGAGCGCATTGCCTGCTAAAGAGAGCGAGAGCCACGAGATTAAAACCCCGATCGCTGCGGATAAACTGCTGCCAGCAAACCGTGATTACTACCGTTTTAACGGCTCTCTCACCACCCCACCTTGCTCTGAAGGCGTTCGTTGGTTGGTCATGAAGCAGCCCGTTGAGGTTAGCCAGGCGCAAATCGATGCATTTAAAGCGGTGATGCATCACCCTAATAACCGACCTGTGCAGCCTCTGCATGGGCGAGTGGTTATGCAATAATCAGCCACTGGATTTGCTGGTCAATCTGACTGGGTAAAGAGGGCCGTGAGGCCCTCTTTTATATGGAGACGATCTGCCTTGGGGGCAAACGTGGTTGATAACCCTTAACGACGGGACATGTGCTCATCAATAGATGAGAAAACATAGATAAGAAAATGATGAGAAAACGATGAGAAAACATAGATGAGGAACGACAAAGAAAAAATAATGGAAACCTCAACGTACTGCTGTGTGGGCTTGGTTAACCCCAAATCGCCAGAAAATGTCGGATCAGTGATGCGGGCCGCGGGCTGTTATGGGGTCAATGAGGTTTACTACACCGGAAGCCGGTTTGAGCTTGCTCGCCGCTTTGCTACCGACACCAAGCAAATGGTGCAGCAAATTCCACTGCTTGGGGTTGACGATCTGCTGAGTGTCATTCCAGAAGGCTGCGTACCTGTGGTCGTCGATTTGATTGAAGGAGCCACCGCGCTGCCTGATTATGTGCATCCCAAGCGGGCTTTTTACCTCTTTGGGCCAGAAGATGGCACCTTAGATCCTGCGCTTTATGGGGCGGTGCGAGATGTGGTGTATGTGCCCACTGAGGGCTGCATGAATTTGGCCGCATCGGTCAATGTGATCCTCTACGATCGCTTGGCTAAAGCCTATCGCCATAAATAGCGGCCTATCTCGCGGGCGAGATATAGATTTTGCGACCGAGTCGACGGTTCTTAAAATTTGGATGGTTATTATCAAAGGCAAGATGAAAGGGGCCCGAAAGGGCGCGTGATGTGGTGCTGATGTGGTACTAGAGGTGATATATGGCTGCGATTAAAACCTTATTATGTCCGGTTGATTTTTCAACCATGTCTAACGTGGTGCTCGACTATGCCGTCTTTATGGCCCAGACCCATCAAGCGGAACTCACGCTGGTGCACGTCATTGAGCAATTACAAGGTTTTGACAGCTACAAGATCTTGCATATGACCGCTGTTGATATCGCCCAAGAGATGGAGCGCCAAGCCAGTGCGCAGTTGCAAGATCTCGTCGCCAGCTTGCCCATCCCGGCCCGCTTTGAGGTGCGCTTTGGCCGTGCTGCAGATGAGGTGGTGCTACAAGCGAAAGAGGATGGGATTGATTTGATCGTGATGGGTAGCCATGGCCGCTCTGGTCTTAGCCATTTGCTCATGGGCAGCGTGGCTGAATCGGTGGTGCGTCACGCATCTTGTCCTGTGCTCGTGGTGCGTTAATGTCGGCTCTTTCTTATTTGACATAAAAAGCTGACATAAAAAGCTGAAATAAAAAGCTGAAATAAAAAGCTGAAATAAAAAGCTGACATAAAAAGCTGAAATAAGCGGGGCAATCCGTAGAGGAATACGCAAAAACATCAGGCCAGCCATCGCTGGCCTGATGTTTATTTGGCTCTCGCCTTATCAACGTGAGAGGGGGTGGGCTGATGGGATGGTCATCGCCCAATAAGTGCCTATACGCAATAAAAATGCGTAATAAAAAAGCGTAATAAAAATGCGCAATAAAAAACCGGCCACAGGGGCCGGTTTTTATTAAGCAGTTAAACGATGCTTCACGCCGATGGGGGTGAACGCACTGCTTAGAAGTTGTACTGCAACGCGACAGCAACTACGTCGTCAGTGTTCTGACCAAGGGAGTTGGTGTGGGAGTGCGCCATGTTATTGTCAGCTTCAAGCAGGTTCAGCTTGTAATCAACGTAAGCATTGAAGTTGTTGGTGAAGTTGTACCAAGCACCGATAGATACATATTCGGTGTAGGTATCATCGATGCCGTGGGCATCATCAGTCACGTCAGTGCGCAGGTAAGCCAAAGATGGCTTGAACTTGCCAAAGGTGTACTGCGCAACAGCTTCGTAGCCATTCATCTTAGCTGCGTAGCCGTTGTTGACGAACAGGTGATCTTCACCGTGGGAGTAGGTGGCAGCTAAGTACAGATCGCCCACTGCATATTTAGCGCCCACACCCATCAGCTTGGCATCTGGTGCGCCACCGAAAGCGGCGTAGCGAGTTTGGTCATCAGTCTTGCTAGCTTGGTTATAGACCGCTCCTAGGCTCAGACCCATGTCAAAATCGTAGTTAGCAGAAACGGCATAGCCTTTTTGGGAGCCGGTGCTGTTCCAGCTATTGCCGTAGTTAATATTGTTGCTGAAAGATCCATAAATCGCAGAACGGCTAGCGTTCTGTGGATCGTTCTCACCAGTGAACTGGGCACCCAGAGTCAGGCCTTGATAGGTGTAAATGTATTGCGCCAAACCGTTGGTGCGGCCGGTACCAAATACGCTAGTACCTTTACCTAGGCCGTCACCGCCCCACTCAGGCAGTACGTCGGTGTAGTTGTTAACTGCTTTGGTAAACAGGCCATCTTGACGGCCATAGCTGAAAGCACCAAAACGGTCGTGCTTGATGCCGGCATAGGCATAACGCAGTTCGTCGTTGTCAGAACCAGAGGCTGGCAGGTTGTATTCAGCAAAACCAAATGCCTTCATTTCTGGGGCAATTTTGGTCTCACCTTTCATGTTTACACGGAAATAGCTCTGATCACCGTCAATGTTGCTGTTGTCAGAACCGTAGTAATCGCCTTGAGCGCGACCACCGATTTCCAGCTTGGAATCATTTTGGTTGTAAACGGTTGCAGCATGAGCGCCACTGGCCAGCAGCAGGCTGGAGATAGCAATAGTCAGTGCAGACTTATTCATATGCGTAATTCCTCTGATGTAAACACTTTTGAACCTGTAGTCGGTTCTATTGGGTCGGATCTAATGCCGATGGTGGCACGATATAGTACCAACCTTGACTGAACCTGAACAAGGAGTCGTTTAATTTTGAACTATTGCGGAAGTGTGATGTCGGGCTGGGAATTGGGGATTAGGGAATGGGGATTAGGGATAGAGATCAGGGCAGGCCTGATCTCGGGATTAGATTAAAGTGGTTTGCGCCAGAGGGTGAGTAGCAGATCTTGCTCTAGCTCATCAGGGCCTTGTTGGATGAAGCCGTGGCGCTGTTCGCCAGTGGCACGCCAGCCAAGGCGACTGGTCTCTAAAATAAAGCTGCGCAGTGGTTGATCCATGATGAGGCTGAACTGACAGCGTTGCTGAGCCAGTACTTCTAAGCCTGCAAAAGTTGGCCAACTCAAGGGATGCTCCATGCTTACCGGATTAAGATTTACCCGCAATTGCCACTGATGACGGGGGCCCGGTTGCAGATAAAGCAAATAGCCACCGGGGGCTAGCCATTCGGCGAGCAATTCACTTTTTACTTTCACATCGTTGACCAGCAGCACCTGCACGGAACCCGGTTGCAGCGGGGCGCGGGTCGGATCAGCAATCACAAATTGGCCATCTGATTGCGCTTTGTTGGCGGCAAAAATGGTGTTTTTAGCGATATCAAACCCACCAAACTGCCAGCCTGGCAAGCGTTCTGCCAGTGCGCGGCAGTAGTAACCTTCACCACAGCCTAAATGCACTAGCTCTTGGGCGGCAAGTGGCGCAAGCAGCGCTGTCATAGCTTCTACGAGCGGCAGTTGATGACCGGCTTCAAGAAAGTGGTGTTTGGCGCGCATCAGGGCCCGACTGTCACTGTCTTTTGGGTTTTTATTGCCGGGGATCAGATCCAAATACCCTTCTGGGGCCGGATCAAAATGGTGTTTATTGTCGCAATAGCGCCCTTGTGAGGCTTCATGAAGATGGAGCGGGCTGCGGCAACGAGGACATTGAAGGTGCATAGAAACTCTCTTGGACTCTCTTGGCGAACGCAAAACAAGCAAGGCGTGCGCGATTATAGGGGAGTGGATCAAAAAAGGCTGCCGTAGCAGCCTTTTTTATCCGAAGACCTGTAGTAGGGCTGCGGTGTGGTGATTAGCGGGTGCCAAAAACCACAATAGTCTTGCCGTGAGCAGAGATAAGCTCCTGCTCTTCAAGCATCTTGAGGATGCGGCCCACCGTTTCGCGGGAGCATCCCACAATCTGGCCGATCTCTTGGCGGGTGATCTTGATCTGCATGCCATCTGGGTGAGTCATGGCATCTGGTTGGGTGGCTAGACTCAGCAGGGTTTGCGCAATCCGGCCGGTGACATCTAAGAAGGCCAAGTTGCCTACTTTCTGACTGGTGTGTTGCAGGCGTTTAGCCATTTGGCCAGAGAGGCGCAGCAGAATGTCTGGGTTAACTTGGATCAACTGGCGGAACTTTTTGTAAGAGATCTCTGCAACTTCGCAGGCACCTTTGGCTCGAACCCACGCAGAGCGCTCTGAGTTTTCGTTCTCTTCGAACATGCCCATCTCACCTAGAAAATCCCCCTGATTGAGATAAGAGAGGATCATCTCTTTGCCCTCTTCGTCCTTGATCAAGACGGCCACCGTGCCTTTGACGATGTAATAGAGGGTCTCCGCTTTTTCCCCTGCGTGGATCAAGGTGCTTTTGGCGGGATACTTATGAATGTGGCAGTGCGACAAGAACCACTCCAAGGTGGGATCGTTTTGTGGTTTGCCAATGACCATGAGAATTCCTCTGTAGTGTCTTTTTATGGACTTGAGTGTCTTTTTATGGACTTGTGCGTCCGAGCAAGTTGCCAGACTTGCCATTCCTTGTTGTAGTCGCGCTAGGATAAGAGCCTTTGCCTATAGTGACAAGGCTTTGCGGGCTGCCCCGCGCCTATTGGCTGATATCTGCGACTTGAGATCGCGCATTTTAGAGCAGATGCAGGCAACAGAGCTTGATTTCGATCTAGTTATTAGCCGCCCGCTGTGATTTGGCGCGCAGGCCCGGGTCGGTGCAACAGTTAGGGGCCGCAGTCTGGTACAGCAGTCAGATAAAACAGTCAGCAACAACAGTCAGCAACAACAGTCAGATACACGCCTCCGGTGCTAGGGTCACTTGCAAGGATGTAGCAGGGGCAGAGGCTGGGGTATGCTAGCGGGCATAGGGTGTATCGCTGTCGATAGGGGGATAACAATATGGAAGGCAAAGTCAGTTGGGTTGACGGGATGAAATTTGTCGCGCAGAGCGGATCTGGCCATCAAGTGATATTAGATGGGGCCAATCCTGGGGATGGGATGAGCCCGATGGAGATGATCTTATTGGCTATGGGGGGCTGCAGTTCTATTGATGTGGTCTCGATTTTGGAGACGGCGCGTCAATTGGTGACCGCTTGTCACGTTGAGCTAAAAGGGGTGCGAGTTGACTCCATTCCACGGGTTTTTGACACAATTAACCTCCATTTTGTAGTGACAGGGCAAGGATTAAGCGATAAACAGGTGGCAAGAGCAGTGGCATTGTCGATGGAAAAATATTGCTCTGTGGCATTGATGTTAGAAAAAACAGTTCACATTACCCATAGTTATCAGATAATTGGCGCTTGATAGATTGGCGACGTTTGAATCGGCAATATTGTCATCGTATAAATCCATTACAAAAACCAAAATAGAAGGACAGTATCATGAAAAAATTGATCGCTCTGCTCCCGCTGTTGGGGCTGGCTGCATGTAGCTCCCCACACCCAACTCAGTACCAATATCGTCAGTACCAGTGTGGCGACGAAATGTTGGCCGTCACTTATGATGCTCAGGCTGATATGGTGCAGTTCCCTCACGCGGGTGTGTATTACAAGCTAGATCGCGTTGAGACCAAAACCGGTGGTAAGTATTCTGACGGCGTTACCACTTTCTGGGATCAATACGAGCTCAATGCTAATAAGAAGAACGAAGAGAAAGACACTACACGCGCCGTTCTCATCCATAACGGCGTACAAGTGCTGACTTGTACTCGTAAGTAGTACTTGTAAGGAATGTAATCATTACGTTTACCCGTGATGGTGTGCATCTTGGTCTGACCCTCATCGGGTGAGACAAGATAAAAGAGCGACTTGCCAGATGGCAAGCCGCTCTTTTATTAGGCATAGGTTGAGTTCAGTCAGGGATTAAGCCTGTACCACGGCACTTAATACGACTGACCTATACCACTCATGTCGCTCATACCACTCATACCACTCATGCCGCGAATGCCACTAACGCTACCGCGCCAGATATTCCGTAATGAGGGTGGGCGGATCACGTTTAAGATGATTCGCTGAAACGATCTTTCATCACGACGTTAACCGATTCATGCAGCTCGCTGTAGACGATCACCGCCTTACCCTGTTGTAGCTGCGCTCTCACCGCTGTGACTTTCTCACTCAGTGACACATCGTGTTCCCCATATTCGGTCCCCTCTTGCAACACAAAATGCTCAATCAGGTTGGTCAGGGTATCGGCGTCTAACTCTTGCCAAGGAATAATCATGAAGCGGTCTCGCTATCAAACGCTATAACAGGTGAGCGGTGTTGTACTCAATCTCGCTGATGCAATCAATGTTTACCTGCAGCCTCGATTAGTCATGGTCTTGATAGGAGATGGACTTGATAAGCGATGGTCTTGATTGCTGGCCACCTCGAGTACTTATCACCCTGATTGCGTGCTATTTGGATGTAAGTCCGTCGTTGCTGCGCCGCTTTGTAGGGCGATCCAGTCACCGATCCGCTCATCGAGCCAAAAGCGTGGGCGCCAAGGGGTACCGTGCACAAAGCCGACATGCCCCCCGTGTGTGCTGAGCTCATAACGCACCATGGGCGAGAGCCGCTCAGGAGGTGGGATCACCGCCTCAGACATAAAGGGATCGTCAGCGGCATGAATAATCAACGTCGGAATGGGGATCTGGCTTAGCAAGGGGAGCCCTGAGCTCTGTTGGTAATAGTGCTCGGCGCTGTGAAAGCCGTGCAGCGGCGCCGTGATCTGCTGGTCAAACTCGCGCAAGGTAGCGATGTGTGCCACCTGTGCAGGCTGCCAAGGGGCAAGATGGCGCAGCTGGTGGATTTTTTTGATCACATTGCGGCGCATAGTGCGCAGCAAATAGCGTTGATAAATCTTTGAAAAACCCTGATTAACCCGATCGGCGCAGCTTGCCAGTTGCAGCGGCGCCGACACCACCACGGCGGCCCGCAAGGCTGGGGGGCAGGCTTTGGCGAGCAAATTGACCAACATGTTGCCCCCAAGGGAAAAGCCAATAGCAATCATGGGTTTGCCTGCAAAGCGCAGGCTTAGGGCGGCGATAACCTCTTGCGCATCGCTAATAGCGCCAGAGTGATAAGCCGCAAGCTTGCGATTAGGCTCGCCGCTGCAACCGCGAAAGTGCATCAGCACCGCCTCGGTGCCTGCTTGTTGCAGGTGAGCGAACAAGCCTTTGGCATAGTGGGAGTGAATGCTTCCCTCTAGCCCGTGAAACACGACTACGAGCGGCTTATCATCGGCCTTGACCGCGTTACTCCACGCCAGATCGACAAAGTCCCCATCTCGCAGCTCAAAACGCTCGGCTACAAATTGAGCGGGCGCTTGGCGCAGCCATTTTGGCAAGATGGTTTGCACGTGAGGATTACGAGCCCACCATGGGGCGTGAAAGGCGCTCTTTATCAACATGGGGCTGGCTCGCTGTTAGCTAAATGGGCTAATGGGCTAAATAGGCCAAAGGCGGCGAGAAGCCGACTGTTGGCGCGGGATCAGACCTTATCTAATCAGCTGGCGCTAGATGCATTTGCCATTGTCGGTCGGTGTTGTTGGCAAATAGTGTTGGCAGGCCGCGTGCAGCGCCGCTTCATCGGCATACCCCAGTTTGCTGGCAACAAGGGCCGGTTTGTTGCCGCCTTTGAGCAATCGCAATGCTTGCAGCAGTTGCCACTGTTGCTGTAACGCGTTGGTCTCTAACGGTATCGATTGCTGTTGGGCCCACTGCTGCAGATGCTGTGGCTGGCCCTTGGCCAGTGCTTGCCAACCGCTTTGCAGGGCCTTATCCCCTTCTGGATAAATGGCACATTGTTGCAACTCATCAAGGGCGACCTGCAAGCGCTGGCCATAGGCGCCTTGCCACTCAACGGGGCGTGACCAATGGGCAAGGGAATCGAGCAGAGCCCCGAGCAACGGGGTGGCCTGTAGCCAGCCTGCGCGTTGGGGTTGCTCGATACGCAGCGAAACCGTTAGCTGATCGTAGTGGCAACCCCTTAAAGGGCTAAAAGCGGCAAGCGCATCGGCGCAAAGCCAAAAATAGCTGCCAGCTGGCAACAGCTGTTCATGTTGGCCCAGTTTTAATAGGGCGGCGCCTTGGGTGATGCGCAATAGCTGCCCAACAGGAGTCCGTTTGCGATGGCCAGCTTGCAAGCCCTGACAAGAGAAATGGTGATACTCGATAGCAAAATGCATATAAAAACCCTGATATGAAGCGGCACTCAGATAACGACAACAGAGACTCAAGTTAGCTCAAGCTAATCCTGCGTTATTGCCAAGGCGCGCAGGCTAAGTGCGCAGCAAAATAGGCAATATGATGCGGGATCTCGCCCATAGAGTCGAGCCACGAAGCGGTGTAGGCGGCTGGCAGCAGGGGTTGGCAAGGGGATAGCAAGGGGATAGGGTGCGCGCAGATGGCACGGGCATCATCGTTTTTATCCGTATGGGCGAGGGGGGCTTGCCATAGGCGCCGCCCATTTTTTAGGTTATCCTAGGCCCGTTTTTTTCTATCCGCAGGATCCTGACATGAAAGTAGCTCCTCTGAGCGTGGTTACGCTGGAATACACAGTCACCGACGAGCACGGTGAAGTCATCGACAGCACAGTAGGCAAAGAGCCGCTGGTTTATCTGCACGGCACCCGTTACTTGGTCTCTGGCTTGGAAGCCGAGTTGGAAGGTCGCGCGGTAGGTGATGCTTTTGAAGTGACGTTGGCCCCGGCTCAAGCTTACGGCGAATATGACGAGACCCTCGTACAAGAAGTACCAGGGGATCTGTTTGATGGGATGGAAGTCTCTGAAGGGGATACATTCGTTGCTGAAACCGATGACGGCCACCGTCCTGTCACCGTAGTTGAAGTCTCTGAAGAGTTCGTCAAGGTTGATGGTAACCATCCTTTGGCGGGCGTCACCCTGCGCTTTAAGGTTGAAGTTCAGGATGTGCGCGCGGCCACCGCTGAAGAGCTGGCTCATGGCCACGTTCACGGCGATGACGGGTGTGGCCATCACCATGGTCATGACCACGATCATGATGATCACCAACATGGTGGTTGCTGTGGCGGTGCCGGTCACGACCACGATGACGACCATGGTAGCGACAAAGGCCACGGCGGTTGCTGTGGTGGTGGCGGTTGTGGTGGCAAGGGCCATCAACACTGATCACCCTATCGCTGATGATAAAAAACCCGCTACGGCGGGTTTTTTATTGGTGCTACCTATGGCACTACCTATGGCACTACCTATGGCGCGACCTATTGGCACGACTTGTAGCGCGACCTATTGGCGCCAAGTCGGGGCTGCACGAGGCTATCGGCAGTGGGTTGCACCAGCGGATGAGCCATATCAGTAATGTGGCGGCGGAGTCTCTTCGGCCATGCTGGCTATCTGGCTTGGCTGCACGCTTTGCAACTTGTCGACCAGCAATTGGATCTGGTATTTGAGTCGATCAAGTTCACGCCCTTGTGTGGTGACTTCTGCGTTGAGTTGCTCAACGGTGTATTCCGCGTAGGCGAGGCGGGTTTCTAGGGTTTCGATACGATCGTTAAGTTGCTGACTCATGGCGCGCGGGGTCCTTACGTGAATACCAGATTTAGGCTGCTTATTATTAGTGACAAATAGGTGGCTAATAGAGGTGGCACATTTAGGCGACACATGTGGGCAAAAATGCAGGCCAGATCACCGTTGTTGATACTGACAACAGGGTTATTGTCCCGCAAAGGGGTGGTGAAGACCACAACGCCATCCTCAGTTTATATTCAGAAAACTCATCGTACTCTTGCAACGAATTATTCAATGAGTCACAGGTAGCAAAACTTATTTGCAAAACAGAGGTGTAAAAAAGCGAGTGATGCAAAGACGGTGATCTCATGGGGCTGGATTGGTTTTTTCTCATCCCTATCCCCTCTTTGATGATTATTTGCTCACCTTTAGCGCTAATTAATCCGTAAGTCGCCAGATAAGTCGCACTTTTTATTATTTTTGTGGTCTGACGCTTTTGTTACCTGCAATTACGGCGTTAGTATAAGGCGCTTATTACGATCAACCTCTCATTTCACGATAGAACCGAGAGCGGTATTTGGAGTTTGGAGAAACTAATGAACAAATTTCTGAAAGTGTCCCTGTTGGCTGCGGCCGTATCCGTAGGTCTGACTGCTTGCCAAAAAGACGAGAAGCCTGCAGCGGCAAATACCGCTGAAGTTAAAGCTGAAGTGAGCCAGCCTGCAGCGGCTGCTACAGCTGAAACCAAGAGCTTTGAAGAGCAATCTGGTTATGCAATCGGTCTTTCTATGGGCCGTTATATCGCTAACACCCTGGAGCGCCAGCAAGATCTGGGCATCAAGTTAGATAACGCCGTGATCCTCAAAGGCGTGACTGACGGTCTGGGCAAAGATGCCAAGATGAGCGATGAAGAGATCCAAAAAGTTCTGCAAAACTACGACGTCAAAATCAATGAGCTGACCAAGGTTAAAACTGAGCAAGAAGCCAGCGAAAACTTGAAAAAAGGCGAAGAGTTTTTGGCCGCTAACGCCAAGAAAGAGGGTGTGAAGACCACTGCTGATGGTCTGCAATACGTAGTTGAGAAGATGGGTAATGGTCCTAAGCCTAAAGCCACCGATATCGTTAAGGTGCACTACACCGGTACCCTGATCGATGGCACTAAGTTTGATAGCTCCGTTGATCGTGGCGAGCCTGCCACCTTCCCACTTAACCAAGTGATCCCAGGTTGGACTGAAGGCGTACAACTGATGCCAGTTGGCTCTAAGTTCAAGTTCTTCCTGCCATCTAAGCTGGCTTATGGCGAGCATGGTGCAGGTTCCATCCCAGCTAACGCGGTATTGGAATTTAATGTAGAGCTGCTGAGTATTGAAAAGCCAGCCGTTGCTGCAGCCCAAGCTGCTGATGTGGATGCCGCCGTGGCTACTGACGTTGCTGCCGGTACAGATGCCGTTGCTGCTGATGCAGATGCCGTTGCCGCAACTGACGACGCGGTCGCTGTTGATGCGAATGCTATCGCAGCTGGCGCTATTGATGCTGCCGTAGCTGCCGACGCAGCAGTTGCTCAGCCTGCTGCTAAAGCAGCGACTACTGTTACCCCAGCGGTTGAAGCAGCGAAGCCAGCCGTTGAAGCGGCTAAACCTGCAGTAGACGCTGCTAAGCAGTAAGTCATTTGCAGTATTGAAAGCGGCGCCTTATGGCGCCGTTTTTGTTGCTGCTGTTCTACCTGTATCGCGATTAAGCTTTTTTTAATAAACCATATTCTTAATAAACTATCGCTTAATAAACAATTGCTTAATAAACCATAGCCAAGCTCAGTAACATCAGGCCAAGGGCTGCAAAGGCCCCCTCTTTGATGGCTAACCGTGGCACTAATGCTTTAGGCAAAGCCGGAAACAGGCTCAACGCAAAACCTAACCCTGGCATCAGCCAATGAAATGCCGGGTTGCGCAAGCTAGGATCGCTCCCCCCATTGATGATGATCAGCAACATAAACAGGGTGAAGGCGGGCAGAATAAACCAGCGCACATTGCTCGTCGCCACTGCGCGCAGCGGCGAAATCCGATAAAGCAGCATGGTCACGAGAAACAATACAAACGGGGCCAGCAGATAAAACGGTGCGGGATTCATGGTATTTTTCCTGAAGACGGATAGTGCGCACTCACAATCGGTGGGCAAGGCCTGAAATTGAACCACGGCGAGCCGCTGATGGCCAGGGCACCGCGCGCGAGCTGTGAAGGGGATCTCATCATCCATGATCCTCGTTCGTTAGCGCAGCCAGAACCAGCATATTCCCATCCCCAGCCAGCTTAATACCAGCAAGATCCACGGCAGAGGGTGCTGCTGGCTTATGGTCACGATCTCAAGCTGCGACTCTTGTTCAATTTGTTGCGACGCACCTAAGAGGGGTTTTCCCTTGGTCTGTAATTTTTTCTGACGGTTCGCCTCACGGGATCGCATCTTCATCTGCTTTTTATACTCATCAATCCCTTTTTGAATACCTTGGGCAATAAGCTGGGTCTGCTCTTTGGTTTGCCCCGGTTTTTGGTTTGCTCGGGCAATATTGATTGCCTCTTGTTGCGTCTGAGGAGAAATCTTGTCGTATTTAGCCATCAGTGAGTTCCTTTAGATAAATGCCAAGGGAGTATGCCATAAAGGTCGCGATGGGGGCTGCTTGGTGTGCGTCTGGTGTGCGGCTAGTGTGCGCTTGGTGTGCGGTTATGTGGCGTTGCATGGCGAGGGGGCAGAGGACGTACGAAATAAACAGGGCGCAAAGCCGTGCAATAAAAAGAAATGCAATAAAAAGAAATGCAATAAAAAGGGGGGGCGATAAAAAGCCGTGCAATAACAAGGGATGAAAGAAGAGGCGGCCAATAGGCCGCCTCTTGCAAACATAAACTGGCAACGCAGATTAGAGCTGCTCAATCCCAGAGATATGCCAAGGGGCATTATCTTTAGCGAGATCACGCTCAAGATGCCACACCTCTTTGATGTCTTCCTCAACCTGCTCTTGGCGGTCCATGTAGCGGCCAGTAAAGCGAATGCTGACCTGAGCCCAGTCGTTACCATAATCAGCACGCACCAGCTGCGCATCAACATACATAACTTCGGTATGTTGATCGCCCGTGAGCTCGGCTCGCTCGGCTTTTAATTGCTCAAACAGCTCTGGGGTCACGTATTCACGCACTTTTTCCAGATCGTTGCTGTTCCACGCCTCTTGCAGGGTGCGATAGTGATCGCGGGCAGTGGCGACAAAGCTATTTTGATCAAAACCTGGTGGCAGGCGAAATGGTACATCGCTATCAGCAAAGCCCGTGGCTTGTGGTGCATTATTGCTCTGCGTAAGGTTGCTTTGCGCAAAGTTGCTCTGCTCAAACTGCTGCGGGGCCGGGGCTTGCGGCGGTTGATAACCCGCATAGGCCGTTTGTTGTGACGCCAATGCAGCGGCTTTTTTGCGGCGCATGGCTCTAAACAAGAACACGGCACCCATCGCCAAGATGGCGATCAGCACAAAGTCCATGCCTTGCAGGCCTTCAAATGCGCCGCTGCCCATTAAGGCCGCAAAAAGCCCCCCGGCCAGCAAGCCACCAAGCAGGCCGCCCATCATGCCACCCATCAGGCCACCTTTTTTCGGTGCAGCTTGGGCCCCAAGGGTCGGATTTTTGTTATCAATCGGTTTGGCCGCCGGTTGGGCTGGCGCGGTGCGGTAGGTTTTACCAAAGGATTTGCCGCCACCAAATTTCTTGGCTTCGGCGTGCGGTGCCCCCAGGCCAATGGCCAGGATCATGGCAAACAGGGTCAGCATTTTTTTCATTTTGACTCTTTTCACTCTCGTCAGTGGAGGGGGCATGCTCTGCGTTGGCAAGCTCAGCAAGGCGCATTGCAGGCTGCCGGTCCCTAAATGTGTCGCAGCCTGTGGTGATTAATATCACCCTTGCCATGAATTATTGCTGAACGAGCAGGCCGAGGGGGCGGTGCGGGCGGGCTTGGCGGGCCGCATCACGGCACAATTAAGGCGGCTATACATGACCGTGATACATGACGTGATAGATAGCCGCTATACATGGTCACGATAAATAGCGACGACAGGCTTATGTGCCACAAAGAGGCCGCCTCGGCGGCCAAATTGGCCGAACCCGTCAACATAGGTCAGTTATTGATCAGTTATAGGTCCGTCATAGGTCAGCTATAGGCCCGCGATAAACCGGTTATCGGCAGATGAGTGACCAGATAGGGCAGTGGTAGTTGGCTTTAGTTGGCTTTCTTTTGTAAAATTCCGCTCCCCTTCTCGCTGCGGTTTTTTAGGTGTATGGCAGAGCAAGTGACGGCGAAAAAAGACGCCAAGACACAACAGCTGAAAGTTCCCCCCCACTCTTTTGAGGCTGAACAGTCCGTATTGGGCGGGCTCATGCTCGATAACGATGCTTGGGATCGGGTGGCCGAGCGGGTGATCGACCAGGATTTTTACAGCCGTCCACATCGGTTGATCTTCCAAGCGATGACCCGCCTGGTCAGCACGGGTAATCCTATCGATCTCATTACCTTGCAAGAGGCGCTTGAGCGCGCGGAGCAACTCGAAGAGTCCGGTGGGTTTGCCTATCTGGTCGAGATCGCCAAAAACACCCCGAGCGCGGCCAACATCAGCGCTTACGCCGAAATTGTGCGCGAGCGGGCCGTGGTGCGAGAGATGATTTCGGTGGCTAACGAGATTGTCGAAGCGGGCTACGAGCCACAAGGGCGCTCTTCAGGGGATTTGCTCGATCTAGCTGAAAGCAAAGTGTTTAAGATTGCCGAGCAGCGCACCAGTGCCAACGATGGCCCGCAGCCGCTGAAGGTGTTGCTTGAGAAGACAGTCGACAAAATTGAAGATTTGTATAAAACCCCACACAACGGAGTGACTGGGGTATCGAGCGGTTATGGCGATCTTGATAAGATGACCGCCGGTTTTCAGCGCTCAGATTTGATCATCGTGGCGGCGCGCCCTTCAATGGGTAAAACCACCTTTGCCATGAACTTGTGTGAGCACGCGGCGCTCACCGCCGACAAACCGGTGCTGATCTTCTCCCTAGAGATGCCCTCAGAGCAGATCATCATGCGTATGCTGGCCTCGGTGGGCCGCATTGATCAGACCAAGGTGCGTACCGGTCAACTCGATGATGAAGATTGGGGACGGCTCTCGTCTACCATGGGGCTGCTGCTGGCTAAGAGTAAGTTATATATCGACGATGCCTCGGGCCTGACGCCAACGGATGTGCGTTCACGGGCGCGGCGAATAGCGCGGGAGCACGGTGGCTTGTCGATGATCATGATTGACTACTTGCAGCTGATGCGGGTACCGGCGCTGGCGGATAACCGGACCCTTGAAATTGGCGAAATTTCTCGCTCTCTCAAGGCGTTAGCTAAAGAGTTGCAATGCCCGGTGGTGGCGCTTTCTCAGCTTAACCGAAGCTTGGAGCAGCGCGCCGACAAGCGCCCGGTGAACTCCGATTTGCGAGAATCAGGCTCCATCGAGCAGGATGCGGATTTGATCATGTTTATCTATCGTGACGAGGTTTATCACGATGACAGCCCTGATAAAGGGGTTGCCGAGATCATTATCGGCAAGCAGCGTAACGGCCCGATTGGGCGGGTACGGCTCACTTTTCAGGGGCAGTTCTCGCGGTTCGACAATTATGCCGGCCCGGCGTTTGACGACGATTATTGATGTTTATGCACGGTCATCGCGAATAGCTGATGACCCTTACCGCCCTCATCAAGAGTGTGCACCGCACGGTGCAGCCCTTGATAAGGGCCTGTTTTCTCGGTTCGACAATTATGCCGGTCCGGCCTTCGACGACTAGTGAGTGGCGACGTTCGCCTTCCGGCAGGAAAGCGGCGTTATTTGTGCCCTCGTAAGGGAAAACCATGAAAGCGGCTACTGCCCAAATCAACACTGCGGCCTTGCGCCACAACCTTGCTGTGGTGAAACGCCACGCCCCTGATTGCAAAATTATCGCGGTGGTAAAAGCCAACGCCTATGGCCACGGCTTGCTGCCCGTTGCGCGCACCTTAGTGGATGCCGATGCGTACGCGGTGGCACGTATCGAAGAGGCGTTAATGCTGCGCTCTTGCGCGGTGGTAAAACCCATCGTGCTATTAGAGGGATTTTTCTGCGCTGACGATCTGCCGGTGCTGGCGGCCAATAACTTGCAAACTGCCGTGCACACCTGGGAGCAACTTGAAGCACTTGAGCAGACCGAGTTGCCAGCCCCTGTGGTGGCTTGGCTCAAGCTCGATATCGGCATGCATCGCCTTGGGGTGCGTAGCGATGAGCTGCCCGCGTTTATCGCGCGCCTTGCTAAGTGCAAGAACGTGGTGCAGCCGTTTAATATCATGACCCACTTCAGCCGCTCTGATGAGTTGACGCTGCCCACCACCCGTGAGCAGATTGCGCTGTTTAACCGACTCACCGCGCCCCTTGCCGGTGCGCGTGCCATGGCCAACTCTGCCGGTATTTTGGCGTGGCCAGATTCTCACTGTGATTGGATCCGCCCGGGCGTCATCCTTTATGGGGTGTCACCCTTCCCCCATACCGTGGCGGCAGATTACGACCTTCAACCAGTGATGACCCTTAAAACCCAACTGATTGCGGTGCGGGATCATAAAGCGGGCGAACCAGTGGGCTATGGCGCGAACTGGGTATCAGATCGCGACACCAAGCTTGGGGTGATAGCCATCGGTTATGGCGATGGCTATCCGCGCATGGCGCCTAACGGCACCTCGGTGCTGATTAACGGCCGCATCGTGCCATTAGTGGGGCGCGTCTCGATGGACATGAGCACGGTCGATCTGGGCCCTGGTGCCACCGATAAGCCCGGCGATGAAGCGGTGTTATGGGGTGAAGGATTACCGGTTGAGCGGGTCGCAGAAGAGATTGGCACCATTCCCTACGAGCTCATCACCAAACTCACCTCGCGGGTCTTTATGGAATACGTCTGATACGCCGCACAGGCGTTATCACGAAAAAAGGGATAGCCAATTGGCCATCCCTTTTTTTATCCATTTTGCCATTCATGTTGTCATTGATGGCGCTACAGAGGGCGCGATCGATCGCGCCATCACTTACACATAAAGCGGCGACTAAACGCGAACTTAGCGAGGCTTAAACGGGGTCAACTCGGCTAAAGGGCTGGCATCCATAAAGGCTTGGGGCTGCTGACCGTGTTTAAAGATCTTAAAGTCTTGATCGCGGGCGCTCCAGTACTCAACGGTGGCACCGTTGCCTTCCGTGCAGCCTTCAGTACTAATTTGCAGCAAGCTGGCTTCACGCAGGGCCAGCACATATTCGCTCTGGTTGATGGCGCAAAACTCAGCGAGCCGCTCGTCGCGGGTTTCACCCATATGGCCACTGATACTGGCATCTAAATAGTGCGGATTGATCTGCAGCGGAAACAGCCCAAGCGCGGGTAACACGGCCGCATTGCCCACTGGCATGTCATTGGTGGTGCGAATGCTTGGGGTGGCGACGTTGCAACCGGCGCTCCATCCCACATAGGGCACGCCTCGCTCTCGCACGGCCCGCTGGATTGGCACCACTAGACCCTGTTCGTGCAGCAACTGATTGAGCCGCCAGGTGTTACCACCGCTGATAAAAATGGCATCCGCTTGATTGATAGCGGCCACCGGATCGGCAAAGTGATGAATGCTGGTGGTCTCAACCCCCAGACTTTCAGTGAGCTCGCGGGCGCGCTCATCCCAATCACCACGGATCACCGCATAAGAGATCAGCAGGATCTGGTTAACCTGTTTGCGGGCCAGCAGCGCCTGCACCCGATCGCGGGCCCAACCAAGCAGACCCGGAAACTCGTTGGCTTTACCATTGCTCAGCAAAAGCAGTTCCATGAAATGTCCTCTAAACGTGAATGCGTAGAAAAAAGGCCATTAGGCCTATAGCCCAATGGCAGCAGCCAAGATGCTACCACTATTGGCTGCGCGAATGTGTGATCAAGTGGCCGCTTCTCGTACCAGACCTTAGCCTGCATGGCCATAACATCCGCCATCACTTCAGCCGTCACTAGGCACAGCGCCGCAACGTGCGCAGCAGTAGTTTGGCGTAGCAGCGAGTGCAGCAAGCCCAGCACATAGCCCGGCGGGGTAGCCATTAATCGAGGGCCAGATCGACCCATACCAAGCGATGATCCGAGCTCACCCCTTTGGCAATACCAAGGGTGGCATGGTGCACCAAGTGATAACCGGCCTCATCACTGGCGGGCCAATAGACCCCACTGTTGAGCGCCGTAAGATTGGCAGAGGGCAGGAGGTGATCGAGCTGCAGACCACTGCTGCTAGTGATGCGCTCTGGGTATGGCCGCATGGGATATGGCTGCGTAGTGTGTGGCTGCATGGGGTATGGCCGTGTAGTGTGGGGGCGAGCCGCCATACATTCGGCGCCCCCTCTGCTGGTGGGGATCAATGGGCCACGGGTGACGGCTTGATTGACCCGTGGGTTATCAAGGATCGCCAGAATGGCCGTGCGATCGCCATCGCCGGTAAGGGGATCGGCATTAAGATCCCCTGCAATCACAAACGCCGCATCGAGAGGCAACCCACCTTGAACCCCCTGATCGTCGGTCATGTAATCAAGGCCGTTGATGTAATCATTCCAAAAGGCGATTTCAGCGCGGTTGCGCTTAATAGAGTGGCGCGCAGCATTAGCAAAGATGGGCGGCGTGGGGTGAGAGATCAGCAAATGGATGCAGCGATCGCCCAGCGGGGTAGGGATAAGTAGCGGCAGATCCACATGATTTTTAGATGAGAGTGGATGCTGCTGCCACGCCGCCTCGTGATACCAAGGCTCGCCGCGCTGGCGACACGGGGGGAGGGGGCTTTTGGCTCCAAGATCAGTATCAATAATGGGATTTTGCTCGCCCGGCATATTCTGCCATTTAAAGTGCTGAAAGGTGCGGATGTGCTGAGCCGCGATGGGGTAGATAGACATCACCGCAAAGGCATATTGGCCGTGGTAGCTGCCAAAGCCCCAGCCATCTTCAGGGCCGCTATTGACCTTGCCATCTAAATTGAGGTCATAACCGCTCATCAAGCCGGTGTTAGTGGCAAAACTCTGCCGCACCGGATAGTGAATGGCCGTCACATCAGGATGCTGGGGATGGGCCAAATAGTGATCGTTAAAAGCAGCCAGATCTTGACTATGACGGCACTCGCTGCTTTTTGTGCATGAGTCATCGCCAGTGGCCACATCGCCTTGGCCATCATTATCAAACTCGTTGAGTAGCAACACATCTGGCCGGGTGCGCTGAATGATTTCTGCTACGTTGCGCATTTGGCGCACTTGCCGAGCTTGGGTGTGCTGGGCGCCTTTTAAGCGACCTTGATCAAGGCGTGCGAGCAGTGCGTCTTGCTGGCTACGGGTCAGCGCCAGTTGGCGGCTAAGGATCTCAGGCTGTGGGCGATCGAAGGCAACATTAAAGGTGGCAAAGCGGATCATGCAAATACCTAGGGGCAAAAAATAGGCGGCCATTATAAATGCCCTTAACTCGATTGCCTTGGCATAAATTAGCGGCGGGACTCGGAATTCGGGAGTGGGGAGGGCGGGATTCGTGACTCGGGATTTGGGATTCGTGCGTGGGGAGTAGGGAGTGGGGAGTGCGGAATTCGTGATTCGTGGCTCGTGATTCGGGATTCGTGATTCGGGATTCGTGACTCGTAGCTCGTGACTCGTGATTCGGAATTCGTAGCTCGTGACTCGGGATTCCCAACTCCCAACTCCCTACTCCCTACTCCCTACTCCCTACTCCCTACTCCCTACTCCCTACTCCCTACTCCCTACTCCCTACTCCCTACTCCCTACTCCCTACTCCCTATTCCCTATTCCCTATTCCCTATTCCCTATTCCCGAATCCCCATTCACGAATCCCGCCTCACGAATCCCGCGCCCGCGCTCAATCTTGCCACGTGGGGGAGTTGGCAAAGATACGCCGATCGACGTTGGTTGCCGTTTCGTTGCACTCACCGCGTACCTTCCACGAGGTTTGGCTCAGCACTATGTACCCTTCTTTGCAATATCCGGTGCGGGCTAAGGTATCGGTCAGCTGGTTTTGTTGCAGCATGTGGCGCTGCTCTAACACTCGCTGGTGCTGGATGTTTGACAGGCCGCGCATCAGCGGTGCGCTGGGGGCGGCCTCAAAGGTAAAACGCTTGCTCCCCTCTTGGTTGATATGGGTCAGAAACAGCGGCGCAGGCCCGTCATCTTGAAGGTTCGGCAGGCTCGCACATGCCGACAACAACGGGCAAAGCAGCAACAACATGGCAGATAACTGACGCACAACAGACTCCAGTGAGCAACAAGCAAGGGGCTCAGATTAACACGGCTGCAAGGCAGGTGTTACTGCTAGCCGCGCATCGCTGCTCAGTAGCGCATCGGTGCTAAGCAAGGTCACACGGCGATCGTCGAGCAAACTTAAGTGGCGCCACATCCAGTGATGGTGCTCGATGATTTGCGCAGCCGTTAAGTGGGGGCGATTGGCCGTGGTGTGGCCATCGGTCAACACCAGCACTTCAAAGCCATGGGCGCTGGCACTGCGCACCGTGGTATCGACACACAGATCGGTATTACAGCCGCAAATAATCAGCCGATCGACCGGTTGCTCCGCCAGCAAAAAGCCAAGCTCGGTATCAAGAAAACAGTCAGAGGCGGTTTTGCGCACTCGGCTGTCCCCTTTGGCCGGTTGCAGCTCACTGTGCAATTGCCAGCCGGCAGTGTCAGGGGCGAGGGTTTTATCGGTGTGAAAGTCATGCTGAACGTAAATGACGCGGCCATGGTGCGCTTTAACATGCGCCGTGGCTCGCTTGATATTGGCCAGCACTTGCGGTTGCTGGTGGTGGGTGGCTTTCATCACCCCTTGCTGCACATCGATGATCAATAAAACATCCATATAGTACCCGCCATTTCCTTGATGATTGGGTGACAGCCAGTGGCTGCCCTCACGACTGCGGGATTGATGCAGCGCACCCTATCTTGCGTGATCTGGCTTGGGCATTACCCGCGACACTGTAAAGCCCCGTCCTTCAGGTCGGGGATATAAGGTGAGAACGGCGTAGCCGTTCCGTGATCAATGTGGTGTTTGTTGTTGCTCGATGTACTGGCGAATGATCTCGATGGGAGCGCCGCCACAGCTCGATGCAAAGTAGGATGGCGACCACAAAACCCCTTTGTAGTAGAACTTGGCCGCTATATCTGGCCGCTCTTTGCGCAGCACTCGACTTGACGCCCCCTTTAAACTATTCACCAGCGCAGATACAGCAACCTTGGGGGGATAATTCACCAGCAGGTGAACATGGTCAGCCTCGCCATCCATCTCTTTTAGCTCCGCTTCAAAGTCACCGCAGATTTTAGTGAACAGCTCTTTAAGACGGTCAATTGCCGCCTTATCAAACACTCTTCGGCGATACTTTGTGACAAAGACCAAATGCACGTGCATAACAAAAACACAGTGCCTGCCGCTTCTAATGTCATTGATATTTTTCATAGACCAAAATATATTAAAGGAATGCAGCGACTTCAAGCCTTTAAGTACGAACTGATGCCAGACGGCCAACAACAGCGGCAAATGCGCCGCTTTTCTGGTTCGTGTCGGTTCGTCTTCAACAAGGGGCTGGCGCTGCAAAAGGAGTTGCACGAACAGGGCGAGAAGAAGCTCAGTTATGCCGGGTTGTGCAAGTCTCTAACGCAATGGAAGCAGGTTGGATCAACTTCGTGGCTGTCCGATACCCCCTCGCAGGCATTGCAGCAAACGCTCAAGGACTTGGATCGGGCCTACAGCAACTTCTTCGCCAAACGGGCGAATTTCCCCCGCTTTAAGAAGAAGGGTCAGAGCGATAGTTTCCGCTACCTGCAGGGTTGCAAACTCGACCAGACCAACAGCCGGATCTTCCTGCCAAAGCTGGGTTGGGTGCGCTATCGCAACAGCCGGGAGGTGCTGGGCGCGGTGAAGAACGTCACAGTGAGCCTGTCGGGCGGTAAATGGTATGTATCCATCCAGACCGAACGGGAGGTTGACACCCCCCTCCACCAGGGCGGTGCCGTAGGCATTGATATGGGGATTGCCCGGTTCGCCACGCTATCAGACGGCACTTTCTACGTGCCCTTGAGCAGCTTCAAGCACCACGAAATCGCCTTGCGCAAAGCGCAGCAGGCGATGAGCCGTAAGACAAAATTCAGCGCCAACTGGAAGAAGGCAAAAGCCAACGTCCAGCGCATCCATGCCCGCATCGGCAATGCCCGCCGCGACTACCTGCACCAGACCTCAACAACTATCAGCAAAAACCACGCGATGGTGTGTGTTGAGGATTTGCAGGTGCGCAATATGTCAAAGTCAGCAGCGGGCACCACCGAGAAGTCGGGTAAAAACGTGAGGGCCAAATCTGGTCTGAACAAGGCCATCCTCGATCAGGGCTGGTTCGAGTTCCGCCGCCAGCTCGACTACAAGCTGGCGTGGAATGGCGGGCACCTCATAGCGGTGCCACCCAAGAACACCAGCCGCACATGCCCTTGTTGCGGGTATATTTCGGCAGAGAATAGACAGACTCAGGCCACGTTCAAATGTGTGGAATGCGGGTTTGCAGAAAACGCCGATGTAGTCGGCGCGATCAATGTATTAAGGGCGGGGCACGCCCGGTTAGCCTGTGAAGTGAGCGGTGCAATAATGCCGCCAGCAGCAGGAACCCACCGAGGTGAGTTGGGCGCTTGCGTCTAGCCAAGGTAGGGATCCTCGGTCTTTAGCCGAGGAGGATGTCAATAGCCTCTTTTTAGCGACCCCCGTCACGTTGTTGGCGTTCCATCGATTTAAATGCCGTGAAGACCAAGGCGCTGACACTAAAGCACGGACAAAAGCACGGATAAAAGCCCCGACCAAAGCCCCCACAAGACACCCACTCGGCAAACAGCGGCGGCGCGGTTCTATAAGCGGTATCAGCGGCAGAAGCGGCATCATCAAGAATCAGTCGATTCATCACCAGATATGGACGGGTATGCACGGGGGGGGGTATTCATTCGGATGCCGCATTCCCCTTATTTGCACTAACGCAAGTTTTGCATGAGGTTGATGGCGTATGATGGCCCCAATTGGTAACAACGCGGACCCATACCAACATGACGCCAACAAACGAGGCCAGCCGAGCTCACCCCCTTCGCCGTGGGCTAGTACATGACACCGCCCTGCCATCCGGCAGTTTGCGCAACCGCATAAATGCCAACCTTGCCGCGCTATCGCGGCTAGTGGGTGCATGTTCACTGCGGACACGCTCATTACGGGCACTCTCATTACGTGCACTCTCACTGCGGGTACGCTCATTCGATGTATTGCCACAGCGTATACGTTCACTGCGAGCGCTACCACTCGTGGCCCTACTGCTCGGGGCGCTGCCATTGGCGGCATCGGCAGCGAATTGCACCTATCGCGATGATGTTCTTGGCCAGACCCGCTATCGCTGCGATGACGGCAAGCAAGGCACCTTGCGCAAAGATGTACTTGGCAACATCAAAGACTCAGGCACCGGCACTCGCTGGCGCCAAGACAACTTGGGCAACCTTAAAGGCAGCGACGGCACCACCTATCGCCAAGATGTGTTGGGCAATATGCGTGGCAAAAATGCTAAAACCGGCGCCCAGGTCACGTGGCGTAAAGATGTGCTTGGTAATTTGCGGGCAACCGATGGCACCGTGTGCCGCACCGACGCCCTTGGGCAACTGAAATGCCGTGGCGAAAGCCTGCCACTGGCCTTGTTAAAAGGGCAATAAATGGCCATGGGTCGTGATGAGTAATCAGCGAGGATGACGGTAGGGGGATGATTAGACCACTACAGATTGAAACAAAAGGGAATATTGCCGATTTAGCCGCCGTTTGTCTGAGCGACACCCACATGTTGGTGTCAGCGCAATGCTAGATGGGCGCCTATAACACGGGATTTGGGATGGTAAACAGTTTGTGCAAACCGAATCCTTTTCACACGGCATGTGTAAACTCATCGCCCCCGGCGGCGCATGGACACTGCCCACCCTTATCACCGAGGTTCGTGAGCCATCGCGGCACACCTCGGCAATCGTGCAAACCCCATGGCGAAATCCGGTTGCTAGCGCTGGGGGAGGGAGTTAAGGCCGCTCGGTTGCAAATATGTGGCGTCATCTCTATTTGCCCAATGAGATTGTTTGCCATCTTTGGCTGCCACTTCAATAAGCGAGCAATTAAGTAAGCCATTAAATGAGCAATCAATTAGGTAACAAATTAGGTAACAAATTGAGCAATAAAAACAGCAGGCTACAGATGTAATCTGCGGTATTTTTATGCCACCAATTTTTATATAGCCAAGGCGTGAGCGGGTTTAATCCACCCCAAGCAACTCATCATTGGAGTAAGGCGCATGGATGTGCGTTTTACCGTTTTGTGTCTTGTCGGTAAGTGCCGATGACGGTGGCGGCGGGGTTTCAGTGGTGGTGGCCAGTGCCGTGGTAGTGGCGAGTGTGGCCGCCTTTGGCGTTGCAGTTTTGCTACTCAAATACTGGGCGAATCGCAGATCTAATAGCTCTTGCACCATCTGATGCAATATCGGTATCTGCTCAGGCGTCACTGAAAAGCGCGGATAGAAACGATCATCGCGCACCTCAAACCAATAATCGGCCTTAGCCCCCGTCTGGCCACCGTTACTGTGCTTAATCGGATTGTTTTTCCAATAGGTCAACCAAGCGCGACTGTCTGCTGCTAACTGTTGTTGCGCCGCAGGAACATCCAGCGTCAGTAGCGCCGGATGGCGTTCAAATAAATAGCGAGAGTGCTGGGCTAACGCAGTCAAGGTCGGGGGCTGGCGCAGTCCATCGAGGGCTAACCATGCTTGCAATAAGATTAATTTGAAGCTTTTGGCAAGCCGAGTGGTCTCAACTCCTTGCTGTAAAAAATCGCGATACAGATTAAAAGTGGCGAGGGTTTCAGGCTCCAGATCATGCTCTTGCGCCAACAAATTGAACCATCCCCCATGGCGGCGAGTGTCAAACTGTTCGCCATTGATCTGCATTGTTTGCCATGTTTGTAGCGCAGTAGGGCGATAACCCAGCTCCGTTTTGAGCTGGCGATAAGCATCAAGCAGTACGTGTTTACGTGACTGTTTTAACAGAGTCAGGATCGCCAGTAGGGCAGGATCGAGGTTAATAAAGCAGCCTTCTGCAAGGGCTGGCACAGATCGCGTGCCTTGTGTTTTTCGCAGTTGCTGCTCAAGCAGCGCCGGTTTATATAAACAGGCTTTGTGGTTACCCACTAAGTCGATGACCTCTAGATGCGTTTTTCCAGGATGTAAGCGCAAGCCTCGGCCGAGTTGCTGCAAAAACACGATGCGAGAGCCCGTTGGGCGCAGCATCAAGATGGTATCGACGGCGGGAATGTCGGTACCTTCGTTAAACATATCCACCGAAAACACCACCGCTAACTCCCCGCTGGCAAGCTTGGCTAAGGCAGTGTGGCGATCTTGGCGAGAGCCCGCATATACGGCGACGGCTTTGATCCCTTTTTTAACGAAATACTCAGCCATAAAGTCGGCATGACGAGTGGAGATGCAAAATGCCAAGGTGCGGCTTTGTTGCAAAGAGTGCCAGTGTGTGAAGGCATGTTGCGCCCGCTTTTTGCTGGCGAACGCATTGTTTAGCTCAGTGGGGTCAAATTGGCCGTTACGCCAAGGAATGGCGGCATAGTCGATGGTCTCATCCAAAATGCCGTGATAACGAAGTGGCACCAGCAGGTGAGCATCAATGGCATCTGCCAAATTACGCTCGAAGATCAGGTTGCCATCGCATAACGCCAAAATATCTGCTTGGTCAGTTCTATCTGGGGTGGCGGTTAACCCCAGCAAAAAACGCGGCGCAAAGTGATCGAGCAAGCGTCGATAAACGGGGGAGGCGGCATGATGAAATTCATCCACCACGATGTAATCAAAGTGATCCGCTGCAAAGCGCTGCAAATGGTTGCTTTTGCCAAGGGTTTGGATCGAGGCAAATAACCAGTCGGCATCATCTTGCTGCTGGCCGCGATAAAAGCCCGTCTGCGCATGGGGCGCCATGCGTAAAAAAGTCGAGCGAGCTTGATCGAGGATCTCTTCTCGATGGGCCACAAACAATAAGCGCGCCGCTTGCATTTGCCGCACATCAAAGGCTGAGAGCCAGGTTTTGCCAAGGCCGGTTGCCATGACTACCACGGCCCGTTTATAACCCTGTAACCGAGACTCATTCAGGGCCGCGAGAGCTTCTTGTTGAATCGCGTTGGGAATAGGCGCTTCACGCAGTTGCTCGTCATCACTGGTGCTGTCACCGGTCAATACCCGCAGCGCACTGAGCGAGCTTTGTTGGTAGCGCACAAGATACTTGTCAATCCATTGTTGGGTTAACGGCACGACGCGAGGATCAGCGGCGAGTTGCTCAACTTGGCGATGCAATTGCTCCAAGCTGTGCTGCACGCCATCCATGGGGGAGCCAGCTGTGCTAGTGAGTGACCAGTTCCACTCCAGCGAATCAGTGAGAGCGGCTGCTGACACATTGCTTGAGCCAACAAAGGCCTGCCCACTGATTTTTGCGCCTTCATCGTGCTGAATAAATAGATAGGACTTGAGGTGAAAGCCACGGTTTCCTTGGCTTTGGTAGATCAAAGCGGTGGTGCAGTTGGAGTCAAACTTAAGGAGTTCACGCAGCGCAACCGGCTCGGTCACATCCAAATAATCAGAGGTGATCACCCGCAAGTGGGCTCCTCTGGCAAGGGCGTTATGAAGCGCTTTGCGCAGCAACACCAGACCACTTTGGCGAATAAACGAGACACATAAATCAATGTGGCTGCCTTTGCCAGTGCGCTCAATGGCGGCGAGCAGATGGGGTAACAGAGGGTCGTTAAAGCCCTTATCGTTAACGTGTCCACCACAAACTAACGAAAGGGCGCTCATACATGACTCTTTTGCAAAATAGCATTTAGCCAAGATTCATCTGCACGCCCCGGGCGCAAGTCGGCTGTTTGCCAAACATCGACAGCCGTGAGCGGCAAGTCAGCAAGCAAGCTGGCAAGCTGGGGTTCATCCAGCTGCGTAAAGGTTCTGCCATCGCGAGTGAGTTCACCGCTGCCGTATTTAAATGAGCAGTAAAAATAGCCACCGTTTTTCAATTGTTGCGCCAAGTGAGCCATCACCATCGGCAACTGAGTTTGCTCAACATGCAACAAACTGGCGCAAGCCCAGATGCCATCAACAGGAGTTGGCACCTGAAATTGCTCAAAACGGCATACCTGCACCGGTTGGCCAATATGCTGGCTAGCTAATTGAGCCAAGTTTTCGCTGGCATCAAACGCGGTGACCTGAAAACCCAATTGCAAAAAAGCCAAGCTATCGCGACCCGATCCGCAACCGGCATCTACCAGATGGGCACCCTTAGCAAATAAAGGAACAAAGCGCTGATAAAGAGGCTGCATGTCAACGGCCAACGTACCTGCTACAAAGGCCGCCGCGTGCTGGTTGTAATAATCAATAGACATGATGAATCGAGTCGCAAATGGAAAGCGGCTAGGTTACCAGAGCTGACCGAGAAAGTGATGGCTGAAATAACACAAGCGTGAACAGGTGCACACAAAGACCACAAGCGCCCTCTACTGAGCTACTTGCTCAGTAGAGGGCGCTTGAAGATCGATGATTTAGTTAATCAGATAATCCCTAATCCTTAACGGATAGATTTCTGTAATCGCTCACTGAGAGCTCCGATCAGGGCGTCGAGCCCTTGGTCTACTTTTGAGCGCGGGCAGCCGACGTTGAGCCGGATATAGCCTTTGCCTTCCGGGCCATAGGTGTCGCCGCGCATGATGGCGACCCGGTATTTCTCCACCAGCAAGGTTTGCAGCGCATCCATCCGTTCAGTGGAATCGATGCCAAGACCGCGCAGATCAATCCAGGCGAGATAAGTTCCCTCAGGCACCCGATAGTCGATGGCGGGGAATGCACTGTTGAGTCGCATCGCCACATGGGCAAGATTGCCGTGCAGATAGCTTTTAAGGCCATCGAGCCAGGCTCCGCCGTCTCGATAAGCGCTGATATGGGCCAACACCCCGAGAATGGGTGGGGAAGATAGCCCATGAGCCGCCTTGAGCCGCTGCAGATAGGCGGCCCGCACCTCGGCGTTGGCAATAAAGGCGTAGGCACCGCCAAGGGCCGGAATATTGAAAGATTTGGAGCCTGAGCTCACCAGCGCCCAGTTATCGTCCGGTGCCACCTCACTCCACGGCAAGTAGCGGGCAAAGCTCACATCCATATGGATGTCATCCGAGATCACCTTGACCCTGTGGCGCTGGCAGATGGCGGCCATCCGGCTGAGTTCATCCCGTGTCCAGACCCGCCCAGTGGGGTTGTGGGGGCTACAGAGCAGCAAAATCCGGCAATCTGGACGGGCTGCCTGTTGCTCGAAGCATTGCCAGTCGATCTGGTAACTTCCCTGCTCTTTTTTAAGCGGGCTTGGCAATAGTACCCTGTCGTTGGCCGCCAGCATATTGCCGAAGGCATCATAGGCGGGGGTATGCACCAGCACACCTTCCCCTGGCACCGACCAGAGGCTCAGCAACTGGGCAATCACATAGATGACCGAAGGGCCGTAGACCAGCGTCTCGGGGTCGAGGCTCGCCCCGTAGCGGTGGGAAAACCAGTCGCTCACAGCCCCCTTGAAGTCGTCGTGATTCCAGCGGCTGTAGCCAAATACCCCGTGCTCAAGGCGAGTTGCTAAGGTCTGGCGAATGCAGGGAGCGGTCTCGAAATCCATGTCGGAGATGGTAAAGGGGAGCAGGTCGGCATGGCCAAAACGGTCGGCCACATAGTCCCACTGAGTGCAGTAGGTGCCGTGGCGGTCGACAACATGGTCGAAGTTATAAATATCGTGCATGAAGTTTCTCCCTCCATAAACAGGAGACGTATTGGGAGAGGCAAATAAGGGGGCTTGCGCCCCCCCGTTCGGATTTCATTGGCCGGTTCAAGCTCCCATCAGGCTCTGCAGTTGGTTTTTCACTAGATGCACCTGCGGGCCGATCACTACCTGCAGGTTGTGCTCATCTAGCTTGATCACCCCGATGGCGCCGTTCGCTTTCAATACTTTGTCATCGACCCGACTCATGTCCTGCACCGACATCCGCAGGCGGGTGATGCAGTTATCGAGCGCGAGGATGTTATCGGCGCCGCCCAATGCGTTGAGGATGATTTCACCGTTGTAACGGCTATTACCGACTTGTTCACTTGCTGGCTGGTGGGCCTCATTAGTTTCGATTTCACGGCCCGGAGTTTTCAAGTTGAAGCGCACGATGGCGAAGCGGAACACGCTGTAGTAGATAGCAAACCAAATAGCTGCTGCGACTGGTACTAGATACCATTTGGTAGCAGTACCTTGCAGTACACCAAACACCAAAAAGTCGATAATGTTACCGTCTGTGTTGCCGATTGTTACCCCTAAAAGCTCCATAGTCATAAAGCCTAACCCCGTCAGGATGGCATGAATGACGTAAAGTACCGGTGCCACGAATAGGAACAAGAATTCCAGCGGCTCAGTGATGCCACCAATGACACAAGCCACCACACCAGAGACTAACAGTGCCTTGATCTTGCCTCTATTTTCTGGGCGAGCACAGTGATACATAGCAAGTGCCGCACCAGGCAGACCACCAAGAAAGGCTGGCATCTTACCTTGAGATAGAAAAGAGGTAGCAGAGGCCGAAAAGCTAGTCGTGTCAGCACATGCGAGCTCGGAGTAGAAGATATTAAGTGCGCCGCTTACCTCATTTCCGCACACCAATTGAGTACCGCCAGCCTCAGTAAAGCGAACGAGCGCCACCAAAATATGGTGTAGACCGAGCGGCAGAAGTAGCCGCTCACCAGTACCAAATAGGAAGGGGCCGAAAGGGCCGGCGTGAGAGATCATAGAGCCGATACCGTTGATACCTGCAGCAAACCAAGGCCAAGCCAAAGGTACAACCAGACCGACAACGCCTAATACCAGCACGGTAATGATGGGTACAAAACGGGCTCCACCGAAGAAAGCGAGTGCATCAGGCATCTGATAGGTGTAAAAACGGGCATGCAATTTGGCAACAATAACCCCGACGATGATGGCTCCCAAAATACCGGTATCGATAGAGCTAATACCAAGGACAGACTTCACTCCGTATGCTTTCTCTGCCGCTGCATCACCAATGACATTAGCGACTGTTAGATAGAAGTTGATGGTAAGGTTGAGTGCGGCAAAACCAACGAAACCAGCAAACGCTGCTACGCCTTTTTCTTCCCGCGCTAATCCTAGTGGAATAGCGACCGCAAACATTACAGGCAGATAGATGAAAGCGACTAACCCTACTTTGGTCATCCAGAGGAACAGCAGTTGCAGCACGGTATTGTCGAGGAAGGGCATGCTCTGCTTGACCGCATCGCTGGTGAGCGAGCTGCCGACACCGAGCAAAATTCCCGAGAAGGCCAGCAGGGCGACCGGTAACATAAAGGTCTTACCGAGGCTCTGCAGGAACTCCCAGATAGTGGATTTAGTTTGAGGCTTGGCCATGAAATGGCTCCTTGTGAATAAACAACAATGTTTACAACTGTCTTCCTCTAGCTCGAAGCAATGTCGGAGCAGAGGCGCGGGTCAGCATCAGGTTTTGCTAAATGATAAAACGTTTTATCAACAAATAAGTGCCAACAGGATCACAGAATGGAGGGGCTGGTTGGTGGAGGGATCCAAATTTGTGAGCCGGATCGGCCTGATGGTGATGTAACGTTTCACTTGGCAACCCAAGCAGGTATGCTGGGGCCTCGCACTCAACCAGTCATCACACCTCATTCGCCCTATGCCGTCTAAACCGCTCGTCTCGAAAAACGTAAAGATCACCGATGTCGCCGAGCTAGCGGGAGTCTCGGTCACTACCGTATCCATGGTGCTCAACGGCAAGGGGCGCATCTCGCCAGCCACCGCCGAGCGGGTGCAACAGGCGATTAAGCAACTCAACTACGTGCCCAATAGCGCTGCCGCCAACCTGCGTAGCCAGCAATCTAATTTGGTGGGATTGATCCTGCGCGACATCACTGACCCCTTCTATACCGAGGTCACTGCCGGGGTGAGTGAAGTACTGGAGCAGCAGGGCTACCTGCTGTTTCTGACCCAGTGCGGCCACAGCCCGGAGCGGTTGCAGCAGAGCATCCAATCCCTGTCGCGCCAAGGGGTGGCAGGCATAATCTTCAATCCGGTGCGCGGCGCGGCGGCCAAAACCCTAGAAACCCTGCTTGACTCCAAACTACCGGTGGTGTGCGCCGCCCGCTCCTACTATCGGGATGACGTGGATTTTATCGGCCCCGACAACACCCACGCCACCCAGCAGGCCACCACTTATCTCATCGAACAGGGCCACCGCCATATCGCCTATGTCGGCGGGCGGGCAGACTCCCTTACCCGTGCCGAACGTATCGGCGGCTACTGCGCTAGCCTGCTGCAATATGGGCTTCCTTTCAAATCAGAGTGGGTATTGGAGTGCGAACGCACGCAGCGCAGCGCTGCCGATACCATTGCCGAGCTACTGCACCAGCATCCCAAGGTAACTGCCGTACTCTGTCACTATCCCGAAGTGGCGCTCGGCGGAATTTATGGGGTGGAGGCAAGCGGGCGTACCGTGGGCAAAGATAACTACATTGGCCAGCAGGTAGCCTTGCTCGGTTTTGACGATGTTGCGGAGGCGGAGCTTACTACGCCACCTCTTACCTTCGTCAGCTCACCTGCGCGGGAGATTGGTCGTCAGGCCGCAAGGCGACTGCTGACCCGGATGCAGGAACCCGAGCTCGTCCCCAATCGCTCTATCATCCCCCCCAATCTGCAGAAGCGGGAATCGGCCTGAGTTGGCTGGGCAAACCTGCAGCAGCCCGAGCTCGCCCAACCCGCCATATCATCACCGCTCACCAGCAAACCGCAGAAGCGGGTGTCGGCCTGAGCTGGCTGGACAAACCTGCAGCAACCCGAACTTGCCCCACCCGCCATATCATCACCGCTCACCAGCAAACCGCAGAAGCGGGAGTCAGCCTGAGCTGGCTGGGCAAGCCTGCAGCAGCCCGAGCTTACCCCACCCGCCATATCATCACCGCTCACCAGCAAACCGCAGAAGCGGGAGTTGGCCTGAGGCGCACTGTTGCGGCGCGCAGGCAAGGGGCAAAGTTCTGCCTGCGGCCACAGTGCCAAGCGGGCAGATATCACTCGCTTAATGAGTAATTAATTGATCTTTGGCAGATTTTCGCCCGACAGCGGTTTTACCCAGCCCCTCTCTCTGTTAATATGCTCCACTTGGCAACCACTCTTGCAGAGGCAACCCTGTGTAGCCGTTTCGCCATCTACCACATCGCCGGATAACCGCAGCAAGCTGGAGGCTGTAATCCACGGGCGGTAGCGTGGAGTTTTACCTTCTCAATTCGCACTAGAGTAGTTCAGTGAAATAGCATTGCTCGGCCCACACTCTAGAACAGATGTCATGAATAAGGATTAGATAATGATTCTTGACGCTTCACAGGTAATCGAAAGCTATCGAAAATATGGTTTTGAATACAAAAAACAATATTCAAACTATTCATATTTGACATTTACATTTAAATCTGGTTTTTTCCATAATGCTGAAGTTGTAAAAATAAACAAAAACCCATCAGATACTGAAGACATCAAGTCTAAAATCAATAGTCTTAATGATCTAGGCGTTTCAGCAAAAATAACGGAATACAATAGTTTAAGTGATATTGAAGAGGGTCTTTTTAAAGGATTCTTTGATGTAGACTCTTGGCGAAAAAGAATCCAAGCGGAATATTATGATTATGTTGACTCAGTGATACACTCTTATCCTCAAAATGGAAAAGACCTTACATATAGTTATATCAACGCACCATTTACATTGATTAATCAAAGTGAAACAGAAAACACAGATATAATACAGAACATTATTAATGCATTAGATGCGGATAACGCTCAACTGATTCTAATTGAGGCACCCGCAGGATTTGGTAAGACATGCACATCATATGAACTGATAAAAAAATTAGTTGATGATGAATCCAAGCCAATACCTTTTTTCACTGAATTCTCTAGAGATAGGCAAGCTAGAATATTTAGCCATGTTTTTATTAGAGAAGTAGATCGCGCATTTTCTCAAGTTAAATCAAACGTTGTTCAAGATGAATTAAAAAATGGGCGCATCGTAATGGTGCTTGATGGTTTTGATGAACTATTAAGTGACACACAAAAGTTAGAAAATGTTGATGATTATGAAAATGCAGAGCCGATGCTAGAAACTATTAGCGAACTGCTTTGTAATAAAGCGAAAATTATCATTACATCTCGCAAATCTGCTATTTTTGATGGCGCTACATTTAGTGAGTGGATTGATCGCCATACTGATAAATTTAGTTTTATCAGATATAGAATAGATTCCCCTAGAATTGAAGACTGGCTGACTGAAAGCCGAAGGAATAGTTTATATTCTGTAGGTCTTGATTTAAAAAAACTATCTAATCCAGTCCTGCTTTCATACCTAAGATTCGTCAATGAAACTCGATTTTATAAGCTATGTCAAGAACCTAATGAGATTGTCAGTCGATATTTCACGAGCATGTTGGAACGCGAGCAAGAGCGACAAAATTTATTAATGTCGCCCAGTCGACAATCTGATTTGTTGACCAAGCTTGCTGCTGATATGTGTGCTAAAAATTATACCTCAGATTCTAAAGATAAGATTATTGATTTCTTCAAACAAAAATGTAATGAAATTTTGGAAGAGACTAGAAAACTATACAAACCTAGCGATAGGCCAACTTTAGACGCATTAAGTAATACTTTATCTAACCATGCATTCTTTGATCGAAGTAATCAGGGAGAAGGGAGAATAGAATTTATCAATGAATTTGTTTTTGGTAACTATATTGCAGCTGATATATTAAGCACTGAAAATGAATGGATTGCTAGTGATGAAAGATTTGTTGAACCAGCAATTATCTCATTTATCCCAAGAACGAATATAGAAAGGGAAGCGCTCTGGGATGGATTGCAGTCGATGGTCGAATTTTTGAGTAAATCAGACCAAATGAGATATGAGCTCAGCATGCTGGGACAATTAGTTTCTCCTTCATATAATCAATCATCAATCATGTCCATAGACATATCTGAAATGCATTTATTTGAAAATGTATCTGTAAACGAAATAACTTTCACAGACTGTATTTTTACAAACGTTAAATTTTTCATTGAAAACATAAGAAATGCAACATTTATAAATTGTAAACTATACAATTGTATTGTGCGTGGCGATATGGATAACAATGCAGAGTCATTCCTTTTCTTAAATAGCATCGATAACAATGACATTATTACCCAAATTGAGCACTATGATACTGATAGTGAAAACGAGGGTGAGGCTATATCTGAACTTACAAATATCATTCTGAGTCGATTCTGGCGTCTTGGTAGCGCGAATATCGATAGGTTACATATTCCATTAGTTAGTATATATAAAACTTGCCAAGCTCAGGGTTATAGTAAAAGAGACATAACGCTGGAGCTTAAACGACTAAAAACCACATCGATACTTGAAGATGCAAATGATGGCGAATACATTGCAATAAATCGACTTAAAATCACTGAAATCAAGATTATGCTAGGTAAATAAAATGGCTAACAAAAGCCCACTATCCGCAGCCAAGAATATTGTTGAGACTATATCAAAGTCTCTAAATTCAATAGGTGTAATGTTTAGAATATTCGATAGAGTAAAAGACTCAACCTCAATAGATAAAAAACTACAGACAAGCGAAAAATATTATAAAAAAGAAGCAAAAATTCAGGATGTGATCGGGATTCGGGTGGTTTTATATTTTTCTGATGATATTAAAATAGTACATGGAGTTATTTCACGTATTTATGAAGAAAGTAAGAAAGACACCAGCATTGATGATCTTGATGCAACTACATTTAAACCAGTAAGATACAATATAGTTTATAAACTATCAGAAAATGACAGCTATAGTGTATCAGATGACGTATCAGAATATGTGGATTCGACTTTTGAACTACAAATAAGAACTGTTCTATCAGAAGGCTGGCATGAAGTTGAACATGACATGCGTTATAAATTCAAAAGTGATTGGGCAGATAGCCCAGCGGAGTATCGTAGATTAAATGGAGTCTATGCAGCAATAGAAACAAATGAATGGACAATGATCAAAATCCTTGAAGATGTCGCATATCATCACTACAAAGAAAAAAATTGGGAGTCCATGCTAAGACAAAAATTTAGATTACGTATCTATGACTTTACCATCGGGGATGAGATAACAAATATGTTCAACAATGACATTGATCTTGCAAAAAGTTTTTTCCGATTAGATAGAGATGCATTAATAGAAAGACTTTATGCTCTTAATTATGACTACCCTCTCAAACTGAAAAACTTAATACTTTTTGCAAACGTCGTTTTCATTAAAGATAAGCGTATATTAGATTTAACTCCACTAGTGTTTATCGAGGAATTTAATGGGCGTTGTTTGGCGTTGTTTCCCAAATCAGGGCGTTGTTTCCCAAATCAGCTAGCAATTCATGACTCCCCCAGCCCCAAGTGACTGCTACACTCGGGGCTTTCTTACAGGCAGACCAAGGGTGTTCAGTTTGTTTATTGCGCTCACATACGCCATCACTTCTCCCAC
>JBOFTS010000032.1:0-36689 GCA_051652185.1 Aeromonas sp.
TGATTAAAGAGTCAATTTGGCTCCAACCCTTGCCCTGACTGGCATGCAATAAAAAGAGGGAGGCATCATGCCTCCCTCACTCGTTAGCCCTTATACCCCGCGGGTTGGGACTCAAATTCTCTTAACTGACTTGCATTACCGCAGTGGCGCTTTTTTATTGCCTTTACATTTATTGGGTATGAGCGTGGCATCAGCCATAGGTGGCGCTTAGTTAATTCCAGCGGAACTAAAGAAGGTTGCCTTATCTGCGATAAAGCCAATCTTGATGTTCTTCTCTTCGCTGCCCCACAGGCAGCTGCTAGTGCCTAGCACATCTTTACAGTGCTCTGCCTTTCCCAAAATGGCGCTCGTCTGGGCATAGGTCATACCCATCTTTAACTGATCATAATTTTCACGGCTCAATTTACTGCAGCCGGTTAGCACCAAGGCGATCAATGCGCCAATGACGATCTGCTTCATTATCTATTCCTCACTTAATGCTTAATCCAATTCTTAACGCCACGCTGAGCTCATTGCGCCACCTAACAGGGCCACGGCATCAGGGCCACTTTACCAACTACGTACAGGGCCAGTATCTAGGTGCACAAAGTTATCTTGGGGATAGTAACCCACACCGCCGACTTTAAGATGGATCGCCGCTTTGCGCAGATGCGCAAGCTGCACCCCTGGGATGCGCACATCCATCGCTTGCCCTAAGGTGTGATAGCTATTTTTCGCCACCCCTCGGCTATTGCTGCGCTTTTGGCGGTTAGTCGCAGGGGCGCGATAGCCAGAAATCAGCTGAATTTCACCGTGCCGACCCAATTTATGCTGCAGCACATAGAGCTGATCAAACAGTTTGCGATCGATGCTAAACACCTCATTGCGTCGATAATCACGAAACAGGTGATTAAGTTCGGCCAAACCATCTTTGAGGTACTCACCATCTTCCCAATAACTGGTTCGGATCCGCTCACCAGTATTGAGATTAAAGAAACTAAGTTCACGCCCGCCAGTACTGCGGCTGGCCAAGGCAGGAAAAGAGAGTAGCGAGCTACCAAGTAGACAGGTAGATCCCAGCAACAAACTACGGCGACTTATCTCTTTTTTTAACATAACGGGTTTATCCATCGCAGAGCTAAGGGAACATATGAAAGATGTTTACCGGATAAATACGATACTGGCGCCAGAAATTACCCTCTGACAAGGGCGGCTGTCAAACCGCAGACCTTATACAAAAGCCCAGCATTAGCTGGGCTTTTGACTTTGTGCTCGCGATCACAATAGGCGACGTTGCACACTGACTTTATCAAAGTCGTAAATGTCATTACGCAGCTGTTGTTGGCCATTGGCATCAATCCAACTGCTCCAATAGACAGTAAAAACAGGGATCGGCTTAGCTAATGACAGCCATTTGGTCTGCTCGTCATTAAGGATGTTGTCGATCTTGGTTTGCTGATAGTTCGATTCGGTGAGCAATAGATTTGCCAGATCATCGGCGCGCTCAACCCGAATACAGCCAGAACTAAAAGCCCGCGCATCCCGCGAGAACAACCCTTTATGAGGGGTTGAATGCAGGTAGATGGAGTCATTGTTAGGCAGATAGAACTTGTAACGCCCAAGCGCATTATTGTTACCAGGCTTTTGCCGCAAACCATAAGGAAAACCACTGGTCACGGCTTGGCGCAATGCTGCATCGCTCAATTTCACGGGATGCCCATTGCCCGTAATCACCTCAAACTGCTCTTCATTTAGATAAGAAGAGCCACGGCTAAGCTTAGGCAGAATGTCTTTTTCCAAAATGGAGCGAGGCACGGTCCAGGTTGGGTTAAGCACCACTGAGCGGATTTCGCTATCGAGGATGGGGGTTTCACGCTTGTCTTTACCGACGATGACCCGGCTGGTAAAGACCTCGCTCCCATCTTTTACCACGCTCAAACGAAAATCAGGAATGTTCACCAATACGTACTGACTCGCGGCGAGCTGATCGACCAGATCGCGCCGCCAAAGGTTGCGCAGCAAAATACTGGCACGGGCCTGTGGGCCGGTATTGAGCCAAGTGCGGGTCTGACGACCGATCACGCCATCCGCATTAAGACCATGGCGACGCTGAAATGCCTTAACCGCGTCAACGGTTTGCGGATCGTAAATCTGATCCCCATTAAGCTCGCTCGCATCCCCGAGCTGATTGAGCATGGTCCGCAGCTGCGGCAGTTCTCCCGCACTTTCCCCAGGGCGTAATGTGGCCATGGTGAGGGTTGGCCAGTGCTTAGCCATTGGCTCTGCGAGCAGCGCATCGACCTTTTCTCGCACCGCATCGTATTCTGCCACCTGAGGGCGTAGCCCTTGTACTTGCGACAGCAATGCATCACCACTGGCTATTTTCACCGCGGGGCCATTTAAATTCAGATCTTGAGTCTGCATCTGCTCGCGAGCGATCAAGCTCATCTTGCGCCACGCTTGCTGAAAATGACTCAATTTCGTCAACACTTGGTCATAGATAGCGCCCCGTTCGGCCTCAGGGGCCGCCTGCAGACGTGTCCATAAGGCAGCGAAATCAGGGTGTAACTGAGCTAATACTGCATCTCGCAGCTGCTGCTCTAGCTCAATGCGGGCCTGTTGTGCCAGATCCCCCTGATACCAATGACTTTTGCTTACCTGAGCCCCAGCGCTAGTCACGACATTTGACTCAGCGGCATGCAGCACACTCACGGGTAAACAGCCCAGCCACGCTAGGTTGGCGAGGGCCAGCCAATACTTCATCCTCATGGATACCTCAGACGATTTGTTCATTCGGTCAGACCCCATACACAGGTCTGATGCTCAGGCCGCTCATGATGCGTGAATGCCCCGCACTTTGCCAGCGCAGCGGGGCCCAGTGCCGCCAAATAATGTCATATCTATTTGTTACATTAATGCGAGGTTACTGATGATTAAATTTCGTTAAAAAACATGGCGCTCATGCCAATTCTGCCAACATAAAAAACCGTGTAATTAACAAAAGGCGTTGCCCTCTACCGTGCGTTTAGCCTTGCTGGCACAGCGCCGAATGCGCCTCACTCAATCACCTCATTAGCCCTTCATAAATGCCTTCATAAGCCCTTCGCTAGCTCATCTTGTCGCAAAAAAAAACCGAAGCCTAAGGCTTCGGTTTTTGATTGCAGCAACCAGCAGGCGCTGGCAGGGCATTACTTCTTGATGCGGATGATCGGGGTCTCGCCCACAGTCACAGCACCAGTGAGCTTGATAAGCTCTTTGATGTCATCCATGTTGGAGATAACAACTGGAGTCAGGGTAGACTTTGCTTTCGCTTCTAGCAGAGCCAGATCGAACTCGATGATGGTGTCGCCACGCTTGACCTGCTGGCCTTCATGAGCGATACGAGTGAAACCTTCACCCTTCAGTTCAACGGTATCGATACCGAAGTGAACGAACAACTCGATACCCGTGTCAGATTCCAAAGAGAACGCATGGTTGGTCTCAAAAATCTTACCGATGGTACCATCGCACGGTGCAACCATTTTGTTACCGGTTGGCTTGATGGCGATACCGTCGCCAACGATCTTCTCTGCGAACACCACGTCAGGTACATCTTCGATTGGCACAATTTCACCAGACAGCGGGGCATACAGTTCAATGCCGCTGGTGTCAGCGTTATCGGAAGAAACCATTTTTTTCAGTTTGTCAAAAAAGCTCATAGTAAAACCCCTAGAGATGTTTGGCCGCTTAGCAGACAGCTTTTTGCTTAATAAAGTTATCAACACACGCTTCGATTTCAGCTGCGGTGGCAAAACTCAGCGCTTGCTCAGCCATTGCCTTCACATCTTCGAAGTTGGTATTACGGATCAGCTTCTTGATACGCGGTACTGAAATGGAGCTCATTGAGAACTCATCCAGACCCATACCCAGCAATAGCAGGGTCGCGCGCTCGTCACCGGCGAGCTCACCGCACATCCCGGTCCACTTGCCATGGGCGTGGGATGCATCAATCACCATCTTGATCAGGGTCAAAACGGACGGTGATAGCGGGTTATACATCGCAGAGATCATCTCGTTACCGCGATCGACCGCCAGGGTGTACTGGGTGAGATCGTTGGTTCCGATACTGAAGAAGTCCACTTCTTTGGCCAGATGATGAGCCATCACAGCCGCAGCTGGCGTCTCAATCATGATACCTACGTCAATGGCTTCATCAAAGGCTTTACCTTCGGCGCGCAGTTCAGCTTTGAGCGTTTCGACGGTCGCTTTAAGACTACGGAACTCTTCAACAGAGATGATCATCGGGAACATGATGCGCAGTTTGCCAAAGGCAGACGCACGCAAAATGGCGCGCAGTTGAGCATGCATGATGTCTTCGCGATCGAAGAAAATACGCACAGCACGCCAGCCGAGGAAAGGGTTCATCTCTTTTGGGAAATTCATGTATGGCAGCTCTTTGTCGCCACCAATGTCCATGGTCCGTACGATGATCGGCTGATCTGGCATCGCTTCGGCCACTTCTTTGTAGGCTTTGAACTGCTCATCTTCAGTCGGCAGCGCATCACGATCCATAAACAGGAACTCGGTACGATACAGACCTACGCCTTCAGCGCCATTACGAATGGCACCTTCGGTATCCTTAACGGTACCGATGTTGGCGCACACTTCAACCTGATGGCCATCTAGGGTGATAGCAGGCAAGTCTTTAAGCTTGGCCAACTCATCTTTTTCAGCTTGGAACTGCGCCTGGAACTTCTTGGCTTCGTTCAGCTGTTCAGCGGTTGGGTTGACGATGATCTGATTGTTGATCCCGTCTAATACCAGCATGTCACCGTTTTTAACACGCTCGGTGATGTCGTTGGTACCCACGATGGCAGGTAGCTCTAAAGAGCGCGCCATGATGGAGGTGTGAGAGGTACGGCCACCGATATCGGTCACAAAACCCAACACATATTTCAGGTTAATCTGAGCAGTTTCAGACGGAGTCAGGTCTTTGGCGACCAAAATGACCTCTTCATCGATAGTGCTCAAGTTAACGACGGCAATGCCTAGCACGTTCTTCACCAAACGGGTGCCGATATCACGAAAATCGGTAGCGCGCTCACGCAAATAAGGGTCATCCAGATCGGCCATCATCTTGGCGTACTGTTCGATCACCTCATAAATGGCTTTGTCAGCAGAAGCCTTGTTATCTTTGATGAAGGATCTGATATCCCCTTCTAGCTCCTCATCTTCGAGCAGCATGATGTGGCCTTCGAAAATGGCCTCTTTTTCCTCACCGAAGGTACGGCCAGCCATAGTTTTAATGGCTTCTAGCTGAGCCGCTGATTGGCTGCGAGCTTCGAGGAAACGGTTGATCTCGGCATCAATCTGGTCAGCAGAAATTTTGCTCTGATTGATAACGATTTCATCTTCTTTAAGAAGAAGCGCCTTACCGAATGCGATACCGGGGGACGCAAGAATGCCAGATATCATAATCCTTCCTATTAAACAGACAGTGGGGGAGGAATAAAGCTGGATTACTCCAGCTCGTCCATCAGGGCAACCAACTTCTCAACCGCTTGCTCTGCGTCAGGACCATCCGCTTGAATGGTCACGTTGGTGCCTTTGGTCAGGCCCAGGGTCTGCAGCTTGAACAAGCTCTTGGCGCTGGCTGATTTGCCACCGGAGATCACAGTGATCTCGCTTTCGAATGCTTTTGCTTCTTTTACAAACTGTGCTGCAGGACGGGTGTGCAGGCCGTTTTCAGCAGTAATAACAACAGATTTCTCGTACATGGTTTCACCCCATATTATTGATATTTTTGGGCGGGTTGGTCGCGTTTGACGCGCACTTCCCCACCGAGTCAGTATGGATACGTTGTAAAGTAACGAAAGCTGACCGGCAATAGCTTAATCCAGGTCAACTTTGTGTACAGTAATCGGCGTGCGACTTGGCAATTTTCAGCATTGTGGTTAAGAAGCCATCAACTCTGCTGAAAAATTATTTTATAACGAAAAATAACACTTTGTTACTTTGTGATACCAAGCCAGCAAACACCACGTGACGCGGCACAGGATATGAGATTTACCGCGCAATGTCTGCTTTTTTTCTCATTCAAGAAGTTGTTATTTTACCCCAAAAAATAAGGTGCTAGTGATACTAATTTTTGCAGCCCCCCTCCCATAAAACAGCGGCGCTCCTAGGAGCGCCGCTGTTTGAGCAAGATTGCATTCGTTACGCCTGTAGCTCTTGCTCACTAAACATCCCCGTAAACAAAGCGCTAGAAAGATAACGTTCTGCGGCACTTGGCAAGATAACGACGATGGTTTTACCTGTAAATTCAGGTAATTCAGCCAGCCGAGCCGCAGCCACCACCGCCGCACCTGAGCTGATGCCAGCTAAAATCCCCTCTTCAGCCATTAACCGGCGAGCCATGTCGATCGCATCATCGCTACTGACCTGCTCTACCCGATCAATCAGCGTAAGATCAAGGTTGCGTGGAATAAAGCCTGCGCCAATCCCTTGAATTTTATGGGGGCCAGGTTTGATAGGTTCACCAGCTAACTGTTGGCTGATAACGGGTGACTCACTTGGCTCAACAGCTACGCAGGTGACCGCCTTACCTTGAGTCTGTTTTAAATAACGGCCCACCCCTGTCAGGGTCCCGCCAGTACCGACCCCAGCGACAAACACATCCACGTCACCATCGGTGGCGTCCCAAATTTCTGGGCCGGTGGTCTGCTCATGAATGGCGGGGTTCGCGGGGTTATCAAATTGCTGCAGCAGCACATATTTATTCGGATCAGAGGCAAGGATCTCGCTCGCTTTAGCAATCGCCCCCTTCATGCCAAGGGCGCCATCGGTCAGTACCAAATTGGCACCGAGCGCCTTGAGCAACTTGCGCCGCTCAAGACTCATAGTGGCAGGCATCGTTAAGGTAATGGCATAACCCCGCGCTGCCGCTACAAATGCCAGCGCAATCCCAGTATTACCACTGGTAGGCTCGATGATCTCTTTACCTTGGATCAACACGCCGCGCTTTTCAGCATCCCAAATAAGGTTGGCCCCTACTCGGCACTTAACGCTAAAGCTTGGATTACGGCTCTCAATTTTGGCCAACACGCGGCCTTTGCTCACTCGATTAAGACGCACCAGCGGGGTGTGACCGATGGTCTGGCTGTTATCGTCAAAAATTTTGCTCATGAGTTATCCCTGTGTTTATTACAACTATGAAGACAGATTACCGCGGGCGTGCCAAATGAGAAGTGACGATTGGTTATAACAATATGTTATTACTGCATATGCTACTTATTCTGTTGTGCGCGACTCTTGCACAATGTGGATCATTATATGGATCACTATGTGGGTCACTAAATGAACCACATTGCAGTTACGATCGCATGAATTGATTTCATATGAATCTATCTCTCATCAAAATGATACCAATCCGCTGCTACCCCTTAAAAAATAAGGGCTCCATGGGGTTTCAGCCGCCCATTTCATCTGTACAATCGCCATCTTTTCAAGACGCCATCGCAAATACATCTCGTTTAGCGGTCGTGATCTGAGCTGTCATTAGCGGCTAGCGCACCCGTATCAGGTGGGATCTCTGTCGTCATCATTAAAACCTGACCCTTAGGTAGAACTATGCAAAATAACATGGTGCGCTGCGCGCTGCATTACGCACTGAGCCTGCCACTTTTTTGCCTCTATAGCTGGCACGTTAGCTCACAGCTTGAATGCCTCTGCTTTTTTAAGTTCGCTCTCCCGCCGCTGGTGATGTTCATCATTATGTTCATCATCCGCGCAGTGATCGTGCGTCAAGGGTGGCTCGCTCGCCAAGATCAAGCCGGCAATGGGCTCAGTTGGTTTGGGATCGACTTCGGATTATATCTGCTAGGCGGGCTACTACTGGCGGGTTATGACGCCCTTGTTTATGACTTTTTGCTGGCCACTTACCTTCAAATTCTCTTTGGGATGATCACCCTTGGGTTTCTAGTAGCGGCCGATTTGAGCTTAAAGCATGACTGGGACCGCGCTAAAATGCGGGTCGCAACCCAGCATCACGTACTCAGCCTGCCTTTATCTTTATCCGTTCCACGTAAATTAACCCTGTTTATTCTCAGCACCCTCATTTTGCTTGGCAGCATCTTATTTTTGTTGTTTAGCCGCGATCTGGTGTGGCTTGAAACGGTTGGGAGTGGTGAGCCGATGCTTGATGCCGAGCATCACTTGTTGCAAGATATCGCGCTCGTGATGGCCGTTACCTTCGGTTATTTGGCACTGATCATTCATGGCTATGGCCGCAATCTCACCTTGTCGTTACATCATCAAACCCACGCGATGGCAAAGGTGCAATGTGGCGATCTCGATGCGCGCGTACCTGTCACGCGCAATGACGAGTTTGGTCTGATTGCCGACAGCACCAATCAGATGATCAATGCCATACAAAAACGGCGCCACGAGCTCCATCTTACTCAAGACGTGGCCATTTTAGGATTAGCCTCGCTAGCAGAGACCCGCGATAACGAAACCGGTGCCCATATTGTGCGAACCCAGCACTATGTAAAGGCGTTAGCAGAGCATTTAAGCCAGCACCATGGGGACATTTATCACCTTGATGAGGCGACCATCGCGCTCTTATTTAAATCAGCCCCCTTGCATGATGTTGGTAAAGTCGGGATTCCTGACGCCATTTTGCTAAAACCGGGCAAATTAACTGACGAAGAGTTTGCCATCATGAAGCGCCATCCGCAGATAGGATCCGATGCGTTGGCTCGCGGCGAGGCCGAGCTCGGTTCAACCTCCTTTTTACGGTTGGCCCGCGAAATCGCCTTAACCCACCATGAGAAATGGGATGGCAGCGGGTATCCAGCAGGATTAGCGGGGACTGAGATCCCATTATCTGGGCGTTTGATGGCGGTCGCAGATGTGTATGACGCCCTCATTTCTGAGCGAGTCTATAAGCGCGCATTTAGCCATGAAGAGGCAAAATCCATCATTATCAAAGGCCGGGGAAGTCATTTTGATCCCGCGCTCGTCGATGCGTTCATTGCTTGTGAGGCGCGGTTTATAGAGATTGCCGCCCACATTCAAGATCAGCCCTAACCCTCACTCACGCCACCGATACACGGGGGAGCTTGCCTCCCCCGTCTGCTTGATGTGGGATATATGTGATCTCCCGTAAGCCACCCGCCAACTGACCTCGTTTTCTCGCAGATCCCCTTTCCTCGTAGATCTCCTCGCCCTAGCCGTTTGGCAAACCGTTAACATTGCTATCGTTGATATACCAACCTATTCATTACATGACTGTTTTTAGCTATGTGTGGTTTTTATCAAAGGTTTAGATGAAAAGTCATAGCTAGATCACAAACTGGAGCAAAAGTAGCAACGCTTGGGGCCTAGATTTGATGACGTGATATCAATCACGCTACATCTTGTTATCATAAAAACATCGTTTTTCTATCATCGGTCACCCAAACAACGCAATGTACACACAGTTTTTTGGCCTCACAGAGCCTGCGTTTTCCATCTCTCCCAATCCTAAATACCTCTATATGAGTGAGCGCCACGGCGAAGCCCTCGCACACCTCAATTATGGATTGCAAGAGGGGGGCGGCTTTGTGTTGCTGACCGGCGAAGTGGGCACCGGCAAAACCACCCTCTCTCGCTGCCTGCTACAGCAACTGCCCGCCGACACGCACATTGCCTATATTCTCAACCCCTCTTTGAGCGAGCGAGATCTCTTAGCCGCTATCTGTGATGAATTTGCGCTCCCCTACGCTGAGGATGCGGGCTTTAAAACCCTGTTTGATAAGATCTGCGATCACCTACTGGCCAACCTCGCAGCAGGGAAGCGCTGCGTGGTGCTGATCGATGAGGCCCAACATCTGTTACCAGGGGTGCTTGAGCAGTTACGTCTGCTCACCAATATTGAAACTGACCAAAAAAAGCTGCTGCAAGTGGTGCTGATCGGCCAGCCCGAGCTGCAACAGATGTTAGGGCAACCCTTACTGCGCCAGCTCGCCCAACGCATTACCGCCCGCTATCACTTGCTACCGCTCTCGCGACCCGACGTCGATGCGTATGTTCGATTTCGGCTGCAAGTAGCAGGCTGCGTGCAACCCATTTTCACCCCCAAAGCGATCACCACCTTGCATCGCCTCAGCGGCGGTATTCCTCGCTTTATCAACGTGATCTGCGATCGAGCCCTGATCGGTGCATTTGCCCGGGGCAGCTACACCGTTGTGGGGCCAGATATCAGTCAGGCTGCCTTTGAGATCAATGGGGTGCGCGATGAGGGTAGCTGGCTCTCTAGCTTGATGTTTAGTGCCGCAGGCGCGCTCTTTATCGCAGCGGGCTGGTGGGGTTGGCAATGGGGCGGGATCTCCCCTCCCCGCCCCATCGTGAAAGTTGAGGTGCCCGTCACCGTTGATGAGACCGCCGAGCAGCAAGATCAGTTAATCAAAGCCATCAATCAGGCCATCACGCCTCTGCGCGCGATGCAAAGTCTCTACCAAGTGTGGGGCTATGACACTGACCCCCTTGAGGCCAGTTGTGACAATGCTCCGCGCGCGGGGCTGCGCTGCATCGAAGGCGAAGCCAGCCTTGATGAGCTACAGGCCTTGCAGCATCCGGCCATGATCACCTTAACGGATCCTACCGGTGGCCAGTATTACGCCACCTTAGTCAAGCTTGGGCCCACCCAAGCCAATGTGATGATCGGCCACCAAAGTTGGCAAGTCGAACCCCGTTGGCTGCAAGATCACTGGGGCGGCAGTTACACCTTGCTGTGGCGAATGCCTAAAGGGCATGCCAGTGTGATTGCCAGCACGGCGCCACCTGCCCAGATCCAGTGGCTCGACAATGCCCTTAACCAAATAACCCAGCAACCGATGCGCAAGGTGCGCCGCTTTGATCAAGAGCTAAAACAAAAACTGCTTAAATTTCAGCAAGATAATGGATTAACAGCCGATGGTATCGCCGGCAGTCATACCTTATTGCGACTTAATGCCCTATCCGGTGAGGCTATGCCAAGACTCGAGGAGCCCTCTTAATGTCGACGCTACTTCATGCGCTACGCCGTGCGCAGCAACCCCAGCCATCGGTTTATACCCCAGCCATGGCGTCGCCAATCACTGGGCGGCCAATAATGGGGGGCGCAATACCAAAGCAGGAGCGCCGCACGCCGTACCCTATCGGCTGGCTGCTCGCCTCCCTCGCGTTGTTGCTTGGGGCCGCGGCGAATTACGGCTGGCAGCTCATTCATCTGCGCCCTATCGAGGAGCAGGTCGAAATAACAACCCTTATCACCGCCCCTTTTGTGCGCGTTGAGCCCAAAGCCATGATCACTCGGCCTCTGCCACCGCCACTCCCCATTCCGGTGGCCCCTACACCCAAAGCCGTGAGCCGACCCGAACCTCAGAGCCAACAGCCGCAAGGTGCGCCCAGTTTGGCTGAGCAGCTGCAACAGGCGCTTAATGACACCCCATTGCAGGCAGCGGTCAACCCCTTGTCGCCCAGCGAACCGGTAAGCCACTTAATCACCTTGAGTCATGCCCCCGCATCGGTTCGCCAACTGGTTCCGGCTCTGCGTTATGGCTCCCATATTTTTTCATCCCATCACGCCAAGCGGGCCGTGGTGCTTAATGGCCGAGAATATCGCGAAGGGAGCGACCTCGCCCCTCATGTGCGCCTTGCTGCGATCAGCCCGCAATTTATCGTGCTCGATGTAGCAGGGCAGCAAGTCACGCTCAAGGCGCTGCAAGATTGGCGCGGCTAGTGCGTGGCGCGCCCCTTAGCGAGGTGGATAGAGATGAGCATGATAGTTAAGGGCAACATCATCAGCACCCTACAAGCCCAATGGCGGAAGGTCCCGCTTGGCAACCTGCATCAATGGGTGTTTGGGCTGCTACTACTGGTATTGCTACAGCAATGCGCTGCCCTCATCCTGCAGCTCGTGAGTTTGGCTACCCCCCTTGCGCATCCGCAGTGGCAACCTTCGCAAGCTTTACCCCCCGCCCAAGCAGATACCCCTATAGCGCTAAAGGCTCTAAGCCAACTGGCCCTATTTGGTCAAATGCCCCCACGCCCCCAAACAGCCATCAGTGCCACGGCGCTTCATCGCCAAGCCAGCAGCCAGCCCAGTCCCCCACTCAATGCCCAACTAAGCGGGGTGATGGCCAGCTCTGATCCGGCTAAATCTATCGCCATCATTACGATGGCGGGCAGTCAGCACTCTTATGGCGTAGGGGAGCCCATTCACGACACCCAAGCGCAGGTGCGCCACGTGTATCCAGATCGGGTGATCATTACCCACGATGGCCGTGATGAGACCCTGATGTTAGATGGCGAGGCGTATAACCAAGCACGCCTGCCAAGCAAGGGAGAGGCCCTCCCATCCAGAACGATACCCACATCAGTATCAGCATCGACATCACTCTCGACATCAGTCTCGACATCAACACAGCTTGGCCCCCTCAGCGAGCACTTCACCGTGATCCCCGTGCATGTTGATGGCCACCTAAAAGGGTATCGCCTAACCGCTGGGCACAATCTTCACCTATTTAAACAAAGCGGGCTGCAGGTCAACGATCTGGTGATTGCCCTCAACGGATTTGATTTGCAAGACCCCCTACAAACGATGCAGGCGATAGCGCAATTAACTAATGCTCGCACCTTAAGCCTGACCATCGTCAGACAAGGCCAACCGCAAGATCTCACCGTGCCTTTGTCACCATAATGAGTTGGAGTCGAACCGAGATGATCACTGACAAACCATGCTGGCGACTCACCACCTTGACGGCTGCATTGATGATGGCAAGCGCGGTGGGTGCCACCGAATATTCTGCCAGCTTCAAAAACGTTGAAATCGAAGAGTTCATCAACACCGTGAGCAAAAATCTCAACCGCACCGTCATTATCGAGCCCTCTGTGCGCGGCAAGATCAATGTGCGCAGCTATGACCTGCTCAATGAGGCCCAGTACTACCAATTTTTCTTAAGCGTGCTCGATGTCTACGGCTATGCCGTGGTGCCCATGGACAATGGCTTACTCAAAGTGCTGCGCTCACGGGATGCGAAAACCTCGGCAATTCCGGTGGTAGATGGCAGCAATCCTGGGGTTGGCGACGAGATGGTGACCCGGGTCGTAGCGGTGCGCAACGTCTCGGTGCGCGAATTGGCCCCCCTGCTACGCCAGCTCAATGACAACGCGGGGGGTGGCAATGTGGTGCACTACGAGCCCTCTAACGTGCTGCTGATCACTGGCCGCGCCGCGGTGGTCAATCGACTGGTAGAGGTCGTCAGCCGCGTCGATCGCGCAGGGGATCAAGAGGTTGACATCATTAAGCTTAAATTTGCCTCTGCAGGCGAGATGGTGCGCCTGGTGACCAACCTTAACAAACATGGCAACAACCAAGGGACCAGCACCCTGCAACTCACTGCTAAAGCGGTCGCCGATGAGCGCACCAACGCAGTGGTGGTCAGTGGTGAGCCCAAGGCCCGCGCCCGCATCATTCAAATGATCAATCAACTCGACCAAGACCTGCAAAGCCAAGGCAACACTCGGGTGTTTTACCTCAAATATGGCAAGGCCAAAGATCTTGCGCCGTTGCTCAAAGGGGTAAGCATGAGCCTTGAGACGGATAACAAAGGCAGCGGCGCGTCCACCAGCATCGGCGCCGGTCAACTGGCGATTGCCGCCGATGACACCACCAATGCACTGATCATCACCGCCCAGCCCGATGTGATGTCAGCGCTCGAACAAGTGATCGCCAGACTCGATATCCGCCGGGCCCAAGTATTAGTTGAAGCCATCATCGTGGAGATGTCTGACAGTGACGGCCTCAACCTTGGGGTTCAGTGGGGCAATACCAATGGGGGCGGCACCCAATTTACCAACACCGGGCTCCCCATCACCGGCGCCTTGGCTGCTCGCAATGGCAATAACAACGGTAATAACAGTGGTAATGGCGAGGGCGCAGGTAATTTACTGGGCAGTATCAACGGTATGGCGGCAGGGTTTTACCAAGGTGATTGGGCCATGCTCGTCACAGCCCTTAGCACTAATACCAAAAACGATATTCTCTCGACCCCCAGCATCGTCACCATGGACAACCAAGAGGCCTCTTTTAATGCAGGCAAAGAGGTCCCAACCCAAACGGGCAGCCAAAGCTCCACCAACACCGACAGCATCTTTAATACCATCGCCTACAAAACCGTGGGCACTAAGCTCACCGTCACCCCCCAGATCAACGAAGGGGATTCGGTACTGCTCAACATCGAGCAAGAGGTCTCAAGCGTCGGTAAACAGGCCGATGGCACCGCTGGACTTGGCCCAACATTTGACACCCGCACGGTAAAAAATACGGTGCTGGTCAAAAGTGGCGAAACCGTGGTGCTTGGCGGCTTGATGGACACCCAAACCTTAGAGGAGGTCTCCAAGGTGCCACTGCTTGGGGATATTCCGCTGCTTGGCTACCTGTTTCGCTCGACGTCGAGCACCACCGCCAAACGTAACTTGATGGTCTTTATTCGCCCCACTATCTTGCGCGATGCCAACATCTACGCAGGGGTTTCTAGCAACAAATACTCACAATTTCGCGCCGAGCAGCTGGATTTAGCCGCCCAAGATCGCTATCTCACCTCCCCTGCACGGCAGGTGCTACCTGCTTACGGCGAAGAGGTGATGGTGTCACCTCAATTGCAGCAATCTCAATTACCGTCATCTCAATTACAACCGCAGTCATCACAGCCCCAGGGATCACAACCCATTGAGCAAAGACAACCTCGCCAACCGGCTCCCGCTGGCAGCCGCACCCCATTTTTGCGAAGCCCACCCTAATGCGTGACGAGCCGCGATCTCCCCCTACCGAGCCTTGGCCATTGCCAGCGCTTCCCTTTGTGTTTGCCCGCAACTTTGGGGTGATCCTCATTGAGCGCAACCACGTCCCGGTGCTGTTGTGCCGCCCCGACATCACGGCGCAAACGCTGCTCGAAGTGCGCCGAGTCGCAGGCTGCAGTTTTACCCTTGAGCCCCTTGATACCGCGCGCTTTGATGCCCAGCTGATGGCCCACTATCAGCGCGACTCCTCTAAAGCCCGGCAGCTGATGGAAGATCTTGGTCACGAGCTGGACTTTTTTACCCTCGCAGACGCGCTGCCCCGCAGTGAAGATCTGCTCGATGCCAATGACGATGCCCCCATCATTCGTCTTATCAACGCCATGTTGAGCGAGGCGATCAAAGAAGAGGCATCAGACATCCATATCGAAACCTTCGAGCGGGTGCTGGTGATCCGTTTTCGCATCGATGGGGTGCTGCGAGAGATCTTGCGACCCCATCGCAAGCTCGCCTCGCTGTTAGTCTCGCGCATTAAAGTCATGGCACGAATGGATATCGCCGAAAAGCGGTTGCCCCAAGATGGACGCATTTCACTGACGATCGGTGGGCGGGCGGTCGATGTGCGGGTCTCGACCATGCCATCGAGCTATGGCGAGCGGGTAGTATTGCGGCTGCTTGATAAAAATCACGGGCGCCTTGAGCTCACACAACTGGGGATGACGGCCAACAATCGCACCCTCATTAGCGAATTAATTCAAAAGCCCCACGGCATCATCTTAGTGACCGGCCCCACTGGCTCTGGCAAATCCACCACCCTTTATGCGGCGCTCAGTGAAATCAACGCCCGCGATCGCAATATCCTCACGGTGGAAGATCCTATCGAATATGACCTCGAAGGGGTGGGTCAGACCCAAGTTAACAGCAAGGTCGATATGACCTTCGCCCGTGGCCTGCGTGCCATCTTGCGCCAAGACCCAGACGTGGTGATGGTCGGGGAGATCCGCGATCTCGACACCGCCCGCATCGCTGTGCAAGCCTCGCTCACCGGCCATTTAGTGATGTCGACCCTGCATACCAACACCGCTATCGGCGCTATCACTCGGCTGCGAGACATCGGCGTTGAGCCCTTTTTGCTCTCCTCATCGCTGTTAGCGGTGCTGGCCCAGCGGCTAGTGCGAACCCTCTGCTGCGCATGCCGTGCCCCGCACCCTATCAGCGACGCTGAGCGGCAGGCGATGGGCATTGAGCGGATCTTGGATCAGCCGCTCTGGCACCCCGTTGGCTGCCCGCTGTGCAACCACAGCGGCTATCGTGGCCGAACTGCGATCCATGAGCTGGTGATCATCAATGATGCGGTGCGCGAAGCTATTCACAGCGCCAGCGGTGAGCTTGCCATCGCTAGGCTTATCCGCAGCCACACCCCTAGTATTCGCCGGGACGGCATCGACAAAGTACTCAAAGGGCAGACCAGCCTTGAGGAAGTGCTGCGCGTCACCCAGGAGGATTCAGATGGCGGCATTTGAATACAAAGCGCTAGATAATAAGGGCGCCAGTAAACGGGGCGTGATGGAGGGGGACTCCCCCCGCCACATTCGTCAGCGCCTGCGCGAGCAAGGGCTCACCCCCCTTGAGGTGAGTGAAACCATAGAAAAAACGCAACACAACGGGGCCCGCTTTACCCTGTTTCGCCGAGGTGCCAGCACCGCCGATCTCGCCCTTATCACCCGCCAGCTAGCCACCTTGGTGGGGGCGGCGCTCACCATCGAAGCGGCGCTCAACGCCATCGCCGAACAGTGTGAAAAAGCGCACCTGCGCACGCTGGTCGCCAGGGTGCGCAGCAATGTAGTCGCAGGCCATTCACTTGCGAACTCGCTCGGCGCCTTTCCTCACGTATTTGATCCCCTGTTTTGCGCCATGGTGGCAGCCGGTGAAAAATCGGGCCATCTTGCCACCGTGCTAAGCCGCCTTGCTGACTATATCGAGCAACGCCAGCAGCTGCGCACCACCTTGCTGCAGGCGATGATCTACCCCATGGTGCTCAGCTGCGTCGCCATCGGAGTTATCTCGATTTTGCTGACCACCGTCGTGCCTAACGTGGTGGCGCAATTTGAACACATGGGCCAACAGCTACCCGGCAGCACTCGCTTACTCATCGGCACCAGCGAGCTGTTGCAAGCCTACGGCCTTTGGCTCGTGCTGCTGATGGTTCTGGCCAGCCTTGGCTGGCGCCAGTGGCTCACTGATGACACTCATCGCTGCCAATGGCATCAACGCCTCTTGCGCCTACCTATCATTGGCCGGATTAGCCGAGGCCTTAACACCGCCCGTTTTGCTCGCACCTTAAGCATTCTCAATGCCAGCGCAGTGCCACTGCTAGAGGGGATGACCATCACTGGCAACGTGCTCTCTAACGAGTTTGCTAAAGCCCAGATTGGCGTGGCGAGCGAGCGGGTACGCGAGGGGAGTAGTTTGCGCAGCGCCCTACAAGAGACTCAGCTTTTTCCACCCATGATGCTGCACATGATCGCCTCTGGTGAACAGAGCGGCGAGCTCGACAGCATGCTGGCACGGGCAGCCGACAATCAAGATCGCGCCTTTGAATCTCAAATCAAGATTGCTATTGGGGTGTTCGAGCCGCTGCTGGTGGTCTGTATGGCTGGGGGGGTACTGTTTATCGTGATGGCGATCTTGCAGCCTATTTTGGCGCTTAACAACATGGTGAATATGTAAAGTGCGATGAGCTGGCCGCCATCATCGCGCAACCATAGTGTCACCCTTAATCATTGATGGCTCATGCCATCTCAGTCGTTACGGAGCAACCTATGCAACAACCTCGTCAATCTGGTTTTACCTTGCTAGAAGTCATGGTGGTCATCGTGATCCTTGGCATTTTGGCTAGCCTAGTGGTGCCTAATTTGATGGGCAACAAAGAGCAGGCCGACCGGCAAAAAGCGATCGCCGATATTGTGGCCCTAGAAAACGCCCTCGATATGTACAAGCTCGATAACGACCGCTACCCGACCACTGAACAAGGTTTAGATGCGCTGGTGACAGAACCGACCATCGATCCGGCGCCCCGAAGCTATCGCGAAGGCGGCTACATCAAGCGCCTGCCGCAAGACCCGTGGGGTAGCCCGTATCAGCTACTGAGCCCGGGCCAATTTAGCCGCCTCGATATCTTTTCAGTGGGCTTAGATGGTGAAGCGGGCACCGCTGATGACATCGGCAACTGGAACCTAAAGGAGAGTCAATAAGTGAGCGAATGCTATGACACTCACCCCCTCTGGCAGGGACTGCCGACATGAAAGCGGCGCCCTCTGCCCATCGCTGTGCAGGGTTTACCCTGCTCGAACTTTTGCTCGTTACCATCTTGATGGGGCTGGTTGCCACCGCTGTCACCCTAAGCCTTGGCAGCGCAAAAGGGGATCGGGCCCTCGATGAGCAGGCGCGCCGCCTCATCGCGACCCTGCAACTGGCACAAGAATATGCGGTGATGGATGGCCGATTAGTTGGCCTTCGCATCGATGAGCACGGCTGGCAATTTATGCAGCGCCAGCTCAAGGATCGCCAATGGCAGGCCCTCACCGAGGATAAGCAGCTCGGCCCCGTCACACTGCCTTCCCACATCACCTTAACCCTCACACTAGAAGGCTTTGGCTGGCTACCCGATGCCGACTCGCCGCAAGATGTGCAGTTGAATTCGCCGCAAGATACACAAAAAGCACCAAACCTGCCGACCCCTCAAGTACTGATCTTACCGGGCGGCGAGCTTAGCCCATTTGAGATCACCTTTACCCAGCAAGATGGCGAGGTGCACTACCTGCGCCAAATTAAAGGAAACGAGCTCGGTCACCTCAGCTTACTTAGCAGCGATGACCATCACGCCGCGCAAGAGGCCACCCAGTGAACGCGCGCGGCATGACTTTACTCGAAGTCATGGTGGCGTTGGCAGTGTTTGCTATCGCAGGGATCGCTGTGATGAAAACTGCCAGCGAGCATCTGTTATCCCTTCATTATCTTGAACAAAAGACCCTTGCTAGCTGGGTAGTTGAAAACCAGTTAGTGCAGCAAAAACTTGAAAACAGGTGGCCCAGTAACCGCTGGGTTGAAGGGGTGGAGCAGCTAGCCGGTCGCCCTTGGTATTGGCGTTATCGCGCCGTCGCCACCGCCGACAGCAACCTGCAGGCGCTTGATATAGAAGTGCGCAGCGACGCCAAGGCAAAGCGCCCCCTCGCCATGATGCGGACCTATATCAGCCGATGAGCAAGATCAATAAGATAAGCAAACACTTCGCCTACACAGCTTGTTCTGTAAACCTCGTTGGAGCCATAGCGCGCAAGACGCCAATCGCAAGATCCCCAACTCCATCCCCGATCCGATCTACCTGGCCGCAGCCCACTCGTCAGAGCGGCATGACGCTACTCGAGATGCTGGTGGCGATCGCGATTTTCGCCAGCCTCACCATTAGCGCCTATCAGGTGCTGCAAGGGGTGCTCACCAGTGACGAGGTGGCCAAACGAAAAGAGGCGCGGCTCAATCAATTGCAGCGCGCCTTCACCTTGCTTGAGCGAGACATTACCCAGATGGTGCCACGTAGCGGTCGCATCGAAGGAGAAAATAACCAGCAACGACTGGCGGCTGCCCGTTTTGGCCAGCAGAGCGATGATTGGGGAATGGCGTTTATGCGCAGCGGCTGGCTTAACCCCGATGACATGCTGCCCCGATCCCATCTGCAGCGGGTTGGCTGGCGCCTCAACGATCAGCAACTTGAGCGGCTAAGCAGTCTGTACCCTGATCCGGTGATTGGCGCTCAGCCTCGCATCCAGCCAGTGCTCACCGGGGTCTTGGCATTTCGGCTCTATTTTTTTGACCAAGGCAACTGGCAGGAGGCGTGGCTTTCTCGCAGCCGGTTGCCCTATGGGCTAGCGGTGGAGCTAGATCTCGCAGATTACGGCACCCTTCGTCGGCAATTTTTAATCGGTGCCGGCGGCCAAGGTACTCTGCCAAATACCGCCAGCATAGGGGGTGAAAGTGGGGACTAACTTCGCATCATCGCCTCTCGCGTCTTCACCTCTTGTACCTTCACCCCTTGCACCGTCCACCCGCCAACGGGGCATGGCGCTACTCGTGGTGCTGCTGATCCTGGCGCTGATGGTGATGATTGCCAGTAATATGAGTGGCCGCCTGCAACTTGAGCTGCGCCGTAGCGCCAATATCACCACAGCTAAACAGGCGTGGTGGCACGCCCTCTCGGCAGAGGCCATGGTGAGCCAGGTGTTGGCGCAAGACTTTAACGCAAGCCCTGAGGTAGTGAGCCTTAATCAGCCTTGGGCCCGCCCTGAAATCTTGCTCGCACAAGACTTGCCGACACAAGATAGTGGCCTGCAACGAAGCCACCTCACCGACCTGCAATCTTGCTTCAACCTCAACAGTCTGAGCGCGGCCACGACGGTCGGGAGCGGCGAGGCGCTCGCGCAGCAGCCCTATCCAGTACAGGTATTTCACGCCCTGCTCAAAGCCCTTGCAATAGATGAGGATGAGGCCGCCTTGCTCGGCGCCGCTATTCGTGACTGGATTGACGAAGATAGCGATTTAACCTCCAGCCTTGGCGCAGAAGATGCCTACTACGAGGGGCTAACCCCGCCCTATCTTGCCGCCAACCAGTGGATGCTCGGCAAAGATGAGCTGCGGGCCGTGCGCGGGGTAACGGCCAAGGTCTATGCCACGCTGGCCCCTTACGTCTGCGCCCTGCCCCATGACCGGCTCAACATCAACATTAATACCCTGACCCCTGAGCGACCTGAGCTGCTGATCGCGCTCTATCTGGGCCAACTTGAACCAGGTGCAGCCAAGCGGGTGCTGAGTGAGCGACCACTAACTGGGTGGCGTGGGAGTGCAGCGCTCACCGATACGCTGCCCCCCATCAATAGGGAGCGTGAATTGCGCGAGGCGTTGGTGGTTAAAAGTGACTTTTTTGAGGCCCAGATCATGGCCGAGGTCGGCGATCACCGCGCAGGGATCCAAACCCTATTTCAGCGAGGCAAGGACAATAAACCGGTCATTCTGCGCCGCCTAAGTAGTAGCCAACATCAGTAGTGCCCCAAATAAGGGGCTCAGGGATTAATGCATAACGGGGGCAGAAAACCTTGTGCACAACTCGCAATAACAGGAGCACCTACGTGAGTGAAACGTTAGTCATCCGATTGGGGACCCATCAGCACCAACCCGTGCCTTGGCTGGTGTGCTCGGAGCTCGGGCAAGCCATCATCGCCTCTGGCACCCTACCCTCTGCCCATGCACTGACCGAGCTGCAAACGCACGCCGCTGGCCGTCCGGTCATCACCTTAGTGCCCGGCTGCGATCTGATCTTTAGCCGCGTAACCCTGCCCGGGCGCTACCACCGCCGATCTGCAGCAGCGTTGCCCTACCTGCTAGAAGAGCAGGTTGCCTCGGACGTGGATACCCTTCACCTCGTGGTGTTAGCTCACGATGGGCCACAGGTAGATCTGCTAGCGGTAGCTCGGCAAAAAATGGGCCAATGGCTTGGCTGGCTCAATGCCGCAGGCCTTAACAGCCTGCAACTACTGCCCGATGTGCTGGCACTTCCCCCTGCAGCTGACGGCTGGTCAGCCCTACAACTGGGTGAAGAGTGGGTTGTGCGCCAAGGCCCATACAGCGGCATCGTCGCCGACGAGCCACTGCTGGCCCTGCTGCTCGCCACGTGGCCTGAGCAAGGCCGCGAGCCGGCGTCCATTCATTGCCACACGCAGCTCCCCGCCATCGCCAACAGCCACACCTACGGGAGCTGGCAAGCGGCAGAGCCCGCATTGCCCATGTTGCGGCTGGCTAAAGGAGCATTAGCTAGCTCAGTCAACCTGCTGGCCGGCCCTTACCGATCACACACCGAATATGGCCGCTACTGGCGGCAGTGGCGCAAGGTGACCATCACTGCCGGCTTATTGCTACTGCTCGCCCTCGGCCAGCGCGCAGTGCACCTTTATCAGCTCACCGAGCAGAACAAGGTGCTAAAAGCCCAGATTAGTGAGGTGTATACCCGCATTTTTCCGGGCGAGCGCCGCATCGTCAATGTGCGCAGCCAAATGACTCAGCATCTGCGACAGATGGGGTTGCCACACGCAGCATTGCAACAAACCGCCTTGCCACAAACAAACCAGCAGCAGTCAAAGCTCGCAGAGTCAAAGCACGCACAGCCACAGAGCATGCTGCAGCTCCTCACTGAGCTTGCCCCTGCTTTTGCTCAAGTTCCTAGCATCGAGGTACATATGATGGGCATTGATACCCAGCGTCATGAGCTACAGCTGCAAATAACAGCCCCAGGCTTTGCCGACATCGAGCGATTTCGTGAGCTGGCTGGCCAGCAATTTGAAGTGCAACAAGGGGAAATGCGCAGCACTCACGGCAAAATAGCCGGATCATTGCGCCTCAAAGGTAAATCATCATGATACACACGTTGCAAAACTGGTGGCGTGCCATCAGTGCGCGAGAACAACGATTGCTTATCGCTGGTGGTTTTTTGCTGCTAGTTAGCCTTTTTTATTGGGGCCTTTGGCAGCCACTCAATAGCCGCATTGCCAAGCAAGATCTGCAAGTTCAATACCAGCGGCAAACCCTTGCTTGGCTTAAAGAAAAAGGCGAGCAAGTCATCGCGATACAAAGGAAAACCACTGACCCCATCGACAGTAGCACTCGCTTAGAGGGGGTGATTAACCGCACCGCCTTTAACCACCAGATCAATATTTCTAGGTTGCAACCGCAGGAGCACAGGGTGCAAGTGTGGATCGACACAGTGCCGTTCGATGATTTGCTACGCTGGCTTGCAACCTTACACGCGCAGCATGGCATCGCAGTGCAGAGCATCGAGATCGCTCGCCAAGAACGGGCCCCAGGCCATGTTAAAGTCCAGCGCTTGCAACTAAGTAGGCCCGAATGATACCTTTTAGTGACATAAACATGGTGCTGACACCTGCCTATTTGCTCGCCATTACGTGATGCCATCTTTACTAAATACGGGCAAATGCTGAATATATGTTATATAACATGCGAATTAGATATTGTTAGATGATGCCAAGCACAGTTTACATTGACCATGGAGTGGAACATGCAAATTCATTACATTGATGCCGAAAATGTTGGCATGAGCTTTCTAGATGAATTGTCGATTTCAATGTTAGATCGGGTGTTTATTTTCACGCATACTGCAAAAAAAAATAATGAACATTCCAACCCCGCCATCACTTACGTGAGTACTACCCAGTCGGTAACAATCAAGCCGATTTTTATATTATTGGTCATCTAGTGAGCGTGCTTAGCCTGCTAAACAAAACAGAAAAAAAGGCCCTTAGTTTCACTCTTCACACCAAAGATATCGAGCTTTGGAAGGCATTTAAAATTCAATGTTGGTGAATTCAAGTCCGAAGTGCAACGCTAGACCGCCTTTCTTAAATCTGCAAACACCACCGAAGGTTGTCGGAACCCTAGGCACTTTCTTGGCCTGCTGTTCAGTGCGCCCTGATAGCACCGCAAGCCCTCATCTGACACCAGTCTAAGATCTGTTCCTTTAGGAATAAACTGCCTCAGAAGTCCGTTCGTGTTCTCGTTCAGCCCACGCTCCTGCGACGAGTAGGGATGGGCAAAATACATCTCTGCCTCCAGCGCCTCCGCTATCACCTTGTGCTCGCTGAACTCACGACCATTGTCGAATGGTTATCGTGTGGCACGCATCCTTATAGTCACTCAGCATTGAGATAATTGCTTTGCTGACCTCCACCGCATCCTTTGAAAAAACTTTTTTTGTCAGATAAATTCGACTCTTACGCTCAGCCAGCGTGACGATTGCACCGGTTCCCTGCTTACCCAGCACCAGCTCGGCCTCCCAGTCCCCAAGGCGAGCACGCTCATCAACAATAGCAGGGCGTAGCTCTATGGAGACCGCGTCAGGGATGCCTCCTCGCTTCTGCCCATACCCTTTGCGATAACGACGCTTACCTTGCCTGAGATGTTCATACAGAACGCCACCACGAGATTTATTCGCAAAGACATACTGATAAATCCACTCATGACTGACCGAAAGACCAATCAATTTTGCCACAGCACTTATCTGCTCAGGGCTCCACTTCCACTCCAGAGCAAACTCAACAAACTCAATGGTACTCTGGCTTATACAGACCGCTTTGCTGCCACACCCCGTCGCTGCTCACACTGACTCTGAGCATGCTGCGCAACATAACCCGCTGTTGTACCATTGCGCCTGAGTTCACGGGAAATCGTAGATTTACTGACCCCGACTCGCTGCCCAATCTCACGACAACTGCAATTTTCTTTATAAAGCAGGGCAATCTGGTATCGTTGCCCCTCAGTTAGCTGCTGGTAGTTCATGGTTACTCGCTCATCTTTGGTCGGAAGAGGGATAGCTTATCAGCAGCTAACACCCTCCTCACCATTTTGACCGAGCGTTGCACTTATTATCTGAATTCGCGGTTCGCGGTTTGGCGTAAATGCACAAAATCCATATATGAAAGATGCATCACAACCACCACAATTTAAAGAAATCGCACAAAAAACGGTAAGCAGCCCGAAAAATACATCTATTGTCCCCCTTGAAATTTCAGTAGAAAATAAAATATTAAAGTTAATGTCACAACCTATCTCGGCCGTTGCGATACAGGAAAAGCTAAATCTTACAAAGCCGACATTTACTTTAAACTTCAATAGCTTAATAAAATCAAACAAAATAAAACGTCTTGCAGACTCCAAAAAACTGTGGGTCCGCGCCGCTACAAAATAATAACAAAGTCGTGCGTTTATCGTTACACCAAAGCCGTATTCACTGCGGCTTTACCTTTACACCCACCCCACCTGTGGCTGCCCTGTACGAGGGTGCACTAGCAAATAACCGCATCGCCAATATATCAACGTTTACATCATAAACTTGCGCCTCCATGATGACTTATAGATGCAAATTTATTATTCTGCATACACGCTGTCATATTGTCACAGCCGTGCTTACTAGGAACATTACAATGAAAAAATAGCGATTTTATTTGCAACCACGGTATTTGCAACCACGGGGCTCGCTACCCAAGTGCAAGCTGCTGGCGCGCAAACCAGCCTTTGTCAATCCCAAGAAGAGGTGCTGTTTGCTTGCAGCACGGGTAAAAAGATCATTTCAGTTTGTGCATCAGATGATTTCTCAGCACATAGCGGATATGTTCAATATCGCTTTGGTACCAAGAAAAAGATTGAATTAGCCTTCCCAGAGCAACCCGGTCACCCAAGCACTTTCGCAACTGGTGGCACCATCACATACGCAGGTGGCGGCGCCGCTTATATGCGTTTTAATAATGGTGCGCATAGCTACGTCGTTTATTCTGGCATGGGCAGAGGCTGGGATAAGCAAGGCGTTGTCGTTGAGAAACGGGGGAAAATGCTGGTCAATATTTTGTGCAAAACACCTTCTGTTGAAAAATTTGACGCTACGTTTTTCGAAAATAATGGCATCCCAACGGATGAAACGGATTTCACTATCCCATAACCTTGAGTGTAACGGCGGTGAATGCCCCCATTCCTCCCCGTTGCCCTTAATTGTTCATCCGTGATCACCCGTTAATTACGCTCACCTTAGCTATAACGTAGGCGATACCAACGTAGGCTACACAAGCGTTGACGATGCAAAACATTAACACTGCAAACGTTGACTCTACAAAAAATAAACGATGCAAAAAGGGCTCATTACATCGCGCCACCGCAACTTATCTTGCCCCGGTGCGTGTCATCAGCCCTCTTTTTATTGGCCCGTAACTATTCACTGTCGATATTGCACTGCCAATAAATCCCTTCCATAGCCTCGGTGGTCTCGGTGAAGAGTACACAAAACGATAACGACCACACTCCTATTTACTTTCTTAAGTACCTATTGCGGCAGCAGGCTATTTTCTACTCTGATCGATTGGGATACACAGTGCGTATTAGTACCCGCGTTCTATTTACGCACCACTCCTGCGTTAAGCCTTAGCTAGGCTTGCTCCTCTCAATACCTTGACTCTCTCAATATAACTACCACCAGCATCTTCTGGTAGCGTTAGCTACCGTGGCCAACCGATCCACTTCAAAGGCCCTCGGGACTCTCAGGATCAGGGGATCAGCATCATCCACCAGGAGCTGAACCTGCTGCCGGAGCTCTCCATTGCTGCCAACATTTTTCTCGGCCGCGAGCCGCGTACCCGCTTGGGTTGCATCGACCACAAACAGCTACGCGAGCGGGCAAGTGGCCTGCTGGCGCAACTTGGTGTCAAGCATGGACCGGATACCCGGCTCGGGGATCTTTCCATCGGCGAACAGCAGATGGTGGAGATTGCCAAGGCACTGTCGTTTGATGCCAGTGTCATCATCATGGATGAGCCCACTGATGCGCTGACTGATACCGAGACCGAGCAGCTGTTTGTGGTGATCCGCGAGCTACGTGAGCAAGGTTGCGGCATCGTCTATATCTCCCACCGCCTCAAAGAGATCTTCCAGATCTGCGATCGGGTCACGGTGCTACGCGATGGCAAGTGGATCGGCGAGAAGGCGGTCAGCGATCTGGATGAAGACAAAATCATCGAAATGATGGTGGGTCGGCGGTTAGAAGAGCAGTATCCGCGCCTTGCGCGAAAGCTCGGCCCCGTCAGCCTGCAAGTAAAAGATCTGGCCGGCCCCGGCGTTCACGGGGTGAGTTTCTCCCTGCGTCAGGGGGAAATTCTGGGCTTTAGCGGCCTGATGGGCTCCGGCCGTACTGAGCTGATGAAGCTTATCTACGGCGCCAGCCCTATTAGCAGCGGTGAACTAAACGTTGATGGTCAGGGGCTTATCCCCCGCAGCCCAGCCGATGGGCTAGCAGCTGGCATTGCTTACATCTCTGAAGATCGCAAGGGTGATGGGCTGGTGCTGGAGCTGTCGGTACGGGAGAACATGAGTCTTTGCGCGCTTGGAGAGTTCATCAGCCACGGCAAGATCGACGGCAAGGCTGAACGACAGGCCGTAAGTGACTATGTGCGGCTATTTAACATCAAGACCCCAAGTCAGGATCAGCTGATCCGGCTGCTCTCTGGCGGTAATCAGCAAAAAGTGGCTATCGCTAAAGGACTACTGACCAAACCCAAGGTGCTGATCCTCGACGAGCCAACTCGCGGCGTAGACGTAGGGGCAAAAAAGGAGATTTATCAGCTGATCAATCAGTTCAAAGATGAGGGGATGAGCATTATTTTGGTCTCCTCCGAGATGCCGGAAGTGCTTGGCATGAGCGATCGCATCATGGTGATGCACGAAGGGCGCATTAGCGCTGAGTTCAACGCCCGTGAGGCCAATCAGGAAAAACTGATGGCTGCAGCAGTCGGTAAACAGTGGCAAGCAGAACAAGAGGCAGCACAATGACAACCCAAACCCTTCCCCGCCGTGGCATTATGAACAAGGCTTGGTGGATCGAGAACAAATCCCTGGTCGCGCTGCTCGTGCTCATTGGCGTGGTCTCGGCCTTAAGCCCCAACTTCTTCACTGCCGATAACCTACTCAACATTTTGCGCCAGACCTCCGTCAACGCCATCATGGCGGTCGGTATGACCTTAGTTATTCTCACTGCCGGTATTGATCTGTCGGTCGGCTCGGTACTCGCCCTGTGCGGCGCACTCGCTGCGACCATGGTGGCTATGGAGTTGCCGATCTGGCTGGTAGTGCCCCTAACCCTGGGTGCCGGCGCCCTGCTGGGTGGCGTCAGCGGTCTCATCATTGCCAAAGGCCGAGTGCAGGCATTCATCGCCACCTTAGTCACTATGACTGCCTTGCGCGGTGTGACCATGGTCTATACCGAGGGGCGACCTATCTCGACGGGTTTTAGTGAAGGCGCCGATCACTTTGCTTGGCTTGGAACCGGTTACCTACTCGGCCTGCCGGTGCCTATTTGGCTGATGGCTATCGTCTTCCTGCTCGCCTGGTTCATGCTCAATCACACCTGTCTGGGTCGCTACATCTATGCGTTAGGTGGCAATGAATCGGCAACCCGCCTTTCGGGCATCAATGTTGATCGAGTGAAACTAGCGGTCTATGCCCTGTGCGGCATGTTGTCTGCCTTAGCGGGTCTTATCGTGACCTCTCGCCTCTCTTCTGCTCAGCCGACCGCCGGCATGGGTTACGAGCTCGACGCCATCGCGGCGGTGGTGCTCGGTGGTACCAGCCTGATGGGGGGCAAGGGCCGCATCATGGGCACCTTGATCGGCGCCTTGATTATCGGCTTTCTCAACAACGCCCTTAACCTGCTCGACGTCTCGTCCTATTACCAGATGATCGCTAAGGCCAGCGTGATCTTGCTTGCCGTGATGATCGATAACAAAAGCAATCGTTGATAAGACAAGCCACACACAAGGAATGAAATGATGAAAAAGCTCAATACCCTGCTCGCTGCTGCCATCATGTCCGTGCTGGGTACCGCCCAAGCCGCCGATCAAACGCTCGCGATGGTGGTCTCAACCCTTAACAATCCCTTTTTCGTCACCATGAAAGAGGGGGCGCAAGCCAAAGCCAACGAGCTTGGCTACGAGCTGGTGGTACTTGATTCTCAAAATGATCCAGCCAAAGAGCTCTCTAATGTGGAAGATCTCACCGTACGTAAAGTGGGGGCCATCCTGATCAACCCCACCGACTCCGAAGCAGTCGGCAATGCCATCCGCCTTGCTAATAAAGCCCACATCCCTGTGCTGACCTTAGACCGTGGCGCCGCACAAGGGGAGGTCAAGGCCCATATTGCCTCTGACAACGTGGCCGGAGGCAAGTTAGCCGGCGAGTTTATCACCCAAAAACTCGGGGCGGGTGCCAAGGTGATCCAGCTAGAGGGGATTGCCGGTACGTCAGCCGCTCGCGATCGGGGTGAAGGCTTTGCTCAAGCGGTTGCCGCTAACAAACTACAGCTGCTCGCGTCCCAACCCGCTGATTTTGACCGCACCAAAGGGTTGAACGTGATGGAGAACCTGTTAGCGGCCCATCCGAGCGTACAAGCCGTATTTGCCCAAAACGATGAGATGGCATTAGGTGCCATTCGCGCGGTACAGGCTGCCGGCAAAGAGGTGATTGTCGTCGGTTTTGACGGTACTGACGATGGCAAAGCCGCGGTCGCTAGAGGTAAATTGGCTGCCATCGTAGCCCAGCAACCCGCCTTAATTGGTGCAATCGGCGTTGAAACAGCCGACAAGGTGCTCAAGGGTCAACCTGTTGAAAAATCCATTCCGGTTCCACTGCAAGTGGTCAGTAAATAAATCACAGGGGAGCTCGCCTCCCCTTTTTCCCTCAATTGCGGTGCCTCCCGGCTTGAACTCACTCAGTCATCGTGTTCAAGCCAAGATGCATCAGGAGTACTCAACATGAACCGTCTCGTCGTTTTGGGCAGTGTCAATGCAGACCATGTGCTGCGGGTTCCCCACTTTCCTCGCCCGGGTGAAACCCTCACCGGTCATAGCTATCAGGTGGTGCCCGGTGGCAAGGGGGCCAATCAGGCGGTTGCGGCAGCCCGCCTTGGTGCCTCCGTCTCTTTTATTGCCCGTATTGGCGCTGATGCCATCGGCCAACAGATGAAAACCGGCTTTGCCAACGATGGCATCGACGTCAGCGCCGTGGAGCTTGACGACACCCTGCCCACCGGTATCGCCATTATCTATGTGAGCGATGAGGGGGAGAACAGCATCGGAATCTCTGCCGAGGCCAACGGCGCCCTCTCTCCAGCCTTGGTTAAACGCCATGAAGCGATGATCGCCGACGCCCACACCCTGCTGTTGCAGCTAGAAGTGCCGCTCGAGAGCGTTTATGAAGCTGCACGCCTGGCTCGCGCCCACGGCACCCGAGTGGTGCTCAACCCCGCCCCCGCCCGTCCGCTCTCAAGCGAGCTACTGGCACTGGTGGACCTTATTACCCCTAACCAGAGCGAAGCCGAGCTGCTGACTGGCGTCAACGTCACCGATGAAGCAAGTGCACGCGAGGCTGCCGCCCGCTTTCACCAGATGGGGATTGCAGATGTGATGATTACCTTGGGCTCCCAAGGGGTCTATTGCAGCAATGCCCAGCAGCAACAACTCATTACAGGGTTTCAAGTGAGCTCGGTCGATACCACCGCCGCCGGAGATACCTTCAACGGCGCATTATTAGCCGCACAACTCGCCGGCGCCGATTTTCACCCTGCCGTGCGCTTTGCCCACGGCGCGGCTGCACTGTCAGTTACCCAATTTGGCGCTCAAAGCTCCATCCCCAGCAAAGCGCAGGTCGATGCGTTCTTGCTAACCCAAGCACCCTAGATCAAATAGGCATACCGATTCACTACATGACCGACTACATCCATACGTATTTACCCATAGCATCCATCACACAAGGCGAGGAGCGCCCATGATCACCACCTTGATCAACGAACATCTGATCAACCTCGATTTGAAAGCAACACGCAAAGAAGACGTTTTTACTGAGATGGCCCGCCTGCTGGCATCACAAGGTAAAGTCAGCGACGAGCAGGCCTTTATCAAGGATCTGTGGGCCCGCGAAGCACTAGGCAATACCGGTTTTGAGGAGGGCGTGGCCCTGCCCCACGCCAAGAGTGCGGCGGTCTGTAACCCAGCGGTCGCCATCGGCATCAGCCGTAATGGCATCGAATACGGCGCCGAAGATGGCAAGCCCTCCCACATTTTCTTTATGATTGCTTCCCCCGATGGCGGCGCCAATCATCATATCGAGGTACTGGCCGAGCTCTCCGGCAAGCTGATCGAAGAGGGCTTTATCGCCAAGCTGCAGGCAGCCAAGAGTCCGGCCGATGCGCTGGCACTGCTGCTGGCCAAGAGGGAGCAGCAGTGCGCGGCTCCGACCACCAGCAAGGGTTTCATCATCGGTGTCACCGGCTGCCCAGCCGGTATCGCCCACACCTATCTGGCAGCCGAATCGCTAGAGCGCGCCGCCCGCGAGCTAGGTTATGAAGTGAAGGTGGAAACCAACGGCTCCATTGGCGTAAAAAACAGCCCAACTGCGGACGAGATTGCCCGCGCCACCGCCATCGTCGTCGCCTGTGACAAGCAGGTGGATATGGCTCGTTTCGCTGGCAAGCCCCTGATCAAAACTGGCGTCAAGGCTCCCATCAAAGATGGCAAGGGGTTGATTGAGCAAGCGCTGAAAGCCCCAGCCTATGTCGCTGGCAAAGAAGATAAAAAAGGGACAGATGCAAGCTCAGGCGGCAGTGCTGATCTCTATCGCTACCTGATGAACGGCGTGTCTCACATGATCCCGTTCGTGGTGACTGGCGGTCTGTTGATTGCACTGGCGCTAGCTATCGGCGGCAACCCAACCCCCACTGGCATGCAGATCCCAGAAGGGAGTATGTGGAACCAGATCCTCAATGTGGGTGTGGCCGCCTTTACCTTGATGATCCCCATTTTGGCGGGCTATATCGCCTACGCCATCGGTGATCGTCCGGCTCTCGCTCCAGGTTTTATCGGCGGCTGGATCGCCAACAACGGTAGCTTTTATGGTGCAGAATCAGGTACAGGTTTTATTGGTGCCATCATCGCAGGTCTGTTAGTCGGCTATCTGGTGCGCTGGATTGCTACCCGCCACTACCACAAGATGGTGCAGCCGCTAGTGCCAATCTTGATCGCCCCCATCGTAGGTACTCTGTTTATCGCAGCCGTCTTCATCTTCATTATTGGCGCTCCAATTGCTGACATGATGACGGGCCTTAACGCCATGCTGCTCTCCATGAGCGGGGGCAGTTTAGTACTGCTAGGTATTGTACTAGGAGGCATGGCCGGCTTTGATATGGGTGGCCCGGTCAACAAAGTGGCGTTCTTATTTTCCGTTGGTATGATTGCCTCCGGTCAGACCCAGTTTATGGGCGCTATGGCGTGCGCTATCCCTGTCGCGCCCCTTGGTATGTCGCTAGCTACAGTACTCGGTCGTAAGCTCAACATTTTTGATATCTCTGAAATTGAAGCGGGTAAAGCGGCCGGAGCTATGGGTCTAGTGGGGATCTCCGAGGGGGCGATTCCGTTCGCCGCCCGAGATCCGTTAGCGGTTATCCCTGCCAACGTGCTGGGTAGCATGACTGCAGCTGTCATGGCCTTTTTGTTTGGTATTACTAACAGCGTCGCCCATGGTGGCCCTATTGTTGCCCTGCTAGGAGCGGTCAACAAACCATTATTAGCGCTGCTTTGTATGGCGTGCGGTGCTGTCGTTACGGGGGTCGTCGCCGTCGCACTTAAAAAGCTACGAGTAAAAAATCGTGCAGACATGACCTTGGCCAGGGCTGCGTCATAACCGACCCATATCGATGATGATTAGCCGTCATTTATAATGAAGAAACCACCTTAAGGTGGTCTCTTCATTAATTCCTAACAGCCCATTCTCTACATCATCACCGCTAAAGCCCCCCCCCTATTTTGTGTCTTTGATTTTCAAACCCAGCGCCCAGAATCCTCGATACCAACTGGCTCCGGCTATATTGCGGTGGCAAGATACCCCCTTACTTTTGTTATCCCTGTTTCGATCTGGCGTCCTATCACAGCGCGAGCAACGGACTACCGATCACAAATCACGGATAACACATCACCAACCGCGGAGCGACCCCACGGGCTCACTGCCTTGATGATTGAACCCAACATGTTTTTCGATATTCTCCAGCACATGTGTATGAAGTATCAATTCACCTATGACGAGGCCAAGCTGCGGGATCTGACCAAAGCGATGAAGGTGACGCTCGATGATTGCGCCCAGTACCCCGATTGGAGCAAGCGCGATGACATTAAAGCCAAGCTGAAGGTTGCGCTTATCCTGCTGCTCCATTTTGGTTTTCCGCCAGTGGCCAACGATGAGGTCTACCGCGGCGTGCTGGAACAAGCAGATAATTTCAACAAGAACGACCAACTGGAGATAGCTGATGCCGCCGCTTGAAATCTTAAGTGATGATGAATTAGATGAGTTAGAAGCGCTGCTAGAGCGCTATGGTACAGAGAACAGTCTTACCTCGATGTCGATGCTAGATGGCTTTTTGACGGCCGTGGTCTCTGGCCCCCTCGCCATTAGGCTAAACACCTGGTTCCCAGCGATTTGGGGTTATGAGTCAGATCAACCCAAATGGCAAAGCGAAGCCGAAGTGCAACGCTTTTTTGAGCTGGTGACCCGCCACAGTAACGATATTGCGAGCACCCTCACTTATGCGAACCAAAATTATTCTCCGGTAATACCGCAATTTGAGCGACACAATGAATGGGTGCCGCTAGTCCACGATTGGTGTGGGGGCTATATGAGTGGTATTGAGCTCGCGCCTTGGCCCGAGCTACCGGATCCTGAAGAGAGTGCCCTCTCAATGATCGTTGAACCACTGGAAAATATACCTGGCTCACTAGATGAACTCAGCAATGAGCATATGCAAACGCAAGCCACCAATATTTGCTTTGCTGCGCAGATCTTACATGCCTATTTTCTAGCGCAACGCAGCGAAGAGGCGCCACGTTCTCAACCCATAGCAACCTCTACCAAGGTTGGCCGCAACGATCCGTGTCCCTGTGGCAGTGGCAAGAAGTACAAACAGTGCTGCTTGCATTAACTTAAAATACGGGTTCATCACATTAATTAACAATATGGGCCCACCACACACTCCAACCTTGATGATAACGTTGGTACTGACAACCCGCTAAAATATGGTTTTAAAATAACCATTATTTTTAGGGGCAGATTATTTTTTATAACGCAAAGATATCCACCTTGTTAAATCTAAAAACGGTTTAAATGTGTTGCTTAACAGCCATGACGAGCCGATGATCAGCAAGTTAACAGGCAAGCGGGTCTATTTTCTATTACCTAAATGAAAAGACTAAACATGAAAGGTCAAGGTAAAAGCGTCGTTCGGATTTTGTTCTTAAGCACAGGGCTGTTGTTGTCATCAGTACAAGCGGTACAGGCCTGTGCTACGCCTATTTTTTATGCCAAAACGCTCAACCATCACAAAGAAGTCAGCATCTGCCTAAATGCACCTTATGTGACTTACTCTTTTGGTAAGATCGGCGCTAAACATAAAGAGATGGATATCAATGTTCCGGTAGCCGATACCTCTTATGCATCTCAGAACGGTCAAAATTTCTCCGTTCATGATTTCACCGTCAAAAATGGTAATACCTACTATGAAGCCTCTGCCGGAGAAGCCGATGGTGGCAAGCCCTATGCGTCACTTAGCGTTTATAAAGGTGCACCAGCAAGTGGAAAACTATTGGCAGAAATAAAACTCGATACCCAAACGGTAGTGAACAACATTGATAACTCACTGGCAGAAAGTGGTGTTCCTGAATCAGATACCCTTTAATCCCTGTGTCATATCGATGCTCTTGATATTATTTTTCGAGTATTGTTAGCTAAATAATAAAGAGGCCATTACTGGCCTATTTATTATTCCATCGATTTATCTGAAGGCATTGAGAAATATATAGCCATCACATTACGTCACCTCTTGTGGCCTTTGCTGCCCATAAAAATAAGGGGATCACTGAGTCATCTAGCCGCAGAGATGCTTACATCATCTAGTTCTATTGGTTATACAAATTTTGCTAACGGATCTGCTGCAGCAAAAGCAATGTCACGATCCGCCTTAGGAGGATAAATAAGCTCATTTGTGATAGCTATTTTAAGGTTCTTAGCCTCCTCACGTATCAACTTAAGCTGTTGATCCCAACCCTCTGTATAAACGGCTCCCCAGCGACCTAAATCTAGGCAAGTGACATAATTTACTTGGCGATAAGGTATTGGCTCGATACCTAATAGGCTAGCGGCAGCGTTATGTCCGGTAAATTTTCCTAACTGAATAGCATGCTGACACGTCATTAACGCAGTATGACCAATATCATCACTTTTTGCGTGCGCCATATCGCCGCAGGCGTAAATATCTGGGTAGTTCGGAACTCGTAGTTCTGGTGAGACAATAAATCGCCCTAAAGAATCCCGCTCAGCGATGAGGTTACTGGCGAATGCATTTGCCTTGACACCGACAGTCCATACCACAGTCGCAGCATCAATTCGGCTACCATCTTGCAGGGTAATACCGGTTGCATCTACTACTTCTACGCGACTGTTTAAACGCCACTCGATATCTAACTCATTACTGGCATTACGAATAGCCTCACGCAAAGCCTCGCTATAATTTCCACCTATCACTGCGCCGCGGTCAATTACGATCACCTTAGGTTTTATATTTTTGCCCCAAATAGCTTGTAAGCGAGATGGTAACTCAGTTGCTATTTCAATTCCTGTAAAACCACCACCACATACAACAACGGTATTACGCACAGGACTATCAGGCTGCTTTGCGAGTGAATTAAAGTGCTCTTCTAGACGAAGGGCACTTTCCATCTGATCAATATCGAAGGCATATTCAGTTACCCCCTTAGCCCCTGAACGATCAAGATAACTCCCCCCCGCTAACACTAAACGATCGTATGTAATGCTAACTATCTCTGCCTGGGCTGTACGATAACGAACCAATTTCTCTTGTGGCTCAATCTGTATTGCATTTCCAGCGATATGATTAATTTTTAATTCTGTGAACAGCGGCCGTAAATCAGCAGTCAGTGAAGCAACATTATGTTCATAAAAACGAGGCCGAATACGCAGCGATGGCTGTGGAGACAATACGGTAATATCCAAATTGGCGCCGTTAGTCAAGTATGCAAGTCGAGCAGCACTGACCGCCGCCCACATACCAGCAAAACCACTACCAATGATCAAAATTCGTTGCGTCATCACTTTCCCTTACAGTAATCAGGCTACGCTAGCCCGTTAACTCGCACTATACTAGTCGCAGTTATCTACGACAAGATCTTTCCGAGTAACTGAGTTATCATTTGGCGTTGTAGTCGAAATCTGACATGCGTTGCCGCGCTCAAGCAATGGTGACATTGCTCCCCCACACTCGTTGCAAAGCGAGTATTTTCGAGGGAAATGGGCCATAGCGAGTGAACAACGAAAAGAACATAATCTGAGTGCTATAGCGCATTGGATTATTTTTCAACAAAGAAAAATACTCAGTCACAGAAACAACATTGTTTACGGTTTTGATTGCATCCAAAACACTGACAATATGGCTAAATAACTATACGGAGCAATTTATGGCATTTTACAGTTCTGGTGTTGAATACGGTATCCACAGCCTGATCAGCATGGTTGATGCAAAAGGCTGCCCTCGTGAAATGAGTGTTCGTGAAATGGCAGAATTGCAAAAAGTGCCTTATGACTATTTAGCAAAAATATTTACTCGACTATCACGTGCGAAGCTGGTGATTAGTTCAGAAGGAAAAGGTGGTGGATTCCGTCTTGCTCGATCGAGTGATCAAATCACCGTATTAGATGTTGTAGCAGCGATAGATGGATCAAAATCAATTTTTGATTGTCGAGAAATTCGTCAACGCTTAGCGATATATGAGGAAACTGCGTTACCCTTATGGACTTGCAGTGGCCCCTGTGGAGTAAGGGCTGTAATGGATAATGCCCAGCAAAAAATGGAAGAAGAGCTAGCTCGCCACACTATCTTGGATTTATCCCAAAAAATGTATAAAAAAGCACCAAATAGTTTTGCCGTTGAAGTCAAGCAATGGATCGCAGATTACCGCAATGCGCCTCTAAAAAAGTCATAAAATAATAACTACATGATCCAATTGAATGCACAACAACCAACACCATTGTTGAGAAAAAGCCCTCTGTTTTAGTGTTCGCACTGGCGTTGTTTCCCAAATCAGCTAGCAATTCATGACTCCCCCAGCCCCAAGTGACTGCTACACTCGGGGCTTTCTTACAGGCAGACCAAGGGTGTTCAGTTTGTTTATTGCGCTCACATACGCCATCACTTCTCCCAC
>JBOFTS010000033.1:0-2308 GCA_051652185.1 Aeromonas sp.
TGGGAGAAGTGATGGCGTATGTGAGCGCAATAAACAAACTGAACACCCTTGGTCTGCCTGTAAGAAAGCCCCGAGTGTAGCAGTCACTTGGGGCTGGGGGAGTCATGAATTGCTAGCTGATTTGGGAAACAACGCCGCAGTCAAGGCATCACAATCACCAGTGCCAGGAGTAGGCTTTAGCGCAAATTAAACAGGAGTACCCGTTTTACCAATTGAAACAGCACCTAGGTCAATTGGACCTGCCACATCAGGGGCGAGATCACACGTTGGGGCGCTCACTGAGCCAGTAAAGTCCATCGTCCCTGCCTGAGCAGTGCCAGCCATACAACCCAGTGCAATCAACGTACAAGCAAAAATCTTTTTCATAATCCAACCTTAGTAAGTTTTTTTGGGGCGAAAAATTCAATTCAACACAGGGCGGCATCAAAATATTTATCACGCCTAATCACACCTCATTACACAGATGTCATGTGATAAATCTCATCGTTAAGAAGAGCGACATCAGCGCCCTTCCAAAATTCGAGCCGTATTTAATCACTTATCAAAAACGACTCGAGGCGACCGTGTCATGGTCAACAACATTCCAACGACACGTTCGGTCTGAAACTCAGCCATTTGCCCACGATTGTAATGCCTGCGCTGTTATCAATGTTTAATCTCGCCCCTTAGAGGGGAGGGCTATTCTATGCGATCTTGAGCAATAAGTGTGTGACTGATGTCAACGTTTCTCAAATACACCTGAATTATTACATATTTAACAAAACCGAAACCTAATTAATGTTATTTATATGCACGCATTTTTATTGCAACATGTTATTACAACCATATTAATCATTCTAGATCTTGCGTAATATCTGTACGATTTCTAAATACGTTATAAACCGTTTATAAGAAATTTCTAAGTCATATCAATACTATAACGGTTATTAATCATAGATCTATGCTGGCTTGCCCACCTTTGCTTAGCGTGCACAACGCAAATTGGCTTAGCCATGCCCAGCGTAAATTGCGCTTAAATTACACACTGAGCGACACACTTAATCACAGACTTAATTACACACTTGGCTACGTATTAGCTATTTTACTCGTTACACTAAGTTACACTTGGTTATGAACAGTTGTGTTTGGTTGTGCTTGATTATGGTGAATTGCGCTTGGTTATGGTGAATTGCGCTAATGTTCAAATTTAAGTTACACGCTTAGCTGTACCATTCGCCACCGATAAGCCTTGGCAGCCTCAAATATTCAACAGCCTTACCATCTCGTCATCAGGGCTTAAGAGAGGTGTTGCTACACACTCGGCGTTGTTTCCTAAATCGATGCAGCTTGGATGGAACTAATTGAAAACCCAGTGATCTGATTACCATCATCCCCCTTAAGTCTGCATCATGGGTAAAGCGCTTCACCCCATCACCAATTGGCCTCAATACAACAGGTCTCTCATCAACCGTGGCTCTCTCACTTTCTGGGTTGATGCCGAGGCCATGGATAACTGGTTTCACCAAGACCATCACGGAAAACGGGGACGCAGCCAGCTCTACACCGACCAGAGCATCTGTACCTTTCTGATGCTCAAAGGGATTTTCAGCCTCACGCGGCGAGCCACTTAGGGGGTGCTCGACTCCTTGTTCGAGCTAATGAATATGCCACTGTGTGCCCTAGACTACAGCTGTGTCAGCAAGCGCGCACAATTAAGGTGGCCTATCGGCAGCCCCCTAAGGGGCGCATTACCGACCTGGTTATCGACTCGACGGGTCTGAACGTGTTTGGTGAAGGCGAGTGGAAAGTCAGAAAACACGGCGCGGAGAAACGCCGAGTCTGGCGTAAGTTGCATCTGGCGGTAGAGCCGGTGACTCACGATATCGTGGCGGCAGAAGTGTCGCTGGAGAATGAGCATGACGCAGAGGTGTTGCCGACCTTGCTCAATCCTCTGCGTCGCAAGCTGGGGCGTGTTTACGCGGATGGCGCCTATGACAGCAAAGCCAGCCATCGGTTGATTGCGCGTAAAGGAGCGACGGCGTGTATCCTGCCTCGCAAGAACGCAGGGCTATGGCAAAAGGGTCATCCAAGAAATGAGGCTGTGCAGGTGATGCACAATGAAGGACTGGCGTACTGGAAGAAGATATCGGGGTATCACCGTCGTTCGCTGGCAGAGATGGCGATGTATCAGTTTAAGCAGTTGCTGACGGGGAAAATCAGTGTGCGTAACTACAACGGGCAAGTGGGAGAAGTGATGGCGTATGTGAGCGCGATAAACAAACTGAACACCCTTGGTCTGCCTGTAAGAAAGCCCAGAGTGTAGCGGTCA
>JBOFTS010000034.1:0-3517 GCA_051652185.1 Aeromonas sp.
GGCCCTTGAGGTTGTGAGCAACCCAGGCGTAATCCTACTCCCAGTAGATCTTGACGGCAGCAGAGCTGGACTCGTCGAACTGCTTCATGCCCTTGCATCCAAGCACCTCGTCGGCAGGAACCTCGAGGTCGAAGTACTCAGCAAATGACTTGTAGTACTTGATACGGTTGAGTGATTGGGCAACCTCAACAGAGCCGCCGCACTCGACGCCGCCGTTGATGATCTGGGTGGTAACACCGAAGCCAACAACGAGACCGTTGGAGATATCACGCTCGTTGGGGATCCAGCTGCCGTCGATAACGGACTGCATGGATGGCTTGGGTGGCTGAGGGAAGATGTAGAAGAAGACGGCCGAGGCAAGATTGAGCCAGGTGTCTGCAACTAATGCTGGGCGCTCAAGAAGATAAGCGGCATCGTCATACATAATCTGTGAGAAGGGTCCATAGTTGAATGGATAGGAAAGCTGCTTGGCACCACGGCCGAAATAGCTGAAGAAGGCACCATTCTCCTTGCGACCACAAGGGAATACTGGGGACCAGTATGGGTCAGAGCAGTGGTCGTTGTAACCATTCTCCATCTGCTCATTCCAGCCCATCTCGCGGACGTGGACGAGAGCCTGACGCCATTCGGGAACTGGCCAGTCAACGTGACCACCGGTCTCCTGATTGAAGTGAGCGAACATGGTGGCAAGAGTCTTCTTACAAATACCCATGGAATCACGGCCGTCATTGAATGTCTAACAAGTGATGGGGAACTTGGCAACGGACTAAAGCAGACCTGTGTAGGTATACTCTGGAGCACGCTGGGGGAAGATGAACTCAAACTCCTCCTCGTCGAAGAATGACTCAACACGTTTGACGTTCTCTGGGTTAGAGGCAGCGCCGGGGCGAATTGCCTCTACAGCCTCGTTTGAAAGGGTCTTGAGGTTGTTCTTAATGGTGGTCATCTGTGGGTTCTCCTCAGAGATGCAGATAGCGGCCCTGGTGATCTGGAGAGCATCCATGAACTGGGTGCTGTACTCTGGAAGATCACCGGATGGTGGTGGAACGGTGTTGTTCTCCTCGGGCTCTGGGACAGTGTTGTTCTCTTCAGGATCAGGAACAGTATTGTTCTCTTCAGGCTCAGGTACCGTATTGTTCTCTTCAGGCTCAGGAACAGTATTGTTCTCTTCGGGGGCCGGTGGAGTGGTGGTATTGTTTTCAACTGGAGGCGGGACGGTGTTATTCTCCTCTGGCTCTGGGACAGAGGTGTCTCCAAGTCCATAATCAATGCAGTTAGGTCCGGAGCAATCGTCGACAATTTCAGCGTTGAAATGAGCGAGAAGGCAGGCCTTGTAGTTACCCTTGACGGAAGCAGGGTGCTCAGTGCCCCAGCTCACGAGCTCACACTCATAGTACTCGTTGTTGGGTCGGTTTTGGCTCCATCCCCAGACGCGGGTCCAGAACATGCTGGCAGAGTTACTGGTGGCAGCGAGAGCGTTGCGCTCAAGAGCAGCAACATCCGAAGCTTTGATCTGAACCTTGACGCCGGTGGGTGGTGCTGGTGGGGCGGTGTTGTTCTCTTCAGGCTCTGGAACGGTGTTGTTCTCCTCGGGCTCAGGAACAGTGTTGTTCTCTTCGGGCTTAGGAGGAGTGGTAGTATTGTTCTGAACTGGAGGTGGAGTGGGAACAGTAACATTACCGGAGTTGTCGCACTCAGTACCACTGATGGTAACGCAGGTGCCCTGTGGGCAGTCCTTCTGGATGACGGTGTCTGGGAAGTAAGTCACGACGCACTTCTCATAATCTCCATCGATCAGAGGGGTGAAAGGAGTCTGGTAGGCGACGATCTTGCAGCGGTAGGCAAGGTTTGCTGGCATGGATGCATCGTAACCATAGTCCTGGACCCAGTAGATGTCAACGGCACCAGAGCTGGAGGCGTCGAAAGCCTTCATTGTGGCACAGGCAATTGGCTCATTGGCTGGAATTTCGAGTTTGAAGTAATCCATGAAGGCCTTGAAGTAGACCATACGGTTGGCAGAGGTCTTGGTCTCCTCGCCCTTTCCGCACTCAAGGCCGCCGTTGATGATCATGGTTGTAACACCAAAGCCTGGAAGGAGGCCCTTGGAGCGGTCGGAGTCGTTTGGCTACCAGCTGCCGTCAATGACAAACTGCATGGAAGGCTTGGGTGGCTGAGGGAAGATGTAGAAGAAGACAGCAGATGCAAGATTGAGCCAGGTGTCAGCAACGAGATCTGGGTTGTTGAGAAGGTATGTAACGTCACCGTACATATAGGTGGAGAATGGGCCATAGTTGTAGGGATAAGAAAGCTGCTTGGCACCGCGGCCAAAGTAGCTCTTGAACTGACCGTTGGAAAGCTTTCCACATGGAAAATGTGGGGCCCAGGTCTCAGACTGGCAGTCCCAGTTGTAACCGCCCTCGGAGGTCTCAGTCCACCCGACTTCGCGGACGAAGTAGAGGGCCTGACGCCACTCTGGGATGCCTTCGGGGTTCTCGGGGTAGTGAGCGCCGGTTTCCTGGTTGAAATGGGCGAACATGGTGGCGAGGGTCTTGGTGCAGATAAAATCGGCATCACGGTTGTCGTCGAAGTCCTTACAGAGGATGGGGAACTTAGCAGCGGACTGGAGGAGACCGTTATAAGTGTAGACCGAGTTACGCATAGGGAAGAGGTATTCGAACTGCTCTTCGGAGAACAGGCGCTCGATGCGCTGAACGTTTTGAGCGTTTGTTGACAGGCCTGGGGCGGTGGCCTCAACGATGTCGTTAGAGCGGGTCTTCATCGCCTCCTTGGTGATGACGAGGTTATGGCTCTGTGCGGCAATGCAGGCGCCCTATTTGGCGAGATCGAGTGCATCGATGTTTGTAGCTTAAAGTGTAGCAAATGATGTGAACATGCTTGTGGTGGAAGGAAAGTCCTCTATTAAACGAAAATATTTATGTGGTATTATGTATATATGACATAAAATTTATTAAGTAAGTACGTTGTGATATATCGAAAACCTAAAACAACATATAATCAATTATTTCTATTGATAACATTTTCTCGTAATCATAGTTTATTTATAGAAACATCTTGTCTATTCTGAATATCTTGGCGTAAGATTTCAGCTATTGTGTGAGGCTGTGAGACTATAGTTTCTATTTATCGATCTGACAGCTGTAAACCCGATATTTGAAGCACGATGAAGATACGTTAGTCCATTTTGTTATATTTAATATTACAAATAGCAGGACTAAGTTTGGTCATAGTTTCCACACGTACTCGATATGCGTAACAATCTGCAGTCTTTCCATAATACCCTCTGATAGATGCAGATTATACTGCATCCAGATCACACTAGAATGCTATCACAGATTCAGATGATATAACTGAATGCACAAAGCCCTTATAAAAGTAAATCCCAGTTCCGATTTAACAGTATCAGAGGCTATATGTAAAGATGTCGTATGGCAGAATAAATTGGACCGATTCTTTTGTTATGTTTTCTTCACGTCGGGTCGCATTTTAGTTTAAATTA
>JBOFTS010000035.1:0-19547 GCA_051652185.1 Aeromonas sp.
ATGCCTCCCTCTTTTTATTGCATGCCAGTCAGGGCAAGGGTTGGAGCCAAATTGACTCTTTAATCATGGAGCTACTTTTGATATTCAATATCTCGAATATTTAGTCATAAAAGTGCTTAACTGACTGGCATTAGGCCAAGGCCACCCTTTTTGTATTTGCCAATACCTCACCTGCCGTCATCCTCTATGGCGCTGATGGCGTCATTGATCGCGCCGGCCATCGATGCACACCATCAATACACCATCAATGCACGCAATAAAAACGGGGAAGCGTCATGCTCCCCCGTTTCCTATCACGACTAGCCTAAGTAGCCGTCGTTAGAGTAGCCGTCGTTAGTCTTGAGTATCTGCGTCAGCATCTTGGTCGTCTGCGTCGGTATCTGACTCTGATGCTTGCGTTTTCTCAGCTGATGCCACCGCTTTATCAGCGGGTACCGCTTGCTTGTTGGCGAGGGTGACTTGGGTCACCTCTTCACCATCAAAGGTGATCACTAAATTTTTCTGGGCAGGATCGGTATCTTTAAGCAGGCTCTTGCCTACCTCGGTCAATAATGGATAGGTCTTGCTTAGCGCCCCCATATCATAGGTCCACACTTCTAGCCCCCCATCAGTGGTCGTGCTAGCCGGCTCCCCTAGCTTCTCTTTAACCAGCTGCTTGTTCGCCGCCCCCTCTTTAACACCTAGCACCTTCTTCATCGCAGCCGTAGTGGCGGTATTCATCGCCCCTGATAATGCGGTATTGGCCACGTCCTTAAAATTGCTGGAGACAGAATCCGTCAGCGCGTCCATCAGGCCCGCGTGAGCAACCAGCGGCAAGGTAACAAGCGCTACCAGCAATGTCTTTTTCATGATCTACAGATCCCTTACATTCGATGAGGTGGCCATGACACCAGCAAAGGGATCGGGCGTCAAGAACGGGGTACCCTCATCTTGATCTCACGGGCCCCACTACTGAGGAATGGCAAACAGTTTGAGGATCTCCTGCACCAGCCAGCTTTTAGCCTTACCCATAGCGTCGCGTCGCCACGCCAATACCAGCTGCAATTGATGACGATACTCAGGACTCACCACGTTAAGTCGCCCCTCTTTGAGATCTTGAGCTACCCAGCTTTGTGGCATGGTACCGACCCCAAGCCCCGCTAGCAGTGCATCACGCTTTTCCGCCATGGAGCTCACGGTAAGACGCGGCTGCTTATCGAACAGACCAACACTCAGCACAGGTTTGCGTAGCGCCGAATCTGCCACCGCAATTGCGCGGTAGCGGCGCAGGGTTTCGTCAGCAAGCGGTTCCGCCTCTTGATGAATCGGGTGGTCAGGATGAGCAACGTAGAGCATCACCTCCTCTTTTAGCCACTGATGCTTAATGCCGGTCATCATGATGTCTGGGTGAAGTGCAGATATCAGTAGATCAGCGCGGCCATCTTCCAAACACTCCCAGCTACCGGCCAGCACTTCGGTGCGCAAGCGCACCCGAGTATCAGTTTGCTCCGCCAACTTGGCCACCAGCGGATAGAGCCGCTGCACCGGCACCAAGGCATCAACGGCGATGGTAATGTCAGTCTCCCAACCGCGAGCCAGCGCCCGCGTCTCGCCCACCAGCTGCTCGGCAGCGCCAAGCAATATCCGGCCTTGGTCTAGCAGCATCCGTCCTGCTGGGGTGAACCGAGTGCGGTGGCCGCTGCGGTCAAACAACATGGCATCGAGCTCATCTTCAAGCTTTTGCACCGTGTAACTGAGGGCCGAGGGCACTTTGCCCAGCTCGTCAGCGGCGGCGGCAAAGCTGCCTCGGCGATCGATGGCATCTAACACTCGAATGGCATCCAACGTTAACGCCCGATCTTTATTCGATTGTCTAGCCATTTGCTTCCTTCAATTATTTTGACGATTTTCGCCAGATTAACTCGCTAACAAATGAGATCAAAGCCTTCTAAGATCCCATCAACCCAGTAAATGGATGGCAAGTCTCGGTTAAAAGCCCAATAAAATCGGCCAAACGATGCAGTTAGACACCACTTAACCCAAGCGCCCATCAACTCCATTTAATTTGAATAAGTACATTAAAAAGAGATGATGAGCCCATCGCGATAAGGAGCAAGCCATGATGCAATTAAGAGCGGCAGATGAGCGGGGTAAGGCCAACTTCGGTTGGCTCGATGCTCGCCATAGCTTTTCGTTCGGTCATTACTATGACCCCCAATGGATGGGGCACTCGGCGCTACGGGTGATCAATCAAGATTGGGTGGCGCCGGGTGGCGGTTTTGCGACCCACCCTCACGCTGATATGGAAATTCTTACCTATGTGCTAAGCGGCGCCATCGCCCACCAAGATAGCCTTGGCCACAGTGAGCAGATCTCTGCGGGAGATTTCCAACTAATGAGTGCTGGCAGTGGGATCCGCCACAGTGAATACAACCCATCGCACACCGATCCGCTCTCGTTATTACAGATCTGGATTGAGCCTAACGAGTTCGGCACCCCACCCACCTATCAGCAAAACAGCATTGCAGCTAAACCCGGAATGACACTGGTCGCATCCCCAAATGGCGAGGAGGGATCATTTACCATTCGCCAACAGGCCCGAGTATGGCGGCTAAGACTCACTCCGGGCGAAATCCTAAATTGGACGATCAGTGGCCAACATGGCTACCTGCAGATGATTGCAGGGGAGCTTACCGCCAACGGCCTCACCGCTCACCCAGGCGATGGGGTGCTCAGCCGTGATGAGCCCAACTGGGCGCTCATGGCGGTGAGCACCTGTGAGGCGTTGTTATTTGACCTACCCTAAAACCGCCTGCAGTTATTTGGCATATCACGAGGAATTGAACATGGACAAAATGAAAGATGTGGCGCTGCTGGTCAGTCGCCTGCTGCTCGCCCTGATGTTTGTGATGGCAGGTTGGGGCAAGATCGGCGGTTATGCTGGCACTCAAGGGTATATGGAGGCCATGGGGGTGCCAGGAGCCATATTGCCACTGGTGATCTTGCTTGAGCTAGGTGGGGGGCTGGCCATTATGCTGGGTCTTTTTACCCGTAGCCTCTCAGTGTTGCTGGCTGGTTTTACCTTGATGGCGGCCTTTATTTTCCACTATCAGCCCAGCGAGCAGATGCAAATGATGATGTTTATGAAAAACCTATCTATTGCAGGTGGCTTTCTTGCCCTTGCTGCCGTTGGTGCGGGGGCGTTTAGCCTCGATGCCCGCTTTGATAAGTCATGGTGATATGGCGTAGTCAACGCGTGCCTAATCAAATAAACCGGTGCCGCAGCACCGGTTTTTTTAGCTTAACAGCCGGTGACGCATCCATTCCCCCTATGACTGCGCGCGTGAGTTAGCTCCGGCGCATCTTAACGTGCCCGTTCATCATCTGCGCCTTTAACATCCAAGCCTTTAACATCCAAATTCTTCGCATCTGAATGCTCACTCTCTAAATACTTAATGTCTGAGCTTGCCACGTCTAAATGAGGCGGCATTGGCCTCATTACCAAGCGCGCACTAAATACCCCCGCCTCGAGCTGGGTGTCGATCTGCCAGCTCAGTTTCTCGCAAATCCGTTGGATGATCGTAAGACCACAACCGTAACCTAGGATCTGATCTGGCACCGCTGAGGTTGGGTTACTCACCGTTAACACGGGCCCTTGCAGCACAATCTCTATCTGCCTGTCAGCGTAACTTAAGGCATTTTTGAGCAGGTTACCGAGCGCAATTGCGAGCAGCGAAAGAGGCGCGTTAACCTCACTGGCTTCATCTAGTGTCAGCCGAATATCAAGGGATTCTCGCTGCAACAACGGGGCAAGACGCGCTAGCTCTTGACGGATCAGAGGTGTGACCTGTTGACGCGGCAACTCCACGGGCTCTTTTCGCCCAAGCAGTAAGAAGGTTTCAGTGAGCAGCGCCATCTCATCGGCTGCTGCGCGGATCCGGCTGGTGGCGCGCATGGCGGGAGCCGAGAGATCCGTCACCTTAGCAAGCAGAGCGGCCGAGCCTTGGATCACCATGTTAGGGGTCCGCAGCTCGTGACTAGCAAAGCGACTAAACTCCTGCTCGCGAGCAAATACCGCACTGACATCTTGCTTACCGGCCAACAGTGCTAGCTCAAGATCATGCAGCTCTTGCCAAGGGGCATCAGGCACGAAGTCGGCTTGATCAGGGGTAAGATGGGCCACTCGATGCTGTAAACGTTGCAATGGCCCTGTGATATGGCGCACCAACCAAATGCCAAACCCAATACACGCAAGCAACAAGGCCAGCCCGATCAGCCGGGTTGCAAGATGCAGCTTGTCTTCATAAGGGTCGAGATAATCATCGGCATCGTCGTTGAACACGAGATAAAGTAAGCCAGATCCAGATGGGTGACTCGCCACCAAAAAATGCTTGTCCTCTTTACCCAGTTGGTACTCAAAAAAACCGGGCGTCTGGTAGGGTTTCAACCACGTTGGCAAGCGCCCAGCCTTAGTCCAGTAGCTTGAAAACTGCCTTGGGCTAGGAGCCGCGGCCGCCGAGCCAAGACGCAACCAATCATCGCTATAACGGGTGACTTCGGCTTCTAACCAATGGCGTAAGCTCAGCTTTTCCATCTTGTTTTCAGCCACCATCATCAGGCTAGAAAGCAAGACCAGCAGCACAACCCCCGCGATGCCTAGTGCCAAGATCAGCCGCCGGCGTAGACTTGGCAGCCTCATGCGCTCACCAGTCGATACCCCTGACCGTGCAGGGTTTCAAGCATGGGGGCCGAAAAAGGCTTATCTAGTGCATTGCGCAGGGCATAGATGTGACTACGCAGTGCATCGGAGTCGGGCTCCTCATCTCCCCAAACGGTATCTAACACCTCTTGGCGACTCACAATGGCAGGGGCCCGGCGAGCGAGTAGAGTGAGAATTTGGAAGGGGATCTTACCAAGCTTGAGGGGTTCACCCGCACGGGAGGCGCGGCCACTGGCAACATCAAGGGTCAACTCACCTACGCAAATGGCCCCCACATCGCCACGCGGACCTCGCAGGCTAAGGGCGTGTAACCGCACCTCGAGCTCTTCCATGGCAAAGGGCTTAACCAGATAATCATCCCCCCCAGCTTTAAAGCCTGCCAGCTTGTCTTCTAAGCTGTCGCGAGCCGTGAGAAAGAGTACCGGTGTTGAGATCCCCTGATCGCGCAGCCGAGCCACTGTGCTTAACCCATCAAGTCGTGGCATCATCACATCCATGATGATGACGTCAAAGCGCAGCTCACAAAGCAGCTCTAGCGCCGCTTGCCCATGATAAGCACAGTCGAGCTGGTGGCCGGCTAACTCCAGATAATCCATGATGGTTTCTGCCACCTGAGGGTTATCTTCTACGACCAAAATCTTCATACGTTGCTCTCCTTATTGACAGCGCTTCACGCTCTTTTCACATGGGATAGGGCATCCTGTTGGCCAGTGTAACCCCGAGGATCCCTGATGAAAAAGTTTCTCTGCGCCTTTCTCTTGCTGACATTACTGCCACTTGGCACCGCACAGGCGAGTGAATTTAAGCTAATCGGCCGCACCACCTGGCAACTTGGCCAATTAATGGTCAACGGTTTGCCGTTTGTGATCGACGGTGACACCCACTTCAAAGACGGCCTTAGCGAAGATGACCTTGGCGGCACGTGGGTTGAGATGAAAGGGGTGACCCAACATGGTCAGCACTATGTGCGCAAAGTCGAAGCCCTTGAAGAGGACGACAAAGACGAAATGGATCTTGAGGGCCCCGTCGAAGGAGGTCGGATCTGGGGCTATACCACCTCTGATAACAGCCTGCAGCCATTTGAAGGGCGCTGGCTTGAACTGGAGTGTCAATTTGACGGCATGCGCTTGAGCCATTGCCGCGAAGATGACTGATCCGATCTGCGCGGATCCATTCGCAATGATACAAAAAAAGCCCATGCTTGTTTGGCGTGGGCTTTTTGTTCAAGGACGGACCAAGATGGAACAATCAAAAAAATGGTGGGGGTGGATGCTGAGCATGCCGTTCTGGGCCGTGCAGGCGGGGGCTGATGAGCTATGGCTGATGGAGTTAGAGCACGATGATGGCATTCGACTGCAATTTCATGGATCCGAGGTCGAACGGGGTAATGCCACCATCTGGCAACAAGGAAAAGTGTGGGATCAGCCTCTGCGACCCGGTGATCGGCTCATCCTGCTGGTCGCCAATGGCGTAGCAACTCGGATTGAACGACTCACGACCCTCACCCCCCTCCCCGCTAAGCCGTGGCAGCGGGCACAAGATCGCCTGCAAGCCTTCGATGGCCAACAACTCATGCTGGCCAATCTTGGCACAGTGCCATTAACTCCCTCCGTACGCTGGGTCAATGGGTCTGCGGTTGACATACATGAAGGCAGCGATCTGGTACTCACCCGTGATGAGCACGGTCAGCTCAGTGAGATCCTCGTGACTAACCCTGAAGAGTAACGAGCCTGCGAATAGCAAGTGATAGGTCAATTGATCAACCTGCTACTTTCACCACAGGATGATAAATAATGCGCTTCACACCCTGTCATTCACCATCACCCCTGCGCTAGGCGCCCTTTATCTCTCGCCTAACGTCATGAATTAAGCCTATAAATTAACGCCAATCACCACACCACGGATAAGTGGCGTAGTGGTTGGCGCAGCAGTCGGTGTAGTAGTTGGTGTAATGGTTAGCGTAATGGTCAGCGTTCTCCACCGCTACAAAAGAAAAAGCGAGGTCGCGACCTCGCTTTTTAGATGACCCTGTTACCGTCGCCAACTAGCTCAAACGCTTATTTTGCAGCATGGGTTAGCCACGTGAGCGAGCGATATCAATTCGCGGCATACGTTATGCAACGTTAGTTGGCAGCAAAGGTAGCTCTGCCTGAACTCTCCAACCACGTTTTGATCTGTTTGGCGTCCGCAATCCGGTCATTACTGGTGTCAGCGTGCAGCAGCACCATCATCACTGGCTCAGAGTTAACTCTCGCGCCTAACACCAAGCAGCGACCCGCTTCGCGAATATAACCCGTCTTAGAGAGAATAAAATCCCACTCGCCTTCACGGATCAGGCGATTTGAGTTGCGATAGAGCAACTCACGCTTATTGGTTTGCACATAACTTTGATCATCAGTGGTGTATTGACGGATCAAAGGATACGCCGCAGCGGCTGCGGCTAATTTCGATAAATCTTGAGCCGTAGACACGTTGCGTGGGTTAAGGCCGGTGCTATCCACATAACGGGTGCTCCACATCCCCAACATCCGAGCCTTCGCATTCATCGCTCTAACAAAAGCGGGCAGACCACCTGGGTAATGGCGACCTAACGCCGAGGCGGCGCGGTTTTCTGATGACATCAACGCAATATGCAGCATCTCAGCGCGGCTTAAGCGGGAGCCAATGGCCAGTCGTGAACCGGTACCTTTGATATGGTCAATATCCGCATTCGTAACCGTCACGCCCTCACTTAAGCTCTGATTGGCATCGAGTACCACCAACGCAGTCATCAACTTAGTCAACGAGGCGATAGGCATCACCTGATTGCTATTTTGTTGCGAGATCACCGCACCGGTCCGCTGGTTGGTCACCACAAAGGCAGCCGAATTGAGGTTTGGGGTATCGCGCTGTTGAAGAAAACTGCTATGGCGTTGCGTGCTCTGGCCATTTTTATTATTGATAAAGTTGTTGTTCGTGATAAACGAGTTGGCATAAGCACTGTTCATTGCCATTGGCAGTGCGACTGCACCAAGCAACAGATAAGAGAGGGTACGCATCTTCATGATTAGTTCTACCGGACGGGATACAGGGGTATTTTACTATGTTCTATGTCGTGAACTAATGCTTCACAATCATCGTCACTTTAGTGCGGGTAGCTTACCACGTTATGGCGATTGTGATGGTAGTGCCATGATGAATTTGGCTAGCAAATCAACTGTGACGTGGCAATCTGCCATGTTTTTAGGTTAGGTGAGCGCCGCATTGATACTGCAGCAACATCGATTTAGAGAGCCATACACCACGGTGAATCGCTCTGTTGTCATGAGGTGCAGGCTGAATCAGGGTGGCCATAAGTGTGGCTCAAGCGCGCCCCATTTACCGGATTTAACTCACGATTCAGTCATTTAGGGGATGGGAATAAATGAGGGGAGACCCAGAGGCCCCACAGAAGTCACTCGGCCAGAGTCAGTCGATAAAAATCCGTCTCCTGATGTTTCGGATTGGGGCGCAGAAATACCCAGCCAGATCGCCGGTAATGGTTCAACGCCCGCATATTGGTGCGACTCACGGAGAGCATCGCCCATTTACAGCCCGCTCCCAGCAACTGCTGGCGAATATAGGCCTGCAACTCGGCAGCCAGACCGCTGCTACGATATTCGGGGAACAGATAAATCAGCTGCACATAGCCAGTCTCGGGCTCATCGGAAAAGCTGCGAAATTCCAGCTGGCCCACCAATTGTTCACCCGCCCAGATATGCAAGTAGTGCCATTGCGCTTGCCCCAGCCTTTCACGGATCCGCTCCCAATAGCCATCGATAAAGTCGACAAAGCCGTCATGGGTATGAAAACTGCAGAAATAGGCATCCCTACGCGCCTGCACACAGAGTTCGTAATCCCGATCCAGATCGATGGTGTTAAATTCAAGTCTCAAGCAATGACATCCTGTCGTGTGTGGGTTTGATGTAGTGTGTAATAAGCACAGCGCATTACACCTTTTGGCAGATAAATAGCAGCGGTGCAATTCACTTCGTTCTTTGCACCCTACCTACCCTCACCCTGCCCTCTCCCAAAGGGAGAGGGGATAAAGCAGCATCGGAAATATGATCGCCAACCACGTAGGTTCGATTAGCGAAGCGTAATCGGACAGCGGTAACGGCACTGCTTCCTTCTCCCATTTATTAAAAAAGAAGGAGAAGGGTCGGGGATGAGGAGAAGGAAAAAAGAGATTTCGCGGTACACGTTGGGCTTCGCAGGCTCAGCCACAACCTACACAATCGGTAGGTTGGTGCTGAGCCTGCGAAGCCCAACATACGAGATAAACTACAAGCCATGAAAAAATCAAAATGGTATATCATCATCCCATAAATAAAATTTATTTCTAACATCGGATATTTCATTTCTAATTTTTTCTATCTCATCAAATCTTGTATCGCTTACGATTTTATTCTCCAGTGAATTCAATGTCTTGTCTAGATTGGTAACAACTCTCTCAATATAATCTCTTTGTTCTGAACCTTGCGCTGACAAGCATTTATTGGTATCTTCAAATTGTGAAACAGAAAGACTTAACTTATTATTATCAGCGCGGAACTCTTTCGATTTAAGTTCGAAGTCAGAAAGCAATTTCGAGTACTTACCCTTAACATTTATTATTTCATGAATGAGCTCTAATTTTTTGCCTGCCCATAACTCCAATTCTTTGTCTTTTAACTTAACAACATATTCATCAGTTGACTCAACTTTTGCGCACACGGTCTCCTTCCTTCTGATAAAGGCTTCTTTCTGCGCTTTATTGCTATTTTCATCTCTAATTTTATCAATGCAATTATCATGTATAAAGCTGTAAATCGTATTTAAAACTGGAAGTATTACTAAATATCCGACAGATACTAAAAATGGGATTAACAGATCATCTGTAACCCCCCAACTTTTGCTCTTTATAATGTCAAGCTTCCCTTGGTTACTTTCCAATATAAACCTAGCCACTCCATTTATATTCAAAAACATCCAAGACAAAACGAAAGCGCCGATAATAGGATTGTTTAGTCTAGATGTTGCATTATCTTTCAATGACTTAAGTAAATCCTTCATCAATAACCTCTAATCAGAATCGATTCATGATAATAAGTAGCAAACTTCTTTTCCCATGGCGGTAAATCCCTTTACCGCCGTCCAATCAATCACTCCCCCAACCTCTCCGCTAATCCGGAATAACGCTCGGTCTTTTTGCGTACCGCTTGGGCCAGCAGGGCCCGATCGCCGTAGAGATCGAGCCGCGCCTTGGCACGGGTGATGCCGGTATAGACCAACTCGCGGGTCAGCAGTGGGCTTGAGCTGTCGGGCAGCACCAGCACGGTATGGGCAAATTCGGAGCCCTGTGATTTGTGAATGGTCATGGCGTAAACCGTATCAACGGGCGGCAAGCGGCTGGGCAACAGCGCCCGCAGGGTGCCGTCCGGCTGCTCAAACCAGACCTTGAGTCGCCCGGTTTCATCGGGCAGGCAGAGCCCCATATCGCCGTTGTAGAGGCCAATGCCATGATCGTTTCGCACCACCATCACCGGGCGACCGGCATACCAGTCGCCATCGCGGGCAATCAGGCCAGCCCGTGACAGGGCCAGTTCGAGCCGCTCGTTAAGCCCCTGCACGCCGAACGGGCCATCGCGCAGGGCGCAGAGGATCTGAAAACGGTTAAACGCCTTGAACACAACGGCAGGATCGTCCCCCGCGCGGGCCGCCTTCAGATAGCTGCCGTAACCGGCCACCCCCTGGGCAATCAGGGCATCGTAGGCCTCCCCGGCCCAGGGGTGCAGGCTGATATCGGCGAATCCTGCGCCCCAGACTGATTCCACCGCCGTGGCATCGCCGCTGTTGCAGGCGCGCGCCAGCTGGCCGATACCGGAGTGCTGATCAAAGCGCCAGCTCTTGGCCAGCAAACAGAGGCTGTCACGCACCGGCGCACCGGCGGGCGAGCCCTGCAAGCGGTAGCCGGTCTGGTGGGAGAGCCACTCCGCCTGCGCCGGGCTGATGCCCTGTTCGATAAAGCTGCAGATATCGCCAAGCACCGCTCCCGCCTCCACCGAGGCGAGCTGATCCTTGTCGCCGAGCAGGATCAGGCGGGCGTGGCTCGGCAGTGCATCGAGCAGGCGCGCCATCATCGGCAAATCGACCATGGAGGCCTCATCCACCACCAGCACGTCGAGGTGCAGCGGGTTGCCCGCGTGGTGGCGGAACTGGCTGCGCCCCGGAATGACCCCAAGCAGCCGGTGCAGGGTGCCCGCTTCGGTAGGGATCGCTTCCACCCACTCAGGGGGCAGATCGAGGGCCTGCAAAGCAGTGCCGATACTCTCGGTCAGGCGCGCCGCCGCCTTGCCGGTGGGGGCCACCAGCCGGATCGCAGGGGCCTTGCCTGCTTGCAGGCCAGTCTCCACCAGAATGGCCAAGAGCTTCGCCACCGTGGTGGTCTTGCCAGTGCCGGGGCCGCCGGAAATCACCGCAAAGGGGCGCGCTGCCGCCGTGGCCGCCGCCAGTTTCTGACCGTTGCAGCAGAGCGCCTCGGGCACCAGCGCATCCAGCTTGCCAAGATCGCTCGCCGCCTGCGCGCTGGCCAGCAGCCCTTCGATGGCAGGCCAATCCACCTCGTTCGGGAACACCAGATCCAGATACTTCTCGATAAAGTGGCGGGCCGAGAAGTCCGGCGCGAGGCGGGCTTTGAGCAGGGCATCGAATGCCAGAGCGTAGTCGCGGGCAAACAGCCGCGACAGGGCGGGGGCTATCTCCGGCCATTCGGCTCGCTCGCTCAGGGCGCGCAGATGGCGGGCCACTCCCTGCTCAAAATCATGGTAGCGAGTGAGATAAAGCCGCCCCTGCCACAGCCGCAGCGGCCAGCGCGGGGGGCTTCCCTCATCTTGTTCGGTGCCCACTCTTGGTTCACCACCAACGAGGGGGCTGGCTGCAAACAGGGCGGGCCAGCGGGCTGGATCCGCCAGATCCCCCAGCAGATCCCGACTTTGTTGGGGATCCAACCCGAACGGGCGCAAGGATCCCTTTTCGTTACCAGAATGCGCCAGCATCTCCAGTGGCAGGCAGACATGGCCGCGCCCCAGCTCAAAGCAAGTGAGCGCCGCCCCCAGCACTAGCTCAGGGCTACCACCCAGATCGGCCACCAGCTTGGCAAATTGCAGATCTAGCTGACGGATGCGCCCAGCCAGCGCCAGTGCTTTTAACCGTTCAATCATCATTGCGCTGATCGCGGTGCTGATCATGGTATCGCTCATGCCTCTACCTCGTTCAATGGGTGAGGTAGTGCTGTGGATATCTCACTACCTTCGCTAAACAACCTATCCAGTCCCTCCACCAGTTCACGGCTCGGGCGGGTATAGAAAATGCCCCCCTGCGGCATGCCGCGCAGGAACAGATAAAAGACCCCGCCAAAGTGCTGCTCAAAGTCGTAGCCCGGCAAGCGCAACGTGAGCAGCCGGTGTAGCGCCAGCGAGTAGAGCTGGTATTGCAGATCGTAGCGGTGCTCACACATCGCCCGCTCCAGCGCCGGGCGGTTGTAATCAGCGGGGCTCATGCCGAGGTGGTTTGATTTGTAGTCGAGCAGATACCAGCGCCCCTGCCACTCGAACACCAGATCGATAAAGCCCTTGAGCATCCCCTGCACGGTGGCAAAGCCGAGCGGCTTGTTGCCCCGCGACAGCGGGTCATGCTGCTGGCAGAGGGCGGTCAGCGCCGGCGCCGTCACCCGCCCCATGGGCAGGAAGAACTCCAGCTCCACCTGTTTGCGGTCGGGGGCGAGATCCCGCAGCCGCAGCGGCTCGCCGCTCTCTGCAAGTGAAGCGGTCTCCAGCGGGGTATCGAGCACCGCCTCCACCTGCTGTTGCAGCACGGGGGCCCAGCTTTCGTCGAAGCCATCCTGCGCCAGCAGGGTAGCAATGTGCTCTACCAACGACTCGCCCGCAGCGCTTTGAAAATCGATGGTCTCGAACAGGCTGTGCAGCAGGGTGCCGGGGCGCGCCCCTTTCGGGAAGGTAAAGATGGAGGGCTGAGGCGCTTCTTCCGGTTGCTCGGCAGCCAATGCGGCCGCCTCGGTCACCACCTCATCATCGAAGCCGGGATTCGCCAACACGCCTTTACTGTGGCCATTTCCTTGCGCTGCGAGCCCAGAGTAGGAGCTGATCCACCAGTCTCGCTCTAATCGACCGGTAAAGCGGCGCACCTGCGGCTCACCTAATTGCTCCTCCTCCGGTAACAATGGGGCCGGACGGGTGAGCGAGGGCTCACCGACCACCACCCTGGGCAGCGTCTGCGCCAGCTCGGTCAAGGCGCTCGCCAGCGTCTGCGCATCCCCCTCTTCCCCCTTTTGTAGCAGGTAGCCGATAGCGGTGTGGTGCAGATCAGTCTTCTCTGACTTGCCATTACCAGAGCGTACCGGCGCCAGCCCCAACCAAGTGGCATACACGCCTCGGGTCAGCGCCACATAGAGCAGTCGCAAATCTTCGGCAAGGCGCTCTTTGTCCGCTTCAGCGAGTGACGAGTCGGCGCCGGTGAGATCGAGAATAGTGCGATTGCCCACGTCATTAACCTCATGATAAAGCGGGGTTTCGGCAGTTCTGTGGCTGCAGATGAACGGTAAGAACACCAGCGGATACTCCAGCCCCTTGGATTTGTGGATGGTGACGATCTGCACCAATTTCCGCTCGGATTCAAGCCGCAGGATCTGCGAGCCGTCCTGACCTCCCGGGCAATTGACCGCCTCTCCTAGCCAGCGCAGCAGGGCATATTCCCCATCTAGCTCGCTACTCACTTGTTGTAGTAACTCACCCAGATGGAGAAAGTTGGTTAACCGCCGCTCGCCATAAGGGCTCGCCAGCAAAGACGAGGCAAGATTGCGCTGATGGAGCAGGGCCCGCAGCATCGCCAGCACGCCGCGGCGATGCCAGATCGACCGGTACTCCATAAACTCCTGCACCGCGCTCTCCCATGCCCGCTCGTCCGAGGCCAGCTCATCAAGCGCCTTGGCATCCAGATCAAATAAGCCGGTGGCGAGCGCGGCCCGCAGGCTGCGCTCTTCGCTTGGGTTTTGGCAGGCGTGCAAAATTAGCAGGATCTCCCGCGCCTCCACCTGCTCTAACACGTTTTCACGGTTCGAGAGATAGACAGAGGCGATGGCAAGGCGCGCCAACTCCTGCTGCACCAGCTTGCCCTCGGCGCCGGTGCGCACCAGCACGGCGATATCCCCAGCCTTCACCGCCTGATCACCTATCAGCGCCTTGCCCTCGCGGGCCAGGGTCAGCAAGTGGTGGATCTCCACAGCGGTGGCGCGGGCCATTTTGCTCTGGTAATCCCCCCGATTGAAGGTGGGCTGACCGGTCAACTGCCAGCACTGAAGCGCCGGTGCCGTGACACCATCGAGCAGCAGCGCCTTGCTCTTGCCCTGCGCCTCCACCGGCAGGAAGGGGATATCCGCCTCGTAGATAAAGGGATCCTTGGCCCGCTCGAACAGGCCGTTGACCGCCCCCACCAACGCACTGCTGGAGCGCCAGTTGCGCCCAAGGGTGTAGTGGGCGCTCACATTTCGCCGCGCCTGAATGTAGGTAAAAATATCAGCGCCGCGAAAGCCGTAGATGGCCTGCTTGGGGTCACCGATCATCAACAGCGCCGTGCCTGTGTGGCCGCCACTCTTTTGTAAACCACTCTCTTGTGAACCATAGAGCCGGTGAAAGATGCGGTACTGCTGGGGGTCGGTATCCTGAAATTCATCGATCATCGCCACTCGGTAGGTGGCACGAATGCGCTCGCAGAGTCGCTCGCCAAGGTCGGAGCCAAGCGCGCCGTCGAGATCTTTAAGGAGATCATCGAACGAGAACTGATGAGCCTGCTGCTTGCTCGCCTGCATCCGACTGCGCACCACCTTGGCGGCCCGCTGCAGGATAAGGTCCGTAATACCGGGGCGGCTCGCTAGCAACTGGTCGATTTGGCCAAACAGCGGCAGGGTCGGCACTGTGCCCCCCTTCTTGAGGTTCTCCTCCAGTACGCCTTGCCCAAAGCGCTCTAGCTCCTTGGGGATGGCGTAGCCACTGGTATCAATCTGCGCCCAGTCGCCAATCTTGGCGAGCCACCCCTCATAGTTCTTGCCGGTGTAACGGCTCACTTGCCCATCGGTCTGGCGGCGGATCTCGTCCGCCTGCGCCAGCCATTCGCTCTTCACCGCCGCGATGCGGCTCATGGCCGCCTGATGGCGGGCCGCGAGGGTCTCATCCCCCAAGGCCGGGTGGATCTCCAGCTCGCTGTTGTCGAGCCAGCTGCCCATCTCCCGCAGCAGGGCAGCGGGGCTCGGCCAGAGCGCGCGCACCGCGCTGGCGAGGGTTTTATCCACCGGATAGAACTCAGATCGCCAGTAATCACTCACCGCCTGTAGCCTGATCTGACTGTCGTCGGTGAGAAATTCAGTTTCAAAGAGAGCGCCTGACTCGAAGGCGTTCTGCTTGAGCATCCGCTGGCAAAAACCGTGAATGGTAAAAACTGCGGCTTCGTCCATCTGCCGCTCGGCGGCCAGCAGGCGACGGGCTGCCAGCTCGTGATCCTCCACCTCGACCAGCAACTGGGCCAGCAAGTCATCCTTGCTTTCACCGCGCATAAAGGCGAGCCGCGCCTCGTGGATACGGGCGCGGATCCGCCCGCGCAGCTCGGCGGTGGCAGCTTCGGTAAAGGTCACCACCAGAATTTCGGTCACCGAGAGCGGCCGCTCGTGGGCGCTCGGCTGACCGGCATCGACGCCCTCCTCAATGAGTGGACCGTGGCCTAGCAGCAGGCGCAGATAGAGACCGGCGATGGTGTAGGTCTTGCCGGTACCAGCAGAAGCCTCGATCAGTCGCTCACCATGGAGGGGAAAACGCAAGGTATTGAGCAAGTTAGCCATTATTTGAGCTCCTCCAAGGTCTTAAGCAGTGGGGTCAGGTGTTCACGGGCGAGCGCCTGCAATTGGCCCAGCACCTCGTCATCGAGTTCGGGGAAGCAGCGGGCAACATAAACATCGGCCCCTTCTCCATTGATCATCCAGCCGCCGTTAAAACGGGTGAGGGCAGCCTTGTCGGCCGCCTCCGGCTTGTCGGGGTCCTTCTCGATCGCCCTGAGCCAATCCCAGGCAGTATTGGGGAAAAACGGCAGCGGCCGCTTCATCCCTTGCACCCAAAGGGCGATCAGTGCCGCCAGCTTGGGGCGCGCCTCGTCGGCCGACAGCGCGGGTAGCCGTAGACTCTGCTTGGGATCAAACAGCAAGGTGTCATTAGGGGCGCAGCTCAACGAGAGACAAAGATGCTGGATCCAGCCCAGCAGTAGATCTTTACCGTTAAAGCTACCCGGCTTGATAATGAGCGCTCGCCCTTTTTGAGTGTCGATCCACCCTTGCAGCTGGCCTTGAGTCAGAGAGATATCAATTTCCACCGCCTGCTTTTCTGCCTCATTGGCCGCAACCCATGGCCGCAGCCGATCCGCCAGCTTGCCCATCTCTACATCCAGATCGTCTAGCAGCAGGTTGCCGAACCACCCTTGTGGTAGCAAACCAGTGAGCTGCAACCGCTCACGGCACCGGCTTACCCTATCGCCATGCATTCGGTTATCTTCTTGTGCCAAATGGGCATCGAGCAACAATGCTTTTAGCTGATAGTGCTGCAGGCCATCTAGCTCAAACGGCTCGCTATCTTCAATGTTGGCTTCGTTGATCTCAAACCACACCTTAAGGCGGCGATTGAGAAAATACTTGGTGGGCTGCCGATAGAAGCGCAGTAGTTCTGTTAGCTCCAGCCCCTGCTCTCTCCCCCATTCGGGGGGCAAAGGCAGCTCGCCACTCTGGAAGTTGGCCGCGCCGTGCTCTGGGTTAAGGGCCGGTAGCCAGTCGGCGGCATAGGTAAAGAGACCGGATCCCGCCTGTGGGTAGAAGTAGTGGCGGCTGTAGGGGGTGAGCGGATGTGCCACCATCAGGTGGTTGAGCAGCCGCTTGCCGGAGGTTTCATCGTCAAGGCTCTCATCCCCCGCCAGCACAAAACCCTGCTGCACATAGTCGATAAGTTCAGCTAGCAGCACCGATGGCACCTTAGGGCTGTTATCTTGGGCGCTAAAACCCTGATAGCTGATATAGAGCCCCTGCTGAGCACTCAGTAAGGCTTCAAGAAACAGATAGCGGTCATCATCTCGGCGGGAGCGATCCCCGCGCCGAGAGGCGACCGCCATCAGATCAAATCCCATAGGGGCAAGGCTGCGTGGATAGACGCCATCATTCATCCCCAATAAGCAAACCACTTTAAAGGGGATGGAGCGCATCGGCATCAGGGTACAGAAGTTAACCTGACCGGCGAGAAAACGCTGACTAGAGCGAGACTCCCCCAGTGCACTGCCAAGATAGTCCTGCACGAGATCGGCGGTAATAGGTTGCTCAAACTCGGCCTCACCTAGCTGGGCTTGCCAGTCAGTCAGCTGACCACAGATCAATTGCAGCTGCCGCTCCTCTTCCTCATCTGCTAAATAGAAGCGCGCCAGCAATGCCAGCAGGCAAGCGTTCCACTCTGCCAGCGGCTGTGCTTGCTGCAGCTGAGGCAAAAATTCGGCTAGCGAGTCAACAAACCAAGCAAGTTTGCCAAGTGCCACCCCCTGCTGACCTTCAATATCAACATAGGGCAAGATGCCGGCCACCGGCTCGCCATCCCCCATGGCAAAGCCGAGCAGCATCCGACGCAGACCAAATAACCAGCTATTGCCAGACATAGGCGGCAGATCAAAACGGGCAGAATAACCATCATCTAACCCCCAGCGAATACCGGTTTCCTGCACCCAAACGCGCAGCTGGTTAAACTCCCTCTCATCTAACTCAAAGCGGCGCAGCACTGCGGGCACCTCGAGAATAGCGAGCAGCTCCCCCGCCCCAAAGCGGGCGTTAGGTAGCCTGAGCAGGGCGAGAAAGCTTTGCAGTAGCGGACTTTCTTGACTGGCCGCACGATCGGAGACCGCAAACGGGATCTGAGCGCGGGTGCCTCGCTTTTCTTTACCAAACACCGCCTGAATGTAGGGGCCGTAGCTATTCACATCCGGCATCATCACCACCACATCTTTCGGCGTTAGGGACGGGTCCTGTTCGAACAGTGCCAGCAAGCGGTCGTGCAGCACCTCAAGTTCCCGCATCGGACCATGGCAGGCGTGGATCTGTAAGGATCCATCTGCCAGATCGATGGGGCTCTTGTGAAAACTACTATCAAGATCAAACTGGCCGGCGCCCCGTTCAGCCAGCTCTAGCACATCCTTCTGGATCGCGCGCAGCAGGCTGACATTGCCCTTGGCATCCACCTCGTCGATATCGACAAAGGCTTCAATTTGCGGCACGTCGAGCTCCATCAGTTGGTGCAGGTAGTCTCGCCCCAACTTACCCATAGAGGCGAGCAGCGGGTTAGCTGGGCCTTGCAAGGTCTCGATATCGGTACCGGGTTTGAGCTTGTTTTCAAGGCGCGCCAACGTTTTGCGATCCAGCAGGTCCCCCCAGTAGTAGCGGCAAGGGTTAGTGACAAACAGGTGCACCTCTACCTCCGGTCGGCTACCGAGGGCTTGTAGCGCCTCCACATAGCGCGGTGGCAGCGCCGAGATACCAAATACAAAAACGCGCTGTGGTAACTTACCCGGCAGCTCCAAGGTACGCGCCAGCTCGTGGATAAACTCCTCGTAGAGATTGGCGCGGTGGTAACCACTCGAACTCAGTGCCAATGTTCTAGCCACCAACTCACGCCACAATTCGGGCTGCCAATCCTGACCACTCACATCCGCAAGCTCCAACCCTAAGCCTTCGCCCTCTTCCCAGCGGGCGATCCAGTCCGGCCGGTAGACCAGATACTGGTCAAAGAGATCCGCCACCTTCTGGCAGAGCTGCCACAACCTTACCTGCTCAGGAGCTTTGGCAAGATCCTCCTCATCTCCGCCCCCCAAATAAGTGGCAAGGGGGGCAAAAGCAGGGCGATCCAGCAAGACTGGCAAAATACTCATCAGCTGCCAGCTCATAGAGCCTTTGTTGTAGGGGCTGGTACGTGGCACATCTGCCAATACCCTGGTAAACATCTCCCAGATAAAGCTGGCGGGCAGCGGAAAGTCGATATTGGCGGCGATGCCGAAGGCTTTCGCTAGCTCAAGCTTGAGCCATTGGGCCATACCGGGGCTTTGAACTAAGATTTGTTCCCGATCGAAAGGATGAGAGAGGGGGGCCTGCCGGATATGGTTAACCAACAACTCCTTGAGCAGATCCAGCTGATTGGAGTGATATAGGGTGAACATTAGCTACTCCCGCCAATTCGAAAAGGGGTGAGTGCGAGAAAGAGAATTTCCCCGCCACGTCATAGGACTTGGGATTGTCCTGGATTGGGAAGGAAGATGCAAAAGACGAGCGTGCCATTACGTCGCCTGCGCACCAAGCAAAGATGATGGCGGATCAATACAATCAGCTAAACAAGCTAAGCCTGTGGTACGCACATACGAAAAAACCCAACCTACAAAGTAGGTTGGGCTTATATCTAGTGGCGGAGCGGACGGGACTCGAACCCGCGACCCCCGACGTGACAGGCCGGTATTCTAACCAACTGAACTACCGCTCCGCAATTTGGCTAGCTTTTCGCTAAATCTGTTGCCGTTATCAGAGGTGTCATCCTCTCGGCCAGTGACGTGATTCTTCACATCACTGTTTAATTGGGTGCCTGGCAGTGTCCTACTCTCGCATGGCGAATGCCACACTACCATCGGCGCTACCGCGTTTCACTTCTGAGTTCGGCATGGGATCAGGTGGTTCCACGGCGCTATTGCCGCCAGGCAAAAATCTTCAATCTGAGAAAGC
>JBOFTS010000036.1:0-27729 GCA_051652185.1 Aeromonas sp.
CAATCTGTTGCGGGAATAGCTCAGTTGGTAGAGCACGACCTTGCCAAGGTCGGGGTCGCGAGTTCGAGTCTCGTTTCCCGCTCCAATCATTATTACGTCTTCGAATACAATCTGTTGCGGGAATAGCTCAGTTGGTAGAGCACGACCTTGCCAAGGTCGGGGTCGCGAGTTCGAGTCTCGTTTCCCGCTCCAATCTCTCTTTTTTATAAAACCCCCGTTTATAAAAAACCAAATGGGCAGCATGTTATCAATGCTTGCCAACGTTGGGGTTGCCAATTCAATCTTCGTATCCCGTATCCCGTATCCCGTATCACTTTCTGATTACCCCCCTTCCTTTGCTCTCTTTTGATTTGCTCTCCTCTCCTGTGATCCCATCGCTGACCGATTCTTTGCCCCCCAACGTGAATCGTCCGTGGCATTGGCCGCACCCGTGGCTCGCATTCAGAACGACAGGCAAAAAAGAGAAGGAGCCTGAGCTCCTCCTGCATATTCCATTCACTAGCGTGACTTAGAGCAGAGTTACGTTCTCAGCCTGAGGACCTTTTTGGCCCTGGGTCACAGTGAACTGGACAGGTTGGCCTTCAGCCAAGGTTTTGAAACCGGTGCTTTGAATAGACGAAAAGTGAACAAAAACGTCCGGTCCTTCGGATTGCTCGATAAAGCCAAAACCTTTGGTTTCGTTGAACCATTTTACCTGGCCGGTGCGAATGTCAGACATGTGCTAAATCCTATCAATAACAAAATGAAACTAAGCCCAAGATGGGCTGTATCTGCTTTATAAGCAGGGGTTAGCTTATGATTGGCCACCGCTTGTGGTCCTAATTGCACACAGAACTATCCCTGTCTAAAGCTGAAACGATTGTACGTTAGCGCAGACCCTTGTCAATTTGGCTGTTTTCATTTTGTGAACTAGCTGAAAATATTGTGAAGTCAGTAGCTTATTTGCAACAAATTGACATAAAAAACGGGAGGCCATCGCCTCCCGTCCGGTTACTCCTTGAGGACGAAGCCTTCGCCCTCTCGATCGTATCGGTAGCGTGGTTGGCCATATTCACGGACCTCAACACGCTGGATCTGGTGATCATCACCCACCAAAATAAAGATGGCACTGCCAGCTTTTAGGCGCGTCAGTGGCCGATCTGGGCCCTCGACGGCATTTAAGCGACTTAACTCAGCACCTGGCAACTCGAATTTTTTCCAAATACTGCGCAAGGTATCGCCGGCTTGCACATTGTGTTCTAACCAGGTGCCGTTCACTTCTTCCTCTGGCGCTGGGGTCGCAGCTTGTGCCCCGGTTGCATCTGTTTCTAGCGCTTGCGCCGGAACGGCCAGCGGCACATCAAGGGAACCATAAGGGGCAGGTTTGGGGGGGACTGGCGCAGGCTCCCAGGCAAGCACGATCAACCACAGAGGGATGAGGATCAGTAACCCGATGGTGTTGTTGCGAGGTAATGGGCTCGATAGTTTGACCTTACCTGCTCTTATATCTCGGCAGCGCTGGCTTAGGTTGCTCACTCCTTGACCAAAACGTTGGCGCAGGGGCTGGGTCAGGGCATTGATGCGACGAAGCAAGGATCCTTGAGATTGATCTTGGCGACGCGGCTGAGTGCGTCTGTTATGGCCTCGTGGGCGACGGTCCGGGGTGGGCACGGCATTTACCTCTCACAACATTGCCTGCCATCAGGCAAATTCATGCCCTATGGTAAACGTACTCGCCGCTGAGGGGGAGAGTTCAGAGCAGGAAAATTGTCAGTTGAGACTAAATTGTTCTTAAAATGGCTCTCACTTATCCGCTCGCTGACGTGCAAATAGGGGGTTTTAGCCGTTTTTCGGTTATGTTGACGATGCCCCTGATGTGATGAGTCGGTGCGCTGGTTTTTGACCGCTGCGCAATAAGCGCCTTATTAATGGCGGGGCCATTAATTAAATCGCGAAGTTTTGCTGCTAACGATGTCATGGTTTTCCCATCTAGGATGGTCGGTGCTAAAATGCGACGGTTTTTCTAACGAATTGGCCCAAGGCCCTCTACACAAGGCTTAAAGATGAAAGTCAAAACCCGTTTTGCTCCCAGCCCGACCGGCTTTTTGCATGTCGGCGGCGCCCGTACGGCGCTTTACTCCTGGTTGTTTGCAAGGAACCAGGGCGGTGAGTTTGTGTTGCGCATTGAGGATACCGACTTAGAACGCTCCACTCAGGAGGCGATTGACGCCATTATCGAGGGAATGGGCTGGTTGGAGCTGAACTGGGACGAGGGCCCCTATTATCAGACCAAGCGTTTTGACCGCTACAACGGCCTGATCGATGAGATGATCGCCGATGGCCGCGCTTATAAGTGCTATTGCTCCAAAGAGCGTTTAGAAGCGCTGCGTGAAGGCCAGATGGCTAACGGCGAGAAGCCCCGTTATGACGGTAAGTGCCGTGATCATGCCCATGATCACCCAGCAGATGCCCCTCACGTTATTCGCTTTCGCAACCCCAGTGAAGGCTCAGTGGTGTTTGATGACCATGTACGTGGGCGCATCGAGTTCGCTAATAGCGAGCTTGATGACCTGATTATCCGCCGTACCGATGGCGCGCCGACCTATAACTTCTGTGTTGTCGTCGATGACTGGGATATGGAGATCACCCACGTGGTGCGTGGCGAAGACCACATCAACAACACCCCGCGCCAGATCAACATCTACAAGGCGTTGAACGCTCCCGTTCCTGAGTTTGCTCACGTCTCCATGATCTTAGGTGATGATGGCGCCAAGCTTTCTAAGCGCCATGGCGCAGTATCAGTGATGCAGTACCGTGATGACGGCTACCTGCCAGAAGCACTGCTAAATTACCTGGTGCGTCTGGGTTGGTCTCATGGGGATCAGGAGATTTTTACCCTCGAAGAGATGACCAAACTGTTTAGCCTCGATGCGATCTCTAAATCTGCGTCAGCGTTTAACACCGATAAGCTGTTGTGGCTAAACAACCACTATATGCGCAGCTTAGATCCCGTTTATGTTGCTAAACATTTGGCTTGGCACATGGCAGATCAGCAGATTGACACCCGTCATGGCCCGTCACTGCCAGAGGTCGTCACACTGCTGGCTGAGCGCTGCAACACCTTGGTTGAGATGGCCGCTCAGAGCCGCTACCTGTTCGAAGAGTTTGAAGCGATTGATGAAGCGGCTGCCAAGAAGCACCTGCGTGGCGTCGCTGCCGAGCCACTGACCTTGGCCAAGGCTAAGCTGGCGGCTCTAGATAGCTGGACCACCGAGGCGCTACATGAGCTGATTGAAGCCACAGCGTCGGAACTGGGCCAGGGAATGGGCAAAGTGGGTATGCCACTGCGGGTTGCCGTGACCGGTCTGGGTCAATCCCCTGGTATTGACGCCGTGATGGCATTAGTTGGGAAAGAGCGGGTGTTGGCCCGTATCGATCGCGCACTGGCTTATATTGCCGCGCGGGTAGCCGCCGAGTAAATCAAAGGGAGCGAGCAGGCTACACGATAATTAAGCGATGCCTGTGCTAACCGTAAAAATCCGAAACCATTGGTTTCGGATTTTTTTATGGCCAAATATGGGGATAGGTCAAAGCGGGATCGGGTAAAGGCGGCATGATTGCGATGTTTGAATATCTCTAACATTTGAATATATCTAACAATAGAAGAATGATCAGATCGCCGCGAGATTACGAGAATAAAGTACTGACACCAAAATTAAACATTTAATTTACATTAAAATTACAATAAAGCCGCAATAAGTTAAGTTAACGTGCGCTTGAAATTGAACAAATATCGAGCAGTAGTAAGGGTAAATGCGCAGGTTACTTCACCAGCAGGTTCAACTGCATTATCATCTCCCCCTTAATGGAGGTCGCTGACAACGCTCTGCCACGGTAATGGGTAATGTCTTCAACAACATAGGACGATGCATGAAAAGTAGTCAAAGTCGCCTAAGAGCAAGAGATTTGCTGGTGGCATTCCTATCTATTATGGCGGTATTTTTTGTATCGGCACGGTGGTGGGGGGAGGGCACGCTCACGCCGCAAACCCAAAAGTTTTGCTATGACATGGATAGTTTGATTTGTTATTTCCTACAGTTTGATTTTTTCTATAACTGGTGGAAAGCGTCAGATAGAAAAGCCTATTTCAAAGAGAACTGGTTCTATTTTCCTGCCAGTTTACCAACCGTTGAAGCATTGCGCTGGGCACGTTTAATCCAGCTATGGCGGATCTATCAACTGCTGCAGCATAACCCTGATTTATTGGGGATGTTTCGTCGCCAGCGTAATGAAAGTACCTTATCTGGCTTGGTATTCTTATTTGTCTTATTGCTCAGTGTCGGTTCCGTCGGTATGTATTGGATTGAATCAGGACAACCAGGCAGTGAGATCAAAACGCTTTATGATGCATTTTGGTGGACAGTCGTGACCCTCTCTACGGTAGGTTATGGTGACATAGTGCCAAAGACGCAAGAGGGTCGTTTTTTCGCCAGTGTGTTAATCGTTTTTGGCGTTGGGTTATTTGGCGCCACCAGCGGTTTTACTGCGAGTTTGTTTTTACAACCGAATAAAGGTGCTAATGACGCTGATAAGTGGCGTCATCAGTACGGTAAGCAACAAGATCAGCTATTGCAGGAGATCAAAGCGTTGCGAGATGAAGTGCAAGAGTTAAAAAATAAGCAATAGAAGAGTTTCATATTACGAGCGAATGAACGGCTTAATGCCAGGGATCGGCAGTGAGGGAATTTTTCTTTACTTGTCCTTTAACCTGCAGGCGGCTTAACATTCCTATCCTTGTCCAAACCTGAAAAAGAGAACTGATCGATCATGCGCGTCCTTCTCGGGATTTTGATTAGTCTGTGTGCCCAGCACGCCTTGGCTGATACCCGTTATGTTTCAGATAACATCTTTACCTATATCCATAATGGCCCTAGCGCCCAGTACCGGATCCTTGGCAGCGTCAAGGCGGGTGAGCCACTGGAGGTCAAATCGGTAAACAATGTCACCGGCTATACCCAAGTGGTGGACGGTCGTGGCCGTACCGGATGGATTAAAAATAGCGAGCTGCAGAGCCAGATCAGTCTGCGTGAGCAACTGCCTTTGGTAGAGAAAGAGCGGGACGAGCTTAAAAATCGCCTGCAAAATCTCAACGGTGACAATGAGAAGCGCTTCACCGAGAAGGATGGCCAGATTGCTAGTCAAAGCAAAGAGATCGCCGATCTTAAAGCTCATCTGGCGAGCCAAAGTGAAGAGTTGACCACGGTTAAAGAGCAAAATGATGAGCTCACTAACAGCTACGATAACCGCGAACACGATATGCAGATGGACTGGTTTATCCGTGGCGGCGCCATGGTTGGCGGGGGGCTGTTGTTGGGCTTCTTGCTGCCGATGCTACCTCGTCGTCGTAGCCGAGGCGATCGCTGGGTTAATTAATCCGCGCGCTTGAAATGAACAAAGGGTCGCGGTGGCGGCCCTTTTTTATTGGCCGTTAATGACGGCTGCGGCATAGCCTCATTGGTTTTTACGAATAGTGCAATCGCTCAGATGGGCTCGTCAGCGGCGATGGCAGGCCGTAAGATGGCAACCATTGCTAGAGGGATGGGGGTGGTGATGAGTCGTTGAGGCAAGGGTGATGGGGCCAGAAATTTAGCGGGTATTGCTAAGTAAATGGGTGTAAGCACAACGGAATGTAACAAGAAACCTGTCAGTTTTTTGCCCCTTGCGCCGCGGTTTTACGGCTAGATGATCAATGCTGTCGTAGCTAATGCTGTCGTAGCTGATGAGTGCGAAGATCCCCATTAGTAGAAATAGGCGAAGGGGAATATCAATCCCATCCATCTTGCCGTTAACAGAGCATCGATTGTTGCGCACCTTCACATCTTTGTAACCTGCCTCTATTTACCAGCCGCTTAGCCGTCCGTTGTTACGGTCAAAGTGGTATTATGGCCGTCATTTTATGCGTGATACCAACTCAGGAACTGGGATGAACGAACTGAAGAACGATCGATATCTGCGTGCCCTGCTACGTCAGGATGTAGACATGACTCCGGTATGGATGATGCGCCAAGCGGGTCGTTATTTACCAGAGTACAAAGCAACCCGCGCCCAGGCGGGGGATTTTATGTCCCTGTGCCGCAATGCTGAGCTTGCGTGTGAAGTCACCTTGCAGCCGCTGCGCCGCTTTCCCCTTGATGCGGCCATTTTGTTTTCCGATATCCTCACCGTACCTGATGCCATGGGGCTTGGGCTCTATTTTGAGCAGGGTGAAGGGCCTCGTTTTGAGCGCCCTATCACCTCTTTAGCGCAGGTGCAGGCGTTACCTATTCCCGATCCTGAAGACGAGCTTGGCTACGTAATGAACGCGGTGCGCACTATTCGCCGTGAGCTCAAGGGGGAAGTTCCGCTCATTGGTTTTTCAGGCAGCCCTTGGACGTTGGCGACCTATATGGTGGAGGGGAGTAGCTCTAAGGCATTCACCAAAATCAAGCAGATGATGTATGCCGAGCCCATGACGCTGCATCTGCTGCTCGACAAGCTTGCCAATAGTGTCATTGCCTATCTCAACGCTCAAATTAAGGCCGGAGCGCAATCGGTGATGGTATTTGATACCTGGGGCGGCGTGCTCACCCCGCGTGATTACCGCGATTTTTCTTTGCAATACATGCACAAAATTGTTGATGGGTTGATCCGTGAGCACGATGGCCGCCGCGTACCGGTCACCCTGTTTACCAAAAACGGGGGTCAGTGGCTCGAGCAGATTGCCGCAACGGGGTGTGATGCGCTGGGTCTGGACTGGACCATCGACATCGCGGATGCCAAACGCCGAGTCGGTGACAAAGTGGCACTGCAAGGCAACATGGACCCTTCCATGCTCTACGCCCAACCGGCTCGTATTCGCCAAGAGGTGAGCGCTATTTTGGCGGGATTTGGTCAGGGCAATGGCCACGTCTTTAACCTGGGGCACGGCATCCATCAGGATGTGGACCCCGCGCACGCGGGGGTGTTCGTCAATGCAGTACATGAACTCTCCGTCCCATACCATGGCCGCTAAGGCTCGTGCTAACGCATGGGAAGGTTGATCTTAAAAGGCGATGAGTGAGCCGCTACTGTGCGACATATGGCGCACTCGTGACTAGGGACTAGGCAACTATGCAGGAGGCAAAATGAGCAGCAAGTCACTGGATTGGGGGATCGATCTGGGCGGTACCAAATGCGAATGCGTGGTGCTAAGGGGTGATGAAGTGCTGCTGCGCCAGCGTATCCCCACCGAACGGGCTGGCGGGTATGATCATATGATCGCTCAGATTGCCAAGCTGGTGGATGAGTGCGCCAAGAAGCTAGGCCAGCGCCCCGTCGTCATCGGTATGGGTACCCCTGGCGCGCGAGATCCACAAACGGGCCTGATGAAAAACTGCAACACCACCGAGCTCAATGGCAAGCCGTTCAAAGAGGATTTAGCGCGCAAGTTGGGCGTGTCGGTGCTCATAGCTAACGATGCTAACTGTTTTGCATTGGCAGAGACTCATTTTGGGGCGGTGCGCCAGCACCATCCCGAGGCGAAAGTCGTGTTTGGCATCATCATGGGCACTGGGGTGGGCGCGGGGATTGTCATTAATGGCCAGATCCTTAACGGCCATCATGGCATTGCAGGGGAGTGGGGCCATAACGTGCTTATCCCTGATGGCCCAGGGTGTTATTGCGGCAAGCGAGGCTGCGTTGAAACCTTGATCAGCGGCCCTGCGCTAGAGGCCTGGTACGAGACTAAAGCGAAACGCCGCCTATCGCTGGCTCAAATCGCGGCCGCTACCGCCCACGATCATGTGGCCAAGCTCACGATCGATCGGCTACATCTGCTGTTTGGTCAGGCGCTGGCCAACGTGGTCAACATTCTCGACCCAGATGTGATCGTCATCGGTGGCGGGGTGGGCAATGTGCAAAGCCTTTATCAAGCAGGATCGCAAACAATTTTGCCTTTCCTCTTTAATCCACGCTTTGCCACCCCCATTATTGCGCCAGCCCTTGGTGATAGCGCCGGTGTATTTGGCGCAGCCCTATTAGCGCGTGGCACCTTTAAAGAGGTCTTGCTGTCATAACGTCATGCGGCCGAGCTATCGCAACGGATGGCAATTCATCGCAATAGATGATCAGACCCTTTAGGGACTCCCTTCGCTGGCTACAGCGCCATTATGTAGGGTCAGTGTAGGGTAAGCGTGGGGCACATTGGCGCAAGAATTTGAGATAAATTGTGGTACTATTACAACAATTCATTGAGCCATTGATGATAAGTGCAGCAATGGTGACATGTCGCCTAATGGCCCCGAGTGGTGATAGTGCGAATGAATAGTAAAAATGAGTAGTGCGTGCATGGTGCGAATACGAAACACCATGATGCGCTAGTGATACGGTAATCATGATGACGGCGCGAAGGAGCTGGCAAGGGAATTTGCAAAGCCCTGTGACCTTGATGCACCTTGGCATGATTGTTGGTAAAAAGTGATAGTTACTGACGTAAATCAAGCCTTGAAATAGGCATTTAGAGGTACATTACAGGGCAGTTTTGATTACACGTAAAACCATAGATGTTGGTAGATTTCATCAATGATGCACAGATTGCATCATTGTGGGTACCAGCGTTTGGGGAGTGATGCCAACCTCATCAAGGTGTTGATGGGGTATACAAATGGGCTTCGCTAACCAGATGCGAGCTACCACCCGGGCCATGATGGCCGCAGGCTGAGTCTGCCCCGGGCGAATAGGTTACTGTTTTTAACATTACCTGAAAATATAGAGGACTGAATATGTCTGTTATCAAGATGACTGAGTTGGATCTGGCCGGCAAACGCGTGCTGATCCGTGCTGACCTGAACGTGCCAGTAAAAGATGGCAAGGTTACTTCCGATGCGCGGATCAAAGCCACCCTGCCAACCATCAAACTAGCCCTGGAAAAAGGCGCTAAGTTGATGATCACCTCTCACCTAGGTCGTCCGACCGAAGGTGAATACAACGAAGAATTCTCTCTGGCTCCAGTCGTTAACTATCTGAAAGACGCCCTGTCTTGCCCAGTTCGTTTGGCTAAAGACTACCTCGACGGCGTAGACGTCGCGGCCGGTGAGTTGGTTGTGCTAGAAAACTGCCGTTTCAACAAAGGCGAGAAGAAAAACACCGAAGAGCTGGCTAAAAAATATGCCGCCCTGTGTGACGTCTTTGTAATGGATGCATTCGGTACTGCTCACCGCGCTGAAGGTTCTACCTACGGTGTGGCTCAGTTTGCCCCTATTGCTTGTGCTGGCCCACTGCTGGCAGGTGAACTGGACGCACTGGGTAAAGCCATGCTCAAGCCTGAGCGCCCAATGGTCGCTATCGTGGGTGGTTCTAAGGTTTCTACCAAGCTGACTGTTTTGGAATCTTTGTCCAAAATCGCTGACCAGCTAGTGGTTGGTGGTGGTATCGCTAACACCTTTATCGCGGCTGCCGGTCACAATGTTGGTAAGTCCCTGTGTGAGCACGACCTACTAGACACCGCCAAGAAATTGGCTGCTGAGACCAATATTCCTGTTACCACCGATGTGGTTGTAGGTACTGAGTTCTCTGAGTCTACCCCTGCCACCATCAAGTCAGTGAACGATGTGACCGACGGTGACATGATTTTTGACATCGGTCCTGACTCTGCGAAGGCGCTGGCTGACATCATCATGAATGCCAAGACCATCTTGTGGAATGGCCCAGTGGGTGTATTCGAGTTCGATCAGTTCTCTGCAGGCACCAAGATCATTGCTGAAGCGATCGCCGCTTCTCCAGCATTCTCGATTGCTGGCGGTGGCGACACCCTAGCAGCTATCGACAAGTTTGGTATCGCTGACAAAGTTTCCTACATCTCCACCGGCGGCGGCGCCTTCTTGGAATTCGTAGAAGGCAAGGTTCTGCCAGCAGTTGCAATGCTTGAGCAACGCGCTAAAGCCTAATTAATCCAAGGCGGGAGGCCCATGCCTCCCGTTTTGTTTATCATGAGCCCACTGTGCCGGTTCATGATAAAACAGCTTTTTTATCAATGGCATACGAGACAGGAAGATTAAACATGTCTAAGAAAATTTTTGACTGCGTAAAACCTGGCGTGATCACTGGTGATGACGTTCAAAAAGTATTCGCTATCGCTAAAGAGAACGGCTTTGCTCTGCCAGCCGTTAACTGCGTGGGTACTGACTCTGTTAACGCCGTGCTGGAAGCCGCTGCTAACGTAAAAGCACCCGTTATCGTTCAGTTCTCTAACGGTGGCGCTGTGTTCACTGCCGGTAAGGGTCTGAAGCTGGAAGGTCAGCAAGCGGCCATCCTGGGTGCCATCTCTGGTGCTAAGCACGTTCACGCTGTTGCCGAGGCATATGGCATTCCAGTTATCCTGCACACCGACCACGCTGCTAAGAAGCTGCTGCCATGGATCGACGGTCTGCTAGACGCGGGCGAGAAGCACTTTGCTGAAACTGGCAAGCCGCTGTTCTCCTCCCACATGCTGGATCTGTCTGAAGAGTCTTTAGAAGAGAACATCGACATCTGCTGCGAGTACTTAGCTCGCATGGCTAAGATGAACATGACTCTGGAGCTGGAACTGGGTTGCACCGGTGGTGAAGAAGATGGCGTAGACAACAGCCACCTGGATCAGTCTTCCCTGTACACCCAGCCAGAAGACGTAGCTTACGCTTACGAGCGTCTGTCTAAGATCAGCCCACGTTTCACCATCGCTGCCTCCTTCGGTAACGTACACGGTGTGTACAAGCCAGGTAACGTTAAGCTGACTCCATCTATCTTGGATGCGTCCCAGAAGTTCGTGTCTGAGAAGTTTGGTCTGCCAGCTAAGTCTTTGGACTTCGTATTCCACGGTGGTTCAGGTTCTACTCTGGAAGAGATCCGCGAGTCTATCTCCTACGGTGTGGTGAAGATGAACATCGACACTGACACCCAGTGGGCAACATGGGAAGGCCTGCTCGGCTTTTACAAGAAGAACGAAGCTTACCTGCAAGCTCAGCTGGGTAACCCAGAAGGCGCTGATAAGCCAAACAAGAAGTACTATGACCCACGCGTATGGCTGCGTGCCGGTCAGACCTCTATGATTGCTCGTCTGGAGAAAGCATTCTCTGACCTGAACGCTATCAACGTACTGTAATTCGTTACGCTACATTTTTAGTATGCAATTGTTGATATGAAAAAGGCGCCCTGCGGGGCGCCTTTTGTATGGCTAGGAGTGGGTGGGATAACCTGCCCCTAGGATGGGATGATAAGAGCCAAAATGGGTCAGTGAGGGGGATTTGCCAGCCGCCAGCCCTGCTCCGTTTTCATCATCCAGACGTCGGTTTCTTGGGGGATAGCTTGGCCTGCCTTGAACTCGCCATATTTGTGCTCAAGCTCCATCAATCCCATCTGCTGCTGAAAAGGGCCAACCCGGTCATAGACCAGATCTTCACTGTGCAGTGCTTGTAGTTGCTCAAATCCTTGCTTAAAACGCAGCTGGTAACTCACCTTGACCACATAGACCCCTTCCTTGCGCTCCTCTTCATCGAGGATGGTGAAATCGCTGATCTCAAATAGCGCGGTCGCCGTTTGTGCTTGCACCTTAGCCATGATCTGTTGCTCGATATCCTCTTTATCGGGGCCGCCACCGCAGCCATAAAGCCAACAGGCGAGCAGGGGGATGAACCACTTTTTCATCAAAACTCCGCAAGGATAAGACAATCGGGAGGCAAATATTGCCATGCTGCTGATCATATACAAGAGATTGTCATAAAAATCAGCGCTTAATGCCTATGTTGGCGCTACCTGCAGGCAGCGCCCAAGAGCGTTAATGTAACTGGTTGAGCCGCGCTAAAAATGGCGTGGGCCCCATAAAACCGGTGACCCGCTGCCCTGTCAGCTCGCGGCCGGCTCGGTCATACAAGATCAAGGTCGGTAGCCCAAGGACATTGAGGCCATTGAGCAGTGTGATATCGGCATCGTCATTAGCGGTCACATCCGCCTGCAGTAACACCATCTCACTAAAGCGCGCGCGCACGGCTGGGTCGCTAAAGGTTTTGTGTTCAAACTCTTTACAGGCCACGCACCAGTCGGCGTAAAGATCGAGCAGCACCGGTTTGCCGCGAGCACGCTCAAGCTGAGTTTTCAGATCATCTAAGGTTTTGATGCGAATAAACTGTGGTGCAGCTTGAGGAGGCGTGGCCGTCGCACCTTGGGTGGCCGTTGGCCATAGCTGGGCTTTACCGACGAGCACCATGCTTATCAATGCCAGCAGCAGCACAATCCCCCCCACGCTTTTGGCAAGGGAGTAGGGCAAGCGCTGATGTTGGTGATAAAGGTAGCCTGCAAGCAGTAGCCCCCAGCCAAGCCAAACCACGGTTGTGAGCTGCTCGCTCCACAATCTTGCGAGCAGCATAATGGGCACGGCCAACAGGGCAAACCCAAACAATTGCTTGATCACGTCCATCCATGCGCCCGCTTTAGGCAATAACTTGCCCCCAGAGGTGCCAAGCAAGAGCAGTGGTAAGCCCATACCAAGAGATAAAGCATAGAGCGCAGCCCCGCCGAGCCAGAGATCGCCACTTTGGGCCACGTAGATCAGCGCCCCTGATAAGGGCGCCGTGGTGCAAGGGGAGCAAACCAAGCCAGAGATCATCCCCATGATGGCAACCCCCACCATAGACCCTCCTTGCTGGCGGTTAGAGAGGCCCGCTAGCCGAGTTTGCAGGCTGCTTGGCAGTTGCAGGGTATAGAGCCCAAACATGGAAAGAGCCAGCAATACAAACATCACCGAAAGGCCGATCAGCACATAGGGGTGCTGTAGCGCGGCCTGAAATTTTAATCCCGCTGAGGCCACCACCAACCCAAGCAAGGTGTAGGTGAGCGCCATGCCTTGCACATACACCAAGGAGAGCAAAAAGGCGCGGCCAGTAGAGAGGCGGTGGCCGGCACCTGCGATGATACCCGTGAGAATGGGATACATCGGAAACACGCAAGGGGTGAACGCAAGCCCAAGACCCAGTACAAAAAAGGCAGCAATGCTTAGCCAAAAGCCTTGGCTACCAAGGGCTGCAGCCAGTTGATCTTGCTCACTGAGCGTAGCGTCAATAGATGGAGCAGCGTCAACGGATGGAGCCACGTCAATAGATGGAGCAGCGTCAGCGGATGGCACCATGACCGCCAGTGGGGCAACCTCAATCAGCTGGTCAGTGGGGGGATAGCAAAGCCCATCGGTGCAACCTTGATAACGCACGCGCAAGGTTGCATGTGGGCCCACCTCTTGTAGGGGGACGGCAAATGTCACCTGTTGGTAATAAACCTGAGTCTTACCAAAGAAGTCATCTTGGTGTTCGCTGCCAGCAGGCAAGGTGGGCTCAAGGATCGTAAGGTTGCTGCCTTTAAGCTGCACACTGTGGCGATAGAGATAGTAGCCATCGGCAATATGAAAGGTCAGCAGCAACTGGTTACCCTGTTGCTGGCTCTTGAGTTTAAAGGCTTCTGCGACGGTCAAAAATGTCGGTTTAGCATTGGCGGCAATACCAAGTGATCGCAATAAATCTGGGCCACTGGCGTGCACTGGTAATGTGCCCGCCAAGGTAATAAAGAGGGTGCACAAGAGCAGTAAGGGGGATAGCAAGCGGGCGCGGGTCATGAGGTCTCTCCGGTTAACCACTCAAGATAGGCAGGTAATCCAGCACTCACTGGTAACACCAGCAGCTCGGGCACCTGATAGGGGTGATGGGCTAACACACATTGCTGCAGCTCGGCCAACAACGACTGGCGGGATTTAATAATGAGCTGGATTTCACAGGCCCGTTCTATCTTGCCCTCCCAGCGATAGAGGGAGGTCACCCTAGGCAATTGATTGATGCAGGCAGCCAAGCGCTGATTGAGCAGCTGCTGGCAAATAAGATCGGCGCAAGTTTGATCAGGGCAGGTGCACAGCACCACGATGGCATCAGTCATAAAGCAATGGTCACCTCAATAGGCTAACGTGGGCGGGCACGGTTTAGGGTGCGGATGGGTGCTTGAGCGGCGCTTACTATACCGCAGAGCCTCTTTAAATAGCATCTGTCAGCATTTGTGAGCCAGTATCAAAATTTGTAGGGGCCATGAGATAGACGTTGCGCAAGGGACAAGGCAGAATGAGCGGGCTTGTTTACCATTGACGTAAGGAAATGTATGACCCAAGAGAATGAGCAGCAGAGAAACCGTATGTTGAGCCTGCTGCGCGAAGGTGAGCGTCGAATGTTGGTTCAATTAGCCGGACTGCTGCGCACCACCGCCGATGAGATCAATGCTGAGCTTGAGAAAGAGGAGCTGATGGGTACCTTAGAGCAGGCGATCACGGTGGAATATCTCAACGGCGTGGTGCAGAGCCATCTGTTCGAGCGCAAACATAAAGGCGATATTGCAATTGCCCAACAAATTTTGGATGACTATCAAACTGAACTCAATGCCCTGCGTGCAGCACAAGTCCAACCTGAGCTTGCTGCGGCAGATGAGCATAGCGAAGAGATCAAGACCCAAGCCTAAACAAACGTGAGCGTGTCGCCGCAGATGGGCTTAGCGTAGGCCTAACTCACGGCCTTTGAATCACGCTGTCAGCATGCCCTCTTGCACCATCATGCCACCATGATGGTGCTTTGTTTTGCCCTTCAGTTAACTTCAGTTGCTCACGTTATTGCACTCTCTACTGCACTTTCTATCTACTGCACTTGCTGCTGCTACTGCAGGTGCGAAGCGATGGCCGGTGGGGCGTCATCTGGGATAGGGAATACTTTGTCGTAGCCTAAGTTGTAGACGAAGGCATAGACCAGATAAAACGCCACGAAGCCCAGATCTAGCAGCAACGCTTCCAGCATGCTGATGTTTAGCCACCAAGACATCACCGGCAGTGCCACGATGAGCAATCCTCCTTCAAAGCCCAAGGTATGCAGTACTCGTTGCCATAACGTCTTGTGGGTATGGCCTTGAAATTTGTGCAATAGCTGATCAACCCCGATGTTGTAGACGTAATTCCAGAGTGTGGCGACCACCGAGAAAAATAGCGTCAGCGGCCCCATATGGTTAAGCCCGACTCCGGTTATCAAGGTGGCGAGGGGGGCGGCTATCAGCAAGCCTATCAGTTCAAAGCAAATCGCATGGCGCAGGCGATCGTTACGGGTACGCATAATTCACTCTCTTAATGGGGGTTACTGGAGATGATGGGGGTAAGTGGCACATGACTGCGCCACGCCCGTGCCGCTTAGGTATCACGCTTAAGCGCTAACAAGCGCCGACATCTGCAGGCATGACCCGTAAGTAAGGCGCATGCCCAAGTGACAAACCGTGAGATCAGCCAATCTATCGGCAGGCGTGGTATCTGCAGGCGTGACAACGCTTAAAGAGGCACGGCTGGCGCGCGTGCCTCCCTAGCTGACGTTACTCGGTTAGGGCGTAAGGCAAGGGTTGCAGGGTGAGGCGGGAGTCTTGGTCCTGCTTGAGACGAAAACAGGCATCAACGTTGGTATCTTTTGGCAGCACGGCGGTGAGCCACACCTGTCCAGCCTGTTGCCAGGCGTTGAGCACCATGCCACTGCTGCGCCAGTTATCACCTAGTTGCAACTCAAGGGCATCACCGCTAGCGACCGCCGTACCAGTGGTACCAGCAAGCAGGAACAGGGCGCGGTTATTGGCGCCGCGATATTTAGCCCGAGCCACCGTCTCTTGCCCCATATAGCAGCCCTTGGTAAAGCTAATGCCACCTAACGCCTGCAGGTTGAGCATTTGTGGGATGAACTCCCCCTGATGCACCGCTGCCATATGCGGCAGGCCCGCTTTAATCTCAAGCCCCCACCACAGTGACTCATCACCTAGCGCTAACGTGTCAGCTTGCAGGTGGCTCACCAAAAGCCAGCGATCTGGCTCAATCTGCACCGCCATGCCCCCGTCGATAAGACCGCTTTGGGTTAGCTTGAATTGGGCAGCCATCCAGTGATCGGTGCCAACCCCGGCAATCCCGGTGAGGTGGCGGGTATCGGCTGCGATCTCAACCTTGGCAAATACCGCAAATTTCTTTAGCTCTGGCAATTGGCGGGCGAGCACTGAGGGGCAGGTCAACAGCAGCAGGCTGTCGGCTAAACAGAGCAGGCGAAAATCGCTCCACAATTTACCTTTCGGATCGCAGTGCCCCCCTAATGTTTGCTGACCTGGTTGCAGAGCGTTGACATCACAAGTGACCTGACCATGGAGAAATGTGGCGCGATCTTCGCCACTTAAGCAGGTAATAGCGAGCTGGGTGAGAGAAAAGCGGGTGGGCTCGGCAGGAAAAGCAGGGGGTTGCAGGTTCACGATGGTGTTCCACAGAAAAAGTAGGTGACCTGCATGGTAAAGAGGTAAGTAATGTTTGTCAGCCGGAAAATCGAGCTGGTACCATCCCCTACCTCTTTGTAAGGAGAACACTATGTTGAGCCCCGTTGAAAGATCCCGTTTAAAATGGGCTTGCCGCCGTGGCATGCTGGAATTAGACGTGATTTTTATGCCGTTTTATGAAAATGAGTTTGATACCTTAAGTGATGCCGATCAGCAGACGTTTATTCGGTTGCTGCAAAGCGATGATCCTGATCTGTTCAAATGGTGCATGGGTCATGGTGTGCCCGCGGATCCAGCCTTTGTCGCCATGATTGCGTTGATCCTCAAGCGTAATCGGGCCCGTCAGGCCGCGCAGGCATAAGCCATGGCGCGAACGACACTGCTCGTTCAGCCCTCTCGCCATCAGCGCATGTTGCTGGTGGCACTCTATTTATTGCTGCTTTGGCCAGTGGCTGGCCTGATTGCCGGATGGCAGTGGGCGCTATTGCTGCCCATTTGGCTGCTGGCGCTTAGTTGGAGTTGGCGTTTAACGAGGGTTGCCCCATTGGAGCTTATCTGGGATGGTCAGTGGTTAGTGTGGCAAGGGCGCCGCTATGGACTTGGCAAGCAGAGCCGCATTTTACCAGGGGTGCTGCGCTTATCGTTATTGCTAGAGTCACATCCCACAGACGCTATGAGTACGCATTCTCTTGATGCTAAGCATGACGGGCGTGGCAAAGGGGATGGACTCAGGCAACTTTGGATCTTCTCTGATGCCCTGCCTCCCGAGCATTACCGCCTGTTAGCCTGCGCCATTCACTTTTTAGGTGCCGCTAAGCCGCGCTAGTATTCCCGAATCCCGAATCCCGAATCCCGAATCCCGAATCCCGAATCCCGAATCCCGAATCCCGAATCCCCAATCCCGAATCCCGAATCCCGAATCCCGAATCCCGAATCCCGAGTCCCGAGTCCCGAGTCCCGAGTCCCGAATCCCGAATCCCGATTCCCGATTCCCGATTCCCAAATCCCCAATCCCCAATCCCCAATCCCCAATCCCCAATCCCCAATCCCTAATCCCTAATCCCCAATATCCACATCACGCAAGATCATCAGGATTGGTCTTTTGACGCCCAAACGCTTGAATGCCGCGCACCAATATCAATAAGCCAAGCAAGTGAAAGGGCAGCGCCAGTAAGCAAAGCCACAGCAAAGATGAGTGGGTGCCACTGCTGTTGATGAAATCGATCCACGCAGCGAGCAAGGCCAGCATGCCCGCAATTTGAAAGCGGCGGCGCAGCACCACCTCAACCCCAAGGTTGGCAAGATACAAGGTGAGTAAAATGCCGGCAAAACCGGTGAGTTGCGCCGTGCCATAGAGCGTACGATCGGGGTTAAAGAGTAACGTAACCAGTGGAGTGAGGCCCTGATCCAAGGGGATCAAGGCCAGCAGCCAGCATAGGATAAGAAGCAGGGCTGTTTTCATAGTGGACTCTTTTTTGACTCTGTTTTGACCCTGCGGGTCAGCGGACTCAGCGGCCCATTGGCGCTGGCTTAACCAACGACAAATAGTTGGCATCCATCTTAAGAAACACCCCCAGCAGACGGGCACTGGCGCCATAAAAGCCAAACGGGTCGGCGGCGCGGCAGGTGGCCTCGAACTTGTCGAACCAGCTGAGCAGATGGGTGTGCAGCAGCGCGTCCTGCTCGTCGAGCCAGTTTTCACGCAGGATTGCGGTGCTCGCCTCGGCGGCGCGGATGATGAGATTGCCCATCAGATCCAGCTCGATGGCCAGATGGTCGGCAGGCTCTTGGTATTTGTCGCTGACATTGATACCAAGGCGATCGAGGCGAGCCTGCATCTCGGTCATGGGAGCTTGCATCAGCAGCTTGGTCTCGCCACGGTAGAGGGACTCGTAGGGTAGCGCGCCCTGCTTAGGATCACCTAAAAACAACCCCGCAAAGTCAGCGGCGAGCTCGAGTTGGCGATCAGTACGCACCAGCAGCCGGGCGATGGCGTCGTTGAGTTCTGCCACCGCTTCGCGCATCGGATCCAAGGTTGAGAGGCTTTTTAAAAAGCTTTTCACATCATAAGTGTCATATTCGGCGATCTGCTCATCACTGAGTTCGGCGGCGAACAGGGTGGCAAACCACCAGTAGAGTTCGGCCCGGCGTTCGCTGGTGGCTATAAATTCCTGCATATTTCCTCCGAGGATGGCAATCGGGAGCCTTGATGGCTCCCGATTCTAACGACTTTAAAAATAAAGGAAACTCAAGGGACGAGTTGATCTTCCCCAGCCGCTATTAGATCGCGGGAAACAGAGGATCGATCCCCTTGACCGACTCTGGCGCGCCAAAGGCGGTGACAGTAGGCACTTGCCCGCGGAACTTCTCGATCTCCACCAGTGCGGTGTGGGCCGTGGTGGCCTGCGCCAGGCTAGAGGATCCGATGTCAGCGGTCAGTACGTTGGGATCGCCATAGGTACAGAGGGTTCCGACCTTGCCGCCCTCTTGCGGCCCATACCAGGCACCTTCTTGAATGCGCACCACGCCGGGGGCGTAGTCATCGCTCACCACTAGGCCTGCCAATGCCTGACCGCGGCCGTTGAACACCCGTACCAGATCGCCCTCCTTTAGGCCGCGGGATTTGGCATCCTGCGGATTCATATAGATAGGCTCGCGACCCTGTACCGTGTAGGTGGCGCGGTAGTTGTCGGAGGAGCAGAGCTGGCTGTGCAGCCGCTTGTCCGGGTGGCAAGATTGCAGGTGTAGCGGGTACTGTTTGCTGCCCGGCCCGCCGTGGGAGCGCTCGTAGGGTTCGAGCCAGACCGGGTGGCCCGGACAATCCCCATAGCCGTAGTCGGCGATGGTTTTGGAGTAGATCTCGATAAGGCCAGATGGGGTACCCAGCGGCTCCAGATCTGGCTCTTGACGGAACGACTCGTGGCGCACCCAAGGTTGGCCCGCTGGGAAGGTAACAAAACCGTCTCCTTGCCAGAACTGGCTGAAGCGGGGGAGACGAATGCCAATACCGCGACCTTGCAAGCGAGCATCGTCATAGATGCTCTGGATCCACTCTAGCTTGCTCTTGCCACCAGTAAATTCAGCCTCACGGCCAAAGCGGCTACAAAGATCGGCGAAGATATCGTAGTCATCTCTGGCTTCAAATAGCGGCTCAACCACCTTGTGCATGGCTAAAATACCCGCGTTGGAGTGAGAACCCCACTGCTCGATATCATCTCGCTCATAAGTGGTGGTGGCAGGTAGCACGATATCAGCGAAGCGGCAGCTGGCGGTCCACTGGTGATCGATGCTGACCACGGTTTGCAGTTTGCGCCAAGCGGCGACCATCTTGTTGCGATCTTGCTGGTGATGGAACGGGTTGTTGCCACAGAACACCGCCATCTTCATATCGGGGTATGTGATGGTCTGGCCGTTAAAGGCGATCTGCTTACCCGGATTGAGGATGCAGTCGACAAAACGGGCCACTGGAATGAATTTAGAGTAACCCTTCCAGTCGCCGTCATGAAGTGGTTTGACGCCTTGGATGACTGAGCTGAAACCGGACATGATGGGGCCGCTGGAGGTGATGGTGCCTGCACCGTTGTAGTGCCAGCCAAAGCCATAACCGCCCCCTGGCAGGCCGATCTGGCCAATCATCGAGGCCAATACTACTAGCATCCATGCGTACTGTTCGCCGTGATGCATGCGCTGCACGCACCAGCCGCCGATAAGCTGGGTGCGGCCGCTGCTCATGGTGCGGGCCAGCTCGCGGATGGTTTCGGCAGGGACGCCACAGATGGCGGCGGCCCACTCGGCATCCTTCACCTGACCATCCTTGGTGCCCAGCAGGTAGGGCAGGAACTTGTCAAAGCCGGTGGTGTAATTCTTCAAGAACGCCTCGTCGTGGCGTTTCTCGCTGTAGAGGGTATGGGCGATGCCCAGCATCAACGGCACATCGGTCTGCGGATTCAGGGTCACCTGATCGCAGTTGAGGTACTTCTGGGTCTTGGATTTGACCGGATCGACGCTGATCACCCGGATCTCGCCCTTGGCTACCTTCTCTTTGAGCTGCGCCCAGTAGTCGTAGACGCTGTGATCCGGCACCAGCCAGCCCACCTGCAGGTTCTTGATGGGATCGGAACCCCAGATAACGATGGTCTTGCTGTGTTCCAGCACTAGCGGCCAGGAGGTCTGCTGCTCATACACTTCCATGGCCCCTGCCACGTGGGGCAGAATAACTTGGGCGGCGCCGGTGGAGTAGTCACCGGCCTTGGCCAGGTAGGTGCCGTGCAAATTCATAGCGCGCCCTAGCATAGCGCCAGCGGAGTGCAGCTTGCCCACCGATTGCCAGCCGGAGTGCCCTGCATAGAGAGCGCTTGGGCCATAGGTCTTCTGCACTCGCTCTAGCTCGTGATAGAAAAAGTCCAGCGCTTGGGACCAAGCCACTCGCACAAAGCGGTTCTGGCCGCGTTCGAGGGTATTGGACTGATAGCCCTTGCGCAGCCAGTCCAGCCGCACCATGGGGTAGCGGATGCGAGAGGGGTTGTAAACCACCTCACTCAAGGCCTTGAGCATGTCAGTGGGATGCTTGTCATGTTCGAACGGCAGAGTATCGACCCAGCGACCATCGACCACCCGGGCGCGGAAAGCGCCCCAGTGGGAGCCTGACTGCACCAGTTTTTCGCCGGACTCGGCGGCCATCACCGCGCGACCAAGCAGGGAGGGGCCGATCAAGGCAGAGGCACCGCTGGCCAGCACACCACCTAGAAAACCACGACGGGAAATATTGATCATTTTGTTATTCCTCTCTCAGATCCTGAACTCGGATCCGGAATTAGTGGCTGCCCTGACCACCAGTATCGGCGGCATGGTTTTGCAGGTATTTGAGCAGGGTGCGCTCCTCTTCTTTGCTCAAGCGATAGTACGCCGACATCGCCTTGAGGCCTGAAATCCAGCCGTTGGCAGTGAAATGAGCTGGATTTGGCGCGCCGTGGCAGGAGTTGCAGGTAGATTTGTACATCTCGCCGGCGTAGTCCCAGATTGGCTTGAGCGAGGACTCAAAGCCTTTGCCATCGACCCAAGCCTGTACCTGCACCTGCTCCCACTTGATATGGGTGGCGCTGTCGGTCTCCTGCTTGAGTACTTTCTCGTTGGCTTTGAGCTCGTCACGGATGGTGGCGACGAAGACCCGTTTGCCCATGTATTCGCTCAGCACCCGGCCCTTACCTTCGCTCTCGCGCCACCCCTCGATGGTCACCTTGAGACGATCGCCGCTGCGGGCCACCACATCAATACGGGAGGCGGGCAGCAACTTACCGACCGGATCGGTGCTCTGTTCGCTGGCATAGAGATCTTTTTCACCCAGGTTGTAGAGGGTCTCGGCGGCGGGTACCTCTTGCGCGTCGTTGACCAGAGTGGCGTAAGTGGCACGAAAGCCCCCCGCCATGTTGGGCAGTTCGTGGGCGATGCCTTTGTGGCACTCGATGCAGTTCATGTTCTTCGCCGCTGCATCTTTCATCGCCAGCGCTGCCGCCGGAGACTGCTTGGCGTGATCCATGTTGTCGTAGCTGTGGCAGGACTTGCAGGTCTTAGAGTTTTGACTACTCATCCGGGCCCATACCTTCTCGGCCAGATGCAGGCGCCGGTCCTCGAACTTTTCCTGAGTGTCGATGCTGTGGCCGATGTACTGCTGATATACGTCGTTAGCCGCCTCCATCTTACGTACTACCTTACCGGCAAAATCTTTTGGCTGGTGGCAATCAGTACAGACAGCCTGGACACCAGAGGCATTTTTGAAGTGGATAGACTCCTTGTACTCCGGATAAACGGTATTTTTCATGGAGTGGCAGGAGATGCAGAATTCGAGACTGCTGGTTTTCTCAAAGCCATAGTGCAGGCCGACGGTGCCTGCAAGGGTGACGCCGACACCGGCTAGAACCAGCGCCAGTACCGACCAGCGGCGACTAGGCGTGCGCAGGAAGTGCCACAGTTTTTTCATCATGTTCTCTCACATCACTTTTTTGATGGGGGTCATGATAGGGCTGCGTTGTGAACAGGGCTGCCACCAAAAATTAATTAAATAGGGGTATTTGTGACAAAATGTGAATAGAATAATCCTCCCTTGTCGACCATCGTGAACCCTGCCCATGAACTATCACATTCTGGTTGTTGAAGATGATGCGGTGACCCGTGAGAAGCTGACCGGCTATTTCGAGCGGGAAGGTTATCGGGTGACGGCGGTCGAAAACGGCCAGCAGATGCGGGCCGTACTGGCGGAGCAGACGGTCGATCTGGTGATGCTGGATATCAATCTGCCGGGGGAAGATGGTCTGCTGCTGACCCGTGAACTGCGAGCGCGCAGCACTGTCGGGATCATTCTGGTCACCGGCCGCAGTGATGCGGTGGACCGGATTGTCGGCCTCGAGATGGGAGCCGACGACTATGTCACCAAGCCGTTCGAGCTCAGAGAGTTACTAGTGCGGGTAAAAAATCTGCTGTGGCGGATCTCGCTGGCGGCTGTCGCGCCGAGCGAGCCTGCGGTCGTTGACGATGCGGTGCGCTTTGGCCCCTGGCGTTTTGACATTCCCCGCCGTCAGCTCAGCAAGGACGGAGTGCCGGTGCGCCTGACCAAGGCTGAATATGAAGTGCTGGTGGCGTTTGTCGCCCATGCCGGGCGGGTGCTCAGTCGGGAGCGGATCCTGACCCTCATCAGCCATCGTGGCGATGGCCCAAGCGATCGTACTATTGACGTGCTGATCCGGCGACTGCGCGGCAAGATGGAAGCAGATCCCCGTGAACCGCAATTATTTGTCACTGTCCATGGTGAGGGATATTTGTTTGCTGGTGAGATGGCCTCTTAAAGCCTAGATATCGGCCACAACATATAAGCCATCAGTGCTGCAACGTATCGGTACTGATCATTGGTGAGCAGACGGGTTATTAACCTGATAAATGGGGCGAAAGGCACCATCAGAAAGGGAATTTACAGGGTCGGCCAATGGGGCAGATAGCATCAAAATAGGTGGGCCCATCATTCGTGGGCACTGGTATTTAGTGGCATCTGGTTGGAGCAGCAGGCAGACAGCCTGAGCCACGGCAAGCCGCCCCTGTAATCGCATTTGATCACTGTTAGCTGCCAAGATCTTGCCTCGGCGTAGGCCCCGCTGTACGCCGTGGCTGAAGTAAGTGCTCAATATCTGCGGTTTTGTAAGATTGCGCTGCGCTAGCTCATTGACCGCAACTTCAGCGGCGATGGCACCCCCCACCAGATAGTCGAGATCGGGATAGCGGGCCAGAGTCTGCTGTACCAACGTGCGCTGGATCTCCCGGCTATTGTCGCCACGGGCAGTGGTAACCAGTTTGATGGCACTTCCTTTGATGGCATCGGCAAAGCCTGGCTCAACGAAGTTATTGCCGCCGCTTGCCTGTGGACCAGGGAAGAGCGCGACTGAGATCGGTTTACTACCTATTGGGTGGCGTATTGCTAGCCAGTGACCGGTTTGCCAGCCCATTTGGTACCAAGAGACCCCTACCTTGGCCTGTACCAAACCGGTAGGCAGATCATTTATCAGACCAAATATCGGTAATGGTGAGGCTTTGATCGCCTCGCGCAAGCCCTGATAGCTCACCGCCCCCAGTAAAATAGCCTGACTCCCTTCTTGTACGCATCGCTGCAATTGGTTGCGTTGCTCGGTAAGCGCGCCGTAGCCACCCGCTTCGTGGATCTGCAATTTGACTCGTAGTCGTTTCGCCTCTTTCACCATGCCTTGATTGACTGAGAGCCAGTAGGCATCGCGCAGATGGGGGTAGAGGGCGCACAGGGTCAGTGGTCGGCTGGCTGCAGCGGGTTCTGGCCACTGCTGGCGTACTGGCTGGCCGCTAAATTCACCGCTAGGCCAACGATCAATCACAAAAGCGAGGGCGATATTGGGGAGCATGAGCAACCACATAAACAGCAAGAGAAAGAGATGGGTGCTTCGCATGGTCAGGGGTTTTGTTAAAGTGTTGGGCCATATTATCCGGTCAAAGTTGACTACAACCAAGGGACTTTCCGTGAGAATCTTTTCCGGCCTAGGTGGCAAATTGCTGCTGGCCTTCTCTCTGATGGCATTGCTGACCTTGAGTGCCTCGTTGCTGGGCTGGGTCGGGCTGAACCATTTACGTCAGCTAGAGCAAGAGGTGCAGCAAACCTTGGTCGATCAGGAGCTGGCACGCAGGCTCTCTCGCCTTAGCAGCGAGATCCAAAGTGCATCAAGGCTATTGGCTAGCGCCGCGAATGAGCAGGAACGTGAATATCAGGGGCGCTTACTCACCTTGCAGGGGCAACAGTTGCAACAAGTGTTGGCACAACTTGGTCGAGGTGGCTCGTCACAGGGCTCCACTACCCTCGATCAGCTTAGCCAGAGCATCATCGGCAATCTCGGCCAACAGGGCTGGCTGGTAGGGGAGCGGTTGACTCTGATGGCGCAGGGAGAGGCGCAGCGGGCCCGTCTGGTAGCAGCAGCCGGGCAGATTGCCGAGCTGGCACGCAGCCAGATGGAGAATGCCGAAACCGTGATGGTGGCGGGGCTAGGGTCTCTTTATCAACAGCAAGGGAGGCAAGCAACCCAGACATTGGACCGCCTATTAGAGCAAGATCTCGATTGGTTGGAGCAGATGACCGAGCTGCGTCATCGCACCCTGATGCAGCAGCAGCGTATAGAAGAGATGTGGCGCAGCGAAAAACAGACGCAATTGCAAACGCTGTTGCAGGAGGGGCAGCGGGAGCTGGCGATCTTACAACTGCGTACCAAAGCGGTGACGGATCCATCGCGCCGTCAAGCAGTGGAGCAGGCGCTAACAGTGCTGGCAAAAAGTGACAAGCTAGTGCAGCTGCGCAGCGATTGGCTCGGTAAGGGGGAAGCATTGCGGGTGCTAGCCAGTGCCAATGAAGCGTTGATGAGCAGTCTCAACCAGCAGGTCGGTGAGTTAGTGAGTCGAGCCCGCAATTCATTGGGGAAGAGCCAGCAGGTGTTAAGTCAGCGTCTCAAGCTATTGGAGCAAGTATTGATGGGGATTGGCCTGCTTACGCTGGCGCTATTAATGCTATTGATGTGGCGGATGGTATACGGCCAGATCGTTTGGCCACTACAACGAACAGTGGCAGGGATGAGCCGGTTGGCACGCGGAGATTTGGCCCCCCTTAAGCCAATCGCAATGATAGGACGCGATGAGTTGGCAGAGCTAGGGCAAGCCCTGCAGGTGTTTCGTAACAATGCGATTGAACTTGGACGATATCAACGAGAACTCGAGTCGCGGGTTGAGGAGCGCACTGGCCAGCTCAGCTATGCCAACGAGCGGCTCAATGAAGAGGTGGCCAAGCAGCGGCAAGCCCGCGCAGAGGCCGAGCAGGCTAACCGCGCCAAGTCAGTATTCTTAGCGACCATGAGCCACGAGATCCGCACCCCTATGAATGGGATTTTGGGTGGGTTAACACTGCTGGAAGATACTCCGCTAAGCGAGACCCAACAGCGCTATCTGGCCGCCATCGAGCACAGCGGCGAATCCTTGCTGGAGATCCTCAACGACATTCTCGACTACTCCAAGATAGAAGCGGGTCATGTAGAAGTGCGTCGTGAGCCGTTTTCTTTGTTCCAGCTAGTCGATGAGCTCAGCTCGCTGTTTCGGCCAAAGGCGGCGGCCAAGGGGGTGACCTTGGGGCTGGAATATGCGCCCGAGTTAGCGCCTGTGGTCGAGGGGGATCTGGGCAAACTGCGCCAGGTACTTGGCAACTTGCTCGGCAATGCGGTCAAGTTTACCGCCCATGGCCAGATTACCCTGACAGTGGCGCCCCTTGTTTGCCAAGGCCCTTGCGCCGAGCCCTGCATTCGCTTCGTGGTGTGCGATACCGGCCCCGGCATTCCGGCGGATGAGCAGGAGGCGGTGTTTGAAGCATTTCGCCAGCGCGCGCGGGACGTAGGCCATCAGGGAGGCACCGGACTGGGGCTAGCAATCAGCCGTAAGCTGGTAGATGCCATGGGGGGCGAGCTGATCCTTTCCAGCGAACCGGGCAAGGGGTGTGAATTCAGCTTTAGCTTGCCATTACAGCGATCGAGCGTTCAATTACCCACCGAGGTGCGGCAGCTGTATCTTGGTCAATCTCGCGACATCCTGTTGGTGGAAGATAACGAGATCAATCGGCTGGTGGCACACGGCATGCTGACCCGCCTTGGCCATCGTGTCACCTTGGCCGAAGATGGTCGCAGTGCGCTAGCGTGGGTGACCGAGCGCCCCTTTGAGCTGGTGCTGCTCGATATTAATCTGCCCGATATGGATGGCATCACCTTGCGTGAAGATCTGGCCGCCATCAGTGAGGAGATGCATGAGCAGCCGCTGCCTGCCATCGCCATCTCAGCCCAGATGTATCCGGATGATATCCGTCACTGCCTCGCCGCCGGTTTTGTCGATTTTGTTGGTAAGCCAGTGCGCTTGGCACTTCTGGCACACGCTATTGAGCGGCTATTTGGGCAAGATGGTACCCCTCGCTTGCCATCCTCGCAGGTGTTGGTCATCACGCCAGCCCCCTTGCCAGAACTCGCCAATTCGGTATTGGATGCCGATTTACCCCTGCTTGGTATGACGCGGATCTGCCAACTTATTGAACTGTTCGAGTCGCAAGGGCGAGGATTAGTCGATGAGCTAGTTAAAAGGGAAGGGCGTGAGCAACGTCAGCTAGCACACAAACTAAAGGGAAGTGCCCTCGCACTAGGTCTAAGTGAATTTGCGAGTCAGTGTGCGCGATTAGAAGCAGGAGGCGGTGATCCGGCCATCGTTGGGCTGCAATTTGAGGGGGCAGTGGCACTCTTATATCAGTGGCTAGATGATCACCGTCGTGATCAGCACTAAAGGCTCCGGCTCTTAAAAGGTATGCAAAATGACATGGCACTTTAAATGACATCGCACTTTGAACACAGTGACATGGGCATGGGCATGGGCATGGACAGAGACATAAGACTGCCACTTTTAGCATGGCCCGGCAAAGTCAGCGGCGATCTACTCATCACTGAGTGCGGCGGGCAATAGGGTGGTAATCGGGAGCCTTGATGGCTCCCGATTCTAACGACTTTAAAAATAAAGGAAACTCAAGGGGCGAGTTGATCTTCTTCTGCCGCTATTAGATCGCGGGGAACAGAGGATCGATCCCCTTGACCGACTCTGGCGAGCCAAAGGCGGTGACAGTAGGCACTTGCCCGCGGAACGTCTCGATCTCCACCAGTGCGGTGTGGGACCGTCATCTTTTAATCGGCGTTGTTTCCCAAATCGATGCAACGTGCATGGAACTAATTGAAGATCCGGTGATCTGATCACTATCATCCCTTTTCAAGTATCCATCATGGGCAAAGCGCTTCATCCCATCAGCAACTGGCCTCAATACAACAG
>JBOFTS010000037.1:0-1011 GCA_051652185.1 Aeromonas sp.
GATAAAACCCAAGATGCACCGGGTGCGTGAAAAGCCTTAAGATCTGGTTGTGCCAACCCAACCACTGCTGGTCGATGGATTTCATGCACGATCAACTGAGCGATGGCCGGTCAGCGCGACGGTTTAATGTGATCGATGACTTGAACCGTGAGGCCCTGTGCATAGCGGTTGATGTTTCATTGCTTGCCTCGCGGATCAAGCGGGCACTAAACCAGGCGATAGCGTGGCGTGGCAAACCAGTCATGATCCAGTGTGATAATGGACTGGAATATATCAGCGAGGAGCTCGAGGAATAGGCGATAAAACAGGAGATCTCCTTGGGGTATATCCAACCAGGCAATCCCCCGCAGCACGGGTACATAGAGCCGTTTAACAGGACGGGGCGTTACGATTGGCTGGCTCATTACCTATTTGGCACACTGGAGGAACTACAAGAATTTGCACGCAATGGCTGTGGGTTTATAACCATGAGCGGCCCAACATGGCGCTAGATAGCTATACCCCGAAGCCGCATCTGGCAAAGCCTGCATGATCTCTACTTTTGAATGCTCCTAAAAATAAGGGGGGATTACCATCCAGTAGCTGATATTACTGATTTAAACAAAATATAAGGCTTCGTAATGAGCTAGCCAAGTGAACGACTCATTTACTTGGCAACACTGATAAATATCAAATCGAGTAGGATTACAGTAGAAAGTATCAGCACAATAACAAGGTAAAGGGGATCAGAGGAAATAGAGGGAAGTGAAAGACTTAAGGGAGCAAATAGAGCCATACGCACAAATAATCAGTGCCGCAATTATCTCTTTTACTAAATCTCAGCCAATAAAAAACCCCGCTCATTGAGCGGGGTTCTTAAATTTGGTGCCTGGCAGTGTCCTACTCTCGCATGGCGAATGCCACACTACCATCGGCGCTACCGCGTTTCACTTCTGAGTTCGGCATGGGATCAGGTGGTTCCACGGCGCTATGGCCGCCAGGCAAATTAATTCAATCTGAGAAAGCTGACGT
>JBOFTS010000038.1:0-51968 GCA_051652185.1 Aeromonas sp.
TGATTAAAGAGTCAATTTGGCTCCAACCCTTGCCCTGACTGGCATGCAATAAAAAGAGGGAGGCATCATGCCTCCCTCACTCGTTAGCCCTTATACCCCGCGGGTTGGGACTCAAATTCTCTTAACTGACTTGCATTACAGCCAATTGGCTGCGTTTTTTTATGTCAATCATATTAGTTTTGGGCGAATTCAAACGCTTTAATGACCCGTTTTACCCCGCTAACATGACGGGCGATTTTTACGGCTTGCTCACCTTCTTGACGAGTGACAAGACCAATGAGGAATACCTCACCATTTTCAGTCACAACCTTGAATTTGGCTGAATCAAAATTCTTGGTGCGAAACATATTGGTTTTCACTTTAGAGGTAATCCAGGTGTCATTGCTGCGGGTAGCCAAACCGACTGGCCGCCCAAGTCGCAGCTCGTTGTAAACGTGACGAACACCGTGGATACGACTAATAATTTTTTCTGCTTCTTGTTTGTATGCGTCAGAAGGTGTCTGACCTACGAGCAAAACACGGCCATTGTTACTATAAATGCCGATTTTACTGGCTGAGCTCAGCGCTTTGTTGTCCGCGAGCAGGTTGGCCCCAGTCAGTTCGATGTTCTGATCTTCCCACTGAGTATCCAGCGTGCGGCGATCTCCTGATGCCTTAGCTGTTCCAGCGGCACCGCCCATTACCACGGCTGCACAGCCTTGTAGCAATAGAGTGCTAGCCAGTAGCGCCATCAAGATGGTGTGCTTTTTCATAGTGTTAGCCCTCCTGCTGAGGAAAAAGTGTTTGATCAATGAGGTCACACAGACAGTGTAGGGTCAGCAGATTGACTTCTAGAATGCGTGGTCGACGGGCAGAGGGAACGCGAATTTCCACATCATTAGGGCCAAGCAGCCCTGCGATCTCGCCACCATCGCCACCATCGAGTACCACTATGGTCATATCCCGAGAGAGCGCAGCCTCTGCAGCCTTAATCAGGTTGCGGCTATTCCCTGAAGTGGTAATGACGACCAAAATATCCCCTGGTTGACCCAACGCGCGGATTTGTTTGGCATAAACCTCTTCAAAACCATGATCGGTCGCAATTGCACTGATAGTCGCCATGTCGGTAGTCAGTGCCATGCCTGGTAAAGAAGGGCGCTGCGTCTCATAGCAGTTGACTAGCTCGCAGATAAATAGCTGTGCCAAAGCACCAGAAGGACCGTTACCGCATGCCAGCACCTTGTGGCCATTGAGCAAACAGATAGTGATCATCTGGGCTGCTGTATGGATAGCATCTGGCAGCGCCTCGGCAGCTGCTATTTTGGTTTGGATGCTTTCGGTGTAGTTCTCTTTGATGCGGTCAGTCATAAGATCCTCTTAAAATGCGTTCTGCAACCAGGTGGGCTGATTGCCCTCGAACGCGATCACGTCGAATCGGCAGGCCTGATGGGCCTCGTTGATAGCATGTTGCTTTAAATAGTGACGTGCTGCTAGCACGATTTTGCGTTGCTTAGAGTGGGTAACCGAACTTGCGGCGCCACCATGGCTAGCGGTCGCCCTATATCTCACCTCAACAAACACCAGGGTCTGGCCCTGGTGCATGATGAGATCAATTTCGCCGCCGCGGCAGCGATAGTTACGAGCAACCAGTTGCAGGCCTTGGGCCTGCAACCAGTGTTCAGCTACTTGTTCAAAGTGCTGACCCTTGCTCATGGGTGGTGGGAGTAGGTGCTGCAACTGCTGGCGTATCCGTTGCCACAGCTCTTTCATTGGATGGGACCTCCAGTGGTTGAACTGCATTTTCATCAACTAGCTTGCCATTTTGGTATGTTGCCCAACTTAGCATTCGGATGATATTACCTTGTGGATCCACACTTAGTTTGCCGGTCATGCCTGCTTGCTGCATGCCACTAACAGTACGCATCTGTGGTAAGTCTTTCACCACGCTGATGGCATCGTAGCCCATAGCAAAGAAACGCAAGAGATCGCCTTGTGTTGTTGGCCACAGCTGCGAAATTTGCGCCCGCTGGGTTTCATAGCCGCCCAGTAGCAGTGGCATATCAGCGATACGCATTCCGTTAAGCTCAGAAGCCACCTCAGTGGCCGCACCATCATAGCTACGGGAGCTGGCATAGATTGGCAAGCTGCCCATAGGGTTAACTGAAATATCCACATAAGGCTTGATCATGCGGGTTTCTAAGCTGTTGGCCACCACATAAACAGCATCAATATTGTGTGGTGCAGCGTCAGCAATCGATACAACCTCACCCACTTTGTTGGCAACGCGACCGCTCAATGCCTTTTTAACCATGGCCGGCACTTCATTACGGGCCGCAAAGGTTGCAACGATAGGCTGATCTTTACTCAACGTAGCCCAGTGCTGTTCGAACCCTTTAATGCTGGTGTTACCCACTCGGCCTCGCGCAGCAATGACCAATGGCTTACGGTAGCCTTGATCAAACAGGTATTGAGCAGCTTGCGCAGCATCGGCAGCTGCGGACAGCGAAAAGTAATAGGTCGCATCATTGATGACAGGCTTATTCAATTCGTTGAGTGCAAGCACCGGAACAGTAGGATGGAGCTTCAGTAACTCTTCAACTCGCGCTTTGATCAACGGACCGATGATCATGTCAGCGCCTTTTTCAATCGCCTGCTTATAAAGATCGCCAATGGCCGTTTTCTGGGTGTCGTAGAAATTCAGAGCAAACTTTCCCTGATTTTCTTTGTAAGACATCAGCATACCGTTGCGAATAGCAGACCCTTGACGTTCTAGCTTGCCAGAAAGTGGTAGCAATACGGCAATGTGCTGCACAGTGGTGTGAGTCGTGGCGGTAAACTTACCTAATCCGGCCTGCATCTCGCGCAGTGCGGGATGGTTAGGAAATTCGCGCTTCCAACTGGCTAGCTGAGCGGCTAACTCTTTGGGTTGGGTTCGAAATTCACTGACCAGCGCAGCCAGTCTTAGCCAGCCGGTGGTCACGTCAGGTGCTTTTGCCACTTCTAACGCGCGCAGCGTAGATGAGGGCATGCCTTGCAGCAATGACCAAATCTGCTGATGGTTAGTCGTCTGCTCGCTCTGATTGAGGTAGGGCTCCATCGCGATCAAGGATTTGGCTGCGCCAAACTTGTTATTGACGTTGAGCTGCAGTACGACGCGCTGGCGATACCAATCTTTTTGCGTATCGGCATCGAGTGGGGTTTCAGGTTTACCCTCTAGCAGGATCAGCGCCTGATTAGCATTGCCTTGTGCCAACAGCACGTGGGCTTGCAACAGCTGCAATTGAGCTTTTTGAGTCGCCCCGTTGGCCTGTTTTTGCAGCTGCTGGAACAGTGCTAATGCCGGTTTAGTCTGACCATTGGCCAAATAGCTACGCGCAGCCAGCATTTGCCACGTAAACGCTTGGGCAGGGTCTGCTGACTTTACCTTCGCAAGATACCACTGAGCATTTTTGCTCAGATTCGCGAAAGCAGAAGGCATACCTGGTTGCCCTGTTGATTGATTAGGATTCGACGCACAGGCGGCGAGTAATGCTACCGCGAGTATGATGCCGAAGAGTCGTGTTACACTTACTTGTTTTATAACCCGGTTCAAGTTCATTCCCCGACCAGTGTTGAAGTTACCCATAGTGTAAACGGGCCAATATGGAGACACAATTGTTGGGGCACTCGGAGATCCCATGAGTGACACCAAAATTCTGTATATAGTACCCACTCCAATCGGCAATCTGGCAGATATCACTCAGCGTGCATTGAATATTTTACGCAGTGTCGATCTGGTTGCCGCAGAAGATACCCGTCATACCGGGATCCTGCTTAGCCACTATCAAATATCGGTGCCCACCTTTGCTTTGCACGATCACAATGAGCAGCAAAAGGCCGATGTATTGATTAGTCGTATTAAGGAGGGCAAGAGTGTGGCTTTGGTCTCCGATGCAGGAACCCCCTTGATTAGTGATCCTGGTTATCACTTGGTCACCCGCTGTCGCGAGGCCGGTGTAACTGTCGTGCCATTGCCGGGGCCTTGTGCTGCGATCACTGCGCTAAGCGCGGCCGGTCTGCCCACTGATCGCTTTGCTTTTGAGGGTTTTTTGCCTGCTAAGAGCAAAGGCCGTGATGATCGGCTGCAAGCTGTGATCGAAGATACTCGCTCATTGGTATTTTATGAGTCACCCCGCCGAGTGAAAGACACCGTTGAAGCGATAGCGCGCATTCTTGGGGATCGTCACGTCGTGGTGTGTCGTGAGCTGACTAAAACGTTTGAGTCAATTCATGGCTTACCCGCATCCGAGATGCTCACTTGGTTGGGTGAAGATGATAACCGCTGCCGTGGTGAAATTGTGCTAGTGGTTGCGGGGGCGAATAAGCATGAGGATGATCTGCCTGCTGAGGCGATCCGTACGCTTGGATTACTGGTTAGTGAATTGCCACTTAAAAAAGCCGCTGCGTTGACAGCCGATATTCACGGTGTGAAGAAAAATGCACTGTATAAATACGGTTTAGAGCACTATTGAGTTGATTTAAGCTGCGGCAATGACAGTGGTTCTGTCTGATGTGATCTGTTGTGCTCTGATGGATTGATGGTGCGTCAGTGGCATCTGAGATGGGATTAATGGCTGTAAACCTAAATTGCCGGTTTACCCCAGCCTGTTCACAAGGCTATAATCTGCGCCGGAGTTGGCTGGGCAATCGCTGCTTCGTCGTTGTGCCTTTCGGGGCAGACGGGCGGAGGGGAGGAAAGTCCGGGCTTCATAGGGCAGGGTGCCAGGTAACGCCTGGGGGGCGTGAGCCCACGACCAGTGCAACAGAGAGCAAACCGCCGATGGCCCGCAAGGGATCAGGTAAGGGTGAAAGGGTGCGGTAAGAGCGCACCGCGCGACTGGTAACAGTTCGTGGCACGGTAAACTCCACCCGAAGCAAGACCAAATAGGCCCCTATTGGCGCGGCCCGCGTTGGGGGCGGGTAGGTTGCTTGAGCCAGTGAGTGATTGCTGGCCTAGAGGAATGATTGCTACCCGGGGCAACCCGGTACAGAACCCGGCTTACAGGCCAACTCCAACCTCATTTCGAAAAGCCCTGCGATCTATCGCGGGGCTTTTTTTTACGATGAGCAGACCATCTTACGCACGTTATGCCGTCTCACTGCCATTACATATTAAATAACCTCTTTAAATTCAATGGCATAGATTTTGTTTAGGGGAACGATGGATAGCTATGGCGACGTTGCGTGGGGTGTGCGTATAGATGAGCCCCCCATGCATGGGGTTAATTTGCAGTGATGAGCCGGTAAATGTTCACCATTAAATAATGGATAAAACATGATGTCGCCCGATGGGTGATGAATAAATGCAGCGCCAATATATCGCCGCGCGCTCATATCCTTGCTTGAAAAGCCTGTTACACGTCCTTAAACTTCACCGCACCGAATAAATGGGTAAAGCAAGTTGTTAGCGGTGGGTGAGTTGCCTCCCTTTAAATCCTGCAATTTGTTGCATGGCGCCGATGCCATCAGCTAGGCAGTTAAGGGCCACTGACAATGTTGACCACATTTTATGATTGGCTTCATTTCTAGCGCGATGGCCAGCAGGTCTGCGCCATCAGCATTGCCCATCGTTGTCAGCTGCGTTATCTCCTAACTCAATGGGAAATGGTCGAATGCAGATTCAAGACCAACTCCCTGATACGCCAAAAATAGTGGCGTTTGCTGCAGTTACCGCGATGGCAAGGGCCATCATTGACGGTGAGCTTCACGCTGATGGCCGTTTGTAACTTAGTTTGCTGCCGCAGATATAGGCAGGGCTAGAAACATGATGCTAGCGAGTCTGCTCAAGACGTTTGAGTTTTAAGATAGGGCTCACTGGCCACGACGAGTCGATGACGACATCTTGGCTCTACCCAAATGCTATTGGGCAAACTTACCACGACGACAGGATTTTTCTTTATACATGACCCATACCGCTGAACACATCACAGTGCTATTGCACGAAGCCGTCGCAGGTCTGGCTATCAAGCCAGACGGTGTTTACGTTGACGGCACTTTTGGCCGTGGTGGTCACTCTCGCTTGATCCTGCAACACCTTGGCCCTCATGGCCGATTGATTGCTATCGATCGCGATCCTCAAGCGATTGCCGAGGCTGCCAAGATCCAAGATCCCCGCTTTGAAATTGTCCATGGCCCTTTCTCTGGTATTGCCTCTTATCTCGATGCCCGTGGTTTGCTTGGTAAAGTGGATGGCTTTTTGCTGGATTTGGGGGTCTCTTCACCGCAGTTAGATGATGCCGAGCGCGGCTTTAGTTTTATGAAGGATGGTCCGCTTGATATGCGAATGGACCCTACCTGTGGTCAAAGTGCCGCCCAGTGGCTAGCCAAAGCGGATGTTGATGATATTGCTTGGGTGCTAAAGACCTTCGGTGAGGAGCGTTTTGCTAAAAAAATTGCGCGCGCCATCGTGCACGATCGCGTTACCGATCCTTATGTGCGAACCCGCCAATTGGCAGAGATGATTGCCCGGGTGAACCCAAGCAAAGAGAAGGGTAAACATGCTGCAACGCGCAGTTTTCAGGCCATTCGTATCTATATCAACAGCGAATTAGATGAGATCGAAACTGCACTCAATGGCGCGTTAGAGGTGCTCGCACCGCATGGCCATCTATCGGTGATCAGCTTTCACTCGTTAGAAGATCGCTTGGTCAAACATTTCATTCGTAAGCATGAAAAAGGGCCTGAGGTGCCACGGGGCATTCCATTGACCGAGGCGCAGTTAGCCGGTGGCCGCAAATTGAAGGCAGTCGGCAAAGCGCTCAAGCCTTCTGATCATGAAGTATCTGAAAACAGTCGTGCGCGCAGTTCGGTATTGCGCGTCGCTGAGCGGCTGGCGGAGTAACGGATGGGCGAAGTGCGTATTAATTTGGCCAAAGAGATCATCCGTGATCTTTGGCGGCACAAAGTGCAAATATCTCTATCGGTTGCGGTGCTAGTGACGGCGTTTGGGGTGATTTTGGTGACTAACATGACCCGTGGTTTAACCGCGGATCAAAATGATCTGATGGCTGAAGAAGATCGCCTCAATATCGAATGGCGAAACTTGGTGCTAGAGCAAGGCACTTTGGCTGAACACTCCCGGGTCGCGAGCTTAGCAACAGATAAGCTGCAAATGGGGCGTGCACTGGCTACCACTGAAAAGGTAATTACCCAACCATGACACGCAAAGTGGCAGCCAAAACGGCTAAAACGGCCAAGGTGGCGACGAAAGGGCCCGCGATCTATCCATGGCGTTTTCGCACCTTAGGGGTGTTTATTGGCATCGCATTTCTTGGCCTGATCTTACGGTTAGCCTGGATCCAGGTGATCAATCCCGATCGTTTACGGCAAGAAGGTGACTTGCGTTCGTTGCGGACCACGTCTACTCAGGCGGTACGCGGGATCATCACCGATCGCAATGGCGAGCAACTTGCAGTATCTGTACCTGTTCAAGCGGTGTGGGCTGACCCTAAACGGGTGCATGAGTCTGGCGCGATTAATAACGAGCGGGCTTGGTTGGCGCTGGCGGCAGTACTAAAGCTTGATATTAAAACCCTCAAGCAACGTATCTCAAATCCGAATAAGCGATTTGTCTATTTGCAGCGTCAAGTGACGCCAGCTGTGGCGGAATACGTTAAGGGGCTCAAATTAGGTGGCATCAATTTGCGACCGGAGGCCCGTCGTTTCTATCCAACCGGTGAGATTAGTGCTCATTTGGTGGGGGTGACCAACATCGATGACAATGGCATCGAAGGCATTGAGCGTAGCTATAACGAGTGGCTAACCGCGACAGCAGGCGAAATGCGTGTGCGTAAAGATCGCCAAGGTCGAGTCATTGAGCGTCTTGGGGTCGTCAAAGAGGGCAAGAACGCCAACGATCTGCAACTGAGTATCGATCAGCGGGTACAAGCATTGGCTTATCGTGCCTTAAAGCGGGCGACAGATGAGAACAACGCTACGTCTGGCTCCATGGTGATGCTCGATGTCAAAACGGGCGAAGTGCTGGCCATGGTTAACACTCCCTCTTATAACCCCAACAACCGCGGCCAGTATCAAAGTTTTCGAGTGCGCAACCGGGTAGTCACCGATACCTATGAGCCAGGCTCAACAGTTAAGCCATTGATTTTATTGAGCGCGCTGCAAGCTGGGGTGACCAGCTGGAAGGACACGATTCAAGGGGGGCCGTTGTTTATCGGTGCCAAACAGATCAAGGACGTGAGTATCCATCCAGCCCATAACCTGTACGATATTTTGCGTTACTCCTCCAACATTGGTATGTCACGAATTTCGCTGCGGATGCCGCCGCAAGAGATGATCAACACCCTTAGCTTGTTCGGTTTTGGTATGGATACCGGCAGTAACTTAACTGGCGAGAGCAGCGGCATGCTGCCCCAACGTCGACGCTGGTCAGATATCGAGCGGGCTACCTTGGCGTTTGGTTATGGCCTGCGGGTGACCCCCCTGCAACTGGCCTCGGCCTATGCAACGTTGGCCAACAAAGGCAAGCGGATGCCGATCTCGGTGATCAAACTCACCACGCCCCCTAAGGGTGAACAGGTGATTGATCGCAATAATGCAACGGCCATGCTGCAGGCGCTGGAGTATGTGGTTGATAACGCGATACCTAAAGCGAAGGTGCCGGGTTATCGGATCGGTGGTAAGAGTGGTACTGCGAAGGTGGCGGTTGCCGGTGGCTATGGCAAGGATTACATGGCGTGGTTTGCTGGTTTTGCACCCGCCAGTGATCCTCGTTTTGTCATCGTGGTGGTCATCAATGAGCCTAAAGGTAAGGCCTACTATGGCGGCGCCGTGGCAACGCCACCCTTTGCTGAAACCATGGGGGGCGTGCTGCAGCTGTTCAATATTCGTCCGGATGCCATTCCGCCTTCGGACCCTAGCAAACTAGCCCGTAGGGAGGTTTCCATTGTCCCGCGTACCTAACTCCTGCATAGCGAATACTCGTACCCTAGAAGCCGTGCTGCGCCCGTTCGGGATCACGGCGCCGGCTCTGCCTTTGATCGATATACAGCTCGATAGTCGACGAGTAGGTCCTGGTTCGCTGTTCGTGGCCATTCGCGGTCATCAAGTGGATGGACGACGTTTTATCCAGCAGGCGGTGGCGCAAGGCGCTGCCGCCGTAGTATTTGAGACCGATGGGGAATTTATCGCGCCGGCAACGGCGGTGCCTTGTATTGGAGTGAAAGATCTGCCCGCTCACCTTTGTGCGCTTTCTGGCTATTTCTACGATCAGCCCGCTAAAAAACTGCAACTGGTGGGCATCACTGGCACCAATGGTAAGAGCACAACGGCACTGTTAGTGGCTAACTGGCGGACACTGCTGGGCGGCAACGCAGGGGTGATGGGAACTATCGGCAATGGCTTGTTTGGTCATCTGATGGAAGCTGAAAATACCACCGGTAGTGCCGTACAGGTACAAAGCAATCTGGCTGAACTGCAAGAGCTGGGGGCAGATTTGGTCGCGATGGAGGTGTCGAGCCACGGTTTGGTGCAGCATCGGGTGGCGGGGCTGCCGTTTGCGGCGGCAGTCTTTACTAATTTGAGCCGCGATCATCTCGACTACCACGGTACGATGGAGGCCTATGGCGCTGCCAAAGAGCAACTATTGCAGCAAGTGGATGAGTCGAATGCGGTGATCAATGCAGATGATGCCCTCGGCGCGCGTTGGCTGAAAACATACCCCACTGCCGTCGCGTTTAGTGTCGATGGCCCGATTGCAAATCATGTTGGCCGTCAGTTAACGGCGCAGCAACTTGATTTTCACCAGCAAGGTTTTCGTGCGCAGATTAACTCCAGCTGGGGGAATGGTGTATTATCCGCCCCCTTGCTTGGACGTTTTAACGTCAGTAATGTGCTGGCAGCCATGGGCGTCATGCTGGTGTTGGGTTATGACTTTCAGGCGTTACTCGCAACTGCGCCTCAATTGCAGTCTGTTACTGGTCGAATGGAGTGCTTTGGCGGCGGTGAAATCCCCCTCGCAGTGGTCGATTATGCCCACACGCCAGATGCATTAGAAAAAGCCCTGCAAGCCTTGCGAGTGCACTGCAAAGGCCAGCTTTGGTGTTTAGTTGGCTGCGGCGGTGATCGCGATCGTGGCAAGCGTCCGATGATGGCAGCGATGGCTGAGCAACATGCCGATCGGGTTATTTTGACCGATGACAACCCCCGTACCGAGCAGCCGGCCCTGATCATGGCTGACATGGTGGCGGGTCTTCTCGATCCTGCACCCGTGCAGGTAGAGCACGATCGCGCCAAGGCTATTGGGTTGGCGATTGGCCAAGCAAATAAGCAAGACATCATCTTGGTGGCCGGAAAAGGTCATGAGGATTATCAAATTATTGGTACTGACAAGCGGCACTATAGCGACCGGGAAACCGTCGCCGCCACCTTGCACACATTATTGGAGTCATTCACATGATGCCCCTCAAGCTGGCTGAATTGGCGCAGGCGCTAGATGCCCGCCTCATTGGCAAAGATGAGCAGATCACCGTTGTCAGTACCGATACCCGCACTTTGGGTGCTGGGGCGTTATTTGTGGCATTGCGTGGTGAAAATTTTGATGCTCATGATTTTTGCGAGCAAGCGGTTAAAGCCGGTGCATCTGCATTACTGGTTGAGCGCGAACTGCCACTGGCAATCGCTCAGTTAGTGGTGACTGACAGTCTCAAGGCGCTGGGCCGCCTCGGTAAGTTGGTGCGTGAGCGGATCAATCCTAAGGTGCTGGCCATTACGGGTAGCTGTGGCAAAACCACGGTCAAAGAGATGGCAACTGCGATTTTGCGCCACGAAGGTGATGTGTTGGCCACTGCCGGGAACTTCAATAATGAAGTCGGGGTGCCGCTCACTTTGCTGCGCCTTGAGCCGCAACACCAGTTTGCAGTGCTGGAGTTAGGTGCCAATCATCCGGGCGAAATTGCGTGGACCACCTCATTGGCACAGCCCGATGCCGCCATCATTAATAACGTGGCTGCCGCTCACCTAGAGGGCTTTGGCTCCCTAGAAGGGGTCTTTCATGCCAAGAGCGAAATATTCCAAGGGTTGAGTCACGGCGGCGTCGCTATCGTCAATGCCGACAGTGAGTTTTGGCCAGCGTGGCAAGCAGATGGCATTGAATGTGGTTTTTCGATAGATGATCAAACCCGGCCCTATCATGGCCGCGATATCGTGCTCAATGCACAGGGCTGCGCCGAGTTTGTGATGGTGACTCCCCATGGGCACGTGGATCTGACGTTGGCGATCCCTGGTCGCCACAATGTTGGCAACGCGCTAGCGGCCGCTGCTGGCTGTTTGGCATTAGGGGCCTCGCTTGACTCAGTTAAGGCTGGGCTCGAGCAGATGGCACCGGTTAAAGGACGGTTTTGTGTCCAGCGCTGGGGAGGGTTAACCCTAGTGGACGATACCTACAACGCGAGCGTTGAATCTGTGTTGGCGGGTATTGATACCCTCACCGTCATGGGTGGCTTTAAGGTGTTGGTATTTGGTGACATGCGGGAACTGGGTGAGGAGTCATATGAGCAACATGCTCGGGTTGGCCATCATGCCCGTGAGTGTGGCTTGGATGCTGTGCTAACAGTTGGGGAGCAGAGTCGCCACACCGCAGATGCCGCGGCGGGTCGACATTTCGATAACAAGGCATCGTTGTTTGAAGTACTTGCGCAAATGATAAATACACATCAAGAAGTGTCGATTCTCGTTAAGGGGGCCCGCGGTTCCAGTATGGAAGATATCGTTAAGATGGTCAAAGACCATCAGGAGTCAGCCACATGCTAGTTTGGCTGGCGGAACTGCTTACCCCGTACTTCACCTTTTTTAACGTCTTCTCGTACCTGTCGTTTCGTGCAATTTTGTCGATTATTACCGGTTTGGGAGTGGCACTTTGGATGGGGCCGCGACTGATCCGTCGGTTGCAGATCCTAAAGTTTGGTCAGGTGATCCGTAATGACGGCCCTGAATCTCACCTTAGCAAGCGAGGCACCCCAACCATGGGGGGGCTGATGATCATTGCCGCTATTTTTATTTCGGTACTGCTCTGGTGTCGCCTTGATAACCCTTATGTATGGCTGGTGTTATTTGTACTAGGGGCGTATGGGGCGATTGGCTTTGCCGATGACTATCTCAAAGTGGTACGCAAAAATACCGACGGGTTAGTGGCGCGCTGGAAGTACTTTTGGCAGTCAGCGGTGGCATTAATTGTGGCGGTCTATCTCTATAGCAGCACGACCTATGATGGACAGACTCAGCTGGTGGTGCCCTTTCTCAAAGATGTGATGCCGCAATTGGGTTTGATGTTTATCGTGTTGACCTACTTTGTCATCGTCGGTACCTCCAATGCGGTCAACTTGACCGACGGCCTGGACGGTTTAGCTATCATGCCGACCGTGATGTTAGCGGGAGGCTTTGCGCTGATTGCATGGGCAACGGGTAACGTAAACTTCTCAAGCTATTTGCATATCCCTTATGTGCCTTATACCTCCGAGTTGGTGGTGGTTTGTACGGCCATTGTTGGCGCAGGCCTAGGATTTCTTTGGTTCAATACCTATCCTGCGCAGGTCTTTATGGGCGATGTGGGTTCATTGGCACTCGGGGGCGCCCTTGGCACCATCGCGGTGCTAGTGCGTCAGGAGTTTTTGCTGGTGATCATGGGTGGCGTCTTCGTGATGGAGACCTTATCGGTGATCTTGCAAGTCGGATCTTATAAATTGCGCGGCGTGCGAATTTTCCGCATGGCGCCGATCCATCACCACTATGAGAAAAAAGGTTGGCCAGAGCCGCGCGTTATCGTGCGCTTTTGGATCATTACTCTCGTGCTGGTGTTGTTGGGTCTGGCGACCCTGAAGGTGCGATAAGATCATGGTCATCATCATCGGATTGGGTAAAACAGGACTCTCTTGCGTCGAATACTTTCTCGATCGTGGTATCACGCCGCTGGTGATGGATACCCGTGCTAATCCGCCTGGCAAAGAGCAGTTGCCACCAGAGGTGGTATTGATTCACGGGCTTGACGCCGAGCGGCTGATGGGGGCTGAGATGATAGTGGTCAGCCCCGGGATGGCGCTGGCGACCCCTGCGCTTCATGCCGCCGCCGAATGTGGCGTGGAGATTGTTGGCGATATTGAGCTGTTTGTGCGCGAAACGCAGACACCGATCATTGCAATCACCGGTTCTAACGGTAAGAGCACGGTGACCACGCTGGTGGGGGAGATGATTGCTGAAGCGGGCCTTAAGGTGGGAGTGGGTGGCAATATAGGCACCCCAGCGCTGACGCTGCTCAAGCAACCAATGGATGTTTGCGTGCTGGAGCTCTCTAGTTTTCAGCTTGAGACCACCTACAGTTTGCGTGCCGCCGCCTCGGTGGTGTTGAACCTCTCTGAAGATCATATGGATCGCTATGTGGGCATGGCGGATTATCGCGCCGCCAAAATGGGCGTTCATTCGCACTCCCAACATATTTTGATCAATCGTGACGACCCCCAAACGCGGCCTGACGCAGGTCACGTGTGGCAGAGTTTTGGTCTTGATAACCATGGCTATGGCCGCTGCCTACAAGATGGTCGGCAGTGGTTAACTGTGCAGGGTGAGCCGCAGTTGGCCGTCGATGAGATGAAGATCGTCGGTGCCCACAATCAGGCTAATGCGCTCGCGGCAATGGCACTGTGCGATGCCGTGGGTGTTCCCCGCGCGGCCCAGCTCACCGTGTTGCGCCGTTTTGAAGGGTTGCCTCATCGGGCCCGTTTTGTGCGCGAGGTGAACGGGGTGCGCTGGATCAATGACTCGAAAGCGACCAATGTCGGGGCGACCCTCGCGGCCGTGGCTGGGGTACGCGAATCGGTTCAAGGTCGATTGCTCCTGTTAGCCGGTGGTCAAGGTAAGGGCCAAGATTTCGGCCCGATCCAGGCGCTGCTCGGGAACCAGATTGATCACATGTACTGCTTTGGTCAGGATGCCGAGGTGCTGCTAGCACTGGGTGAGCAAACTGAGCGGGTGGCTGATTTGGCTGCGGCGATTGCTAAGGCTGCTGCCGATGCCAAACCCGGTGACTGGGTGCTGCTTGCTCCTGCCTGTGCCAGCTTGGATCAATTTCCATCATTTGAAGTGCGCGGTGATCGCTTTAGCGAATGGGTAAATGCGCTATGAATAACTTGCGCGCCATAGGTGCAACACTGCAGCGTTGGTTGCTTCCTCCTCGTCCGGCTGCGCTCTACGATCGGCAGTTAGTGCTTTTGGCCCTTAGCTTAATGGCCGTTGGCGTGGTTATTGTGGCCTCCGCATCCATCCCGGAAGGGGTGAAGCTGGGGGATGATCCGTTCATGTTCGTTAAGCGCCACGGTCTCTTTTTATTGATGGCGTTGGGCGTATCGTGGTTTGTGTTGCAAATCCCCATGGCCAAGTGGGAGAAATACAACGGTCAGATGCTACTGGTAGCCATCGTGATGCTGGTATTGGTGCTGCTGGTGGGGCGCAACGTTAACGGTGCGGTGCGCTGGTTGCCCCTTGGCCCCTTTAACTTACAGCCTGCCGAATTTGCTAAGTTGGCCTTGTTTGTCTATCTGGCCAGCTATTTAGTGCGACGTCAAAGTGAGGTCCGTGAAGAGTGGCTTGGCTTTCTCAAGCCGCTAGCAGTATTTGGCTTGTTGGCTGTGTTGCTCCTGTTGCAACCTGACTTAGGTTCGACCGTGGTGATGTTTGTCACCTCATTTGGCATGCTGTTTTTAGCCGGTGCCCGATTGGGTCAGTTTATCACCCTAATTGGCGCCGGACTTGGCGCTGTCGTGATGTTGGTGCTGGCTGCGCCGTATCGGATGCGGCGGGTCACCTCATTTATGGACCCTTGGGCCGATCCATTTGGCAGTGGTTATCAGCTAACTCAATCGCTGATGGCATTTGGCCGCGGCAGTTGGTTTGGTGAGGGGTTAGGCAATTCGATCCAAAAAATGGAATACCTACCTGAAGCGCACACTGACTTTGTGTTCTCGATCCTTGGTGAAGAGTTGGGTTACGTCGGGGTGCTCGGGGCGTTATTCCTGATTTTTTCATTGGCTATCAAAGCCATGCGGTTGGGGTATCGGGCACTTGAGGCCGATCGTTTATATGACGGCTATTTAGCTATCGGGATCGGGATTTGGTTTAGCTTCCAAACCTTCGTTAACGTCGGTGCGGCCAGTGGCATGATGCCCACCAAGGGTTTGACCCTGCCGCTCGTCAGTTATGGTGGCTCTAGTTTGATCATCATGACCGTCGCAGTCAGCATGTTGATCCGAATCGATTTTGAGTTGCGTCAGGCGACAGCCCAGGCGCGCGTGCGGGAGGTTAAGTGAGTAAGACTCTGTTGGTGATGGCGGGGGGGACCGGTGGACATGTATTCCCCGGTTTAGCGGTCGCTGATCGCCTAAAAAGCCAAGGTTGGACGATCCACTGGCTCGGTACGGCCGACCGGATGGAGGCGGAGCTGGTGCCCGCTCATGGTTATCCCATCTCATTTATTGATATTCAAGGGGTGCGTGGCAATGGTATCAAGCGATTGATGGCTGCCCCGTATCACATCATTAAGTCGATTTTGCAGGCGCGTAAGGTGCTCAAAACTGTGCGCCCTGATGTGGTGCTAGGTCTGGGTGGCTTTGCATCTGGCCCTGGCGGCGTAGCGGCATGGTGTTGTAGGGTGCCGTTGTTGCTGCATGAGCAAAATGCGGCGGCGGGCATGACTAACAAGCTGTTAGCGCGCATCGCCACACGGGTATTGATGGCATTCCCGGGAGCGTTCGCCTCGAGTCATCGAACGGCAGTAGTGGGTAACCCGGTGCGCCCAGAGGTCGTCGCGCTGCCTGATCCTCAGTTAGGCGATGGGAGTGAACCACTGCATCTGCTGGTCGTTGGCGGCAGTTTAGGGGCTCGGGTGCTTAATGAGCAGGTTCCGGCAGCCGTTGCGCAAGCTGGGGTGCCTATTGCGGTGCGTCATCAGTGCGGCAAAGGCAATCGTGACACCGTCTGCGCGGCCTATGCACAGCAGGGTATTACCGCTGAGGTGAGTGAATTTATTAAGGATATGGCAGATGCCTATGCGTGGGCTGATTTGGTGGTGTGCCGAGCCGGCGCCTTAACCGTTTCTGAAGTGGCTGCAGCGGGTGTGGCTGCCATTTTTGTGCCCCTGCCTCATGCCGTCGATGATCACCAAACCCGTAATGCCTTGACCTTAGTCGATGGCGGGGCGGCAGAGTTTTTGCCTCAGTCTGAGCTCACCACTGCGTCACTAGCCGCTCGTCTCACATGGCTCGCAGGGCGCAGAGAAACCCTATTTAATATGGCGACAGCCGCGCGGCGTGTGGCGATTACTGATGCGGCTGAGCGAGTTGCTGATGAGTGTGAGCAGCTAGCTAGTCGGCGTGGCTAACAAAATAAATGAGTCAAGCTTTAGCGGTAAAGCTTGGCTGTGTTGTTCCTGTATATATTGATGTCCCTGCGCGGCTTGCCATTACACGCAAGTGGCCGGCGGTAGACTAAAGAGAAGATTATGACCAAGGTTGAACTGGCAAAGTTACGTACTGTCATCCCCCAAATGCGCCGGGTGCGTTGCATTCACTTTATTGGCATCGGTGGCGCCGGGATGGGTGGAATTGCCGAAGTGCTGGCCAACGAAGGGTATCAAATTACGGGTTCTGATATCGCACGTAACGGGGTGACTGAGCGGTTAGCCTCGCTGGGCGCCCATATTTTTGTCGGCCACCGCGCTGAGCATGTTAGTGAAGCCAGTGTGGTAGTGGTCTCGACTGCCATCAAGCAAGACAACCCTGAGTTGCTCGCGGCCCGTGAATTGCGGATCCCTGTGGTGCGCCGCGCCGAGATGTTGGCTGAGCTCATGCGTTTTCGTCACGGTATTGCCATTGCAGGTACCCATGGCAAAACCACCACGACCAGTCTGGTGGCGAGCATCTATGCCGAAGCGGATCGCGACCCTACCTTCGTGATCGGGGGACTACTCAATAGCGCTGGCACCAATGCTCGCTTGGGTAGCAGCCGTTATTTGATTGCTGAGGCAGATGAGAGCGATGCCTCTTTCTTGCATCTGCAACCGATGGTTTCTATCGTGACCAACATCGAAGCGGATCACATGGAAACCTATGGGGGAGATTTCGCAAAGCTGAAGGCGACCTTCATCGAGTTTTTACATAATTTGCCATTTTACGGATTAGCGGTGGTCTGTATTGATGATCCGGTGATCCGTGGCATGTTGCCCGATATTGCCCGCCCAACGTTGACCTATGGGTTGGCCGATGATGCTGACGTACAAGTGCTCGATTTTGTTCAGACGACTCACCACAGTCGCTTTCGGATTCGTCGCAAAGAGGCCGGTGAATTACTGGTGACCCTGAATTTGCCAGGCATTCATAACGCATTGAATGCTGCTGCGGCGATAGCTGTCGCAACTGAAGATGGCGTGAGTGATGAGGCCATCATTTGTGCGCTGGCTAAATTTGAGGGCGTTGGCCGTCGCTTCCAGCAATACGGCATGTTTGAAACGGGTCGCGGCAAGGCGATGCTGGTGGACGATTACGGTCACCACCCAAGCGAAGTCAAGGTGACGATTCAAGCGGCGCGTGCTGGTTGGCCCGAAAAGCGGCTAGTGATGGTATTCCAGCCACACCGCTATACCCGCACGCGTGATCTGTATGAAGATTTTGCAGATGTGCTCTCTAAGGTTGACGTATTGGTGATTCTAGAGGTGTATGCTGCCGGCGAAGAGCCGATCCCTGGCGCCGATGGACGGGCGCTGTGTCGCACCATTCGCTCCCGTGGCAATATTGAACCTATTTTTGCCGCCACCATCGATGATGTGCCAGCGGTGCTCGCTGACTTGATTACCGAGGGCGATCTGGTGCTGACCCAAGGGGCTGGGAACGTCGGTGCACTTGCTCGCCGTCTTGGTGAGATGAAATTGAGCCTAGATGGCATGAAATCTAGCGCCTGATGGATCAATGAGTATTTTGACCGTCAAGCCGGGGCCTATATAATGGCGAACCGGTCTGTCAAAAGGCCGGTTTAGCGCGTTACACGGGGATCGTCGGGTGGTGGCAAGGGCAGAAGGGCGTACAAAAGGTGGTTTCATTGCCAGCGTAATATTTTTGCTACTGGTGATATGGGGCTGCTTTCAGGGGGCGCTAGATGTTAAAAGTTGGCTAACAGATGCCAGCCAGTTGCCCATGAGCGAGTTGCTGCTACAGGGGCAACATCAATATTCACAAACCGAAGAATTACGGCATGCAGTACTTGATGGTGCTGAGTCCCGCAACTTCTTCGAGTTGGATGTCAATAAATTACAAACACGGCTTGATGCGTTGCCGTGGGTAGCACAAGCATCGGTACGAAAGAAGTGGCCGAACAAAATCAAGGTCTATCTCACGGAACAAGATGTGGCGGCCCGCTGGGATGGCAATCGTTTCGTTAATACCCAAGGTGAGATTTTTAGTGCCCCTGATCGGGTTAAGTTGCCATTGATGCAATTATCAGGGCCGGATGATCAAGTTGCCAAAGTGTTAAAAGATAGTTTGCAGTATCAGTCGCAATTGGCGGCTAAAGGATATACGTTGCTAGGGGTGAATTTGACCCCACGCCGTGCTTGGGAGTTAACCCTAGATGGCAATATTAAGTTGTTCCTCGGGCGCAATGATGTTGCACTTAGGTTACAGCGTTTTATCGATGCCTTTCCGATGATCGAACCTCGCGCACAAGTTGCTTACGTGGATCTTCGATATGACACTGGAATGGCTGTTGGCTGGAAGAAAAGCGAAGAGAAAGTGCATGACCAACACCGCAGATAGAAATTTGATTGTCGGACTGGATATCGGCACAACCAAGGTGGCGGTCCTGGTCGGGGAAGTGTTGCCAGACGGTGAATTAAACGTGATTGGCATGGGCAGCCATACTTCCCGCGGCATGGAGAAAGGCGGGGTCAATGACCTCGACTCCGTGGTTAAATCCCTGCGCCGTGCGGTAGAAGAGGCCGAAATGATGGCCGATTGTCAAATAAGCTCGGTTTATCTGGGTTTATCTGGCAAGCATATTGACTGTCGCAACGAGACCGGTATGGTACCCATTTCTGATGAAGAGGTGACGCAGGACGATGTCGATAACGTCATCCATACCGCTAAGTCGGTTCGCCTCTCTGATGAACTGCGAGTGCTACATGTGCTGCCTCAGGAATTTGCCATCGATTACCAAGAAGGGATCAAAAACCCTGTGGGTCTTTCTGGGGTGCGTATGGCGGCTAAAGTGCACCTGATCACATGCCACAACGACATGGCTCGTAACATTGAAAAATGTGTTGAGAAAGTCGGGTTGCGGGTAGATCAGCTGATCTTTTCTGCGCTCGCATCTAGCTATGCGGTGCTGACAGAAGATGAAAAAGAGCTTGGCGTATGTGTCGTAGACATTGGTGGTGGCACCATGGATCTGTCGCTGTTTACCGGTGGTGCCCTGCGCCACACTAAGGTTATCCCGTACGCGGGCAGTACAGTGACCAGTGACATTGCCTATGCTTTTGGCACCCCGCCCCTTGATGCTGAAGCTATTAAGGTGCGTTACGGTTGTGCATTGGGGCGCTTGGTCAGCAAGGATGACAGTATTGAAGTGCCCAGTGTCGGCGGCCGTCCAGCCCGTAGTTTGCAACGGCAAACGCTGGCAGAAGTGATTGAACCTCGTTACACCGAGTTACTCTCCATGATCAATGATGAGTTGGTGCGGGTGCAGAGTGAATTGAAAGCTCAAGGAGTTAAGCATCAGCTAGCTGCTGGCGTAGTGTTGACCGGTGGCTCAGCCCAGATAGAAGGCATTGTTGAGTGTGCAGAGCAGGTTTTCCAGTGCCAAGTTAGGGTAGGAGAGCCGATGAACATCCGCGGTTTGAGTGATTATGTGCAGGCGCCGGTTTACTCAACTGCAGTTGGGCTGCTGCAATATGGTCGCACTCATCAAGCTACAGGTAGTAGAAAAGATTATACCGCCAAGACGAGTGTCGGTGGTTTTGTCAAACGGGTTAGCAACTGGCTGCGTGGCGAGTTCTAAGAGTGTTGCTGAAGTCAGCAAATAAAGCGGAGAGACAACATGTTTGAATTAATGGATAGCCACACAGACGAAGCCGTCATTAAAGTGATCGGTGTCGGTGGCGGTGGTGGTAACGCGGTCGAGCACATGGTGCGCGAGAGCATTGAAGGTGTTGAGTTCATCGCCATCAATACGGATGCCCAGGCGCTGCGTAACTCCAGTGCCAATACCACGCTGCAGATCGGCAGTGAGATCACCAAGGGTCTAGGTGCTGGCGCTAACCCTGATGTTGGTCGCAATTCTGCAGAAGAAGACCGTGACGCCCTGCGTGAGCTGTTAAGTGGTGCGGATATGGTATTTATCGCTGCAGGGATGGGCGGTGGTACAGGTACCGGGGCTGCGCCCATTGTGGCCGAAGTAGCTCGTGAAATGGGTATCTTGACCGTTGCGGTTGTGACTAAGCCATTCTCCTTTGAAGGCAAAAAGCGAATGATGTTTGCTGCCCAAGGTATTGAGGCGCTCTCTAAGCATGTTGACTCCCTGATCACCATTCCTAACGATAAGTTACTGAAAGTGCTCGGTCGCGGTACTTCTCTGCTAGACGCCTTTAAGGCTGCAAACAATGTACTGCTTGGCGCGGTACAAGGTATCGCTGAGCTCATCACCCGCCCAGGCTTGATCAACGTTGACTTTGCTGACGTGCGTACCGTTATGGGTGAAATGGGTACGGCCATGATGGGTAACGGCTGCGGAGCTGGTGATAACCGCGCTGAAGATGCGGCGAAAGATGCTATCTCTAGCCCACTGTTAGATGACGTCGACTTGACTGGTGCGCGAGGTATCTTGGTTAACATCACTGCCGGCTTAGATCTGACCATTGAAGAGTACGAAACGGTCGGTAACGCAGTGAAGGCTTTCGCATCTGAAAACGCCACTGTCGTTGTTGGTACTGTTATCGATCCTGAGATGCAAGGCGAGTTACGGGTGACCGTCGTTGCGACCGGTATCGGTGCTGATCGTAAGGCAGATATTGCACCGCTTAAAAATAATCAGGTGCAAGAGCGTCCTGTTCGTCAGCCATTGGGCGGTGACATGATGACTGGCCGGGTGATGGATGACACGTCAGCTAAAGCAGTGAGCACAGAGCCACAAGCTCGTCGCGAACCTGATTACCTGGACATCCCTGCATTCCTGCGCAAGCAAGCTGACTAAGACTCTTATGGGGCGTGTTTGTTTGTTGTTCAATGAGTATGCTAAGATGCCTGCCCAACGACCATCTGGTCCGGACTTTAAGCTGTTTAGGGTACACCCATGATTAGACAAAGAACCTTGAAAACGAGTGTACAGGCGACTGGTGTCGGCTTGCATTCAGGTCGGAAAGTCACCATGACGTTCCGCCCGGCGCCTGTGAACACAGGGATCGTTTACTTGCGTACCGATCTGAATCCTGTGGTGAAGCTACCAGCTAATGCCGATCAGGTGCGTGATACGGTGCTCTGTACTGCGCTTGTCAATGAAGCCGGTGTGCGGGTATCAACCATTGAGCATCTCTCTGCGGCCCTTGCTGGGATGGGGATCGACAACCTGTATGTTGAGGTTGACGCCCCTGAAATTCCGGTCATGGATGGCAGTGCGCATCCTTTCATTTACCTGCTGCAAGAAGTTGGGATCCGTGAGCAAAATGCGGCTAAGCAATTTGTGCGGATCAAACAGAGCATCCGAGTTGAAGACGGCGACAAGTGGGCAGAATTTCACCCCTATCGTAACGGCTTCAAAATGGATCTTGAGATCGACTTTCAGCATCCGGTCTTTGAAGGGCGCAATCAACGTTGCGTACTGGATTTCTCTGGCGCCTCTTTTGTCAAAGAGATTAGCCGTGCCCGTACCTTCGGTTTTATGCGCGATATCGAGTACTTGCGTTCCCAGAATCTGGCACTAGGCGGTAGCTTAGAAAACGCCGTGGTCCTGGATGATTACCGGGTACTGAACGAAGATGGTTTGCGTTATGAGGATGAGTTCGTTAAGCACAAGATGCTAGATGCGATCGGTGACCTCTATATGTGTAACCGCAGTATCATTGGTGAGTTCCGTGCCTTTAAAACAGGGCATGCACTTAACAACAAGTTGCTTCGAGCCTTACTGGCGAAGCAAGAAGCCTGGGAACTGGTGACCTTCGAAGCGGAGGGCGACAAAGCGCCTATCGCTTACTACGATAACGGTCTGGTTCTGGCCTGATAGCTGTGCAATGGAACGTCGGTCCTCTCTCCGCACCGACGTTCCGTTATCTTTTTACTCCATTCTTTAGTACCGATTACCTCCCGGTTTTATTTCCTGTGCAGGCTTCTGGCCGTAACTGACCGAGCAGACAGATTTCTATGAGCATTACCCTGATCCTCCACGGCAAGCAGCGACGTAAGTTGCACTTACCTAAACAACGTTTGGCTTGGCTTGGCGGTATCTTCTGCTTTTTATCGATAGTTGGTGGTGGTTGGCTCTGGCAGAGCTGGCACCAAAAAATGGACGCGCTAGAAGTGGCGTTAGCCGTTGCTGAGCAGCAATCTGTTGCTCAAGGCAGTGATGAGGCACGTGAACAGTTGGCAATGTTGGCTGCCCAAGTGGGGACCATGCAAGGGCAGTTGGGCCGTTTGAATGCGCTGGGTGAACGATTAACCGAGCAAGCAGAGCTTGATCCTGATGAGTTTAATTTCAAGGCGCTGCCCCCTATGGGTGGCCCTTCTTATGATGAAGCGTTAGAGGTTAACCTCAACGAGCTGCAAGCCTCGATGAAGCACCTAAGCCAGCAGCTTAGCAGCCGCGAGGAGCAGCTGTCGGTACTTGAATCCTTCATCATGAATCACCATATCACCGATGCCGGTTTTATTGCAGGCACGCCAGTCAAGCAAGACCAAGTCTGGGTCTCATCTTGGTTTGGTGGGCGGCTTGACCCATTTAGCGGGTTAGCCAAGATGCATAAAGGGGTCGATTTTCGTGGCCAACTCGGTAGCCCTATCTTGGCGACCGGCCCTGGCGTTATCAGCTGGGCGGGGCGTCATCCGGATTTTGGCGATATGGTAGAGATTAATCACGGTAATGGTTTGGTCACGCGTTATGCCCATAACTCCAAGCTGCTAGTGGAGGTAGGGACGTTGGTTGACCAAGGCCAAGAGATTGCCTTGATGGGACGCACCGGTCGCGCGACTGGCGTTCATTTGCATTACGAAGTATTGAAAGATGGTCGTCAGGTCGACCCCGCACGCTTTCTGAGTGCCAGACGGGGTTAGGTTTTTTCTCCAGGTTCCCATGCCGGAACGCTTTTATAACCAGAGATAGTTGGTACCCATGATTAGCACACTGCTTACCAAGATTATTGGCAGCCGGAACGACAGAACGCTCAAGGCTTTGCGTAAAATTGTAAAACAAATCAATGCCATGGAGCCTCAGTTTGAAGCGCTCTCTGACACCGAACTGCAAGCGAAGACCGCCGAGTATCGTCAGCGCCTAGAGCAGGGTGAGACCCTCGAGCAGCTGCTGCCAGAAGCGTTTGCAACGGTTCGTGAAGCCTCTAAGCGGGTTTTTGGCATGCGCCATTTCGACGTGCAGCTGATTGGTGGCATGGTGCTGGACTCTAACCGTATTGCTGAAATGAAGACCGGTGAAGGTAAAACCTTGACCGCGACCCTGCCAGCTTACCTCAACGCGCTAAGTGGGCGTGGGGTACACGTGGTGACAGTGAACGACTATCTGGCCAAGCGTGACGCTGAAGCGAACCGACCATTATTTACCTTCCTTGGTATGACCGTTGATTGCAACGTACCCGGGATGGATGCATCACAAAAGCGTGATGCTTATGCCGCTGACATCACCTACGGTACTAACAACGAATTTGGTTTTGACTACCTGCGTGACAACATGGCGTTCTCGCCAGAGCAGCGGGTTCAGCGTCCACTTAACTACGCGTTAGTGGATGAGGTTGACTCGGTGTTGATCGATGAAGCCCGTACTCCGCTCATTATCTCAGGCCCGGCTGAAGACAGCTCTGCCATGTATACCCAGATCAACAAGCTGATCCCGCTGCTGGTTAAACAAGATAAAGAAGACACAGAAGAGTACACCGGTGACGGCCACTACACGGTTGATGAGAAGAATCGTCAGGCGCTGCTCACTGAAAATGGTCAGATCTTCGTAGAAGATCTGCTCAAAAAAGAGGGGCTGTTAGCCGAAGAGGATTCACTGTTCTCGGCCACCAACATTAGCTTGCTGCATCATGTTAACGCCGGTTTACGTGCTCACACCCTGTTTGAGCGTAACGTTGACTACATCGTCCAAAAAGATGAAATCGTCATCGTCGATGAGCATACTGGCCGCACCATGCCAGGGCGTCGCTGGTCTGATGGTCTGCATCAGGCAGTGGAAGCCAAAGAAGGGGCCAAGATCCAGAACGAGAATCAGACTCTCGCCTCGATCACCTTCCAAAACTATTTCCGTCTTTATAACAAGCTGGCCGGTATGACCGGTACTGCAGATACTGAAGCCTTTGAATTCCAACAGATTTACGGTCTGGATACGGTGGTGGTTCCAACCAACAAGCCGATGCAACGTAAAGACATGGGCGATTTGGTTTATCTGACTGCCAGCGAAAAATATACCGCCATTGTGGAAGATATTCGTCAGTGCGTAGCCAAAGGCCAGCCGGTGTTGGTGGGTACTGTCTCTATCGAAAACTCTGAGCTGCTCTCTGGCATCCTCAATAAAGAGCAGATCACGCATCAAGTATTGAACGCTAAATTCCACGCGATGGAAGCCGATATTGTGGCGCAGGCAGGGCAATTGGGCGCGGTCACTATTGCTACCAACATGGCCGGTCGGGGAACTGACATTGTACTTGGTGGTAACTGGCAAGCCGAGATTGCCAAGCTTGATAATCCAAGCAAAGAGCTGGTTACGGAGCTGAAAGCTGCGTGGCAAGTGCGTCACGATGAAGTGCTCGCTGCTGGTGGTTTGCATATTATCGGTACCGAACGTCACGAATCTCGTCGTATCGATAACCAGTTGCGCGGCCGTTCTGGTCGCCAGGGTGACCCTGGTTCTTCTCGTTTTTATCTCTCCATGGAAGATACCCTGATGCGGATTTTTGCCTCCGATCGGGTGACCGGCATGATGAAGAAGCTGGGCATGGAGCAGGGCGAGGCCATTGAGCATCCTTGGGTCACCAAGGCAATTGAAAATGCGCAACGTAAAGTGGAAGGTCGCAACTTCGATATTCGTAAGAGCCTGCTCGAATTTGATGACGTGGCCAATGACCAGCGTAAGGTGGTGTATGAGCAGCGTAATGAACTGCTCGATACCAACGATATTTCCCAGACCATTCATGTTATCCGTGAAGATGTCTTTAGCGCGGTGATCGATGAGTACATTCCACCTCAATCTTTGGAAGAGATGTGGAATGTGGCTGGGTTAGAGGCGCGCTTGAAAGCCGATTTTGGGCTTGAGCTACCACTGTTAAACTGGCTCGCCGAAGACGACAAGCTGTACGAAGAAAAACTCCGTGAGCGCATTATTGACAGTGCTAATGCGCTGTATGCCCACAAAGAGGAGTTAGTGGGTGTTGAGGTGCTGCGTAACTTCGAAAAAGCAGTGATGCTGCAAACCCTTGATGGGTTATGGAAAGAGCACCTCGCCGCGATGGATCACTTGCGTCAAGGTATTCATTTGCGCGGTTATGCCCAGAAGAACCCTAAGCAAGAGTACAAGCGCGAATCCTTCGACCTGTTTACTCAGATGCTAGATACCCTCAAGCTCGACGTCGTGAGTGTATTGAGCCGGGTTCAGGTACAAGAGCATGATGTCGAAGTGATGGAAGAGCAGCAACGTCATCAAGCAGAGGCCATGCCTCGCGCTTATAACCATGCTGATGGCGACAGCGAGCTTGCCACCAATATGGGTGAAGAGGCACAAGTGAGCTTTGTTCGTGATGAGCAAAAGATTGGTCGCAACGATCCTTGCCCCTGTGGTTCTGGCAAAAAATACAAGCAGTGCCACGGTCAGTTGAGCTGATCTATCGTGTTGAACCATGCACCGCCTTCGGGCGGTGTATGCATTTATGGCCCCAGTAGAGGAGCGAATAAATGAGTAAGCCACCCATAGGATGGGATCGCATCGCCCATGCCAGCTGGCTTGCAGGGCGCAATCAAGATGCGGTGCGCCAAGTGTTAGCGCGTCTTAATGCCGAGTCGGCTAAACCGATTGCGCTGCAACTGCAGTTTGCCTATTACCTGTTTTTAAATGGCGATCCGGCCTCAGCGGCGCAGGTGCTAGAACGGGCCTATCAGATCGCGCCTGACAATAACGAGGTACTGCGTAACCTGAGTGTCTGCTTGTCCCGCTCTGGCCAATATGAGCGGGCGCTACCCCATTTGCTTGAATTAGCGCGCCGAGAGCCGCAGGAATATCTGGCTCAAGATGCCTTATGCATCTCGTTTGCCAAGTTAGGTGATGATGAGAAAGCCGTGCAGGCAGGTAACCGTTCACTGCAGTTAAAAGATGCAGCAAGCGGTACTCCTGCGGCGGGATGGGCGTTGCCCACCGGTCATCCAACACAATGGTTGGCCCAATGGCCGACTCGCCAACATGTCATTGCGTTCTCGTTATGGGGCAGTAATCCCCGTTATTTGCGCGGTGCGCTCGATAATGTGCTGGCGGCTAACTATCTCTATCCCGAGTGGCGATTACGTTTTTATGTCGATGATAGCGTGCCCGTTGAGCTGGTGAGCTGCTTGGAGCAGCATGGAGCCCAAGTGTTGATCCAGCCCGCTGGGCAGTCGTTAAGACAGCGATTGTGTTGGCGCTTTTTGGTGGCCAATGATCCGAATGTCGGGCGCTTTTTGATCCGTGATGCTGACTCGGTATTCACACTTCGCGAGCGGTTGGCGGTTGAGGATTGGCTGACATCCGATCGCTGGTTCCATGTGATGCGGGATTGGTGGAGCCATACCGACCTCGTGTTGGCAGGGATGTGGGGCGGGATAGCCGGTATCGTGCCACCCCTTGCCCCGCTTATCACCGCTTATCAATCAGGCTCGATGGAAACACCCAACATTGATCAGTGGTTCTTGCGCGATTGCCTCTGGCGCTATCTACGCCAAAGTTGTTTGGTGCATGATCGCTACTTCACTGCCCTTGGGGCAAAGCCTTGGCCACAGCCTGATCCCACTGGATTTGGGCATGTGGGGGCAAATATTTTTAATAGTGAGCAAGAACAGCAGGCACGGCGACTGGCCCCGTGGATTGAGACATTGGCGTGCTTACGTTGAGGAGTGCAATGGAATTAAAACAGCGTGTCTGGGTGGCGGTCGGCGTCATCGAAAACCAACAGGGCGAGATCTTTATTGCCAAGCGATCAGCCGATCAACATCAGGGAGATCGGTGGGAATTTCCAGGTGGTAAGGTTGAAGTGGGGGAAGATCTTCATAGTGCGCTAGATCGAGAACTCTGGGAGGAGATCGGGATCCGAGTGTTAGATTGCTTACCATTTCTCGAGCTGCAATACGATTACCCTGATAAACAGGTATTGCTCGATGTTTGGAGGGTGACCGCTTTTGATGGCGAGCCTTTTGGCAAAGAGGGGCAAGCGTGTGCATGGGTGCCGATTGCCGCGCTTCATCACTATCAATTTCCAGATGCTAACGGGCCGATTGTGGCACAACTGCAAAGCACACTGCCGTGATGGATCATCTCGCCATCCGAGCAATAAAAAAGGGCCATTCGGCCCTTTTTTATATGGTATAGGGACGGGTTACATGCTTATCGCCACTCGTCACCTTCTTGGGATTCAGGCAGTAGATCGGGGTTGATCGCCCCTGGGATCCGCTTCTCTTCATCGGCCCATTCGCCCAGATCAATCAGTTGGCAACGTTTGCTACAAAATGGGCGAAAAGGGCTTTGCGGGCCCCACTCCAGCTCTGTTTGACAGGTTGGGCATTTTACCTTGGTGACCACGTGGGTATGACTCCTTAGCAGCAAGCAAGCTGGAATGGCACATCACCAATCGGCTGATCGGTGGTGGGTAAAAATCGCAGCGCAAAACGGTTTTTATGGCCGCTTAACGTCGGGTAACAGCCGAGGTTATCAGGCAGTTTGATGCGGATAAGCTCGGCATTTTCGGTGGTGTCTTGGAATAAACCGTTGCTAGCCAGTTTTTCGCTAAAGTGAGCGGAATCGCGCCATAGCCCTAATAACAGGCGAGTACCATCCATCAGCAAGGTGATATCGGTCAACCAAGTCAGCATCTGTTGGTGCCGGGCGGGGGCTGGGGTGCTCAGCCAAAAATGCAGCTGCGGCAGATCAAAGGCGCACAAGCCGCCGGGAATAAAGAACCGCTGGCGGATCAACGCCAATGAGCGATCGTCTTTGAGTCGTGCCCCTGGACGCGGTGAGTTGAGTAGGCTGCGGGCAAGCTGCTTACTCTCTTGTTGCATGTGAGTGATCGGTGTGAGATCGGCGCCGGGCAAGCTGGCCCAATGGTTTAAACGTTGGCTAAGACGATCTAGATCTTTGATAAGGTCCGCGCGCATATCGCCACGTTCCAACAACTCTTGCAGATCAAATAGCCCTTTGAAAAAGGCAATATGTGCCCAAGGCTGATCGCTCTGCTGAGTATCACGGATCTGAGAGAAGAGAGACTCCAGACGAAGATAGGTCCGGCTTTTTTCATTGAGGGGAAAATCGTAAATCATGCCTAATCCTGACCAGCCATAAACGCGGTTAGTGTACTCACACTTAGTGAGCTTGTTGAGAGGCAAATGCCAGATATGTTTGGTGCAAAGCTAAAATGCGGGTTTTAAGCGTCAGTTCACTGCCATTATGGTTTTCGAGCACCTCATCTGCGGCATGAAGGCGCTCCATCCGGCTCGCTTGGGCCGCCATAATCGCCTTAGCATGGGCTGGGCTTACGCCATCGCGCTGGCAAGTTCGCTCAATTTGAGTCGCTTCATTCACGTCGATCACTAGCACCCGGTTAGCAAGCTCGGTGAGCTGGTTCTCTACCAGCAACGGCACCACTAACAGGCAATAGGGCGAAGTAGCATTGGCGCATTGGCGCAGCATTTCACTGCGGATCAATGGATGAAGCAGGGCATTGAGCCAGGCTTTGGCAGCAGGATCGGCAAAGACCTGTTCACGCAGGCGGCGCCGATCAAGTTGGCCCTGTGAATCGATAAGGTCTGGACCAAATTGCGCCGCGATGGCAGCAAGGGCTGGGGTACCGGGTTCGACCACTTGGCGGGCAATCACATCAGCATCGACCACCTCAATGCCCAATTGGGCAAAGTGGTTGGCGATGGTGGTTTTACCACTGCCAATACCTCCGGTGATTGCAACTACATACATTCAAACCCCCTTGTTAGTGCCATGGTTGCCATCTTTATGCCTTGTTTTAAGCATTTTTTTAAACACTAAAGCAGCGTAGCGAGATACCAGTGAGTGATGGTATCGCCCCACAGCAGGGCGATCCAGCCAGCGATGGCAAGATAGGGGCCAAAAGGGATGGGTTTACTGTGCTGATGTCGCTGGATGGCGATGAGTGTAAGGCCCATCACGGCCCCAGTTAAAGAGGAGATCAGCAGTACCACGGGTAATGCTTGCCAGCCAAGCCAAGCGCCGAGTGCGGCGAGGAGCTTGAAGTCGCCATAACCCATGCCCTCCTTTCCTGTCAGTAACTTAAACCCCCAGTAAAGGCTCCAGAGCAGCAGATAACCGGCCATCGCCCCTATTACCGCATCGGCCAGTGGCACCATACCGCCCACGAGATTCACTAGTAAACCGGCCCACAACAGGGGCAGGGTGAGTTGATCGGGCAGTAGCATGTTGTCGAGATCGATAAAGGTGAGCGCCACCAACACCCAGGTAAGGAGCAGCGCGGTGAGGGTTGGCCAGCCTGGCGTCATCACCATAGCCACCGCGACCGATAATAGTGCGGTGAGTAGCTCAACCACTGGATAACAGGCCGAGATGGGTGAGCGGCAGTGGTAGCAGCGCCCTTTAAGCCACAGCCAACTCAGCAGTGGGATATTTTCTAACGCACTAATGGGGTGGCCACAATAGGGGCAGGCGGAGCGCGGCACCATCAGGTTGTATCCCTCGATGCTGGGCTTTTTTTCACCATCAGGGGTTAAATTAGCCGTTAAATCAGACCCAAAATAGTCGCGATATTCCGCCCGCCAGGCTCGCTCTAGCATGATCGGCAAGCGGTGGATCACCACATTTAGAAAACTGCCCACCAGCAGTGCAAACAGACACACCAAAGAGAAGTAGAGCCAGGGCAGGCCGTGGGCGAGGTCAAGTACAACAGACATAGGAGTGGTTGGCCGTTATTGGTTATTGGTTATTGCTGAATGGTGAATAGTGAATGGTGAATGGTGAATGGTGAATCGGGATTCGGGATTCGGGATTCGGGATTCGTGGCTCGATTCCCGACTCCCCATTCCCGAATGCCACCCGCCCCGAGGCCGATCAGCCCACCACATCACCTAGTTTGAAAATCGGCAGGTACATGGCAATGACCATCCCGCCAACGAGCACCCCGAGTACCACCATGATCAGTGGTTCAAGCAAGCTGGTGAGGCCATCGACCAAATCGTCCACCTCTTGCTCAAAGATGGTCGCAACTTTGGAGAGCATATCATCGATGGCGCCTGACTCTTCTCCGATCATTACCATTTGGATCACCATGTCAGGGAACAGATCAACGGTGCGCATGGCCACGTTGATCTGCATGCCGGCCATCACCTCGTTGCGGATCGCCATCACCGCGCTGCGATAGACATAGTTACCCGAGGCGCCCGCCGCCGACACCAACGCATCCACCAACGGAATACCGGCAGAAAAGGTGGTGGATAAGGTGCGCGCGAAGCGAGCCATGGCCGCTTTGTGCAAGATCATCCCTACGATCGGGATCGAGAGCACCAATTTATCGGTATTGTCTCTGACCGTTTGGGATGCTCGCCAAACCCGCACATACAGAAAAATGGTCAAGACGATCGCGCTAAAGATGACGTACCACCAATCTTGCATAAAACGCGAAATGCCGATCACCCAGCGAGTAAATGCAGGCAGCTCGGCCCCAAAACTGTTGAAGATATCCTCAAATTGGGGAATGACGAACAGCAGCAAAATGGAGGTCACCACGATCGCCACCAAGATCACCATGGCAGGATAAAACATCGCCTTTTTGATTTTTGACTTGAGCGCTTCTGATTTTTCACGGTAGGTCGCAATCCGGCCATAGATGGTTTCAAGCGCCCCAGATTGCTCACCGGCTTCAACCAAATCACAGTAAAGCGCATCAAAATGGCGAGAATGGCGACGCAGCGCTTCAGACATAGGGGTACCGGTCTCCACATCGGTGGCGATCTGCTCCATCAAATTACGCATAGCGGTTTTTTCATAGCTGCGGGCAATGATGTGCAAACTCTGCACCAGTGGGACCCCAGCGCTCAGCATGGTGGTCAATTGGCGCGAAATGATGGCGATATCTGCCGGCTTTATCTTGGCGCCCCCTTTAGAGAATCGCCCTTGGGATTTTTTGGTCGCCCGGTGAACATTGACCCCTTGCTTGCGTAAATCGGCCTTGAGGGTATGCAGGGTATCAGCTTGCAGCTCGCCAGAGACCTGCTGGCCTTTTCGATTGACGCCGTGCCAGCAGAACGTGAACACTTTTTTCGGGGAAAGCTGTTTTTTAGTTAAAGTAGCCATTCTTGCGTCCTGTGTTGCGTCCTATGTTGCATCCTAGTTGCATCCTGCAATGGAGTACGAGGTTACCTGCTATCTGGTGTTAAGCCGGTCATCTCGCCGGCAGTTAATGCTAAACGTGCCACTCATTGGCACCTCCGTCGATCTTTTGTAAGTATTTCGTGGGCATTTCGTAGGTATTGCGTGAGTATTGCGTAAGTGCTCTGTAGGCATAGCGGCCGTTCAGGTTAATTCGAGTCAGTTAATTGGTGGTGACGCGGTTGACCTCGGCTAAGCTGGTCACCCCTTGCCTTGCCTTCTCAAGGCCTGCGCTGCGTAACGTTCGCATCCCTTCTTGTTGGGCAATCTGGGCAATCTGTAGCGAGTTAGTCCCTTGCATGATCAAGTTTGCGATGCTCTCAGACATCGGCATGATTTCGTAAATCCCAACCCGCCCCTTATAGCCCCCCGAGCACTCCTTGCAGCCCACCGGTTTAAAGAGCTGCAAGTCTGCGGCGAGTTGCGTGGCGCTAAAACCTAACTCTCGCAGCTCTGCGGCAGGAACCTGCTCTGGCACTTTGCAGTGATGGCACAGTTTGCGGGCCAGTCGCTGGGCCATGATCAGGGTTACGGAAGAGGCAATATTAAACGCCGGCACCCCCATGTTGAGCAGTCGAGTGAGGGTTTCGGCGGCGGAGTTAGTGTGCAGGGTCGAGAGTACTAAGTGGCCGGTTTGCGCCGCTTTAATCGCAATTTCAGCGGTTTCAAGATCACGAATTTCCCCCACCATCACGATGTCTGGATCTTGGCGTAAAAAGGATCGCAACGCGTTAGCAAAGGTCAGCCCTGCTTTAGGGTTGACCTGCACCTGATTGACGCCAGGCAGATTGATCTCGACCGGATCTTCGGCGGTGGAAATATTCACCTCGCTAGTGTTGAGAATATTGAGGCCGGTATAGAGCGACACGGTTTTGCCAGAACCGGTGGGGCCAGTCACGAGGATCATCCCTTGGGGCTTGGCCAGCGCTTGGCAGTATTGGGCTTTTTGGCGATCGTCAAAGCCAAGTTGATCAAGATTGAGTCGCGCCGCTGAGTTATCGAGCAGCCGGAGCACCACTTTCTCGCCCCACATGGTGGGCAAGGTATTCACCCGCATATCCATCGATTTGGTGCGCGAAAGTTTTAACTTGATGCGGCCATCTTGCGGCAGCCGCCGCTCAGCGATATCAAGCCGCGCCATCACCTTGAGCCGAGCTGCAAAGCGATTAGCCAAATTGACCGGGGGGGCCGCTATCTCGTGCAAGATGCCATCGATGCGAAAGCGCACCCGGTACTTGAATTCGTAGGGTTCAAAATGCAGGTCAGAGGCGCCGCGTTTAATGGCATCCATCATGATCTTGTGAATGTATTTGACGATCGGGGCATCGTCATCGGTGTTGTTGATCCCTTCGTCGTGGCGCACATTTTCATCGGCAATTTCTAGCTCTGAAATCTCTGACTCGTCGATCTCCTCCATCGTGAGGGCATCATTTTCGCTTTCGAGCAGCTTGCTAATCGCCGTGCTGAGGGGGTGCTCCTCAACGAGCAGCGCCTCGGTATGCAAACCAAAACTAAACCCAAAATCCTCTAGGGCCGAGACATTGGTGGGGTCTGACATGGCGATATAGAGGGTGTGGCCTTGGGTGTAGAGGGGCAGCACATGGTGTTTTTCAATCAGCTTTTGATTGAGGTACTTTGGCGGGATCTCAGCCACATCAAAAGAGGCCAGATCTAGCAGCGTGATCCCATACTCTTGCTCGCAAAAATCAGCCAACGTCTTGCTATCAAGGATCTGATTTTCCACCAAAAAGCTGGCAAAGGGTTTGTGCTGGGCCTTGGCTTGGCAAAGATAGCGCTGGGAGTCCTCTTCACTGAGTAAGGAAGATGCGGCCAAGCTTAACGCCAGGCCGCTGTTAGGAGTGGTGGGCATGATTATATTTTGGTGCACTCAGGAATAAAATCTTTGCATTCAGATGTGGATGTAATTGTCCATGTCATTTTGGCTGGGTTAGATGTATTAGGAGCTAGCGTTACTGCCGCTGCAGAGACTGGGCCCAGAGGAATACTCATCGTAATTACGCCATTAGTCACACTGTTAACGCCTAAAGTTCCCGTCGCAGACGATGCGGCTGGAACTCCATTTGAGCCTTGGTCGCAGTCACCAATAATGGATTGTGTTTGGTAGCATACCGCAACTGCAGTTTTGTAAGGTGCAGCTTCTGCCAACACAGCAACGGCTTTCGCTTTAGCTGTATAGTTTTGATAGGCAGGTAAGGCAATTGCCGCCAAAATTGCAATGATAGCCACCACTATCATCAGTTCAATAAGGGTAAAACCGGATTGTTTTTTCATATCAATTTCCTTTTGTTCTGGATCCTTAGGGGGCAACGCTCGAAATCGTTACCACGCCAGCATCTTATCTGGCTTGTTATTTTTGGCAACAATGTTTACTCATTTCATTAACTCATTGGTCGTCATTTAGCAAAAGCTTGATGTGAGTCATGAAAGAGTGGGGGATGCGGGATTGGGAATAGGGATTGGGGATTGGGGATTGGGAATAGGGATTGGGGAATAGGGATTAGGGATTAGGGATTAGGGAATAGGGAATAGGGATTAGGGATTGAGGATTAGGGAATAGCGGATCACCAAAGGCGCCGGGGCGCCAGTGGTGAGCAATAGTGAGCAATAGTGAGCAATAGTGAGCAATAGTGAGCAATATAACCAGATTGCCCCTCTGTTATTGTGCTAAAGGCTTGAGTCGTAACTGTTGGTCGGTTTGCACCAACGCCAGCCGACCCAGGGCGTTCATGCCCACTAGCACTTCATCCCCCATCGCGGCTGGATTAATAAAGACTGCCAAATCGTACAAGGTCAATGGCCCCATGGTGAGGGTGTCGATGGTGCCGTTACCCACTCGGATCGTTCCTGCCGCCGTATTAACCTGACTGCTGCCCCGAGTCGTTAACCCAAGGCGGGTGGCCACTTGCTGCGGGATGGTAACGCGAGTGGCCCCCGTATCGAGCAGCAGTTGCACCGGTTGACCGTTGATGGCACCCTTTAAGCGGTAGTGGCCGCTGTGATCTGCCTGTAGCAGCAGTTCACCGCTAGCGGTGACACTGGGTTGTGCGCGGGCATAAAAATAGAGGGTCAACAGACCCATAAAAGAGAGCCAAGCCAGTAACCACAACCAGCGAGCGGTGTGCTGCATAATCAATCCGGATCAAGCTAACGATGGGTCAGCCTAACATACAATGTTCCGTTGATTGAGCCGTCGCGCTGGGGTTATTTCTCTTGGCGAGCACGTTTGAGCGAGTTATCCGCCGTTTTTCGCGACTATCCACCCTGTATTAGCGTTTTATCTGCCATATCGAGTAACCGATGATTCAACTCACGCCATCCCCCTGTTTTTCTATTGATGACGCTGGCTGGTGCCAGCAAGCGCGGCGAGTACCGTCACCTCATCACAATGAGCGGATCACCCCAGAGGATATCTCTTTGCTGGTGGTGCATGGCATCAGCTTGCCCCCTAGCGAGTTTGGTGGTCCCTTTATTGACGATCTGTTTATGGGGCGACTTGACCCCGCTGCGCACCCCTATTTTGCCGATATTTATCAGCTGCGGGTGTCGGCCCATTGCTTGATCCGCCGTGATGGTGAGGTGGTGCAATATGTCCCCTTTGGCGCCCGCGCTTGGCATGCCGGCGTGTCAAGTTGGCAGGGACGAGAGGCGTGCAATGATTTCTCAATTGGCATTGAGTTAGAAGGCACTGACCAGATCCCTTATACCGAGGTCCAATATCAGGTATTAGCAGGGATGAGCCGCGCAATTATTGAGCGTTATCCCGCTATTACTCCCGTTAATATCGTCGGTCACTGCGATATTGCCCCCGGGCGCAAGACTGATCCTGGCGACTGTTTTGCGTGGGATTATTACCGTCGATTACTCGATGAGTAATTTCGTGCGATGCATGTAGGCTAATCTGACTGCCACACAAAATATTAATGGCTTGCCAAATAGGCAGGCCATTATTGTTTTGGTTGCAAAAATGTTAATGTTCAATGCGATAGTTGCTAATTTCTTCGCCAATTTCTATGAGCTGAGTCATGTTTTATCTACTCAGCATTCGATTACCCCTATCGATTCTTGATTTAGATCATCCTTTGGATGGACTTTCTAAAATCCCTCTGCTAGTTTCGCCCCATTCATAAAATTGGTAATACCAATTTAATAACACTGTTTAATGTCCAATCGCAAGATGAAGCACCTCAAATTGGCCACGACCATCGTCACTGAACGAGCACCGATGATGCAAGCCAGTACTGGTCATCATCGTGCGATGTATGGGCTCAAGCCATCCATAGATGAATCACATAGATGAATCCATAGACGAATCAATAGATGCATCAATCGAACGAATCCCAGGGGTCGTAAGAAACCAATCTCATCGGGCTTTATTGCCATATTCTTGCAGACCTTTACCGCCGTGCCATAACCATAGGACCCAACCATGTCTGATATCTTAACTAACGATGTGGATCCGATAGAAACGCTGGAGTGGCTTGCCTCTCTGGAATCTTTATTGCGTGAAGAGGGGCCACAACGGGCTCAATTCATTCTTGAGCAGTTGGCCGAAAAGGCCCGCATCAGCGGCGTTGATGTGGCGGCTAAGGCTAATCGCGATTACATCAACACGATCCCTGCGAGCGATGAGCCTAACTATCCGGGCGATATCGAGATGGAGCAGCGCATTTGCGACATCATCCGCTGGAACGCCATGATGATCGTGCTGCGCGCCTCGAAGAAAGAGTTAGATCTGGGTGGCCATATCGCATCGTTTGCCTCCTCTGCCACCCTTTATGATGTTTGCTTCAACCACTTCTTTAAGGCCCGCACCCCGCAAGATGGGGGTGATTTGGTCTATTTTCAGGGCCATATTTCCCCAGGTATTTATGCCCGCGCCTTTGCTGAAGGCCGCCTGAGCGCCGATCAGCTGGATAATTTTCGCCAAGAAGTGGCAGGCCATGGTTTGCCCTCTTATCCCCATCCGAAGTTGATGCCCGATTTTTGGCAATTCCCTACCGTCTCAATGGGGCTTGGCCCGATTGCAGCGATTTATCAGGCACGTTTCTTAAAATACCTGACCCATCGCGGCATCAAAGATTGCTCGGCGCAGACTGTTTACGCCTTCTTAGGTGATGGCGAAATGGATGAACCAGAAGCCAAGGGGGCGTTGACCGTCGCAGTGCGTGAAAAGCTCGATAACTTGGTTTTTGTGATCAACTGTAACTTGCAGCGCCTAGATGGCCCAGTTGTCGGTAACGGCAAAGTTATCAATGAGTTAGAGGGACTATTTACTGGCGCAGGATGGGATGTGACCAAGGTTATCTGGGGCGATAAGTGGGATGCATTGCTCAAAAAAGATAGCTCCGGCAAGCTGATCCAGTTGATGAATGAAACGGTCGATGGCGACTATCAGACCATGAAGTCCCGTGACGGTGCTTACATCCGCGCGCACTTTTTTAACCGTTATCCAGAAACGGCAGCGCTGGTTAAAGAGATGAGCGATGAGGAGATTTTTGCCCTCAATCGCGGTGGCCATGATCCGCGTAAATTGTTCGCCGCGTTCGCAAAAGCGGCGGCAACCCAGGGTAAACCGACCGTGATTTTGGCTAAAACCATCAAGGGTTACGGTATGGGCGATGCCGCTGAAGGCAAGAATATTGCCCACGGGGTCAAGAAGATGGATCTGGACTCGGTGCGTCAGCTGCGAGATCGCTTCAACTTGCCAGTGAGCGATGAGCAACTTGCGACGCTGCCCTATTTGACGATTGACGAGGGCAGTGCAGAGCACACCTACCTGCATGCTCGCCGCTCAGAGCTCAAAGGATATGTGCCGACTCGGCTGCGAGAGACTACCACTAAGCTGGCGATCCCGACCCTTGCGGCATTTGGCCCGCTACTGGGGGAGCAAGCCCGTGAAATTTCCACCACCATGGCATTTGTGCGCGCCCTCAATGTGATGCTCAAAGATCCCTCGATTGGTAAGCGTATCGTCCCGATCTTGGCAGATGAAGCGCGCACCTTTGGTATGGAAGGACTGTTTCGCCAGATAGGTATCTATAGCCCGGCAGGGCAGCAGTACATCCCGCAAGATCGCGATATCGTCTCTTACTACAAAGAAGATCAGCAGGGTCAGATATTGCAAGATGGGATCAACGAGCTCGGGGCCATGTCCTCTTGGTTGGCAGCTGCGACCTCTTACAGCACCAACGATTGCCCCATGATCCCGTTTTACATCTACTACTCGATGTTTGGCTTTCAGCGGATCGGCGACATGGCCTGGGCGGCAGGTGACCAGCAAGCCCGTGGCTTCTTGCTTGGGGCCACATCTGGCCGAACCACCTTGAATGGCGAAGGTCTGCAACATGAAGATGGCCATAGTCACATCTTGGCTAACACCATTCCAAACTGCGTCTCTTATGACCCCTCTTACGCCTATGAAGTCGCGGTAATCGTGCAAGATGGTTTGCGCCGGATGTACGGTGATAAGCCAGAGAACGTCTTTTATTACATCACGACCTTAAATGAGAATTACGCCATGCCGGCGATGCCAGAAGGCGCTGAGGAAGGTATTCGCAAGGGTATCTATAAGCTCGAGTCTGTGGCGGGTACCAAGGCGAAGGTTCAGTTGCTCGGTTGTGGTTCTATCTTGGGGCATGTGCGCACGGCCGCTCAGATCTTGGCCCGTGAATATGACATTGGCTCTGAGGTATTTAGCGTGACCTCATTTAATGAGTTGGCTCGTGATGGCCAGGATGTGGATCGCTGGAACATGCTGCACCCCACTGCACCGGCGCGGGTGCCTTTTATCACTCAAGTGTTGGGCTCTGACATCACGATCGCCGCGACTGACTATATGAAGTCGTTTGCCGATCAGGTTCGTGCATTTGTGCCAAGCCAGCACTACCGCGTACTTGGGACCGACGGTTACGGCCGCTCTGACAGCCGTGCCAACCTACGTCGTCACTTCGAGGTCAATGAATTTTACGTGGTCGTCGCGGCGCTGGCAGAGCTGGCCAAGCGTGGGGATATCGACAAGCAAGTGGTGGCCGATGCCATTACTCGATACGGCATTGATGCCGACAAGCTCAACCCGCTGCACGCGTAAAAAATTAGGGGCCGCCAAGTTGGTTTGTTGGCGGGCCTTGTCAGCATTGACAGTAAACGGTTAACGCAGGGGTGGTGAGGGGTTAACCCTTCACACACCGCTTGCCAGAGGATAAAGCACAATGTCCAAGCAGATTATGGTGCCAGATATCGGCGCTGATGAAGTTGAAGTCACCGAACTCATGGTGGCGGTGGGTGACAGGGTCGAGCTCGATCAGTCGATCATTGCCGTTGAAGGGGATAAGGCCTCCATGGAGATCCCCGCCCCATCGGCCGGCATCGTCAAAGCGTTATTGATCAAAGTGGGCGATAAGGTGGTCACAGGTTCTGCGATCATGGTGTTTGAAGAGCAACAAGATGCAGCCCCAGCCCAAGGGATCGCGCCTGTTTCTGCCGTTGTCCCCGTTGTCGTAACAGCAACGGCAACTCGCCAAGACGTGCATGTTCCTGACATTGGCGGTGATGAAGTGGATGTTACCGAGATCATGGTTGCCGTCGGCGACATGGTTGAGGCGGAGCAGTCCATCATGGCGGTCGAGGGGGACAAAGCCTCCATGGAAGTGCCCGCGCCATTTGCGGGTCGAGTGGTCGAAATTAACGTAGCCATTGGCGCCAAAGTCGCCACTGGCTCCTTAGTGATGGTGTTTGAAGTGGCAGGCAGCGCCGCACCGGCTTTAGCACCGCAGGCAGAGCCCGTTGCAGCATCAGTCACCGCACCTGTTAGTGTGGCGTTGGCGAGCGTGACATCCGTTGCCGCACCGATGATGACGACGTGGCAGGCCAACGCGGCTGATATCAACGTGGTTGCCAATGATGCCTATGTTCACGCTGCGCCAGCCGTGCGCCGCTTAGCCCGAGAATTTAGCGTTAATTTGGCAAACATTTGGGGCTCCGGTCGCAAGGGGCGGATCGTCAAAGAAGACGTGCAAGCCTATGTGAAAGATGCCATCAAGCGTGCCGAGTCTGCTCCGGCGGCGGGTGCTAGCAACGGCATGAATGTGATGCCATGGCCAAAGGTGGATTTTGCTAAATTTGGCGACGTAGAAGAGCTTGAACTGACTCGCATTCAGAAGATTTCAGGCCCCGCCTTGCACCGTAACTGGGTGATGATCCCCCATGTTACCCAGTTTGATGAAGCAGATACCACCGAGCTGGAAGCGTTTCGCAAAGAGCAAAACATCTTGGCGGATAAGCAAAAGCTGGGCGTTAAGATCACTCCTTTGGTGTTTATCTTAAAAGCGGCCGCCAAAGCGTTAGAAGCGCATCCCCGTTTTTGCAGCTCGCTCTCTGAAGATGGCAGCCGAATTATCCTCAAAAAATACATTCATATTGGGGTGGCGGTTGATACCCCAGCCGGTTTAGTGGTGCCAGTGGTACGTGATGTTAACAAAAAAGGCATTATTGAGCTGTCGCGTGAGTTGGCTGAGATCTCAAGCAAGGCTCGCGTCGGCAAGCTGACGGCCGCTGATATGCAGGGGGGCTGCTTTACCATTTCAAGTCTTGGAGGCATCGGCGGCACTGCTTTTACCCCCATCGTCAATGCACCGGAAGTGGCGATCCTTGGGGTCTCTAAGTCGGACATTAAACCAAAGTGGAACGGTAAAGAGTTTGCTCCTCGGCTGATGTTGCCGCTCGCCCTCAGTTATGATCACCGGGTGATTGATGGTGCGGCTGGGGCGCGTTTTATTACCACCCTCAATGACGTGTTAACCGATATTCGTCGATTGGTTTTGTAAGGGAGTGGCGGGCCTGTGGCCCGCCCTTTTCGCTTCTCAAGTTATTCACGCAATTGTAAACTGGGTCCCGTTGTTTCTGCTATTTGCAGCTAATTGATTTATAAGTCATTTTACCTTTGCTGCGCGGGCATCCAAGAACGATAAAGAGGTCATGATGAGTAAAGAGATCAACACCCAGGTCGTGGTGCTGGGGGCTGGCCCCGCGGGTTATTCTGCCGCGTTTCGTGCCGCCGACTTGGGTCTGAAGACGATTATCGTAGAGCGTTACGCCACCCTCGGGGGGGTCTGTCTGAACGTAGGATGCATCCCTTCAAAGGCACTACTGCATGTCGCCAAAGTCATTGAAGAGGCCAAGGCCTTGGCTGAGCACGGCATCGTGTTTGGTGCCCCGCAGACCGATATCAGCAAGGTGCGGCTGTGGAAAGAGAAGGTAATCAATCAGCTGACGGGCGGTCTTGGCAATATGGCCAAGATGCGCAAGGTGTCAGTGGTGAACGGTTTAGGTAAATTCACCGGCCCCCATACCCTTGAGGTCAGCGGGGATGAGGGCATCACTACCGTTACCTTCGAGCACGCCATCATGGCAGCGGGCTCTCGCCCTGTGAAGCTGCCATTTATTCCCCATGATGATCCTCGAGTATGGGATTCAACAGATGCACTTGAGCTCAATAGTGTGCCAGGCAAATTACTGGTAATCGGCGGTGGCATCATCGGTTTGGAGATGGGTACCGTCTACTCATCGCTAGGTTCTGAGATTGACGTGGTGGAATTTGCCGACCAATTGGTGCCCGCCGCCGATAAAGACATTGTGAAGATCTACACCAAGCGGGTGGCCAAAAAGTTCAACATCATGTTGGAAACCAAGGTGACAGCTGTTGAGGCCCGCGAAGATGGGCTCTATGTCTCTTATGAGGGCAAGCATGCCCCGGCTGAACCAGTTCGTTATGACAATGTGCTGGTGGCGGTAGGCCGTGTGCCGAACGGCAAGATGCTGGATGCCGAGAAGGCGGGGGTTGCTGTGACGGATCGCGGCTTTATCGAGGTCGACAAGCAGCTGCGTACTAACGTCGCTCATATCCACGCCATCGGTGACATCGTGGGCCAGCCCATGTTGGCTCATAAAGGGGTGCATGAAGGGCACGTTGCGGCTGAGGTTATCGCAGGCAAGAAGCACTATTTTGACCCGAAAGTGATCCCCTCTATCGCTTATACCGAACCTGAGATGGCATGGGTTGGGGTAACTGAAAAAGAGGCCAAACAGCAGGGACTCAATTTTGAAGTGGCGACCTTTCCGTGGGCGGCCTCTGGCCGGGCTATCGCCTCTGATTGCTCTGACGGTATGACCAAGCTGATTTTTGATAAAGAGAGTGGCCGGGTAATTGGCGGGGCCATTGTTGGGACCAACGGCGGTGAACTGCTAGGGGAAATTGGTCTGGCCATCGAAATGGGGGCCGACGCTGAAGATATCGCACTGACTATTCATGCACACCCCACATTGCATGAGTCGGTTGGGTTAGCCGCTGAAGTGTTCGAAGGCTCCATTACTGATCTGCCAAACGCCAAGGCTAAAATCAAAAAATAAGTGTTTGCTCCGGCTAGAGAACATGGCTGCTCTGATGAGCAGCCTTTATTGTTTAAGTGCCATTTATTCTTTTACACCGTCCGTTATGTTACATTCGGACTTTCTTATTGAGGAGAGAGTGCTGATGCTAGAGGCTCCGATCCCACCTGATGAACCGTTACGGTTAAGTACCCTACGTCGTCTTTCCGTGCTCGATTCTGATGCCGAAGAGCGGTTTGACCGGCTAACCCGTTTAGCTCGGCGGGTATTTTCAGTACCTATCGCCATGGTTAGCTTGGTCGATGAAGAACGTCAGTGGTTTAAATCTTGCATTGGTATGGATACCACTGAGACCCCCCGTAATGTTTCGTTCTGTGGCCATGTGATCATGGAAAATAGAACCTTCATCGTGCCCGATGCCTTGCTTGACCCTCGTTTTGCCGACAATCCATTGGTAGTGGGGGAACCGGGCATTCGCTTTTATGCGGGGCAGCCATTACAGATTGCGGGTGGGTATAAGTTGGGCACCCTGTGTATCATTGACACAGCGCCGCGGGTGATGACGCAAGAAGATATTGGCCTGCTCGAGGATTTGGCCGCAATGGTAGTGCGCGAGCTTGAGGCGGTTGAGCTCGCTACCATTGATGAGTTAACCCGGATCTCAAATCGGCGCGGGTTTGTGATGCTGGCTGAAAAAACCTTGTCATTGGTGAGTCGTTTGCAGGTGCCACTATCGCTTTTGTATCTGGATCTTAATGGTTTTAAAGAGATCAATGATCGATGGGGACACGCCGAAGGGGATCGCGCCTTAGTGATTTTCACTCGGGTATTGCAGCAGGTTTTTCGTGGTGCCGATGTATTTGCCAGAATGGGCGGCGATGAATTTGCGGTGCTGCTTCCTAATGTGACGCAGGCTCAGGCACAGCAGGCTTATGAGCGCTTCAATGGGGTGTTAGCTAAGCACAATGAGCACAGTCATTGCGGTTATGATCTCACTTGTAGTGCCGGTATCGTCAGCTGTGAAGGCGGGGGTGAGGTAACACTCGATAAGTTACTGGATCAGGCCGACACCTTGATGTATCAGCGCAAACGAGAGAGTAAGCGCTAACGGTGAGAGTGGGAGATATCTCATCAGTGGTTTCATGGCATACAGACTTTATAGATAAGTGGTTTTATAAATAAGCCGTCTTATAGATAAGTGGCCTTATGGGAGATCCTTTGTCCACGTTTCGTAAATGATTAGCCGCATGGATCTGGATCACGGATAGCAACCCTATCCGTCACGCTATGAATAACAACAAAGAGCGCCTCGGCGCTCTTTGTTGTTATTGGCGGGGGATGGATTGACGGTTGCGCTAATGGCCGCGCTCTTTATAGTAGGGGCCATCTTTGGCTCGTGACCTCTAAACCGTATGAACAACATGATCTGCAGCTTTGGCGCGGGATGGACCCGCCTTCTTTTGGTGATCTTTATGATCTGCCCGTTACTTGCGGTGGCGGCGCCTGGCTCTCGGCCAAAAATTGCAGTGGTGCTCAGTGGTGGGGGCGCCAAAGGGTCGGCCCACATCGGTATTCTCAAGGTGTTAGAGCAAAAGCGGATCCCCGTAGACATCATTGTTGGCACCAGCATGGGCGCGTATGTGGCTGGCATGTATGCCATGGGGCTCAGTGCCGATGAGGTAGCGCGCACCACCTTAGCGATTGATTGGAACAAGGGCTATCAAGACAAAGTGGGGCGAGATGAGCTCTCTTTGCGCAAAAAACAGCAAAATGAGCAGTATCAACTGCGTACCGATATCGGTATCAACGGCAATACCTCTCAGTTGCCCGATGGCTTTTTTCAGGGACAATCGATGGCGAGCCTGCTGCGGGCGGCGACCTCGAACTTGCCTGTGCAGCGCAGTTTTGACGATTTGCCGATCCCCTATCGCGCCATGGCCACCGACATGGAAACCGTCACCCCTTTTATTTTGGATCACGGTAGCCTCGCCAAGGCGATGCAGGCTTCTATGTCGATCCCTGCGGCGCTTAAGCCTGTGGATTGGGAGGGGCATATTCTTGCCGATGGGGGGAGCGTCAATAACATGCCGGTCGATGTCGCCAAGGCGATGGGGGCCGATGTGGTCATTGCTGTTGATATCGGCGCTAAGCTGCGCACCAAAGCGGAACTGACCTCGGGGCTGGCGATGATCGACCAGCTCACCACGTATATGACTCAGGTGGGCACCGATCGGCAAAAAGCCTTACTAGGGCCACAGGATATTTTGCTGGTGCCTGAGTTTGGCAATATGGGCATTGCCGATTTTGACCGGATGCCTGAGGGGATCAAATTAGGCGAAGCGAGCGCGAGGGCATCGGCGAAGCTAGATAAGTTATCGCTCACAGAGGCGCAGTACCTTGCTTATCGCAATAAAAAGCTAAGCCGTCGCGCCGAGCGTAGTGGTCAGCCCGCTTACTTCATCGATAAGGTTGAACTTATCAATCGCTCGCGGCTCTCTGATGACACGGTGCGCGCCATGCTTAACGTTCGACCAGACAAGATACAAACCAACGCCAGCTTGGAGGCGGGGATCCGGCGCCTCTATGCACTGGAGTCGTTTGATCGCATTACGTATGAAGTGCAGGAGCGTGATGGAGAAAACGTGCTGCTGGTGGATGCCAGTGAGAAAAATTGGGGTCCTGGTTACTTAAACTTTCAGTTTGGTTTTACCGATGACTTTGAGAACAGCTCTAACTACAACGTAGGCATGTCTTACACCCTCACCAACGTCAATGACTGGGGGGCGGAGTGGCTGACTGAAGCCTCGCTTGGAACAACAAAACACCTCAAAACTAACTTTTATACCCCCCTTGATCCTTCTCAAGCGTTTTATAGCGAGGCCAGTTTGGCCTATGACCGCACGCCGCGCCGACTGTTTTTTACTGGCGCAGATCTTGCTCCGTTGTCGATAAGTTATCTCGACTCAGAATATTCCTTCTTGAGTGCAGATTGGGCGGTGGGCTGGAATCCGCAGCCATGGAGCCGGGTATCAATGGGATTGGAGGGGCAAATAGGCTCTATCGATGTGAAAAATATCAGTGAGTTGGCGGTGGATGCCAATGGCTGGGGGCCTTATAGCCACTTTGAATACGATACCCTCGATAGCCGTTATTTCCCCTATTTTGGGGAGAAATTGGATCTCAAGTTGGGTTATTCCTATGTCAATTTAGAGGGGGCGGGCTCACTCCCTTCTCGCAGTAAAGGGTGGAACTACCACCTATCGATGCTTAAACCTTGGTCTTGGGATAAACACAGCCTCAACCTCATTGTTGAGGGGGGCGGTTCTGGCAGTGAAGAGGTTGTGCCGCTGCATATTCAAGATTTAGGGGGACTATTTCGGCTCTCTGGCTTTCAGCGCTATCAGTTGAGTGGCCGCTACAGCCTGTTTGGTGGCCTGCGTTACATCTATCGGGTGGCAGACAATGATTTTGGCGCCGTGAAGATGCCGCTTTATCTCGGTGGGTCGTTAGAGCAGGGCGGGGTCTGGAATAAGGGGGCGGATATCAATTTAAAGAGCTCGTTTACCGCCGGATCTGTCTACGCAGGGGTTGAGAGTTTTCTTGGCCCGATCTTCCTTGGTTATGGCATGGCAGAGGAGGGTAATAGCGTTATTTATCTGCAGTTAGGTAGCACCTTCGAATGATGCGCCATTGAATGATATGCCCTTGATGCTTATGTGTGGCGTTTTGCTGGGGACTCATTGCGTGGAGCAAAAAACAGATCAGCGTGAATGGATTGCAGTAGCAGTTTGTTGCGCAGGTGGGGATTAATTTTTAATTACTTGTTAAAGCTTATATAGTGGGCAGGCACCTACGCGGTGCCTAGCAAGGATGATCGCCACAAGCGTGGTGAGCCCAAAAAAGACCAACAAGGAGCTTAGTCGTGCTGGAAACCTATCGTAAACACGTCGCAGAACGTGCCGCCGAGGGGGTCGTTGCTAAACCTCTTAACGCAGAGCAAGTCGCGGCCTTGGTTGAGTTGCTCAAGGCTCCCCCCGCAGGCGAGCACGATTTTCTTAATGAGCTGTTATCTTCTCGTATCCCCCCTGGGGTCGATGAGGCCGCTTACGTCAAAGCCGGTTTTCTCACCGCCATTGCCAACGGTGAGGCCCACAGTCCGATTGTGACCCCTATTCAAGCCGTTGAGTTACTGGGTACCATGCAGGGGGGCTACAACATTCAATCGCTCATCGATCTGTTGGATCATGCCACCCTCGCGCCCATTGCCGCGAAGGGACTCTCCCATACTCTGTTGATGTTTGACTCCTTCCACGATGTGGAGCAAAAGGCCAAGGCCGGCAATGGCCACGCTCAGCAGGTGATGCAAGCTTGGGCGGATGCCCAGTGGTTTCTCTCTCGCCCTCCATTGGCAGACAAGATCACCGTCACCGTATTTAAGGTCACCGGCGAAACCAATACTGACGATCTCTCCCCTGCGCCCGATGCGTGGTCCCGCCCTGATATTCCACTGCACGCGTTAGCGATGCTAAAAATGGCCCGCCCCGGTATCACGCCAGATCAAGAGGGGGTGATAGGCCCCATCAAGACGATCGACGAGCTGAAGAAAAAAGGCTTCCCGCTGGCCTATGTCGGTGACGTCGTCGGTACCGGCTCTTCTCGAAAATCGGCGACTAACTCAGTGCTTTGGTTTATGGGAGACGATATTGCGTTTGTGCCCAATAAACGCGCGGGTGGGGTCTGTTTAGGGGGAAAGATCGCCCCTATTTTCTTTAACACCATGGAAGATGCGGGGGCCCTGCCTATCGAGGTGGATGTGTCCAAATTGGCGATGGGGGAGGTGATCGACATCTATCCGTTTGCGGGCAAGATCTGCCCCCATGGCAGCGACGAGGTGTTGGCGCAATTTGCTCTGAAAACAGAGGTATTGATCGATGAAGTCCGCGCCGGTGGGCGGATCCCGCTGATCATCGGCCGTGGCCTGACAGATAAGGCCCGCGAAGCACTGGGGCTGCCGTTTTCTACGGTGTTTCGCCGTCCCAAGCCGGTGATAGATACCGGTAAGGGCTATACCTTGGCCCAAAAGATGGTGGGCAAGGCGTGTGGCCTGCCGGGCATTCGCCCCGGCACTTACTGTGAGCCGCGGATGACCTCGGTCGGCTCGCAAGACACCACCGGCCCAATGACGCGTGATGAACTTAAAGATCTCGCCTGTTTAGGTTTTTCTGCTGATCTGACCATGCAGTCATTTTGCCATACCGCCGCTTACCCTAAGCCCATCGACGTACAAACCCATCACACCTTGCCTGATTTCATCATGAATCGCGGCGGGGTGAGCTTGCGCCCAGGGGATGGGGTGATCCACTCGTGGCTAAACCGCATGTTGCTGCCCGATACCGTCGGTACAGGGGGGGATTCTCACACCCGTTTCCCTATTGGGATCTCTTTTCCGGCCGGATCTGGTCTTGTGGCTTTTGCCGCTGCAACGGGGGTGATGCCGCTCGATATGCCCGAATCGGTGCTAGTGCGCTTTAAAGGGACGCTGCAACCTGGGATCACTTTGCGAGATTTGGTCCACGCGATCCCCTATGTCGCCATTCAACAAGGGCTACTGACAGTTGAAAAGACGGGTAAGCAGAATATCTTCTCTGGCCGGATCCTTGAGATCGAAGGGCTGCCGACCTTGAAGGTGGAACAAGCCTTTGAGCTCGCTGATGCTAGCGCTGAGCGCTCTGCTGCAGGGTGCACCATCAAGCTGGATCAAGCGCCGATCATCGAATATCTGCAGTCCAACATGGTGATGCTCAAGTGGATGCTCAGTGAAGGGTACGGTGATGCCCGCACTATTACTCGCCGCATCAAAGGGATGGAAGCATGGCTGGTTAACCCCGTGTTGATGGAAGCCGACAACGACGCCGAGTACGCAGCTATCATCGAAATTGATCTAGCCACGATTAAAGAGCCCATTCTCTGCGCGCCCAATGATCCAGATGATGCGCGTCTGTTGAGCGAAGTGGCGGGCGACAAGATTGACGAGGTGTTCATAGGCTCTTGCATGACCAACATTGGCCACTTTCGCGCCGCGGGCAAACTGCTTGAGGGGTTTCAAGGTGAGTTGCCTACGCGCATGTGGATCGCCCCTCCCACCAAGATGGATCGGGATCAACTCATGGAGGAGGGCTACTACGGTATTTTTGGCCGAGTAGGGGCGCGGATGGAGATCCCCGGTTGCTCGTTGTGCATGGGTAACCAAGCACGTGTTGCCGATGGGGCGAGGGTGGTTTCAACTTCTACCCGTAATTTTCCCAATCGGCTAGGCAAGGGGGCGAACGTCTATTTGGCTTCTGCAGAATTGGCCGCTGTCGCTGCCATTATTGGTAAAATTCCGACGCTGGCAGAGTATCTGCAGTATGCCAAGCGCTTAGATGCCACCGCAGCAGATACCTATCGCTACCTCAACTTTAACCACATCAGCACTTACACCAAAAAGGCAAATGAGGTGATCTTGCAGCAAGCCCTTTAACGGGCGGCGTGTTTAGCCACTGATTATTTATAAAAATGCCGCGCCGTGACGCGGCATTTTTTGGTGTTCAATCGCAATGTTCACATCAGATAGCGAGGTGTTGGGCGCCATGTTGAAGGGTCTTCAGTGGCGATTGAGTGACATATAGAGTGGCATATTGAGTGAAATATTGAGCTGCAGGTTGAGCCATGGCCGTGCCAGAGTCGCAAGATATGTTTTGCTTGGCATCTTGAGTATTGATAGGGATCTAATATCATGGCGCTCGCTCACCGGTCGGTGGACATCGTTCAGACGATTAGATAACAAGAAAGCCCCATCAGAGGCTTTTTGAGGGATGTAATGAGAGCCGTATTATTGTGTTTGTTGGGGCTGTGGCCTGCATTGAGTTTTGCCACTGTAACCGCCGATATGGTGGTAGTTAAAAAGTCGACCCATAGCTTGATATTGATGAAAGATGGCCGGGAGCTGAAACGTTACTGGGTTGCGTTGGGGCCTGCCCCGAAGGGACCCAAATTACAGGTTGGGGATCAACGCACGCCAGAAGGCACTTACATCTTGGATTACAAAAAGAGTAATTCTGGTTTTTATAAAGCTATTCATATTAGCTATCCCAATCTTGCGGACATGCGGCGCTCTAGCTTAGCTGGGGTAGAACCTGGTGGCATGATCATGATCCACGGTCAGCCTAATCGATTGGGTAGCCGGCGGATGCAGCCATCTAACTGGACCAATGGCTGTATTGCGGTTCTCAACCACGAGATAGATGAGATCTGGGATGCTATCGAGCCAGGAACGCCGATCATCATCAAGCCTTAAGGGCGACGCAAGGGCCTTGTCGACAGACAAGGCCCTTGTTGTTTATGGCGTGTCGTTGGGTGGGGCTCGCGTGAAAGTGATAGTAAGGGGTATGGCTAAGGTGGCGACATATCCGATGGGGTCACTTCAAATAAGATCGCAGTACATTAACCACTTGATCGAGATCGGCTTGCCGCTCACTTGGCGTGACATCGGCAGCGCCGAGATGTTCGCGCATATGTCCTTCTAATACTTCTAACATCAAACCGTTGACGGCCCCGCGAATGGCGGCGATCTGCTGCAAAATGGCCGCGCAATCACTCTCTTGCTCTAATGCGCTTTCTAGCGCGCCAGTTTGTCCTTTGATCCGGCGCACGCGCGCGAGCAGCTTCTTCTTGTTGTGAATAGTGTGAGACATGACGGATCCTCTCGATCAATAAAACTATACTGGGGTATAGTATATTGCATTACGCTTATTCGGAGAAATCTATGTCATCCCCCGTTTCATCTCATGTTTCACCCCATTGCCATCAACCGGTTATTCATCAGGGTAATCCGCTGGCTGAACAGAAAACGCGCTGGGCGGTATTGCTGACCATTATCATGATGGTGGCAGAAGTCAGTGGTGGCTGGTTTTACAACTCGATGGCGCTGCTCGCAGATGGCTGGCACATGAGCTCCCATGCACTGGCGCTGGGTCTTTCAGTGATGGCATATCGCGCCGCTCGCCACTTTGCCCATGATCATCGCTTTAGTTTTGGCACGTGGAAAATCGAGGTGCTAGGGGGGTTTACCAGTGCCCTCTTGTTGATGGGGGTCGCAGGAGTGATGCTGTTTGAGTCTATATTTAGACTGTTTGATCCTCGGCCGATTCACTATCAACAGGCGATTGCGATCGCCCTCGTCGGTCTGTTGGTCAATCTCGCTTGTGCTTGGCTACTTAAAGATAATCACAGCCACCATCATGGCCATGATCACCATGATCACCATGATCACCATGATCACCATGATCACCATGATCACCATGATCATCAGGATCTCAATCTGCGGGCGGCGTATATCCATGTACTAGCCGATGCGGCGACCTCGGTACTAGCGATTTTTGCCCTGCTAGGCGGCATGTGGTGGGGCGCCAGCTGGCTCGATCCGCTGATGGGCATAGTGGGAGCCGGGTTGGTGGCAGTATGGGCGTGGGGTTTGCTGCGGGATACCAGCCGAGTGTTGCTGGATGCACAAATGGATGATCCTGTGGTGGCAGAAATCCGTGAAGTGATCGCCGAGTTGCCAGATACCCACATTCACGATTTGCATGTCTGGCGGGTTGGGCAGGCACAATATGCCTGTGTATTGTCACTGTTGATGGGGGCGCCCATGACCGCTAACGCGATTCGTGAGCGGCTGGCGATCCATGAAGAGTTGGTGCACATCACCATTGAGATCGCCAATAAATAGTGCAAACCAAGGAGGCCGTTGGCCCCCTTGGTTGATGCTGACTATCCACTCCCCACTCCCCACTCCCCACTCCCCACTCCCCACTCCCCACTCCCCACTCCCCACTCCCCATTACCCATTACCCATTACCCATTACCCATTACCCACTCCCCATTACCAAGTGATGGGCGAGGAAAACGGGGTCGACCATATGGTCTCGAGTAGTAGTTTGAGTAATAACTCGGGTGGATTGTTCAGCAGTTGCCCGGAGTCTGGTAGCAGCTGCCCATCGGCGCGAAAACCAAGGCTCGTTTTGATGATCTCCTCTTCCGTGATCACCTGGATCAAGCCATGTAACGCGCCACGCTCACCCGGCACGCAACGCAGTCGTAGTTCGTGCGGCTCCCCGAGCAAAATAAAGGCACGGCTCAGCGGCGGCGAATCTTCGTAATTGGGCCAGTTGAAAAAGTGATATTGCTCGGCCAGTCCCCCTGCTTGTTGGCAAAATTGCTCAAATAGCTGCTCGATGGCTAAATATTCTTGATCTAGCCGTCTGGCTTGTTCTTCAATTTTTTTCATTGCTCGCTCCTTCCTTCCTTTTATTCATCTGATCACGTACCGCGGCGTGAATTCAGATAATAAGTGCAATCGATTGACGGCGGTTTTTGGATGATGAGGCAACGGAGGCCACATAAGCAAAATGATCCAGCACTCTGATCAAAATTGATAATGCCATGAACAATATGGCATTGCCTGAGCGCAATGAAGGCTCGCCTATCAATGTTAATAAGAGCGCAACTTATACCAATATGGGGCGTTGTTTCCCAAATCAGCTAGCAATTCATGACTCCCCCAGCCCCAAGTGACTGCTACACTCGGGGCTTTCTTACAGGCAGACCAAGGGTGTTCAGTTTGTTTATTGCGCTCACATACGCCATCACTTCTCCCACCT